>CAZWDL010000001.1:0-143743 GCA_964632995.1 uncultured Saprospiraceae bacterium
AACAGATGAACCGTAGAAGTAGCCAAAACCGGACTTATGGGTAATCAACACACCTTCGAGGTTTCGTAAACGTACGCCGCCGCCCGCGTCCCCGCGTACACCGCCCCATCCATATAGCCGCCAAACACCGGAGAAGTCTCCGTACCTGACAGCAGGAGCCATCCACCCATCAGGGGCTCCTGCATCAGTGGGTGACCGTAACCGGGATTGACGTTGATAAACTCCACTTCCGGTGTCGAAGTTAGCGGCTCTTCCGGCCACACCTTTTCCACGTACTGCAGGTAATCCCCTGCCCAGTCGCCGAAGAAACGCTGTAGCTGTTTTATCACCGACTGCTCGCGCTGCGCCGGCGTGAGCAGGTGCGCCTTTTGTGACAGAAAACCCATCAGGGAGAAGGCCTTTTCGTCATTGGAGGTATGATCGTGCAGTTCCTGAATCAGGCCGTTCTGGCTCATGGCGAAACCGGCGAAGCCGCGCTCGCGCCACTCCGGACGTTCGTACTCCACATAAAACTTGATGGACTGGCTCATCCAGATATGGGTGCGGCGCAGCAACTGCCGGAGTTTGGGAGTAAGAGTAGGGGAGAAGCCGATCGTATGCTCCAGCAATTTCGGGGGCAGGGTGGTGATGACAAAAGACGCCTCGAACCGGTCTCCTCCCGCCGTTTGGACCGATATTCCGTCCTTCTTTTCTTCAATCCGCGTGACGCGCCGGCCGGTGTAAATCCGCTCGCGCCCTACCAGGTCGGCCAGACGATGAGTCAGCGCCTCCGAACTCCCCTGGATGCGATAATACGGCTCCTTTTCCTGTGGAATATCAAAATGCTGTACGGGCAGAAAGGACATCACTTCGTAGCAACCCTTGCCTTCTTCGTATTGTTCGAATCGCGGAACACCCACTTCCTCAAGCAGTTGGTTTAAATGAATGTGTTTGTCGCCGAACCAGGTGGCGCCGAGTTCGAAATAACCCTCGCCATTCAGGCTGGGGGCCGAATGCAGACGACCACCGATTCGGGGCGCTGCTTCCAGGATCAAAATTTCTTTTCCTCTTTGCCGGAGCCGGTAGGCTGCGGTTAGCCCGGAGAGGCCTGCTCCGATTATAATCACTTCCGGTTTCATTTACTGGAAATCCTTTTTATTTTCGACGCCGGAAAATTTTCTTTTTTTCAAAATAACCATAGAACATGAATCCTTTCGTTCCTCTCTCCGGCGTCGAAGAAAAAGAAATCATCAAAGGTTTCTTCGGCAAGATGATCCACACGGATAACATGACCGTCGCCCACTTCCGCGTGCTCGCCGGCAGTGAATTGCCCGAGCACCATCACGTGCACGAACAGGTCACCAACGTACTCAGCGGCGAGCTGGAAATGACGGTGGGCGGCAAGACGCATGTCTGCAAAGCGGGAGAGGTCATCGTCATTCCTTCCAACGTCCCCCATTCAGCTCGTGCCCTGACGGATTGCCGCCTGGTGGATGTGTTCCAGCCGGCCCGGGAGGATTATCGGTAATGGGTAACTCAATTACTTCGATTATTCCAACTCTAACTGCTGATAGAGGATCATAGAACGTTCCGTCTACTGAGAATAACATGAGGATTTTCTAATTGTCTCGAATTACCACAAATCCCGGCTCCAGTGGGTGCAGGTTTTCCTTTAGCACCTGGAAGAATTCGTCCCCATAGCGCAGGTAGAAATTCATGAAGTTCTCGTAGCGTTCCTGCAGGCCGCCTTCGGGGAATAGTTTGTCCTTGAGCGAGCGGATCTGGTTGATGGCGATATCGTGGCGGTTTTTCTCGGCGCGGATGAGCTTGCCTTCCAGGGTTTCCATGCTGTTGATCACCTTGGCGTGTTCCGATTTGGTGCTTTTGACCAGTGTTTTATCGATCTCTTTCGCCTTTTCGATAATCTGATCGAAGATCTCCTTGAGTTGACGCTTCTCTTCCGACAGGCTCAGTTCGTTTTCGGTGTGTTTTTTGACGTAGCGTTTAACCAGTACCTCCACATCTTCAAAAAGATCTTCGATGGAGAGTTCCAATTTATCCATTCTTTTAGAAGAGCCTTTATCGATCCAGAGGGCGGAATTGCGCCGGACCAGCATGGGGAAGTTGATGCCGAAGTGTTCGAACTGGGTCTGCCGTTCCAGCCAGTAGGATATTTCGCCGCCGCCACCGATATAGGCCAGGTTGGGCAGGATCAGCTCCTGGTATAAGGGCCGCATGACCACGTTAGGGCTGAAGCGTTCCGGATGTTGTTCCAGTTCTTCCAGTATTTCCTCTTTAGAGAAGCGGTAATCGGTATCGATGACTTCGTAGTATCCGTTTTCTTCCACGATACGGTTGCGCAGCTGATCGCGGAGGTAGAACAGGTTGATCTCGCGGGCGTGCGCCTGCCCCGAAAAGCCGGCCGCTTCCAGCTGGGCCGTGGTGGTTTCCACGAGCGCTTTGGAAGGTTGTTCGATCAGTTCCTCCCGCATGATGGGGATAAATCGCCTCTTGAGCGGGGCATTGGTCATGTTGATAATGACCAGCCCGTAGGCCTTAAAAAGTTCGTTCACCAGGTGCATGGTGGCTTCACCATAGTATTCATGAGAGGTATAAGCCTCGTGGATCATATTGTACACCTTATCGGCCCGGTCGGAGCTGCCGAGAATTTCTCTAAGCTGTTCCAAAGCGGGTTGCAGGCTTTCCGTTTTCATTTTGCCCACAGCGCCCGATTCGTCATTTTCCCAGGTGATCTCTTTTCCAAACAGATAGGTATGGTTGACCTCCTCGAAATCGTGGTCTTCGCCGCCGCTGATGAAGAGGGGAACGAAGCGGTAATCCGGATATTGCCCGCGGAGCGATTCAGCGAGGTTGATGGTAGAAATGATCTTGTAGATGTAATAGAGCGGCCCGGTAAACAAGCTGGGTTGATGAGCGGTCGTTACGGTGAAGGTATCGGGATGGCGCAGGGCTTCGATGTTATCGAGTACGGCCTGGGTGGTATTCAGCTTCTCATATTGCTGCTCGAGTACCTCGTGGAGTAGCTCGCGATCCGTATCATCGTCTTTTTTATCGTTGATCACCTTCTTGAAGCTGTCCAGGTCGACCTTGTATTTGTAGAAAGGTTGTAGCGCCTGATGGCTGGTGGTGTAAGCAATATCTTTTTCGGAAAGTTGAGGAACTTGATCAAAGGGGATGGTACAGATCTCCATTGGCTGGTTTTCGCGTTTTAAATTTCGGTTTTGAAATAATATATTTGGAAACGCTCCGAGCGGAGCTAATGTTTCTGTTCGCTCAGGATCAAACTGGAGAACAATCCGGATATTAAGCCGTTTTACAGAGTTGTAAAAGCCCGGAAACTGATGATTCTCTATCTGTCCGAAACGCGACGGTCAAAGGTAAGGAATATCATCGTTACGCAAATAAACACACGTCGAAATGGGTTAAGAATTCAAACCATCTTCGAGTCAGCATATACCGACCTTACTGGTTTGAGAATTTTCTCATACCAATTTGCGTCGAGTATACTTTTACTTTAGCTGCACTGAAGCGACCGGCTTTCGCCCAAGACTTCGCTGCATTTTACACCAAACCCTATTTATCTGTCTTTATGCAAAAGTACATTTTAGCACTGGACCAGGGGACGACCAGTTCCCGCGCTATTCTTTTCGATCAGGAAGGAGAGATCCTTGCGGTCGAGCAACAGGAGTTTACGCAGATTTATCCGCGCCCCGGTTGGGTGGAGCACAACCCCAGCGAAATATGGGCTACCCAACTAAAGGTAGCCCGTGATGTACTCACCAAGAACAAGGTGGAGGCCGGCCAAATTGCAGCTATCGGCATCACCAATCAACGGGAAACGGCTATCGTTTGGGTGAAGGAAACCGGACAACCCATATACAATGCGATCGTCTGGCAGGATCGTCGTACAGCCGAAATTTGCGACCAGCTTAAGGAGGCCGGTAAGGAACCTTACGTCCGCGAAAATACAGGGTTGGTCATCGACTCCTACTTTTCCGGGACCAAAGTGAGCTGGATCCTGGACCACGTGGAAGGCGCCCGTGAACGGGCCGAACGAGGGGAATTGCTATTTGGAACCGTTGACAGCTGGCTGATCTGGAAGCTGACCGGCGACGATGTACACATCACGGATTACACCAATGCTTCCCGCACCCTGATGTATAATATTCAGCAGCTCGACTGGGACGATCACCTGCTGGAGGTGTTGCGGGTTCCACGGGCTATGTTGCCCGAGGTAAAATCTTCCAGCGAAGTATACGGGTATACTAACGAACGTTTTTTTGGTGCCTCGGTTCCCATCGCCGGTATTGCCGGGGATCAGCAGGCGGCCCTGTTCGGCCAGGCCTGCACGAAGCCGGGAATGGCCAAAAACACCTATGGCACCGGTTGCTTCCTGCTGATGAACACCGGATCCGAGCTCATTCATTCCGAAGCAGGATTAGTGACCACGATCGCCTGGGGACTCAACGGCGAGGTGCACTATGCTTTGGAAGGCAGTATCTTTATTGCCGGCGCCGCCATTCAGTGGCTGCGCGACGGCCTGAAAGTAATCGATGAAGCACCCGATTCGGAGTACTACGCCATGAAAGTGCCGCATCCCGACGGCGTTTATGTCGTACCGGCCTTTGCAGGCCTCGGTGCTCCGTACTGGGATATGTACGCCCGCGGAGCTATCTTCGGACTGACGCGGGGTACGACTAAAGCTCACCTCGTTCGCGCAACTCTGGAATCACTGGCTTACCAGACCAAGGACGTCCTGGACGCCATGCGCAAGGATGCCGAACTAGACCTGGAAGTACTGCGTGTCGACGGCGGCGCCAGCGCCAACAATCTGCTCATGCAGTTTCAGGCCGATATCCTGGGCGTAAAAGTAGAACGGCCCAAGATCATTGAAACCACTGCCCTGGGCGCGGCTTACCTCGCCGGGTTGGCTGTAGATTACTGGTCGATGGAAGATATTGAGAAAAAATGGCATCTTGACCGGGCCTTCGAGCCGAAAATGGAGAAAGCTGATCAGTCGCGTCTATACCGGGGCTGGCAGAAAGCGGTGAAGCGGACGATGGCCTGGGAGAAGGAGGAATGAAAGAAGAAATAAGAAAGAGGAAATAATAAATGGCAAAGCGAGTAGGCATAGATGAGTTACTGGTGGCGATGGAAGAGCGGCCCTTATTTGATGTTCGTACACCTGCGGAATTTGCGCAGGGGCATGTACCCGGCGCTTATAACCTGCCATTGTTCAGCAATGAAGAGCGGGCTGTGGTGGGGAGGGCCTACAAGCAGGTAGGGCCGGACGCAGCAATGCTGGAGGGGCTGGATTTTGTCGGCCCTAAGATGCGTCATTTCGTTGAAGAGGCCAGGCGCCAGGCGCCGGAAGGGAAAGTGGCTGTGCATTGCTGGCGCGGCGGCAAGCGTAGTGACAGCCTGAGTTGGCTGCTGGAATTTGCCGGTTTCGACGTTCTCGTCCTGGAAGGAGGGTACAAGGCATTTCGCCGGCACGTACTCGAATGGTTTGAGCAGGAAACTTTCAACCTGGTCATTCTCGGCGGATATACCGGTACTGGAAAAACGGAAATTTTGCAGCGTATCCGGGAAATGGGGGAGCAGGTGATTGACCTGGAGGGGCTGGCCAACCACAAGGGTTCAGCTTTTGGCGCCCTGGGCGAAGCGCCGCAGCCTTCCGTTGAGCACTTCGAAAACTTACTCTTTCACGAGTTCTCCAGACAGGATCGCCGGCAGAGAATATGGCTGGAAAACGAAAGCCGGGCCATCGGGCGCGTATATCTGCCGGATGGGCTTTGGCGTCAGATGCGCCAGGCACCGCTTATTCATATTGAGGCGCCGCAGCAAGTGCGCGTCGAACGCTTGCTGGCCGATTATGCCGGTTACGATAGGGAAGAGCTGGCGGCTTCTTTTAAAAAAATCAAAAAACGACTGGGCGGGCAGCACCTCAAGGCGGCCCTGGAAGCGCTGGAAAGGGGCGATTATGAAAAGGCGGTGACTATCGGTCTGCATTATTATGACAAAACCTATAACTACGGCCTGGAACAAAGACCAGCCGCGAAGGTCAGCCGGCTGGAAGTGGACCGGGACGATCCTGCCCTCGCCGCCAGGAAGGCGGTGAAACGGTGGCGGGCGCAAGGCACCGGTTAAGGAATGAGCCATGGTTCTCTTTTTCCCATTTACGGCCAATTTTTACCACTACACACAATCAAATTAAACAGCGATGGACATAGAACAGCCAACTTATCGATTGACACAGTACAGCCACGGCGCCGGATGCGGATGCAAAATAGCGCCGAAAGTACTGGATAATATACTGAAACACGGATCGGAGCAGTTTCACTTCCCCAATTTGCTGGTCGGTAATGAGCAACGGGATGATGCGGCCGTGTACGACCTCGGCGACGGCACCGCCATTGTATCGACCACTGACTTTTTCATGCCCATCGTCGATGATGCCCGGGACTTTGGCCGTATCGCTTCGGTAAATGCCATTAGCGATATATACGCCATGGGGGCGACCCCGCTGGTGGCCATTGCGATCCTTGGCTGGCCGATAGACAAGCTGCCGCCGGAAGTAGCCAATGAGGTGATCGAGGGAAGCCGTTCAGCCTGCGTGGAAGCGGGGATTCCTCTCGCCGGCGGGCACTCCATCGATAGTCCGGAGCCCATCTTCGGGCTGGCAGTCACCGGCCGGGTAGCGAAAGAACACCTGAAGAAGAACGACGGCGCGGCTGTCGGTAACCACTTGTTTCTCACCAAACCGCTGGGAGTAGGCATACTGACTACGGCTCAGAAAAAGGAAAAACTACGTGCAGAACACAGCACGATGGCGCGCGACAGCATGGTCGTATTGAATAAAGTAGGAGAGATTTTTGCCAAATTGCCTTTTGTTCAGGCCATGACGGATGTGACCGGCTTTGGCCTTTTCGGGCATCTGACCGAGATGTGTGCGGCCAGCGGCACGAGCGCCGTAGTAGAATACGATAAAGTGCCTACCCTCGATCCGGATATTATTGATCATTACCTTTCGGAAAATTGCATTCCGGGCGGCACCCACCGCAACTGGGAGAGTTACGGAGAAGGCATCGCCCCCCTGTCCGATGAACGTCGCTTTCTGCTTTGCGACCCACAAACCAGTGGCGGGCTGCTCGTCGCTGTAGAAGCGGATTCGGCGGAAGATTTCCGCGCCATCGCCCGCCAACAGGGGATGGATCTGCAGCCTTTCGGCAAAATGGTCGAACGGGAAGACTACCTGGTGCGGGTGGTCTGATGACCGCCTTGTCATTATCCTTATTGTTTTTGCAATCGCAGTTCACCAAAACGGATGGTAATGGTGATATTGGCCGAATACTCCTGTTCCGGTTTAAAGGTAGCCCGCTTGATGCCGACCCCCTCTTCAAAAAGCCGGAATTCTAGTTCATTGGGCAGGCGCAGGCCGCTTTCCTGAGCCTGAATGTTGTAGGTAAACAGGCCCAGTTTTGAATTGTATAGCGAGACATCCGAATTTTCAGCATCGATTTTCAGATCGATGAGGTCTTGATCGGCGAATATTTCCAGTATACCGTATTGGGCTGAGATATCGTATTGCCCCTTGATTTCCCGCAGGATGATATTGGAGCGTCGCGAGTTGATGGTCACGGTGCCGTCAAGGTGAGAGCCTTCCAGATCACCGAAACGGGTGCGCACATCGATGAGGCCCTGTATATTGTCCAGGCCAAGTTTGGTGAATGCGCTGTTGACCCGCAGACGATTGGCGAGGTTGCTTACGCGGGCTACGCCGTAATGATTTTTAAGGTACACGGGGCAATCCTTGGGCAGCCGTATTGTGTAGCGCGTGTCGAACAGGGATTCCGGCTTCCGGGCGCCTTCCGGCACGCTGAGGTAATTGCGGATGTAAATCTGGGTTTTGACCCGTTCGCTTTGATATTGCATGGCCTTCAGGTCCGCTTCAGCACGGCGCTGGTCGGGATGTTTGGCGCTCAGCTCTATGATGACTTGTACTTCGTTGCGGTTCCAAGTCTCTATTACTACTTCGGCTTTTTCCCCTTCGATGTTCACCTCGTACCCATCGCGATAGGAGAAGCTACGCTCCACCTTTTTGGTAACCATTTGGTAGGTAGTCTGAGCTGTCAGCCCGAAACTAACTAGCAGCGACAGGAAAAGCCATAACAGGGAGGAATGAATGCGCTTCATCTGTGGAGTTTCTTTGTGATCTAATTCAGTGCCACCATTCGTTTGAGTACATCGCTGCGTTCCCGTTCAATTTGTCCGATCCGGTTGATCAGGTCGGCATCCCGGCCGTAACTGTCCATTACGGTCTCGATTTCCGCTTTGGCGGCATTGAGCTCTTCCAGTTCGTGGTTCAGTCGTTGCATTTTGGGATGACTGCGCAGTAAGGGGTGCTCTACGAATTGCGTTCGTACGGTTTCGAAGGCGGGTTCGTCTTTGTCCCAGTCTCTCACCAGTTGAGTATCCGGCAGCCTTACTTCACGCTTGATGATCGTCACCCGGGTGTTGTTGGAATCGGGCAGCAGCAGCCAGGCAAGGCCTGCCAGTAACAACGCAATAGTTGCGGCGGCGGTCAGTGCGGTGCGAGGGAAGAGCGGACGTATCTTTGCCTCCTGCTTTTCTTCCTCTGATTCAAGTTCCGAAACAATATTCTCCCACACGAGATCAGGAGGGGTGTAGGTAGACAAATGAGGCAGGGATTGCCGAAGCCCAGCTTCTCTTTCGGCTTCTTTCAGCTCTTGACTGATGCTTTCCCAGACAGATGCCTCCGGCTCGTGTTCCGGCAGCTGCCGGAGCGCCCGTTGAAGGGTGCTTCTATTTTTTTCCTCTAGCATTATTGAATAAATTTCAACCCAAAATATTTTCCAGCATTTCCCGCAGCCGTTTTTTGGCGTAAAAGAGTTGCGATTTGGAAGTGCCTACCGATATGCCCAGCATGTCAGCAACCTCTTTGTGGCTGTAGCCTTCCACTTCGATGAGGACAAATACGGCCCGGTAACCTTCCGGTAATGCCTGAATGGCTTTTTCCAGATACTCTGTATCAATGCGATGCCCCCAATCGACGCTTTGGCGATAGTGATGATTTTCAAGCGGTTCGAAAGAAGGTTCGCGGCGTACCTTACTCAGTGCCGTGCGGATGACGATCGTTTTGATCCAGGCTCCCAGGGTGGATTCTCCGCGGAAACTGTCGAGATTCCGGAAGACCTTTACAAAAGCCTCCTGCAAAGCATCATTGGCCAACTCGAAGTCGTTCGTGATCCGGTAAGCAAGGGTATACATCGCCCGCTTGTACCGCTCGTACAAGTTCTTCTGAGCCAACTGATCATTGGCAAGGCAGGCAGTAATTAATTCCGCTTCACTCATGCTGGGGGCGTAAGGCATATCTTCTCAGCCGCTTTTTAAGTATAGAGGCCTCGAAAGCAAAAAGGGTTGTATACGCCAATATAAGGTTTGAAATTTAGAGCTGGTTCAAAAGAGAAAACCAACAGAGAATACCCAGCGTGCGGGCCGTTCGTCAAATCGAAATTCCTGATCGCCGATGACAAAGGAATTACCCAGCTCGGTCAGGTTGCCCTCGTAGCGCAAATCAATCATGAGGTTCCAAATATCGAGTCCTACATTACCCAGCCAGCCAAAGGTGAAGTCATCAATACTTTCCTTGTAAAAGTCAAGATCAATTAGATCGGAGGTGCTGCTGACGTAGATGTGCGCTTCCGGGCCCGCCTGAAGACGCAAGGGCCCAAATTTGAAGCCGAGCAGCAGGGGGATATCGAAATAGCGGAATCGCTCTTCCGCCAGCTCGGATTCCAGGTTGGGACTGCTCAGGTCAACGACCTGGTACTCATAAGTGTTGGAACTGAGAAGTAATTCGGGTTGAACTACGAATATGCCAAATTGCGCCTGTAAAATCAAACCGCCGACCAAGCCCAGTTTTGTATCATTCAGCCCAACTTCCGCTACCTCTTCACCGATTTGATTAATGATGGTCAGCGGGCTGGCATCTTCGCGGATATCATTAATTCCGCCCCGGATGCCAAACCGGACCTGGGCCACCGTTACTTGGAGCAGGCCGATAGTGAACAACAACAAGAGAAATTTCTTTTTCATCATGATAAAATGTTGTGAAGGTTATTTTTCAACTAGACAAATTTTTAACAGAAAACTTCGTAGCAAAAAATAAAAAGGAAGGCTATTATTTTCCCCTCCCAAATCAAGGAAATTTTTCAGGCCCCAATTTATTACTTTTGCAAATGCACTAGGAGGATTAGAGGCCAGCGCTTTTTCTTTCTTCCAGGAAAACGACCTGAACATTAAAATATAGTGTTTTATTATGAAAATCAATCACGTGGCTTTTGCCGGCAGCTATCCGACGGAAACGCAGTGCCCTCAGGACGGGAAGCCCGAATTTGCCTTTATCGGACGTTCTAATGTGGGAAAATCATCCCTCATCAATATGTTGTGCGGGCGAAAAGAAATTGCACATACCTCCAAAAAACCGGGAAAAACACAGCTGATTAACTATTTTCTGGTCGACAGCAACTGGTATCTCGTAGACCTTCCGGGCTACGGTTACGCTAAAATTTCCAAGAGGAAGCGTCGGGAGTGGGAAAAAATGATCCAGGATTATCTGGTTAAAAGAACGGCCCTGCAGTGCGCCTTCGTCCTGATCGATGCTAAAATACCACCTCAGCCTATCGATATTGAATTCATTAACTGGCTTGGGGAAATGCGCATCCCCTTTGTCATCGTATACACGAAAACGGACCGTCCTAAGAAGAAACAACTGGAAGCCAATATTCAGGCTTTTCAGCAGGCGCTAAAAGAGCACTGGGCCGAGTTGCCGCAACAGTTCCTCACTTCGGCCAGGGAAAGAACCGGCAAAGAGGAAATTTTATCTTTTATAAAAGAGGTCAATGACTGGACCCTGGGGCAGGACAGCTGACGCGAACCGCATGATTACAGTGTTACCGGTGATCAGATGCCGGAAAGGGTACTGAAAATCAGGCTTTAAAATGCTTCTATGAGTGAAGATCGAAAAATATACCCCCACGTTATTCCCGATATAGAGGAGTGGCCTATTTACCAGTTGAGTGAAGACCGGCGTAATTTCGTCCGGGAGATTGACGAGTTTACACTCGAGCAACTCAAGAAACAGCACAGCCATACTCAGCTGGCGGATATCATCGCCAAGACCATCTATCTGGAGCGTATACGGATTAAGGAAGAACCCTGGAAAGTAGACCCTCCGAATGAGCGGCAGTTCTGGCGAAAAATCCGTAAGCGGCTCGTGGTAGAATCCCTGGACCGGGATGAGTTGGAAGCGGCAAAGATCAACGAAGAGATCCTGCAGCAGATCATTCACCGGTACTCCGAAGAAATCGTAGGTACTTTCCGGATCCCTTCTTTTTTGTTCGCCCGGCGCTTTTTGACCTTTTTTTTCAACCGGTTGCTGAATACTTCGCTGAGCTTGAAGTTCTGGAAGGCCAAAGGCGGAAAACTGCATTTGCAGGACCGGCTGATCGTGAAGGGCAAAGTAGAAGAGGTACGTTCCCTGATGACTAAGGGGACGGTGATCATTGTTCCCACTCATTTCAGCAATCTCGATTCCATACTGATCGGTTATGCCTTGGATACCTTTGCCGGGCTGCCGTCCTTCTCTTATGGCGCCGGACTCAATTTGTACAACACCGGCTACACCGCCTACTTTATGAACCGCCTGGGGGCCTACCGGGTCGACCGCCGAAAGAAAAATCCCATTTACCTGGAAACGCTAAAGGCGATGAGTAATCTGTCGATTCAGCGCGGTGTGAATTCCCTCTTTTTTCCCGGGGGAACACGCTCCCGCTCGGGCGCCCTGGAATCCAGGTTGAAACTGGGATTGCTGGGTACAATAGTAGAAGGCCAGCGGGCCATTTTTGAAAAGGGATCCGATGAAAAAGTATTCGTGGTTCCTCTGGTGCTGAGTTATCATTTTGTGCTGGAAGCGCAGTTTCTGATTGAACAGCATCTCCGGCAGATGGGAAAGGAGCGCTACATCGAACGACGCGATGAATTCACGAGCCTGCGCAAAATTCTCAAGTTTGCCTGGCAGGTTTTTTTCGAAGGGAATGACATTACCCTCTCTTTTGGTCAGCCCCTGGATGTGATCGGCAATCCGGTCGATGCCGAAGGGAACTCCACTGACTCCTGGGGCAACCGGATTGACGTGAAGGATTATTTTGTTATAGAAGGAGAAGTGAAGGCCAATCTTCAGCGGGAATCAGAATATACCAAGCTGCTGGCCGATAAGATTGTGGAGCGCTACCAAAAGGACAATATTGTTTTGACCAGCCATTTGGTTGCTTTTGCGGCTTTCGAATTGCTTAAACATCAGAACGCTAAGCTCGACCTCTATGGTTTGCTGCGTTTGCCGACAGAAGACTACGTATTCTCTGAAAATGTAATGCAGGAAGTCATTCAACAGTTGCGCAGGGAACTGGTACTCCTGGAGGAACGCGGCGAAATCAAGTTGTCAGAACAAATGCACTGGCCGGTAGAAAAGCTGATTGAAGACGGTGTCACCCGCCTGGGCAATTTTCACGTCGCTAAGCCACTGCGCTACAACAAGGAAGGGCAAATCGTCAGTGACAGTTTCAAGCTGCTTTACTTCTACCACAACCGGATGGTCGGTTACGGATTGGGGCAGAAAATTCGCTGGAAACAATACGCTATGATGGAAATTTGATCGCGAAAAAAGCAACGCCCGCATATGTTAAAAAAGCTTTTTCTTTCCGAACGGAATATCATGGTGGCGATCATGGTCAACGCCGCGCTGCTGTTTACGATGTATTTTCCGGGCTACCGGGAAAACCTGTGGCTGGACTTGCTGGACCAGGCTTTTATCGTCTTCTTCCTAATAGAGGCGATTGTGAAAATTTACTACCTTAAGCCAGAAGGATATTTCAGTTTAGGGTGGAATCGTTTTGATTTTACCATCATTATGCTTAGTCTGCCTACTTTGCTGGTTAACGTGGTCAACGTGCCGGATACTTCCATGCTGATTCTGCTTCGGATGTTCCGGTTGGTGCGCTTAGTGCGGTTTATTCGCTTTATTCCCAACCTGAGCCAGGTGATGGAAGGGCTGGGCAGAGCGCTAAAAGCTTCCGTCTTCGTGTTGGGCGCTTTGCTGGTCATTGATTTTATACTGGCCCTGATAACCTGCCACTTCTATGGTCAGGTAGCCGGCGACTACTTTGGTAACCCGCTGATCGCCGCTTATTCCATCTTTCAGCTATTTACGGTAGAAGGATGGAATGAGGTGGCCGCCGATGTAATTGCCAATCTCGATCATCCGGTGGCTAAGGGGATCACGCGGGTTTATTTCGTGCTCATTGTCCTCACGGGAGGCATATTCGGCCTATCGCTGGCCAACGCAGTTTTTGTCGATGAAATGACCATCGACAACAACCGCTTGCTCGAAGAAAAAATTGATGAGCTACAGGAGCAAATCGGCGAGCTGAAAAGCCTGCTTCAGGAAAACACCAATTCATAGCCCACTGAACCTTTTTGATCCTGGGCTCTTGACGCTACAGCGCGTAGGCGGCCGGAGAAGGGATAGCATTAAATCCAGAACATTGAACTTCATCGTATTTGACTTAGAGGCCACCTGCTGGGAAGGACGCCCACCCGGCACCATTCAGGAAATCATTGAAATCGGGGCCTATCGCCTGAACCGTTACGGAGAGGTGAAAGGAGAATTTAACCGCTTTGTACGCCCCGTCCTGAACCCTTTTTTGTCTCCTTTCTGTCAGGAGCTCACCTCTATTGAACAGGCGCAGGTCGACCGGGCCGATCCCTTTCCGGAAGTTATTGAAGTCTTTCAGGATTGGGCCCTCATCTTTGAAGAGGAATACCTGCTGTGTTCCTGGGGTGGTTTTGATAAAAGGATGCTCATACAGGACTGCCGGCTGCACGATATGGAAGAGGATTGGGTCGAGCCGCACATCAACCTCAAGCGGCAGTACCATGAAATCTGTCGGCTTCGCCGTCCGAAAGGATTAAAAAAAGTGCTGGCGCGGGAAGGCTATGAATTTACCGGCACCCACCACCGTGCCATTGACGACGCCGAAAACCTGGTCAAGATTTTCCGGAGCCACCTGGACGAGTGGCGCTTTTAAAACGGAAAAACGAAAGCATTTAGATAAAAAGGGCCGAGCCGTACTTTTCGTTTGCCCTACTTGATATTCAATAGCTGATACAGCTTCTTTCCTTTCATTTCCCGGACGCTGCCCGGCTCCCAGTTGCGCAATTCAAGGCTTTCTATACGAACGCGAATCAGGCGCAATACGGGATGTCCCACGGCGGCGCACATCCGGCGTACCTGCCGGTTCTTTCCTTCGGTGAGCTTGATCTCCAGCCAGGCATCAGGTACCGTTTTGCGATAGCGTACGGGCGGATCCCGCTCCGGGACGGCCGGAGGCCGGGCGAGAAGCCTGATGCCGGCAGGTCGGGTATGGTAGGTCTTTTTTTGAATACGAATGTCAACGCCGCTTCGCAGATGTTTGATGGCTTCTTGCCCGGGGAGGCGTTCCACCTGCACCAGATAGGTACGCTCGTGTTCCCGCGCCGGATCGAGCAGACGGCTGTTCAGCCGGGCATCGTTGGTGAGAATGAGCAGCCCCTCACTGTCTTTATCCAAACGCCCTACCGGGTAAACATCCTTAGGGAAATCGTACAGGTCAGCCAGCGTCCGGTGCTCCGGAATCTCCCTGGTGAACTGGCTGAGAACACCGTAGGGTTTGTTGATGATGTAGTAGCGGTGGTTCGGGATGGTTCAAGAAAGTTTAAGAAGGTTCAGCTTCAAAAAATCATGATTGAGTCCTTTTCAATGACTTTCATTTAAACATGCTTTTAGACATTGAACCGGAAAAGCATCACATCCCCATCGAGGACGACGTATTCCTTACCTTCGACGGCCATTTTTCCGGCTTCTTTGACGGCCTGTTCCGATTTCAGTTCGACATAATCATTGTACTTGATGACTTCGGCGCGGATGAAACCCTTTTCAAAATCTGTATGGATAACCCCTGCGGCTCCCGGCGCCTTGGTGCCCTTTTCGATGGTCCAGGCACGCACTTCTTTTTCCCCAGCGGTAAAATAGGTGATGAGGTTGAGCAAATCATAGGAAGCGCGGATCACTTTATTGACGCCTGGTTCCTCCAGGCCCATAGCTTCCAGAAATTCCGTCCGTTCCTCCTTACTTTCCAGCTCGGCAATCTGGGCTTCGATTTCAGCGCAGATGAAGATGATTTCTGCGGGTTCGTCTTTTACGGCCTCCTGAAATGCGCTGGTGAAATCGTTACCACTGTCGAGGGCATCTTCGTCGACATTACAAACGTAGAGAATAGGTTTGGCCGTCAGCAGGAACCAGCTGGCGGCGAGTTCCTGTTCGAATGCTTTTTCAAGATGCAGGCTTCGGGCGGGCAGTCCTTCTTCCAGATGCGTCAGAACGCGCTCGGCCAGTTCCAGTGCCAGCTTATCTTCTTTTTTAGCACTTTTGGCTGCCTTGCGCAGTTTATCGAGCCGCTTTTCCATCGTGTCGATATCCTTGAGGATGAGCTCCGTATCAATGATTTCCTTATCCCGCACGGGGTCGACGCTGCCATCGACGTGCACGACATTCTCATCCTCGAAACAGCGAACCACATGGATGATGGCGTCTACCTCCCGGATGTTGGCCAGAAACTGATTACCGAGGCCTTCTCCTTTACTGGCGCCCTTGATCAAGCCGGCAATATCGACGATCTCAACCGTGGTTGGCAGTATCTTTTGAGGTTTAACAAGTTCCGCCAGCCGGTTGAGCCGTTGGTCGGGAACGGTAATGATGCCCACATTCGGATCTTTAGTAGCGAAAGGGTAATTGGCGGCCAGTGCCTTTGCTGAGGTGAGCGCATTGAAAAGCGTCGATTTGCCTACGTTAGGCAATCCTACAATTCCACATCTTAATCCCATAAATAAAAGGTCTATTTTGATCGGTGACCGAAACGAGGACGGTCGCTGATATTCACTATCTTTGCATTCTTTTTGACAACCAATACAGAACACAAATTTAAAATCGGCGCAAAGATAGCGGTTTGTATATAAAATGGAAGGGAGCCCCTGATGAATTTTTTAGCCCATATGTATTTATCCTGTGACCAGGAAGATCTGCTGATCGGTAACTTTATCGCCGATTTCGTCAAGAACCGGGAAGTGAATTCTTACCCTGAGGGCATCCGTAGAGGTATCTTGTTGCACCGCCGGATCGACAGCTATACCGATACCCATCCGGTGGTGCTGCGCAGTGTGCGGCGCTTGTATGCGGCCCATAGCAAATACGCCTCTGTTATTGTCGATGTCTTTTACGATCATTTGCTGGCCAGCAACTGGGAAGCCTACAGCGACAAGCGCCTGGTCGATTTTGCTGAACAGATGTACAGGAAATTGAATGAGAACATTGATTTCATGCCTCCGGTTCTCCAAAAGCGCCTGCCCAGGATGGTTGCCGACAACTGGCTGATTCGCTACGCTTCCTTCGACGGGGTAGCTTTCACTATTGAACGGATGAAAGGACGCGCCTCCAAGCCGCAGCTGCTCAATGAAGCAGTGAAAAGCCTG
This sequence comes from uncultured Saprospiraceae bacterium, assembly GCA_964632995.1. GTDB lineage: Bacteria > Bacteroidota > Bacteroidia > Chitinophagales > Saprospiraceae > CAZWDL01. The sequence goes on from CAZWDL010000001.1 coordinate 16,648, forward strand.
ATTCGCGATTACGATGAGTTCAACGCTGAATTCAACCTTTTTTTCCCAGACATAATCGCCTTTGTGGATAAGGCTTGCCAGGACTGATCGTCCGGCGAGAACAACCAGCTGGAATAGCTCCTTTGCGCGTCCCGGTGCTTACCCCTCAAAGTGCAGGGAGATGGTAAAGGTTCTGGACAGCAGTTTTTCCAGTACATTGGACTCTTCCAGATTGGGATTGATGATTAGGGTGTTGCCCAGCCCGTGGGAAATCTTGAACTCGGGAGAAAAGATAAAGAAAGGGAAGAAAAACTGTATACCGGCGCCGTATTCCACATGGAAATCGCTGGGTGCGATCTTGACAAGTTCCTCTGCCTGCCGGCTCCGGGAATCACTGGCTACATCAAAGGAGTACTTCACGCCGGCGATGACAAAAAGGCGAATATCGTTGAAGGGAACTGATTTATAACGCATGTGGAAAGGCATTTCCACAAATACGGATTCTACACGGCGAATGCTTCTGGGAATCTCGCCACGGGTATTGTTGTATTCTATATTGCGTTCTCCGAAGGAAAGCGTAGGCAGGAAACGGAAATCGAAATAGTTTCCAATTTTGATATTGGTCACAATGCCCAGGTTAAAGCCCGGTCCACTCACCGATTCCACCCCCATAATGGAGTCATTACGGATGAAGTCGGAAGAACGGAAAGGTTTAAACCGGGAGGTATTATACCCGAGGGTAATACCAAAATAGTAAGGCTTTTGTTGGAAGTCTAAGAAGTTGTAGTTGCCAGGACCATAAAACTTCTGTGCTTGTGCCGGCATACAAAAGACGAGCGTCAAAAAAGTAAGGAGTACTATTTGACCCCCGAGTATATGGAACAGATTCCGAGTGTTAGCGGTATGCATTGATTTGATTTAAATCCTGTTTTTTGCAAAATCCGGAGAAAAGCTTCTCCGTCGGGGAAAGCCTGAACCGATTCGTACAAATACCGGTAGGCTTTGGGATCCTTGGAGGTTAAACGACCTATCTGGGGTAAAATGTATTTGAAATAGGCATTAAAAAGTTGCCGGAAGGGAAATAAGCGAGGTTTTGAAAACTCCAGGACGACCATTTGCCCGTCTTTCTTTAATACCCGCCGCATTTCGGCCAGGCCCTTCTCAAGATTTTCAAAATTTCTAACACCAAAAGCAACGGTTATGGCGTCGAAGGTATTGTCCGGAAAAGGGAGATTTTCAGAGTCGCCCTGCTTTAGCTCGATGATGGTATCAAGTCCTTGTTTACGTAGTTTGCTGCGTCCTATTTCCAGCATGTCGATGGCAATATCAACCCCGACAATTCGCTCGGGATCTAATTGCCGGGCCGATTCGATGGCCAGATCCGCGGTGCCGGTGGCTACGTCGAGAATAAGCCGGGGTTGTCCCTCTTTGAGCTGTGCGATAGCACGGCGCCTCCAGATGCTGTCAATACCCAGCGAGAGCAGGCGGTTGAGAAAATCGTAATAGGGGGCAATCCGGTTGAACATGCGGGAAACCTGATTCTTCTTGCTGCCGGACTGGCTGTCATATGGTTTGACTTCTTCGGACATAATTAAATTTTAGTGCAAAAGGGCCACAAAGTTAGAAAAATGTCTCCTTATCTATTTTGCTAAAATCGGGAAGGAGCGCATTTGTTTCGGCTGCGTATTTTTGATAAGCCGGATCTTTTTGTTGTTTTTCTTCCAAAAGCGGTATCCCGGAAACGCGCAGCAGTAACCAGGTAATGGTAAGCGGGCTAAGTAGCAGGAGCCACCAGGAGCCATAGGGCAAGCTGACGAGAAAAATACCCCACCAGAGTACGATTTCCCCAAAATAATTGGGATGACGGGAGAGTTTCCACAATCCTTCGCGAAGAACAGCCCCTTTGTTTTCCGGCTTTGATTTAAAACGAAGCAACTGCCAGTCAGCAACCGACTCCCAGCAAAACCCGAAGAGCCATAGCGCGATACCCGGAATTTGAAAGAGGTGAAAGTGGCTTTCGGCAGGGCTTTGCATAAGCGGCAGGGCAATGATCCACATAAAGACCCCTTGGAGCAGGAACACCTGAAAATAAGCCCGCAGGACGGCCCATCGTCCCCACTGTTCACGCCAGCGGGCGTAACGCCAGTCTTCTTTCCCTTCTTTCCACTTTCGCAGTAACAGATATAAACTCAGGCGAAGCCCCCACAGGGTAGCGAGCAGCGCCGGCAACCAGCTGAACTCATGCGGAAAGAAGAAGTGCGTCCACCAGCCTACCAGCACAAAGCCGGCACCCCAGCCTATATCGGCAATGCTATTGTCTTTTAATCCTTGCGCGACCATAAAGAGTATACTCATATACAACCAGATCAGTAAAGCGCCATCTAGGTAGGGAGAGAACATAAATTACTGTTTTTCTTGGCAACATAAAAAGGAGAGAATAGTTCTCCGGCTTTCAGGCTAGGTGGCCCGCTGTTTGACCGGCTTCGTACAGCGCGTATTCCAGGACAACAAAAATCAAATCATAGACGGATATGAAACTGAAATTTTGTATCTTTGCCTGTCATTCAGCGCCGATTGAGTGGCGTACAGAGAAAACCTTATCCGGCTGTCAAAGGAATCATTAATGGCTGGATTTTGTTAAATGTTGTTAACTCATTGATATTGAAAGAGAAAACCCCGGTTTGCAGAACCGGGATTAATTGAAATAGTACAATTCGCTTACATGTCTCCGAATCAGCGTATAATTCCTATTAATATAGAGGAGGAAATGAAGTCCGCCTACATCGACTACTCGATGTCGGTGATCGTTTCCCGGGCGTTGCCCGATGTTCGCGACGGCTTGAAACCCGTTCACCGCCGCGTCCTGTACGGTATGTCCGATCTGGGCCTTACCTACAATAAATCACATAAAAAATCAGCGCGTATAGTCGGGGAGGTATTAGGTAAATACCACCCCCACGGCGACTCTTCCGTCTATGACACCATGGTTCGCATGGCGCAAACCTGGTCGCTGCGGTATCCATTGGTTGACGGCCAGGGGAACTTCGGCTCTATGGACGGCGACAGCCCGGCGGCTATGCGTTATACAGAAGCCCGTCTTCAGCGTATATCCGAGGAAATGCTGGCCGATATCAAAAAGGAAACCGTCGATTTCCAACTGAACTTCGACGACACCCTGGAGGAGCCTTCCGTTCTGCCGGCCCGTTTGCCGAATTTGTTAATTAACGGTGCTTCAGGTATCGCGGTAGGCATGGCTACCAACATGTTGCCGCACAACCTGACCGAAGTGATCAACGGCATTATCGCCACGATTGCCGATCCTGATATTAGTATCGAAGAATTGATGAAGCATATTACTGCGCCTGATTTTCCCACCGGAGGAATCATCCATGGCTATCAGGGGGTGAAGGAGGCCTTCGAAACAGGCCGGGGAAGAGTAGTGGTGCGCGGGCGAGCCGATATCGAGACCAGCCATACCGGGAAAGAACGTATCATCGTTACCGAAATTCCTTATCAGGTCAACAAGGCCAGTCTGGTTGCCAAAATAGCCGATCTGGTCAATGAAAAGAAAATTGAGGGGATCAGCGATATCCGGGATGAATCGGATCGGCAGGGATTGCGCATCGTCGTGGAGGTCAAGCGCGATGCTATGGCCAAGGTCGTACTCAGCAAGCTGTATAAATTTACCCCCCTGCAGACCTCCTACGGCGTCAACAATGTCGCACTGGTCAACGGCCGTCCTATGCTGTTGAACCTCAAGGACATTATCGAGGAATTTATCAAATTTCGCATTGAGGTGGTGGTGCGGCGCACCCGTTACGAGCTGCGCAAAGCCGAAGAACGTGCGCATATTCTGGAAGGGCTGCTCATTGCACTGGATCACCTCGATGAGGTGATTGCTCTTATCCGGGCATCCTCCACGGTGGAAGAAGCGCGCGAAGGGCTGATGAGCACCTTCGAACTGAGCGAGGTACAGGCCAGAGCCATCCTCGATATGCGTTTGCAAAAACTGACCGGCCTGGAACGCGATAAAGTCAAAAGCGAATACCAGGAACTCCAGGAAAAAATCGCTCATTACAAAGCTGTGCTCGCCAGTGAGCAAATGCAACGTGATATTGTTAAGGAGGAGCTGGAGGAAGTCAAAGAACAATACGGCGATGAACGCCGGACGGATATCAGTTATTCCGAGGGAGAGATCAGTATAGAGGATTTGATCAAAGAAGAGGACGTGGTTATTACCATCTCTCATCTGGGATACATCAAACGGACGCCGATCAGTGAATTTAGAACACAAGGCAGAGGCGGTCGTGGTTCTCGGGGTAGTAAAACCCGTGATGCTGACTTCGTCGAACATATGTTTGTGGCCAGTACCCATAACTACCTTTTACTCTTTACCGAACAGGGAAAGTGCTACTGGCTCCGGGTATTTGAAATTCCTGAGGCAACGCGTACAGCTAGTGGCCGCGTCATTCAAAATATACTTCAGATTTCTAAAGACGATAAGGTTAAGGCCTATATCAAGATTCAGGATCTGACAGATGAAGAGTTTCTCAACAACCACTTTATTGTGTTCGCCACCTTAAAGGGGCTCGTTAAGAAAACGGCAGTAGAGGCTTTCTCCCGACCAAGAGCCGGCGGCATCATCGCCATTACGATTAACGAAGGCGATCAATTGCTGGAAGCTAAACTGACCAACGGCAATAAAGAAGTGTTCATCGCTTCCCGCTCCGGCAGTTGTATTCGTTTCCACGAATCGGCAGTCAGAGCAATGGGTCGCACCGCCGCCGGGGTCAGGGGCATTGCGCTTGACGAAGAAAATGACGATGCCGCCGTTGGTATGGTATGCATCGATCCGGCAGATAAAGAACAGACTATTCTGGTCGTATCGGAAAAAGGAAACGGAAAACGTACCCGCTTTGAAGAATACCGACTGACCAATCGTGGCGGCAAAGGAGTTAAAACACTACGGGTGACAGAAAAAACCGGTCCTGTCGTGGCTATCAAATCGGTCTGGGAGGAGGATGATCTCATGATTACCAATCGCTCCGGAATCGTGATTCGCATTGCCGTTTCCGATATCCGGGTCATGGGCCGTGCTACCCAGGGCGTGCGCGTTATCAGAATAGAGAACGGTGATAAAATAGCCGACGTAGCCGTAGTGAGAGATAACGGAGAAGAAGTGGAAGAGGAGGAGACCGTAGAGAAAAATGAGGAATCGACAGAATCGGAAGACTAAGTTACTTCCGGGTCGGAAAAGGTAAACCCGGTACTCTGTTAACTATTTTTAACATTATGTTGCTCAGATTTAAAGGTTTTTTTAGTATCTTTTAATCGATTGAGCGTCAAAAAAAAGTATTTAAACTAAAACACAAATTCATTATGAAGAAATTAGTTTTAGGTCTTCTAGCCCTGTTCATAGTTGCCGTATCTGTGCAGGCACAGGATGCTAAAGACCTGGTGAAGGACGCACAGAAAGCATTCAATCGCTATAACCTGGATCCTGAGAATAACATGGCGGAACTCAAGGAGGCCAAAGCGGCCATCGATAAAGCCGTGGAAATGCCGGAAGGTAAAGTATGGGGGAAGGCCTGGAATACGATGGGCGAGATCTATAACGAAATCGCTACGCAGGTAGTTACCGTTCGCCAACTGGGCTTCGGTGATGCTTCCAAGCTTCCACAGGTAGACAATCCGGCCATCATCGCCTACAGCGCCTACGAAAAAGGATTGGAAAACGCCGACAGAAGATTTGAAGAGAAGGATGCTATTAAAGGTATTCAGGCCGTGCAGGCTAACCTGAGTAACCTCGGTGTTTTTAACTATGAGGATCAGAAATACTCTCAGGCTTACCTCTCATTTAAATCAGCCCTTGACGCTCACGATCTTCTCAAAGAAAAGGGAGAAGACAGTGCCCTGGACGCAGAAGCTGATTACAACAATCAGCTGTATATCACCGGCCTCGCCGCGTTGAATGCTAACTTGCTCAACGAAGCAAAGCCCTACTTCCAGAAACTTTATGACATGAATTACGACAAGGCGACGATCTATGAAGCCATGTACAAAATTTATGCTCAGGAGGAAAGCCCGGAAGCGGCTTATAAGTATCTGGAGACCGGTCGTGAAAAGTATCCGGATGATTTGTCGCTGCTCTTTGCTGACATTAACCACGCTCTGCGCACCAATCAACTGGATAAGTTGCTGACTAAACTGCAGGCAGCTATCCAGCAGGAACCGGAAAACGTAACACTGTACACCACTACCGGAAATGTCTATGACCAGCTGTACCAGAAAGCAATTGAGGCGGGTAATGATGAAAAAGCCGAAGAATACTTCAACGGTGCACTGAAATACTACGAGCAGGCGCTGGAAATAGAGGAAAATAACTTCGACGCCATTTACAGCATCGGAACTTTGTATTACAACAAGGCTGCTTCGATGACCACAGAACTGCAGAAGCTGGCCGATGACTACTCCAAAGAAGGTGTTGAAAAATACGAAGCGCTAAAGGAAAAGATCTTCAGCCAGTTTGATAAGGCCCTGCCTTATTTTCAGCGCTGTGAAAAACTGAATCCGAACGACGTCAATACCCTTATCGCTCTTAAGGAAATCTACGCGAGAAAGGATCAGTTGGAAATTTCCAACGAATTTAAGGATCGTCTGGAAACGGTTCAGGACGGTGGAACGGTTGAGTCTTCTTATTTTAAGAAGAATCAGAAGTAAACCATCCTCTTCAGACTGTTTTTTTGCTCGATCATTAAAGGTTAGTATAATCAGCAGATCCTGGAAAAGGGCAATCCCATCTTGGGGTTGCCTTTTTTATTGGTGCCCCAACTTTATCAAACCTTAAAAATTCTATATTTTCGCCGGTATCAGAATCACTGCTCAAATAAAACCTTGCAATTATGAAAAATATAACGGTAATAGGAGCCGGAACGATGGGAGCCGGAATTGCCCATGTTTTTGCCATGAACGGCTACGAGGTTTCGCTGGTCGATGTGTCTGAACGGGCCTTAGAAAAAGGTCTGGCGACCATTGAACGGAATCTCGACCGGATGTTGAAAAAGGAGAAGATCAGTGAAAAGGACAAGAAAGCTACCTTAGACCGGATTACAACCTTCACAGAAGTTGGAGCCGGAAGCCGTCGGGCTGAGCTGGTTGTGGAGGCCGCTTCTGAAAAAACGGAACTCAAACTGAATATTTTCCGGGAGCTGGATCAAAGCGCCCCGCCGGAAGCTATCCTGGCTTCCAATACTTCCTCTATTTCGATTACTAAGATCGGCGCCGTCACCAGCCGGCCGGAGCGGGTGATTGGAATGCATTTTATGAACCCCGTACCCATCATGAAACTCGTCGAAGTGATCCGGGGTTACGCTACCACGGATGAGGTGAGCAGTACGGTCATGGAGTTGGCAAAAGAACTGGGCAAAATTCCGGTTGAGGTTAACGACTATCCCGGCTTCATATCCAATCGCATTTTGATGCCCATGATCAATGAAGCTATCCATGCACTCTTCGAGGGCGTTGCCGGTGTGGAAGAAATCGATACCGTCATGAAACTGGGGATGGCGCACCCTATGGGCCCCTTGCAATTGGCCGATTTTATCGGGCTGGACGTGTGTTTGTCCATCCTCAATGTACTGCACGATGGATTTGGTAATCCCAAATACGCTCCCTGCCCGCTGCTCGTCAATATGGTAACGGCCGGCAAATTAGGCATGAAATCTGACGAAGGGTTCTATACCTATGGTCACGCAACTAAAGAACTCATGGTCGCAGATGCTTTTCTGTAAACCGAAAACAATAGTCATCCCGCAACCCGGGATGACTGCTGTTTCCATCTTTACTCCTTTTCCGGCATCAGCAGGATCTGCATAAAATTATCCTTGGTGAAATAGTGCTGGGCAGCTTGCTGGATAGCAACGGAGCTCAATCCATTGACGTACTTTTCGTATCGCTCTAATTTAATTCCATCGAGAGGGATATTTTGCCGGTAGCGTGCCAGCAGCTGTCCATGCCAAAATCCGTTTTCTTTAAGATTTTTGATGCGGGATTGCCGTTGAGTGTTTCTGATTTTGTCCAAATCCTCTTGCGAAGCGCCGTTTTGCCGGATCTGATCCAGGGTGCTCATGGCTGTTTCAATCAGCATATCCGTTTCTTCCGGATCGGCATTGAAGCTGAGGGTGATCCGGTATCGCGGATCGGGGAATTGCTGGGCGATTCCGGATACGCGCACGCCGTAGACCCCTCCCTTCTCTTCACGCATGGATTCCCGAAGCTTAATGCGGACCAGCTCCACCATGGAATAGAAATCGTATCGTTTCTGACTGTCCTGGTAATCGAAATCGCCGTGAAAAATCAGTTCCACTAGTGATTTGGGCGCCTTTCCGCGGAAAATCGTCGTATCGATCTTACCCGGCGTCAGATCGGCGCCCACATCCTGCCAGCTTTCCCGACGGGCTGTAGCCGGCAGATTACCGAGGTAGATTTGCAGCAGGGGCAAAATCTCGCTGAGTTCAAAGTTGCCAGTAAATACAAAGGTGAAGTCACTGGCATCGGCAAAGCGGTCTTTATAAATCTGATAGGCCTGGTCGAGAGATATTTCCTCCAGATCTTTCATTCGGGTCATCTGCCGCCGGGGGTGGTTATTGTATTTTATTTGATTTTTTGCCCCGGCAAAATAGTAATAGGGATTGGAGAACATATTTTCTACGATAGACCGTTGTCGGCTCAAAAAAGAAGCGAGGGCGATGCTGTCTTTGCGCGGCTGAGTAAAGTAAAGATAGGTCAGCTGCAGCATGGTTTCCAGGTCCTCGGCCGCGCAGCTTCCGTTGAGGCCCTCGTAAAGCTCACTGATATACGGGCCTGCGGATACATTCTTTCCCGCCAGCTTTTTCTCCAGTTCGGGCAGGCTGAATTCGGCGAGTCCCGCCAGATTGATGAGGGCGCCGGCGTTGGAAGCGCTTTGGTAAACGTCGTCTTCGTAAAGAGAATGGCCGCCGGGGCTAAAAGAACCCATCAAAATCTGATCATTTTGAAAATCCGTGGGTTTGAGAACGACTTTTACGCCGTTTTCCAGGGTAAGTTCCGTTACGCTTAGTTCGGTAAACGCGGTAGTTGAAGCCACAGCAACGGGATGGAGGGTAGCTGAAAGCAGGGGCGCGTCGGAAACTTCATCCACCCAGGGTTCCAGGTCAATGTTTTCCACCTCTTCCAGCAGTCCGGTGAGCTCGGATTCGGAGGGCAGGGGCCTCTCTTCTTTCTCCGGCCCGGTTACTACCATGACTCTGTTGGCCTGGTTGAGCCATTTTCGCGGAAGCGGATTGATATCGGAAAGGGTAAGGGTGGGCAATAATTGTCGATAAAGTTTCAGGATCTGCTCGGGATCCGGGGCCGGCCGGGCATCTGTAAAGTAATTGACCAGGCGAGCGGCAAGGCTGCCGGATCGCTGTTTGTCTTTTTCCTTGGCAGATTGTTCGGCGCTGCTGAGCATTTCGGCCTTGTGCCGTTCCAGTTCACTATCGACAAAACCGTGTTGCATAGCACGGTAAGTTTCTATCAACACAGCACGTAGTCCTGCGAGGGCTTTACCTTCAGCGGTAAAGGCCGATACGTAATAGATATCCTGGCTGCCGACATCACCGCCGTACCCGGAATAGGCAAAGGTGAAGTCGGGATCGCTTTGCCCTTGCTGTACTTCAAAGAGACGCGCATTGAGCATCCGGTTGTAGAGAGAGTGTGCCAGTTGCTCCCGATACGCAGAGAGATCCTCTACCTTGTGTTCCGGATGTTTGTAGACCACCTGAATACGCGTAAAGGCCGCTTCTTCGTCCGTACAACGCGCCACCCGGGTTTCCGGGTGTCCGGGGATATCATAAGTTTTACGGGGCCTTGGATTATCCGGGTTTTTCAGATCACTGAAACGCCCGATTAATTCTTTCTCCATCCATTCCACCTCAAAGTCTCCCACGGCGACGATAGCCATGAGGTCGGGGCGGTACCAGTCGCGGTAAAACCGGCGGATAGTGCTGTGATCTGCCGTGTCGATAATTTCGGGGTCGCCGATGGGCAGGCGTTTGGCATAGCGGGAGTCCTGGTAAAGTACGGGGAAGTATTGCTGCTGCAGGCGCTGATCGGGGCTCAGATTAGTCCGCCATTCTGAAATAATGACTCCTCTTTCCTTGTCAATTTCTTCCGGTTCAAAACTGACGCCCCCGGCCCAGTCTTCCAGGATGAGCAGCCCCTTTTCCAGTAGCGGCAGGCTATCGGTCCGGGCCTGTAGCATGTATACCGTTTCGCCAAAGCTGGTATAAGCGTTCAGGTCGGGACCAAAGCGCGACCCGACACTTTCCAGGTAGTCGATCAGTTCGTTTTTCTCGAAGTGGGTGCTGCCGTTAAAGGCCATGTGTTCGACGAAGTGCGCGATGCCCAGTTGATCGGGGTCTTCCTGCAGAGATCCGGCGCGAACTACGAGCCTCAACTCGGCGCGGTCTTCCGGCTTTTCATTGTGCCGGATGAAATAAAGCATTCCGTTGGGAAGTTCTCCTGTTTTTATAGCGGGATCAGTAGGGACTGCCCGGCTGAGGGGGAGATCTGATTCCTGGGCTGGAAGCACCAAAAAGAAAGAAAGGATAAATAGGACAGAAGTTATCGTTCTCATCAATGTGAATATTTACTTAATAGAACGAACAACAAAGGAAATAAGGTCTCTTCGGGGAGAATAGGATTCCCATATATATAGGCGGACTAACCCTTTTCTTTCCTATTTCTTATTTCTCACATCCCTCTTCTTCGCGGGCGACGTTTAGACCGGCGGCGGCGGGTGCCTCCCTTACTGCCCGGCGTACCGGTTGGGCCGCTACCCATCCCCGGCATTTTACTCATCTTGTGCATCATTTTCCGCATTTGATCGAACTGCTTGATGAAGGCATTGATGTCGTGTACTTCGTTGCCGCAGCCTTTCGCGATGCGTCGTTTTCGACTGGCGTTGAGAATTTCAGGGTTGCCACGTTCCTCCGGAGTCATGGAGAAGATAATAGCTTCCACCTTATTGAAGGCCGAATCGTCGATATCCAGGTTTTTAGTGAGTTTGTTCATACCGGGAATCATGCCCATCAAGGATTTGATATCGCCCATTTTCCGGATCTGGTTGATTTGGCTGAGAAAGTCATTGAAATCAAACTTGTTGCGTTTGATTTTCTTTTCCAGCCGTTTGGCCTCCTTTTCATCAAATTGCTCCTGGGCCTTTTCAACAAAAGAGACAATATCCCCCATCCCCATAATACGCTGGGCCATGCGGTCGGGGTGGAATACGTCGAGCGTATCCATTTTCTCTCCGGTGCTGACGAATTTGATGGGTTTGCCGACCGTGTACTTGATCGAAAGGGCGGCGCCGCCGCGGGTATCGCCGTCGAGCTTGGTGAGCACTACGCCGTCGTAGTCGATCACCTCGTTAAAGGCTTTAGCGGTGTTGACGGCATCCTGCCCCGTCATGGAGTCCACAACGAAAAGTGTTTCGTTGGGTTGCAAAGCCTCTTTGAGGCTGGAGATTTCGTTCATCATCTCCTGATCTACGCTGAGGCGGCCGGCGGTATCGACGATGACCGTATCGAAGCTGTGGTCCTGTGCGTGTTTGATAGCGCGCAGAGCGATCTCCACAGGATCCTTGTTGTCTTCTTCTTTGTAAACCGGCACCTTGACCTGGTTGCCGATGACCGAAAGCTGATTGATAGCAGCCGGCCTGTAGACGTCGCAGGCGACGAGCAGCGGGCTTTTCTTTCGCTTGGATTTCAGAAAGTTGGCCAACTTTCCCGAAAAAGTCGTTTTTCCTGAGCCTTGCAGACCGGCGATCAGGATCACACTAGGCTTGCCTTTGATATCAAAATCTGCCGCTTCACCCCCCATGAGTTCGATGAGCTCATCTTGGACGATTTTGACCATTAGTTCTCCCGGCTTGACCGACTTCAGCAGGTTCTGCTGGCCGAGTGCCTTTTCCTTGACCTTATCAGTAAATTCCTTGGCGATCTTATAATTGACATCCGCTGCAACAAGGGCCCGCCGGATTTCTTTGATCGATTGGGCAATATTCAGCTCCGTTAACTTACTTTCTCCTTTCAGAGTTTTGAAAGCGCCTTCTAATCTATCGCTCAGACTTTCAAACATGTGCTATACAATTTATGGTTTTTCCCTTCTTTTTCGTCATCAGGGCGATTTACAGAAAAGTTCTGCAAATATAATGAAATCAAAGTAAAGAAAGTTGCCTTTTGGTTCCTAAGCCTTGAATATGTAGTCCCTGCCAGCCCCTTTCCGGAAGTTCTTAACAGAATGTTAAAAAAAAGAAGCATTACATTTCTTTTTATTGGCTTATTACCATATATTTAATTGTGGCTTTTGAGTTTTATGATAATCGAGCTCGTGACACGCCTATCCAGCCTGTTCGAATAATTCAGTGATCAGTCCAAGATAACAATAGATTTATTCGATAATCAATTCCCAAATTTATGACCGCGCTATACAAGGTCCTCACTATCCTGGCGCTATGGTTTCTGTACACTTTTGCATTGTACTGGTTGGCTTCGGACACGCTGTGTCTGGGCTGTGGTGCCGGCGGAGGTGCGATGGAGGCCGCGGCGCCGCCCCTTACACCTGCGGAACCGGCTGAATTTCGGCGGTACCCCATTGATTTTCGCTGGTCGGAAGCCGAGGCTTTCACCAATGCCGGATACCGGGCTTTTCGGGATTCTCTGCTTGCGCTCCAGGACGAAGACAACATCCTGGAGATAACCGGGCTGTATTTTGAAGAAGAACCGGCTCCGGAAGGTTTTCAGAATATGGGGTTTGCACGGGCCGAACAGGTCCGGCAGTTATTTTTGGATGACATTCCTGCGGAACGCACTCGCATACGCGCCCGCCTGGTTGAGGCGCCGGCCGGAGCACGGGAGGGCTTCTTTCAAGGCGTGATTTTCGATTGGATCGCAACTGAGGAAAAGGTGGCGGAGACGGTGGAAGAGCTGCCCGATCGGGTCAATATTCGTTTCCCTTACAATTCGGTGGAGAAAGATTATGCTGAAGAGGTTGAACAATACTTGCAGCGTCTTGCAGAGAACCTCGTGCAGACAGGGCGCCGCGTGCGGCTGACCGGCCATGCTGATAATACCGGTCCACCGGATTATAATGAGCAACTAGGCCTGGAACGCGCTCAGGCTATCCGCGATGTGCTGATCGGATACGGGGTGCCCGCCGATCAGATTCAGGTGGAGTCGAAAGGGGAAACCCAACCTATTGCTTCCAATGATACCCCTGAAGGCCGGCACGAAAACCGGCGCGTGGAAATCCGGGTCATGGAGTGATTGGTGACCGCAATCTTTCTATAAACCTCAACTTATCCTTGAAAAGTAAAAATAAAACCACATGTCATCTAATACACTGTTTCTTCACATTCCCGGGCTGGATTGCCTGTGGTGGCTGTTGCTCGCTATGCTCCTTCCTTTACTGCTGGGGTTATTGCTGGGCTATTGGCTATGGTATCAGTATAAAAAGCAGTCTGCCGAACTGGAAATGGAACGAGACCAGTTGCATGACCGCAACAATGAGCTCGAAAGAAGCAATGCCGAGCTGAAATATAAAAAAGACGAGCTCGAAAAAGATAATACTGCACTTCGCGCTTCCATTAATTCCCTGGAAGCCGATCTGGCCGTAATGCGGGGCAGGCTTGAACGCCAGCAGCGGGAAAGCGCCGGAGAAACTGAGCAGGCCGCCGATGTCGACGGACGAGGCCTGGGTATCGCCTCGCTCGAAGGAGCGGATATTGATTACGCCTCGCTCTTTGCTCCTGGCGAATTGCAAATTGTAGAAGGCATTGGTCCTAAAGTTGAAGAGGTGCTCAAAAACGCCGGAATCAATACCTGGGCTGAACTGGCCGGTCAATCCCAGGAGGATCTGAAATCTTTGCTGGCTGCCGCCGGACCGGCGTATAAAATGATGGAGCCCAAGAGCTGGCCGCAGCAGGCAAGACTGGCTAGTGAAGGCAAGTGGGACGAACTGGTGGAGTATCAAAAATTCCTCGATACGGGAAAGGAAGATCAGGGTGATTTCGTAACACCGGCGAAAATCGAAACCCTGGCTTTACGCCGCAAGGACGATATCCCGAAAGTGGCTTCCAGAGGCCTCCTCGCGGTGGGGTACGCTGCGATTTTCCAAACCAGCGATCTGAAAATAATTGAAGGCATCGGGCCAAAGCTGGAAGAGGTCTTGAAAAAAGGCGGATATGCCAATTGGGCCGCAATTGCCAAGGCTAGTCCGGAGGAACTTTCCGAAACCCTGGAAAAAGCAGATCCCAAATACCGGATTCACAATCCCGAGACCTGGCCGCGACAGGCCGAGCTAGCGGCGGAAGGCAAATGGGACGAATTAGTGGAATACCAGAAATTCCTGGATACCGGAGAAGAAAAAAAGGGTGACTTTGAAACCCCGTCCAAGGTAGAAGAGCTTGCCGCCAAGATGATGGGATTCGCCGGGGCCAATCCGGAGGATTTGAAAATCATCGAGGGCATCGGACCTAAAATTGAGGAACTGCTCAAGAATAACGGGATCCGGAACTGGCAGGAGCTGGCCTTCACGACAACCGATGAGATCCAGGATCTGCTGACGGCCTCCGGGAAAAATTTCCGCCTGGCCGATCCTTCATCCTGGCCCCAACAGGCGCTACTGGCTGCCGAAGGAAAGTGGAAGGAACTTAAAGATTACCAGGACTTCCTTCAGGGAGGTAAAACTCCGGAATAGTGATCTTCCCAGGTTCCCGAAATATTAGTGGTGAAGGACACGAATAGCTGACTACTTATTCCTGGTGCATCTATTCGAATTGATGACCGATGAGGCACAATCTGACATAAGGATCAGGTACTTTGTCCCTTCACTACTGGCCCGTTAGTACAAACTTCCCCGCCAAATTGAATTTTGGGCGGGGAAGTTTTATTTTAGCCGCACATCAAATTATCCATTTATGAATCACCGCACACTTTTCTTCTCCCTGTCGGTTTTAGTTATCTGTTTTGCCTGTGAACCGGCAGAAAATGCCGGGACCACCGAAACAACATCACTGGAAAACAACCCGCCTGCTGAGGGATTCAACGCCGCCGCCAGCGATGAGCGAGCTATCGCTATCGCCGACTCCGTCATGAAGGCGATGGGGGGAAGGCGGGCCTGGGACAATACGCGCTATATCGGCTGGAACTTCTTCGGGGCCCGCGAATTGCTCTGGGATAAGAAAAGCGGCCTGGTGCGCATACAAATGCCAAGCGATAGCACGGTATTTCTCATCAATGTCAAAACCGATACCGGTAGGGTGATGCTCGACGGAAAACGCCTGGAAAATCAAGACTCTTTGGCCAAATACGTGCAGCGCGGCGAGAGTATCTGGATCAATGACTCCTACTGGTTGCTGATGCCTTTTAAACTCAAGGACTCAGGGGTGACGCTCAAATATCAGGGGCAGGATACCATCCAGGGCGGACAAGCCGCACAGGTGCTTCAGCTGACCTTCGACGGGGTAGGGGATACCCCTCAGAATAAGTATCGGGTATTTGTGGACCAGGACGATCACCTCGTGAAACAATGGCAATTCTATCGCGATGCTGCCGACGAAGAACCGGCCTTTACCACGCCCTGGAAAGATTATCAAAAACACGGTGATATTTTACTGTCGGGAGATCGTGGACAGCGGCAAATTACTAATATCCACGTATATGAATCGGTGCCCGATCGTGTTTTTCACTCCTTTGAACCTGTGGATTTAGATGCCCTGGCCGCCAACTGATTAAACGATGCGGTTCACAAAGTGGCATTCTTGTCTTATCTTTAAGCCTTTTATTCATCAGCGTCGCAAGGCGTTGTAAAAGCCACGTTTATGCCGACGATTTCTCAGCGGGCAGGTCTGGTTCCCACGTCACCTTTTCGTAAACTGACTCCCTTTGCCGACCGGGCTAAAGCGGAAGGCAAGCATGTTTATCATCTCAATATCGGACAACCCGATATCGAGACACCGCCTGCTGCCCTTCAGCAGCTCAAGGCCGCAGATATTCCAGTGCTGGCCTATAGCCCTGCTGAAGGATTGCCTTCCTACCGGCGCAAACTCGTTGAATACTATCGCAGCTTCGATATAGAGCTGACGGCAGACCAAATACTTATCACGACGGGCGCCTCGGAAGCGATTCAGCTTATCTTCCTGGCTTGTCTCAATCCCGGCGAAGAGATTATCGTTCCCGAACCCTTCTACGCCAATTACAACGGGTTTGCCCGGATTGCCGATGTGCAAATCAAACCCATTACCTGTTCGATTGACAATGCTTTTGCACTTCCTCAAACTGCTGATTTCGAACGCCTGATAGGGCCAAAAACTAAGGCTGTTTTCATCACGAATCCCAGCAATCCTACCGGTCGTTTTTATTCGAAGGAGGTACTGGAATCGCTGGCCGTTCTGGTGAAGAAATACGATCTTTACCTCTTTGTCGATGAGGTTTACCGCGAATTTTGTTACGAAGAGGAATCGCCTTTCTTTTCTGCATTGCGCCTGGAAGGATTGGAAGACCACGTCGTGATGGTCGATTCCGTGTCTAAACGATACAGCGCCTGCGGTGCTCGCGTAGGGGCAGTCGTCACCAGGAGCGAAGCGCTGCTGGAAGCTTTGACTCGCTATGTCAAGCTTCGTCTCAGCCCTCCGGTGTTGGGGCAACTGCTGGCAGAAGCCTTGCTGGATGTAAAGCCGGCTTATCTTAAGGGAGTAAAAAAAGAATATAAGCTTCGGCGGCAAACTATTTATCGCCGTCTTCAACAAATGCCGGGTGTCATTAGTTACTTTCCCGGTGGCGCCTTTTACTGTTTCGCCAGGTTTCCTGTTGACAATGCGGAACACTTTTGCCGCTGGCTACTGGAATTTTTCGATTACAAAGGTGCCACAGTAATGCTGTCGCCGGGGGAAGGGTTTTACGCTACACCAGGTCTCGGTGTGGACGAGGTGCGCATCGCCTATATTCTCAATGAAAAAGACCTGGAAGCAGCGATGGATTGCCTGGAGGTCGCCCTTCGCGTTTATCCAGGGCGAGCACCCGTAGAAAGCGAAACGGTGAGGTTCAATCAAGAAAGTTTATAAAACCAGGTCCCCTCACAGGATGGACTCATCGATAATCTGTCGAGAAACATCTATTTGGGTTATTTCAACCCAATACATTATTGTACCTTTGCGGTGCTTTAAAAAAGGCCGTCCTTTTTCAACTTACCGGTTGTTTTTTGTATAAAATGAGCATACTGAATGGATAGAAATACGATCATAGGATTAACGCTGATTTTCATTCTTTTTATTGTCTGGCAACAGTTTGTTAGTCCTACAGCAGAAGAAATAGAGGCGGAACAACGGCAACAGGATTCCCTGGCTATGGTCGAACAAGAACGCCTGGATAGCCTGGCCAGGCTTAGTGATGTCCAGGAGGATACAATTGTTACGGCGGATACCCAAATTCCGGACTCGGTTCAATCAGCCCGTCTGGAAGGGGCTTACGGTCCCTTTGCGCTTGCCGCTCAAGGCAGTGAAGAGCAGTATACGCTGGAAAACGATCTCTTTATCATTACTTTCAGCAATAAGGGAGGGCGAATTGTCAAGGTAGAGCTGAAAAACCACAAGAAAATAGTGGAGAACGAAGAGCGTAAAGACGTTAAAGTTCCGCTCTATCTGCTGGCCGATGAAAAAAATCGTTTCGAATATTTTCTGCCGGCAGCCAATATGGCCGGCGGAGGGGTCAGTACCGGTGATTTGTTTTTCACTACCTCCGACAGCGGCGATGAAATTGTCTTTCGAGCCGATGCCGGAAACGGCCGTTATTTTGAACAGCGCTATGCCATCGAACCGGGGTCTTATGAGATCGATTACAGCATACGGCTGGAAGGTATGAACGGCATCATCCCGGCTAATACGGATAAAATCAAACTCACCTGGGTTAACTTCCTGGACAAGATTGAGAAAAACACACAATACGAAAGACAGTATTCAACGATTCATTTTAAACCGCTCGGGGATGATCCCGATTATCTCTCCTGGTCGAGAGATGATGAAGAGACAGTGGATCGCAGTATTAAGTGGGTGACCAGTTCCAACCAGTTTTTTAACAGCACGATCATAGCCGCCAACGGTTTCGAATCTGCCAACTTTGAGATTCAGAACCTCGATGAATCGGCTTCCGATCTCAAAAAACTGTCCTCCGAACTGGATATTCCTTATACTCACTCCGGCAGCGAAAGTTTCGATATGCATCTGTATATCGGACCTAATGAATTTGAACGTTTGCTGGCAGTAGGGGAAGACTTACAGGATATTGTTCCTTTTGGATGGAGTATTTTCGGGACCATCAATCGATGGGTGATTCGTCCCATCTTTAGTTTTCTTTCGAGCTTTATCGGTAGTGCAGGACTAGTTATTCTCGCGCTGACGCTTATCGTCAAGTTGGTCTTATTCCCTTTGACCTACCGCATGCTGTACTCTCAGTCGAAAATGGGGGCCCTGAAACCGCAGCTTGACAGCATGCGTAATAAGTTTAAGGACGACCAACAGAAGCAGCAGATGGAACAGATGAAGATCTACCGGGAGTTCGGCGTTAATCCGCTAGGGGGGTGCTTGCCGATGGTGCTGCAAATGCCAATCTGGTTCGCCCTGTACCGGTTCTTTCCCGCTTCCATCGAGTTCCGGCAGGAAGGTTTCCTCTGGGCCAACGACCTGTCGTCTTACGATGCTTTCTTCAAGCTTCCATTCGAGATTCCGTTTGGCTTCGGTGCGCACATCAGCCTGTTCACCATTCTTTGGGCGATCACTACCTTAATTTATACCTACTACAATACCCGGCATATGGATATGTCGGCTAATCCGGCTATGAAGTATATGCAGTATCTGATGCCTATCTTTTTCGTTGGATTTTTTAACAGCTTCGCTTCGGGGTTGACCGCTTATCTGTTGTTCAGCAACCTATTCAATATTACGCAAACGATCGTCACCAAGAATGTGATCATCGACCAGGAGAAGATCAAAAAGGAACTGGAAGCTTATCGGAAAAAACCGAAAAAGAAAGGCGGCTTCCAGCAGCGACTCGAAAAGGCGATGAAAGAACAGCAAAAATCCCAGGCTGAACGGGAGAAGAAAAAAGGAAAGAAGAGTTAGACCACTTCAAATCATTTCTTAATAATGAAACGGCTTTTAAACCTTCTCTTCGCCGGCAACTTCGGAAGCGTATTCAAAGTCAGTCACATGCCGGATGGCGG
Source organism: uncultured Saprospiraceae bacterium (assembly GCA_964632995.1). Taxonomy (GTDB): domain Bacteria; phylum Bacteroidota; class Bacteroidia; order Chitinophagales; family Saprospiraceae; genus CAZWDL01. The sequence continues at coordinate 35,923 of CAZWDL010000001.1, forward strand.
CTAAAACCTGTTCTTTTTCTCCGGCGAGCTTCTCGTCACTCCAGTCGAAATAGGCGGCGAAATCCTCACCTATAATATCGAGTAGGGGAAGAATGCTGGGCAGGTGGAAGTAGAGCCTTCCGGTGCGGCGGTCAAAGAAGTCGAGTAAGGTCAGCGCCAGCTCTTGTCGCACGCAGAACCAGGCTTCTGCCCTGGCTAGCGCCGCTTCTGCTCGCTGATCATAATGACCGAATTTGTCGAGTATGTCTTCTGATTGACGGCCGTAATTAGCTAGCAGGTAGGTGGCGTAATAGCTGTCCAGCCCCATGGGGATAATCATATCTTCAATTTCTTGCCGGTATCGGCGCACTTCCGCAGTATTTTTGAAAGGTCCGCCGCTCAGGGGAATCTTTTTAGTATGTGTATCCTTAAAGGAGGCTGCTTCACCGTTGGCCGCTACATACTTTTTTACGACTAGATCGACCACGCGTTCCGCCATCTTGCGGTAACCGGTAAGCTTACCACCGGCGATGGAGATCAGCCCGGTATCGGACTCGAATATTTCATCCTTGCGCGACATTTCAGAAGCAGACTTGCCTTCCTCGTAGATGAGGGGGCGCAGGCCCGCCCAACTGCTTTCCACATCTTCCGTGCTCAGGTTGGCATCGGGAAACATTCGGTTGGTCGCTTCCAGCAAGTAGTCTACATCTTCCTGGTTGATGGGGATCTGATCAAGATCGCCTTCGTAAGTCGTATCCGTGGTTCCAATATAGGTCACCCGGTGCCGGGGGATAGCAAAAATCATCCTTCCGTCATCGTTGTCGAAATAAACGGATTGTCTTACCGGAAAGCGTTCGTGGGGAACTACGATATGTACGCCTTTGGACAGGAAAAGGCGCTTTCCTTCTATAGAGCCGGTCTTTCTGCGAAGCTCATCCACCCAGGGACCGGCGGCGCTGATGATATAGCGCGCACGGATGTTGAAATTATTACCGCTTTGTCTGTCCACGCAGGATACGCCGTTCACTTTTCCGGCATCATCATAAGTAAAATCGGTGGCTTTGACATAGTTAATACTAATTGCGCCGTAATCCGCTGCAGTTTTTATATTTTCGATGGTCAGGCGGGCATCATCGGTGCGGTATTCGGCGTAGTATCCGCCTCCCCTAAGAATGTCCTCGCGCAACATAGGTTCTTTTTCCAGCGTCTCTTTTTTACTGAGCATGGTTCTTTTATCTTCCCCTTCTACCCCCGCCAGTACATCATATACCCAAAGGCCCAAGGAGGTAGAGAGCTCTCCGTAGGTGCCTCCTTTAACCAGCGGGAGCAACATTTTTTCGGCGGTCACCAGGTGTGGCGCCAGGCGGTGTACAATAGCGCGTTCTCTGCCCACTTCCCGCACTAATCCGATTTCGAACTGTTTGAGGTAGCGCAGTCCCCCGTGGATGAGCTTTGTTGACTTGCTGCTTGTTCCGGAGGCGAAGTCCTCTTTTTCAATAAGAGCTACCTGCATGCCGCGGGAAGCGCCGTCGAGAGCGATGCCCGCTCCGGTAATGCCGCCGCCGATTACGATGAGGTCAAAAGTGTTTTGTTGGAGCTGATCGATTGTTTCCGTCCGGTTAAGCGAGGAAAGCATTTTCATGAAACTGTGTTTGTAGTTGAAAAAATCCCCTGTTTCAGTCAAAAGATGAAGTGGCGCTATTTCAAAAAGCCCACTAGTAAATTAAATAAAGAAGGGCTCTTTATTGTTCATAAAACAGGGATGATGCTTCCCCGCATTTACGATATTTTATGACGAATTATGACCGGTCGATTTGATCAGTGAGCGGTTTTCCGGCATTCAGCTCTTTTATTCTGTTTTTTCTTCATCAACCTGGATCAGGCCGAGATTTCTTGCCCGCTTTTCCCAATTTCTGCGGGCGAGGAGCTGCATATCTTCTATGTTATCCAATTCATCAACGATTTCCATACCGAGCAGGGTTTCGATGACGTCTTCCATCGTCACGATACCGGCCATTCCACCGAACTCATCGACCACCAATGCGATATGCTCTCTTTTTTCCATCAGCTTATTAAAAAGGTCGGGCAGGGGAATCTGTTCGTTAACGATCATGATATCCCGGCTGATGGAATGCATAGGAATATCCTGGTGTCCTTTGATGATATTGGATAGAATTTCGTCCTTGAGTACAAAGCCGGTAATATTATCCTTGCTCTCTGTATAGATGGGAATTCTGGAAAAACGCAAGTCCTGGTTTTCTTCGTAAAATTCTTCGATAGAGGTTTCCCGGTCGGCAACTTTTACTACCGTACGCGGCGTCATGATATCTTTTGCCTGAATGGTATTGAAACGCAAAAGGTTACGGATGATCTTTGATTCATCCTGTTTGAAAATGCCTTCCCTTTCTCCCAGTTCAGCCATGACCGTAAATTCCGCCCGGCTGAAAACGCTGCGATCCTTGTCCTTTTTCAGCATTTTGGTGATAAACTGGCTCAACCATACCAAGGGGTACAGAACATAGATGATGATATTCAGGGAGTTGACGGTAAAGGGAGTGAGTCCTTTCCAGTAATTGGCGCCCAGCGTTTTGGGAATAATTTCCGAGAGGATGAGAATCGCCAGCGTCATCAGCGCTCCGATCAATGCTTCGGAAGAAAAAGGAAGTGCTACGCCAAATAACATCATTTCACTTCCTTTAAACAGTTTCTCTGCCTGAATACCAACGCCGATAGCCCCCGCCGTATGGGCGATGGTATTGAGTGTCAGGATGGCGGAAAGGGGGCGGTCTATATTTTCCTTAAACTGTTTGAGCAGCTTTCCTACCCGCGTGCCCTCTTTTTGTTGTAGCTCGACGAAGGAGGGGGGAATACTGAGAAAAGCCGCTTCCCAAATAGAACACAGAAAAGAAAAGATAATAGAGGTAAAGAAGAAAACAAGTAACAGTATCAAGTCGGTAGACATACGCGTAGGCAACAATTATTAAGGCTAAAATACAGAATAGCCCGGAATTCGAACAAAATGCTTTAACTTCTTTGACAAATATGAAGATGCTTATCCTCGTAACTCGATTGAAAATACTAAAGTTGTCAAAGAGCGAATTCAAAAATTCCGGGCTATACTCAAAGTGTTGCCTGTCAATTGATGGATAATTTTTGATAGGGGATCAACACTTCAGTACGGTCCAGATTATTGACTTGTCGCAGGCGTTCGGTCGTGGTATTGTATTTACGAGCGATGCTTTCCAGGGTATCTCCTTCCCGGACGATGTGCACTGTCTGGGAAGTATTCGCGGGGCTGTTTCGGTTGTCATCAGAGGAATAATAGGAAGAGGATGAAAAAGGATCGCTGTTTCCTGTTGTCACAGCCTCATTTCTATTGGTATTGGGGATAGTTCCGTTGTTCCGTGGAATAGGCGTGCCAAAACCAGAGAAGGTTCCCTGGGAGGAAGGCTGGCTGTCCGGAATACTCCGGCTATCATTGTAAGTGGGGAGCGTATTCTCAGGGGACCTGACGGCGCTGTCCGTATTGGGATAATAGCCCCGGCCTGAGGTGTTGGACTCAGAGCGGTAATAGTTGGTGTTGTTGTCGGTGGAAGGTGACGGGAGGCTGCTGAAATCCGGACCGTTTGTTCCATAAGGTTCAAAAGAGGAGGACGAAGCGCTTGATGGCGCATTAGCGGCTGTTCCCGGACCAGGCATTGTGCTATTCGGAGAACGCGGACTGAGCGCTGTTCCCAGGCCGTTATTATTCTCTGTGGGGGTATTATAAGTAGGAAGTGTAGAGCTGCTTGGCAGACTTTGCTGCGTAGTATTTGAACTTGAATTATTTTGATTAGAATTATTTGAGGTAGTAACGGAGTTATTGTTCTGATAGTTGGAAGACGACCACTGATTGGCGGAGGAGTTTGTATTAAATAGATTGGTCGATCCGGGAACAGAACCGGCATCCGTACTGCCTGACATACCACCTGAGGATGAAGAGCAGTCGGTAGTTTTTACCTCCTGGCCGATTTTGACGATATCATTCGGACCAAGATTATTCATATTTCGAAAACGCTGCTCGGTATAACCGTACTTGAGGGCCAGAAGGGCTACGGTTTCGCCGGGTTGAACGGTGTGTTTTCCATTGGTGGTATCCCACGCAAAGACCTGTTGGCCTTTAGCGGTCATATTGTCGGGGAAGTTGTTTGCACTGTTATAACTGTCATTGGCGCCGGCATTGCCGGATGAGGTTCCGGTCCAGGAAAAACCGCCGTTTTGTGGAGAGGCAGGAGGGGAGCTGGCCATGCCGTTGGGAGGGGATACCCGTACGCGGTCGCCAACCTTAACCAGACTGGCATTCTTGATTTCCGGGTTCCAGGCGCGTAGTTCATCGAGGCTTACATCGTATTTGCGACTGATGGAAAAAGCGGTTTCTCCTTTTTCTACCTCATGGTACTGAGCCCTATTGGCGCCGCTGTTATTCGTCGAATTTCCGGTGAAGGAGTTAGCGCCGGGGAGGAAATTGGAGGAAAGATTTCCCGCTCCCTGCTGACATACTTTTTCTAAGTAGGTTTCAAAAGGCGTGTCGTTGTAATTTTTCAGTTGGTAGACGTCACCGGAACTACCGGAATTAGGCCTTTCTTCCACTATGCCGACCCCCGGCAGAAAGAAGAGGTCGCGATAATTGGAACTATTTGAAAACTCCATCCGGAACCGGTAAGCATCGGTACATTTGTATTCCGTGCTTCCCTGGTAGGTCACCTTGAGCATTTTCGCCGGGTCATCTGTAAGAACATCACCGGGGTTCAAACTTCCGCTGTGTTTAAAGCTGAATTGCCAGGAGTCGTAAACGACCCCTCGGTCGTCACGGCGAAAATAGCTGGCCATGTTGACCCGGGAAATCTGGTATTGATTTCCTTTTTGCCGCACCATGAAAACCCGATCGAGGTTATTGCGTATCCTGTCAGCTAGCTCACGATTCAGTACTTCGTCCGAACAACCCACTGTAGAGGAGTTGAGATAGCTTTGGGTGGGAGATTCACTTTCCAATCCAATTTCCAATACGATTACCTCTGTAGCGTTAATTTTAATATGGTATTTTACGTAGTGCTGGTCATCAGGTGTAAACCCGTAGGCGTATTCCAGCCTGTCCATACAAGAAGGATCGTACATGATGTAATGATCCTCCGCAAAGGCGGTACGGTGGAAAAGACTCGCCAGTAAAAGCAGCAGTGTAGCTTGAAAACTGATTTTCATAGCGTTGCGTTTGATATTTTTTTGAACATGGGATACAAAAATGTAAGGTAATGGAAATCAGAATATTTTACAAGGGGATATGACAATTCATTAACGCTCATAATTAAAAAAGCATTGTATTCAGTGTCATCTTATTTCAACTTGAAAATAGCTGATAGGAGGGTAATCATTATATTTAAGTATTAACGCAATGAGCCAAGCAAGGGTTTCATTTTTATTTCAAACCTTTTCAATAAACCCGTTGCTCACGGCGTAGAGCACCAGTTCTGAGGAAGTGTTGAGATTCAGTTTTTTCATGATGTTTTTCCGGTGGGTATATATAGTGTGGGTGCTCAGATGGAGCCGGCCGGCAATTTCTTTGGCGATAAGTCCCTTGGCAATCAATTGCACTACTTCTATTTCTCTTGGCGTCAGGGGGCTGGGCGCACAGTCCTTGTCCTCTTCCTTGGCAAAACTCTTTTCCAATAAATAATCGATAACTTTGGTACAAAAAAACTTTTCTCCCCTTGCCGTTGCTTTAATCGCATCCTGTATCTCTTCCAGACCGCAACTTTTCGTTACAAAGCTTTGCACTCCGCTTTCCAGCACTTTGTAGATGCTCTCTTTTTCGTGATCGGAACTGATGACCAGAATTTTGGTTTCCGGCAGCAGCGATTTTATGGTGTACACGGATTTCAGTCCGAAGGCTTCCGGCGCCTGATAGTCTATAATGACCATTTCGGGCTGCAGCCGGGTTAGTATTGAGTGAAGTACTGCACCGTCTTCGGCCTCTCCGATTACTTCGAAACCGGGAAGTTGGTCAATGAGCGTCTTCAACCCGAAGCGGGTGAGTGTATCGATATCGGCCAGCAAAACGGAATGAACTTGCATGTGTCGTATACTGAAATGGTTAGTTGCGAAAATAATTCAAAGCCCGTGTTTATGCAAATTAATTTAGAATTAGATTAAATAAGCTTAGTTTTGAAAATCCTGGGCGGTAATATCGGGTTCCTCGGCAACCGAGTCCACCTCTTTGAAAGTAACCTTTAATTGATAGCGCTGGTCAAGTGATTTGACCAGTGGGGTAAACATGGTGTTCATAAGTTCTACCGCCTGTTTCCGGGCGTTTTCCCTGATATCGCTCTCTAGTGCTTCGCGCCGGAATTCATGCCGCAAAGCGTTGAAGGCTTTATTGATATCGGCGTCCTTTACTTCCCGCAGCCAGCCGATGTCGAGTTTGTCGAACTTTGGGTATACCTCGTGAGAGAGGATAATGGGTTCGGGTAGGGTGATGGTGATAACATTACTCCTGGTGTTGAGCTCTATATTAAAAAACTGATCTAGTTTGAAGCCGACCTTTAAAATGCTGATTGCAGAAACTTCAATATCGGTAGAGGATACGGAAAATCCCCATATTTTTGTTTGTAGTGTTTTGTTCAGTCCTTTTTTGTCGCGTACTTCCATGGTGGCCAGTTCTGCGATGACGCGTTCCACTTTTTCCTGCATTAGCCCTTTGGAGCGGCTGAAGTCGCGAATGGCGGCGCGTTCTTCCATGCGCTTGATGACGGGTTGCAGGGCTTCCGCCAAGGCGACGCCACAGGGGGTTTCCACATCCATGCCTTTGGCGTAAATACTGCCACCTTCTGTCTCCAGTACGGTGGTAAAGATATGATTGACAAAAAAGCAGGTATATTTCGAAGCTACTTCCCGGAGCACAGCGGTAGCATTGGTGCTTTCATTTTCATACCAGGTTTGATAGAGGTTAGAGGTCGTATCTTTCAGGGCGGTGAAGTCCTGATAATAAAGGTTATGCAGGTAAGAATGATGTTTTTCGTATTCCTCGCGCACCTGTTCCTGCTGTGCTTCATTGAGTCCCATTCGATTGGCGACATGATTGAGGATAGACAAGTTCAGATCGTAGACCAGCTCGTTGAATTCCCGGCGCTTTCGCTGAGGGTTAGACAGTATTTCCAGGGCGCGCTCCTCGTCGATATTAACCTGATAATCCGAAGGCAGGTAATTAATTTGCATCTCCTTGGGTACGGTCGTGTACCGTCCTCCCTGAGTGGAATAATATTTGTATAAAATGATCCCCCCCAGGCTGAGTAAAAGTATGAAGAGTATCAGTCGGCCGATAACTAAATTCGGATTGGAAGGGGTAGGTTCTTTTGCCATTGTAGTTGCTTTTTAATTTCTGCTTTGTTAACACCGGTCAGGGCCTTGCAGTTTCCGGGAAAGGAGGAGCAGCATAGAGGCCGTAAAATATACAACCTCCTTACTCTGGCCTAAAATTAATAACTTTGGCGCGGTTTAACAGATGATTATGTTTAGTCCACATCGAACAATAAATTGCAAAGGCCGACTGTTAATGCTCGACCAACCCCGGGTTATGGGTATTCTCAATGTCACCCCCGATTCATTTTACGATGGAGGTTTTTACCAGGAGGAACGGAAGATCCTGGAACAGGTAGAACAGATGCTGGAAGAGGGGGCTTCCATCATTGATGTCGGAGGCATGTCAACGAGGCCCGGATCGGTCAGCATCGGTGAAGAAGAAGAACTCCGGCGCGTGATGCCGGTGGTGCAGACCCTTGCCCAACGGTTCCCGGAGGCGATACTTTCCATCGATACCGTTCACGCCAGGGTAGCCAGGGAGACGGTCGGGGCGGGTGCTCATATCATCAACGATGTCTCCGCCGGAAAAATGGACGAAGCGATGTTTGATACAGTAGCCGACCTGGAAGTGCCTTATATTTTGATGCATATGCAGGGCAGACCCGAAACCATGCAGAAAGAACCCACGTACAAAGAGGTGGCCGGCGATATTCTGGATTTCTTCATCGCATCAATCGGGCGGCTGAGGGAACTGGGGGTCAAGGACCTTATTCTGGATCCGGGATTCGGATTCGGTAAAAGCCTGGAACACAACTACAAGCTATTGAAAAATTTGCACTTGTTTCAGATATTGGATCTACCGGTCCTGGCGGGTATTTCCCGAAAGGGAATGATTCACCGCTTACTGAAGATTTCCCCTGCGGAGGCCCTCAATGCGACAACGGCTCTACATATGGTATGCCTGCAGCAGGGAGCCGCCATCATACGGGTGCACGATGTCAAAGAAGCCGTCGAGGTTATTAAGTGCTGGCAGCAACTGGAACAGGTAGACAACGAGTAAAAAAGATCATTTTTGGCTGTACTTTCCGAAAATAACATCAAACGTATCGCGCTGAGTTTCTTAAAAGCGCATTACCGGTACCGCCCCCGGATCGGGCAGAGTGAGCTGCAACTCAATATGCGGGCTGAGGGCGGAATCATTATTGATGGGATGATCAGCTACCAGGAAACTGAAGGAAAACGGTTTCTGGCAACAGTAGAGGCAACTTCCTACATGACAAGGGACGAGGTGGGCTACAGGATTCAGCGCCGTTTGTTGTTCTGGGATGGGGTTGCGGTAGGAAGTATACTGACGCTTATCCTTTTTGCAGTGGCACACCAACAGGACTGGATCGAGGTTTACGAGAGGGGGTGGGGCGTTTGGGCTGTTATTGCCTTGATTGCCCTATTGCTGGGGGGGATGTTGTATGCTGCCCTGTTTTGGGGGTTGCGGCGATACCGGTATATTTACGCAGTCGAGCAGTTTAAAAAATACGCTGCCGATGAGCAATGGATCGCCATTGGAGCCGATGTGTTCCCCAGCAAGGAAGATCGCTATTTCCGGGAATTGCGGGAGCAATGTATTTACAATGGTTTCGGAATGATCGTCGTTGATGAAAAGCTGCGTCCCCATCTTCATATCACACCCTCCCGGGTAGATCTTTTCAATCAGGACAGAAAACGGCTGGAATTGTTTTCCCTGGAAGAGTTTACCCGCAGACTGGAACGCCGCCTGAAGGAAGAGCACGAAGGTAAAAGGCTGCGTTGGGTGCCCCGCTGGATTGCAAGCGGCGGGAAACAGGGACAGAAGCTACTGCGGCACCGCAAATCCTATGTGAAGCAGATCGGTGTAGCCGTTTTCTCCGCCCTGTTGTTGGTCAATATCTTTTACCGGGAAATGCAGGAGCGACCGGAAGCTTATGTCAATGAAGAAGCCTACACGGAAAGGATGGAAAAAAGAAAAAAAAGTACGGAGCTGGAACCCCCCGGATACCTGATCGATTCTTCCTTCCTGCAGCCTTTTCAGGAGAACGTGCGGCCTTACCTGGAAATTAAAGAAAAATCTCTGCCGCCGGGTGTCGGGCCTTTGGAACGCCGTCCGGGCCTGATTATTTACGAACCGGGAGCCGGTTTTTTTGACTACGATTGTGAGCGTTTGTACAGTGGGGATGCCGTCAGATATGTGATTGCGGTGGAAATCTTTGACACGGAAGCCTCGGTGCGGCAACTCATTCAGCAATTTAAGGAGCGTGGGCTGGAGGCCATGGGACTTTGGTTGGGCTGTTTTTCGACCCTCGAGGACGATTATGTGTTATTTTTGCAGCAATTGTACGGGGCCCGCAGCGAAGCGGAAAGAGACCTGCCCGGTTTACAAGATCGCATTGACCGGGAAGGAATGTCGGCCAAACTGGAGATCCTCTCCCTAAGAAAATAATGGTATTTATATGCCCGTAATTGATCATTCTGAGTACAAAGCCCGGGGAATTTTTCGCAATCCGCACGTCAACACAATTTATTCCGCCCTTTTCCGGAAAGTGGAAGGCGTTCATTACCACCGGCAGCGCCTGGCTACTCCCGACGGGGATTTTCTCGACCTCGACTGGTCCGAGGTTGGCAGCGAGCATCTCCTCATTGCATTACACGGTCTGGAAGGATCGGCTGACCGGCCTTATCTGAAGGGAATGATCCGCTATTTTAACCGGCAGGGATGGGATGCACTAGGACTCAATTTCCGCAGTTGCAGTGGAGAGATGAACCGGGCGCTGCGTTCTTACCACATGGGAGAAACCACTGACCTGGACTTTCTGGTCCGGTGGGTGGCAGAACAAGGAAAATACAGTCGTATCGCTCTTGTCGGCTTCAGTCTGGGAGGAAATGTCATTTTGAAATACCTCGGCGAGCAGGGCGGGCAGGTCTCTGAACTACTGAGAGCGGCAGTCGCTTTTTCGGTTCCCTGTCATATTGCTTCGGCCAATTCTGAGATCGATCGCTGGCACAATCGCTTGTACTTATACCGGTTTTTGTCTTCACTGAACACCAAGATGAAAGAAAAAGCCAGACGTTATCCGGAAGCCGTATCTATGGCGCATCCCATGCCGAAGACCTTCAGTGTCTTCGATGATCGCTATACTGCCCCCCTGCATGGCTTTGAGGGAGCGCAGCATTACTGGGAGTCGTCCAGTAGCTTGTATTACCTGCCCGGTATCCGGGTGCCGGCACTTCTCGTGAACGCGGCGGATGATACTTTTCTGAGTGAGCGGTGTTACCCGCAAGAGCTGGCTGCCGCACACCGGTGCCTTCACTTGGAAATACCCAGATGGGGTGGCCATGTAGGATTTTATTCCCGGAACAATGGAATGGCCATCTGGTCGGAAAAAAGGGCATTTAATTTTATCTCCAGGTATTAGTGCACCGGATTTGATTTAAAATGACGTTAAAAGTACCTGGGAATAGATATTTTTAACGCTATTTTGGTTTTACTAGTAGCAACAAGTCTATTAAAGCACAAGGCTATCCTAAAGGGATGAACGAGGATCAAAGAGAAAAAACACAAGAAGGAGCTTCGGAATCGGAAAAGAGACACCTCTTTTCCAGAATACTGCGATGGTTGCAAAAAGCCTTGCTTTATTCGATTGTTCTCCTGCTTGCTCTTGTACTGATCCTGCAAATCCCTCCCGTTCAAAACTGGGTGGTCAAAAAAGTAGCCGCTTCTCTTTCCAGCACACTGAATACCACTGTTTCCCTGGATTATATCAGTTTGACTTTCTTTGATGAATTTACCCTGCGCGGGTTCTACGTCGAAGATCATACCGGGGATACGCTGCTTTACAGCCGCAACCTGGAAGCGGATATCAGTCTTAACCCCATCGCTTTTCTACGCAAGGGGCTGGAAGTGGAAGCAATCGGTTTGTACGGAGCCCGGCTGAACATTCGACGGGGAGAGGAGGAACGCGTAGACAACCTGCAGCGCATTTTGCAGCGCCTTTTCCCTCCCGACACGGCACAGCGAGCGCGCAAACCCTTTCACTTAAGGCTGGGGGCTGTGCAGCTCTCAGATGTGATTTTTGATAAAAAAGATGAGGTCAATGGCAGTCATCTCCGCATTGAAGCAGAGAAGGGAAACATTCAGCTGAACGAATTGAATATACCGGAAAAACTAATCGATATCGCTTCCGTTCGCCTGGACCGTTCTTCTGTTTTGGTGGAAAATTTCAAAGGCAAGCCTTTACCTAAAGTAATCTCTACAGCCGTACACAGCCGGGATACCAGTGTAAGAACCGAAGATTCCAGCTCTCTGCGCTTGCTCATCGGAGAATTTCAATTTAATGAGGGCGCCTTCCAACTCGATAACTTTCGCAAATCACCGGAAAAACAAACCCCGCAGGAAGTCCTGGATTATGATCATCTTCAGGTTTTTGACATCAATATCGATATTCAGGATTTTTCCATGCAGGACCTGGTCTTCCGCGGCCGGGTAAATCAGATCGACTTTTTCGACAGCAGTGGTTTTATACTCAACAAGCTCGCCGCTCGCCAGGCAGTAGTTTCTTCCGAAGGCGTTGAACTCCTGGGGCTGGATCTGATTACGCCGAAAAGTCACTTGGGGGACACCCTGGTGTTTAAATATCGTGAATACGCTGACTTCAAGGCATTCCCGGACGAGGTCCGACTGGATCTTCGTCTCAATAATGCGGCCATAGCCATTAGCGATATTATCGTTTTCGCTCCAAAACTTGAAAGCAATGCCTTTTTCCGGAGCAATCAGTCCGAAGTGTTGCGTATCGACGGGCGCATCAGCGGCCGGATCAATAACCTGCGCGGCCGGGATCTCAATATCGAATTTGCCGACGGATCGCGATTGGCCGGTAACTTCAGCTCCCGCAACCTCACTGTCCGGAATGAAGAAATTCTCAACCTGCGGTTAGAGCGTTTCAAAACGCGTATCAGTACCTTGCGCCAGCTGATTCCGAAATTCAACCCGCCAGAGAATTTCAACAAGCTTGGAACTATTGACTTCAGTGGCTACTTCGACGGATTTTTCGTCGACTTTGTTGCTTACGGGGATCTGAGAACAGACCTGGGACGCGCTGAGCTGGATATGCGCATGAACCTCAAACAGGGAAAGGAACGCGCCAATTACTCGGGTAACCTCACCTTGCATGATTTCGAACTGGGCAAATGGACCGGCAACCCTAATTTCGGCAAAGTGACCTTTACCTCGGAAGTGATCAACGGCAGCGGCCTCACCGGAGAAACCGTCAATGCCATCCTGATCGCCAATATCGAACAATTCAACTTCAAAGGCTACGAGTACAAAAATGCCTTCCTGGAAGGAGACCTGCGCTGGAATCGCTTCAACGGCGCTTTTACCATCGGTGACGAGAATATTGACTTCGGCTTCCGCGGGGAAATCAACCTGAGTGGTGGCGTTCCGACTTATGAGTTCAGCGCCTCCATTAATAAGATCGACCTTAAAGATCTCAACCTGGCGGAAAAAGACCTTATTCTTAGTGGCGATATCACCCTGGACCTCCGCAATAGTACCCTGGCCGACCTCGAAGGCCAGGCCAGAGTCACCCGTTTTAGTATACTCCACAATCAGAAACAGCGTTACGAAGCCGACTCCATTGTGCTTTCTTCCCGCTTCCTGGATAGCCTGGGTAATAAGGAATTCACCATTCGATCGGATGTAATGAGAGCCGATCTTGACGGCCGCTTCGATATTCAACAGGTGCCGGAGGCGCTCATCCGTTATTTCCACCGCAACTTTCCCGAATTTTCTTACCACCTGGGATTGCGGCCCTCTGATAAAGAAATACCGCCCTATGCCTTTAATTACGATATCGAAATTATCGACTCAAAAGGCATCAACCGGGTTTTCAATGAAGAATTGGGGCAGATTGAAGCAACCCGGCTGCAGGGCTACTATAACAGCGGGCGGGATTCCCTGGTCGCCGACCTGGAAATTCCCCGGCTGAGCATAGGTAACCTGGCCTTTGAGGACATCGTCGTGCTGCTCGACGGACAGGGTAGCCAGGGAGATCTCGACCTGGGCATAGACTCTACCACCATCAACGGCGAAACCGGGTTTTCACCCATCGCGCTGGTCAGTATTCTCAACCGCGATACGCTCAACTTCGGGATTACCTATTCCTCTGACAACCCTTATTTGGAAAATCTGTATCTGGACGGATCTCTGCTCGTACTGGATTCCAATTATATGCAGGTGGAATTCGATCAGTCCCGACTGGTTATTCTCCAGTCACTGTGGAATATCAATGCGCGCAACTATATCCGCTTCGGCAACAATGAAATAGAAACCCAAAATTTTCAACTGGTAAAGGGGGATCAGCGTATCGCCCTGGAGAGCGTGGGAAATAAAGGCTTAAAACTATCGCTGAACAACCTCGACTTCGGTTATATCGATGAGGTCTGGGATTACGATCCGCTCGATTTTGCCGGACAATACGATATGTATGCCCTGGTTCGAAATGTCTTTGACATGCAGAACATTAGCCTGACGGCTGTTTCCGATACTTTGTTCGTCAACAATGATGATTGGGGACGTTTCCGGCTCGATGCGCTGGCGGAAGACTTGCAAACGCCTTTCTCCACCTACCTGTCGATCACCCGGGATACTGCCCAGCTGATTGCAGAAGGAACATTTAACCCCAAACGCCCGGAGGAAGAAGACGCTCCACTGGAAAAACAGGCCAATTACTTTGATTTCAACCTCGATATTTCGGGTTTCCCCACTGCTATTTCCGAATATTTTATCGGGGAAACTGTTTCTAACACGATTGGGTACTTCAATGCTGATCTCCGGCTTTTCGGATTGCCCCGAGAACCCAATATCGAAGGTAATATCAGGGCTTACGACGGAGGGGTGACCATTGAATACCTGCAAACCCGCTACACTTTTGACGTTTCAAATATCGCTGTCGACAATCATCTGTTTGATGCAACAGGAACTGTGTTGTCTGATAAAAACGGCAATACGGCTATGGTGCACGGGGGCGTACGCCACAATCACCTGCAGGACCTGGGGTTTTCCGCCCGATTGAGTACCGACAGGTTTCTTGCTATCGATACCAAAAAAGGCGGGGATAACTCCTTTTACGGCCATGCCCTGGGACAGGGAGAGATCTGGTTCAGCGGAAGCTTCAAACAGCCCGATATTTATATCAACGCCACGGTGGGTGATAGTACCGAACTCGTCATCCCGGTGAGCCCCGAAGCGGAAGCTTCGGAACTGAGCTTCATTCGCTTTGTAGAAAAAAATCGCCCTCAATCGAAGCCCGAAAGCGTCAACGCCCGCGAGCTGCGCGGCGTCTCTTTGGAGATGGATCTGAGAATTGAGGAGGAAGCTGTTGTCAAAATTGTTTTCGACGAGCAGGCGGGCGATGTCATTGAGGGCTCCGGCCGCGGCAATATCCGCATTATTGTGCCCCGCAGTGAGGACGAGTTTCAAATGTATGGCGACTATGCCATTGAACGGGGGGATTATCTCTTTACCCTCTACAATGTGGTGAACAAGAATTTCCGCATTCGCAAAGGCGGAACCATTCGCTGGTCGGGCGATCCTTTCGGAGCCAACATCAACCTGACCGCTGAATATAAAGGACTCAATGCATCGGTAGCCAATTTCATTCCGGAATACCTGGTCAACGCCAATCCCGGCCTTAGAAGCGAAGCCGGTAATCCAACCGATGTCAATCTAACCATGAATCTCCGCGGTGAACTGCTGCAGCCCATCATCAATTTTGACATCAACTTCCCCGAGCTCCGGGGCGCCTTGCAAAATTATACAGACAGCAAACTGCGGCTGCTCAAGCAGGATCAAAATGAACTGAACAAACAGGTATTCGGTCTGATCGTTGCCGGGCAGTTCATTCCTTCCGATATCAATACTTTCTCGGGTAGTGGGATCATTTACAATACGGTGAGTGAATTTGTCTCCAATCAGCTTTCCCTGCTGCTGACGGAACTCTTTTCAGAATTTATCAAAGATGGCGATGTGCTCTCCGGCATCGATTTTGACATCGCCTACAACCAGTATCAACGTGTGGATCTGGGCGACGGGCAGGATATCAACCGCGGGGATGAACTGCAGGTGCGTCTTCGCCAGAACTTCTTCAACGACCGGCTCTCCATCCTGGTAGGCGGCAATATCGCCATCGGAAGTAATATTCCTACCGTGCCGGAAGCGACGGGCGCCTTCGTCGGTAACGATTTGGTCATCGAATACGTGCTCAATAAAGACCGCTCCCTGAAATTGCGCGTCTATCAGCTACTAGAACCCGACATTGGCGGCGGCCGGCGCCTGGAAATCGGCACCGGGCTGAGTTTCCGAAAGGAGTTTGAATCCCTCGGCGACTTCCTCAACAGCCTTAAACGCGCTCTGGTGTTTACTGGGAAGGGGAATCAGTAGGCAGAGTCTACATAACGGACACGAAACTTCAAACCCTCGCGCTTCGGTGCCGCAGCAAGTGATCGGCCAGCACCAGAGCGGTCATTGCTTCGACGATGGGCACGGCCCGGGGTACTACGCAGGGATCATGCCTTCCTTTTCCTTCCACGGTCACCGTTTCGCCGGCTTCGTTGACCGATTCCTGGGCCGGAACAATGGTGGCTACCGGCTTGAAAGCCGCGCGGAAATAGATATCCATCCCGTTGGATATGCCGCCCTGTATACCTCCGGAATGATTTGTATTCGTCTTGATTTCACCCCCTTCCTCGTAAAAACGATCGTTGTGTTCCGAGCCGCGCATAGTCACACCGGCAAATCCGGAACCGTACTCGAACCCTTTGCAGGCATTGATAGAAAGCATCGCTTTGGCCAGGTCGGCGTGCAATTTGTCAAAAGCCGGTTCACCAAGACCGGCCGGGCAGTTTTGGACCACCCCTGTCACCACACCACCGATGGTATCGCCTGCCTTGCGGACTTCCTTGATATGGGCGATCATTTGTTCTGCCAGCCCGGGATCGGGGCAGCGAACCGGCGTCTCCTCCGTACGGTCAAGGTCTAAGTCCCGGTATGATTTTTCCGTTCTCAAGGCGCCTACCTGACTAACGTAGGCCTGTATTTGGATGCCGTAGCGGCTCAGCAGCCTTTTGGCGATGGCGCCGGCTGCTACGCGGGCGGCCGTTTCACGGGCGGAGGAACGGCCGCCCCCCCGGTAGTCGCGGAAACCGTACTTTTCGTGATAGGTATAATCGGCGTGGGAAGGCCGGAATTTGTCAGCGATGTGGCTGTAGTCTTTCGAACGCGCGTCAGCATTGTAGATGATCATGGCAATGGGCGTTCCCGTACTTTTACCTTTGAAAACACCGGATAGAATTTGCGCCGTATCACTTTCTTTGCGTTGCGTTACAATCTTGGATTGCCCCGGGCGGCGCCGGGCGAGTTCCTCCTGTATAAACGCCTCATCAATATCAAGGCCCGCTGGGCAGCCGTCGATGATGACACCTATGGCTTCGCCATGAGATTCTCCAAAAGTTGAAATGCGAAATATATTACCGAATGCGTTACCTGCCATAAAGCGAGTGTTATTGCGTTGATTTACCGGCGGCTAAAATAGTAAAATCCTGATGAGTGAAGCGGATAGGAGAGCGCTTCTCTTTTCCTGCCCCGTTAAATGGAACTTAAGCGTTTCAGAATTGTTTGTAATTCGATACTTTCGCTTTTTTCTTTCTGAAGAAAACGCATGGATCTTTGTTTTTGACAAGAGATCAACTACTGGAAATTTTTTGACGGACTACACTATATGTTACTGTTACCGAAGGATACATTTGAAAAGCTTGAATTTGACAAAGTGCTGGAACTGGTGCGCAAAGCCTGCCTGGGTGCATTGGGGGTCGATGCGGTTAAAACAATCCGCCCGGAAAGCAATATGGTGCTTATTCAGGCCAAACTGGAAGAAGTCGCTGAGTATAAATTAAATGTTGAAGAGGAAGACAGCGGTCTTCCTATGGCCAGTTACCGGGATATCTCGGAGGAGCTCAAACACCTGGAAGTTGAGAATTACGTTTTGCCCGAGGAGGGCCTGCAGAAGATCAACGGTATTCTGCGCCTGCTCCGTGGTATTTTAAAGTTCTTCACTTCCCAGCGCCGGGCCACTTACGGCCGGCTGTACGACATCGTACGCAATGTCACATTTGAGGAAGAACTGATCAAGGCGATTGAAAAGGTCATTGACGAGGAAGGCAATATTCGCCCCGATGCCTCGCCCGAGTTACTGATTATTCGTAAGCAGACACTCAGCAAGCAGCAGGAGCTCAACAAGCAGTTCCGCTCCCTGGCGCAGGATTACCGCCAGAAAGGATGGCTGTCCGACAGCGTAGAAAGCTTTCGCAACGGCCGTCGTGTACTCAGTGTTCCGGCAGAGCACAAACGAAAAATCCGCGGGATTATCCACGATGAGTCGTCCACAGGTAAAACCGCTTTCATCGAACCGGAAGGCGTCATCGGTATCAATAACGATATCTTCGATCTGCAGCAGGAGGAAAAACGTGAAATCTATCGAATTCTCAAAGAGTTGAGCGCCAAGCTCAGACCCTACGTGCCGGCTATGCGCCAATACCAGGATATTCTGGTGCGCCTGGACCTGATCCAGGCCAAGGCCCGGGTAGCGCTGAATATGGAGGCCGGCCTTCCGAAAATTAAGTCGCAACCTCATCTCGGTATTTTAAATGGCTACCATCCGTTGCTGTTTTTGAAAAATAAGCAGCTGGGGAAAAAGACCGTTCCCTTTGATCTGACGCTTCAGGCACCCAACCGGATTGTGGTGCTCAGCGGCCCTAACGCCGGCGGCAAATCCATTACGCTCAAATCACTGGGATTGATGCAGCTGATGATGCAGTCGGGAATGCTGATACCGGTAAATGAAGAATCGCAAATGGGCATCTTCGAGCAGCTATTTGCCGATATCGGCGATCAGCAGTCTATTGAAGATGATCTTAGTACCTATAGTTCCCACCTTCAGAATATGCGGCACTTCGTGCAGAAAGCGAACGCAAAGACACTGGTGCTGATCGATGAATTTGGTTCGGGAACAGATCCCAAGATTGGAGGAGCAATTGCCGAGTCTATCCTCAGAGAAATGAACGGCAGGAAAATATTCGGGCTTATCACGACTCACTATTCCAATCTGAAAATTTTTGCTTTCAAAAATAAAGGGATTGTCAATGCATCCATGACCTTTGACAAAGATACTCTTTCCCCGACCTACGAGTTCAAGGTAGGCCGCCCGGGCAGTTCCTACGCTTTTGAGATCGCTGAAAAAAGCGGGTTAGATAAAAAAATTCTCGGCTATGCCAAGCACCGCACCGGAAAGAGCGAGAAAGCAGTAGACCAGTTGCTGGTCGACCTGCAGCGCGAAAAGCAGGAGCTGGAGCAAAAACTCACTTCTATGCAGACGCGCGAAGCACAGTTGGAAAAGCTGATCAAAAACTACGATCAGCTCCACCGCGAACTGGAATTCCGGCGTAAGAAGTTCAAGCTGGAAAGCAAACAACAAGCGCTGCAACAAACGGCAAAGGACAACAAGGAGTTGGAACGCCTAGTACGGGAACTGCGCGAACAACGCAACCTGGAAAAAGCCAAAGAAACGGCCGCCAGGGTGAAGGAAGAGCGTCAACAACTCAGTGAAGAGGTTTCTGACCTGAAAGAAGAGGTGTATTACAAACCCTATAAAAAGGAAATTGAGGAACAGGAAATCCAGGTGGGTGACCATGTCAGGCTCCGCACCGGCGGCGCCACCGGAACGGTGGAGTCGATAGACAAAGGCAAAGCCGTCGTGCAAATGGGCCTTATGCGGATGACGGTCAAACTTCGCGATCTGCAACACGCCAAAGCACCGCTGGAGGTGCAGTCCTCCAAAAGCGTGCAAACCGATACGGTAGAACGCAGCGCGGATTTTCAGTCTAAAATCGATATCCGCGGCATGCGCATGGAGGAAGCCCTGCGCATCGTGGAAGACTTTGTCGACCGGGCCCTGATCTCCAGCGCCGGCAACCTCAAAATCGTCCACGGCAAAGGCAACGGCGTGCTGCGCAAAGCGGTACGGAAAAAGTTGAGGGAATACGATGTGAAGATGAACGTCCGGCATCCGGAACCGGAACAGGGAGGAGACGGCGTAACCCTGATAGCGTTCGAGGGTTGAAAAGTTCAAGGTTGAGCCCAACCTTGAACTTTGATTCTGAATTCCTAGTGTACTAAGTGCAAGGAATTTAATTCTGTCGGATCAAAAAGACGTCAGAAACCAGATATCAGACGCCAGACCTTCCAATAGGGAGTATCCGATCGTCAAAACTTCGTTCCTTGTACTTAGAACATTTCCGTCTGTGCAAAGTGGAAGCCGGCTTCCCGCTCGGCGTTTTCGTCAGAGTCGGCGCCGTGGACGGCGTTTTCGCCGATGCTCTTGGCGTAAAGCGCGCGGATCGTTCCTTCCGCAGCTTCGGCAGGGTTGGTGGCTCCGATCAGCTTGCGGAAGTCTTCAACCGCGTTTTCTTTTTCGAGAACAGCAGCCACAATAGGGCCAGAACTCATGAATTCAACCAGCTCGCCATAAAAGGGCCGCTCTTTGTGGACCTCGTAAAACTCGCCTGCCTTTTCAGGAGACAATTTGGTCAGCTTCATCGCGACGATGCGAAAACCGGCCTCATTGATCTTGTTGAGAATAGCGCCGATATGCCCCGCTTTCACTGCGTCGGGCTTGATCATGGTAAAGGTTCTGTTTCCAGCCATTTTATTTGATTTTTGCGTTTTACCGCTGCCCTTACAATTGTCTGGAAAATAGAGCAATCGTAATAGCAGCATTTTTTAAATCGGCTGCAAAAGTAAGTAAAGTGTGCTATAGCTCTAAACAGCGCTGATGATATTTTGGTTAAGTAACTTATTTTTGTCAACTTCGCATCCTGATTTTTAACGGATACATGGAAAACATTCACGAATTAAAATCTATTCTGGCCATCCCCGAGGATATCGTGATTACCACGCATCGGAACCCTGATGGGGACGCTATAGGCTCGTCCTTGGGATTGTACCATTATCTCAACCAGCTAGGCCATACCGTACGAATGATCACCCCTTCCGAATACCCGGAATTCCTGAGCTGGATGCCGGATGCGGATCGAATCATCATCTACGATATAGAACCCGAACGGGCGGCGGAAGTTATCGATCGCGCCGGACTCATTTTCTGCCTGGATTTCAACTCTCTCGAGCGAATAGATAAGGTAGGCGACCTGGTAGCTGACCGCAACGTTCCGAAGGTGATGATCGATCATCACCTGTATCCGGAGCCCTTTGTGGATTTCATGCTGTCGGATACCATGGCCAGCTCTACCTGTGAACTCGTTTATGATTTCATTGAGCGCCTGGGAGACCGGTCGAAAATTGACCGCCGTATCGGGGAATGCCTGTTTACGGGTATTCTGACGGATACCGGCTCCTTCAAATACAGTACTTCTCCCAAGCTTTTCCGGATCGTAGCTGAACTGATGGAGCTGGGGGTTGATGATTATAAACTGCAGGATCTCATTTTCAATAGTCTGGAAGAAAAGAACCTGCGCCTGCTGGGGCATTGCCTCTACAAGCGGATGGAAATACTGGAGGAGTATAATACCGGAATTATTACATTGACTAAACAAGATTACACCAACTTTGATATAAAAAGGGGCGATACGGAAGGTATCGTCAATTATTTGTTGAAAATCAAGGAAGTAAAATTAGCAGCTTTTATTACCGAACAGCCGACAATAGTGAAACTCTCCCTACGTTCTAAAGGGGATTTTTCGGTGCAAGATATTGCCCGCAAACACTTTAAAGGAGGTGGGCATAAAAACGCAGCCGGCGGCGCTTCTTTCCAGAGCCTTCGTTCTACCGTACGGCGGTTTAAAGCGATTCTTCCCCAATACAAAGAACAATTAACCAGTTAATTTACAATTACACATTTATGAGATTATTAATTTTTTCGGCCATAATAGCCGCCTCGTCGCTGCTGCTTGCTTCTTGTAACCAGGAACCGGTTAAGCAGACGACCCCAAGCGGATATGAATATATCCTGCATGTAGATGAAGAAGGCGAAACACCCGTTCCGGGAGAATACGCCTATTTTCATTCTCAGATTCGCAAAGTCGACAGCGTGGTGTACAACACCCGCGAACAAAGCGAGCAAATGCCTTTTATGCAGATCTCGCCTCCCGACGCGCCCAGCCGGCAGCCTTCACCTATTGAAGATGTGCTCAGCGTCATGTCCGTCGGGGATAGCGCAACGCTTTTCTACCCGCTGGATTCCATTCCTCAGGGCCCGCCCCGTGGATTTGAAGACGCACAAGAGATTATTTATGATATCGTGCTGATGGAAATTAAATCAGCGGAGGCCTTTCAGGCTGAGCAGGATCAGCTGCGTCAGGAGGCCGAAGCTGCTGCTTCCGAAATTCAGGATAAAGTTACCCAGCTGTACACCCAGTACCAGGCCGGTGAACTCGATGATCAAATCCAGACCACCGAGTCGGGATTGAAATACGTCATCCTGGAAGAGGGGACAGGTCCGCAAGCTAATCCCGGGATGCTGGCTACCGTTGATTATTTCGGTATCTTGGAGGAAAGCGGTCAGGAGTTTGACAATAGCTACAAGCGCGGCCAGGCTTTTACTTTTCCGGTAGGGCAGGGCAGAGTCATTCCCGGATGGGACGAAGGTCTTACCTTGTTGAAAGAGGGAAGTGAGGCGCTGTTCATCATTCCTTCGGAACTGGGCTACGGTGAAGCAGGTTCTCCACCCGCCATTCCGGGCGGCGCCGATCTGGTCTTCTACGTAGAACTCAACGAAGTACAGGAAATGCAATAGTGGAGTTTAGGAGTTTAGTCGCCCGCCACACTACGTGTCGGGGCTGGTTTAGAAGTTAGCAGATCTGAAAACGAGACTTCCGGTTTCAGACCTGCTAAACTTCTACACCAGCGAAGCTCGAAGAGCAAGTGACTAAACTCCTAAACTTTTCTCTCATTTGCGGTGTATATTCTAATTGTAACATTTCTCAAACTTAAACCCGGCCGGCGAGGCCGGGAAGCGACTAAAGAGGTAAAATATGACTACGGATCAATTGCAAGATCTCAGGGATCGCCTCGTTGCTCTTAGGAGGTATCTTTGACGTCGATAAGCGAAAAATGCTTATCGAAGACAAGCAACAACAAACCCTGAATCCCAATTTCTGGGATGACCCTGCCGAGGCGGAAAAGATCCTGAAGGACATCAACAGCCAGAAGCACTGGGTCGATCAGTACGAAACAGTGGAAACGTCCGTCGAGGATGTCGAAGTGCTCTACGAATTCCTCAAGGAAGGAGAGGGCACCGAAGAATCGGTCGACGCCCGCTATGAGGAAGCCCTCAAAGCGGTGGAAGATCTGGAATTCCGTTCCACGCTCAACCGGGAAGAAGACGAACTGGCCGCTATTCTGGAAATCAACGCCGGGGCCGGCGGTACAGAAAGTTGTGACTGGTCGGAGATGCTGCTGCGCATGTATACCATGTGGGCTGAATCCAACGGATATAAGGTCCGCGAGCTCAACTACCAGGCCGGTGAAGTAGCCGGAATCAAATCGGCTTCAATTGAAATCAACGGCGATTTTGTCTACGGAATGTTAAAAGGTGAAAACGGCGTCCATCGTCTGGTACGCGTCAGTCCTTTCAATGCACAAGGCAAACGCATGACTTCCTTCGCTTCCGTATTTGTTCACCCCATGATCGATGACCGTATCGAAGTGGAGGTCAATCCCGCCGATATCGAGTGGGATACCTTCCGCGCCAGTGGAGCGGGCGGACAGCACGTCAACAAAACAGAGTCGGCGGTGCGCCTGCGGCACATCCCTTCCGGCATCACGGTAGAGTGCCAGCAGGAACGTTCCCAGCATATGAATCGCGAAAAAGCGATGCAGATGCTCAAGTCCAGACTGTACGAGCAAGAGCTGGAACGCAAACGCTCCGAACGCGATAAAATGGAAGCCCAGAAAATGGCCAACGAATGGGGCTCCCAGATTCGCAGTTACGTACTCGATGACCGCCGCGTTAAAGATCACCGCACCAATTACCAGACCAGCCAGGTAGAAGCGGTGCTCGACGGGGATATCGACGAGTTCCTCAAGGCTTTCCTAATGCACGAAAGTGTGGAAAGCTAAAGATAGGAAGGCCGGGAGTAAGGTAAATGGAAACCATGCTCCCGGTCTATTTCCGTCTATTTCTTACTGATCACCTACGCTCTCCCTTATCCATTCCTCGTAAGCCTCATTGGCTTCCACCGTAATTTTCATGATGCAGGGAATCTCGTAAGGGTGCAGTTCTTCCACCCGGTTCCTGACTTCCGGCCAACGCTCCAGGGTGGTTTTAACGATAGACACCCATTCTCCCTCATTGGCTACCGCTCCTTGCCACCAGTAGGCGCTGGTGATGGGAAAAATATTGGCGCAGGCAATGTGTTTTTCCTGTAGCAGTTGATTGGTAAGTTGTTTGGCTGCCGATTCCGATTCATGCGTGATATAAATAATCGCAAAGCTCATAATTAGTTTTATTTTTACCCTTGTGTCCAAGTACTTATCGTAAAATACGAAATTATGCCGACCCGCAATTTAGGCCGGTTACCGGAGTTTTCCTATCATCAATTACTGCGTCTGTTGCAGTTTTCTGCTGCCGGTGTATTCCTTGGAAGAGCCTGGCAGCACTGGTACTGGGATGCCCCGTACCGGGCCCTGCTGTGGGATGAACGCTGGATGCGCCGGCCGGTCGAAATCTTACTGAAAACGGATTGGGGAACCTATGTGGGACAAACTGACGCGGGTATACAGGTTTTCATCCAGTTCGTAGGAGTGTTTTACCTGATTTGCGGGCTCGCCGCACTTTCGATTGAACGTTTTCCTCGTATTGGCAGACCACTGTTGTTGACCGGAGGCGCCGCACTGCTGTTGCTGGCTTTTTTATATACCAAAGAGAAATTCTTTCTCTTGCCGCAATTTTTTGAATACGCACTGCAATTTGGCAGTCCTTTTTTTCTTTTGGTATTCTATCGCCAGAAGGGAGTAGTTGGCCCTTCTTATCGCTTCTGGATGAAGGTTGCGATTGCCCTTACCTTTACCTGCCATGGTCTGTTTGCCTTAGGCTGGGTTCCGACCCCGGGCTATTTCGTGGAAATGGTCATGAATATTACGGGATTGGATCAAAGCCAGTCGCTTGCTTTTTTAAAAGTCGCCGGCATACTTGACACTGTACTAAGCGTGATGCTTTTTTTGCCCTGGCGCTGGTCCGTACTATCCGCCCTGGCCTACGCTGTATTTTGGGGACTTGCAACAACCGCGGCCCGCGTATGGTCTTATAGCTATGTCATGGGATGGGACGACCTGCTTCTGCGCTGGTTGCACGAAAGCATTATGCGTCTGCCGCATTTTCTGGTGCCGCTGTTCCTGTTGCTGTTGCTCTGGAAGGAATGGCGGAGGGAGCATAAGTCATCCCGATATTTTGATTAAATGAGTTCAGTATTAATTTGGAATGACTTGTTTTTACATGGCTAGTATTTCCGCCATGTGCACCAGTTCGTTTTTGATTTTCTTATCTTTGCCGATGGCTTCTTCAAAGGGTGTATAGCGGATGCGATCGTTGATGATACCCACCATTACATTTTTCTCTCCTTTCATCAGGCCCTCCACGGCGTGAAAACCGAAGCGGCTGGCCAATACCCGGTCCAGACAAGTAGGGGAGCCGCCGCGCTGTAAGTGCCCGATTATTGTAACCTTGGTATCGTACTCGAATTGTTCCTTTACCTTTTCGGCAATTTGAGAGGCGCCGCCGTATTTGTTTCCCTCGGCGACGATAACCACATTGAACAGCTTCTTTCGGCGCGTATTGAGCCGAAGCCGCTCAATCACTGCCTCAATAGGGGTGTCGACCTCGGGAATCAGTACGCTTTCCGCGCCGCTGCCAATGCCTGTATTAAGCGCTATAAAGCCGGAGTTGCGACCCATAACTTCCACAAAGAAAATGCGGTTGTGGGAATCAGCGGTGTCCCGAATGCGGTCAACTGCTTCGATTGCCGTATTGATTGCCGTATCGAAGCCAATGGTATAATCGGTGCCGTAAAGATCATTGTCGATCGTGCCGGGTATGCCGATCATGGGTATTTCGTATTCTTTGGAAAAGATGTCAGCCCCGGTGAAGGTCCCGTCCCCGCCAACGCCGATCAGGGCGTCAATGTCAAAGGCTTGCAGGGATTCATAAGCCATCTTTCGTCCCTCAGGGGTGCGAAAGCGTTCACTGCGGGCAGTCTTGAGAATGGTGCCGCCACGATGGATAATATTTCCGACATCGCGCCTTTCCAATCGTTTGAGATCTCCGTCGATCAGCCCCTCGTAACCACGATAGATCCCATAAACATGCAGATTGTGAAAAGAAGCAGAGCGTACTACTGCCCGAAGGGAGGCGTTCATACCCGGTGCATCGCCACCGGAGGTAAAGACAGCAATTCTTTTGATTTCAGATTCCTTACTCATATATTATTGTTCATCCAAATTTTTTAGATGATCGACCTTTCAATCGGTTTTTCAGAGCCGCTGTCAACGAGAACAATGCTTTATCTTTTACTGATCAATGCGCAAATGTAGTGTAATTTCTACACTAACTAAAATGAAATTCTTTCTTTGACAAATTTTGGATCAGGACACTTTTTGTATTTTGTTGCGGAAATTAGCAAAATAAAATGAAAAAAATCTTCTGGATAAATCTTGCCCGCGGAATCAGTCTCCTGAATGAATGGGTAGGACGTTCGGTGTCCTGGCTGACGACGGTCTTAGTGCTGCTCGTTTGCTTTGATGTCATTACCCGGTATTTGGCTAACAGCACCCAGGCCTGGATCATGGAGTTGGAATGGCATTTGTTCGCGCTTATTTTTCTACTGGGGGCCGGCTTTGCTTTCAAACATGACCGGCATGTACGGGTTGACTTGTTTTACGCCAAAATATCAGCAAAAAACCGGGCATATGTAGATCTCATCGGCGGAATTGTTTTCCTGCTCCCCTGGAGCCTGCTCCTCATGTACTTTTCCACCATCTATGCCTGGAGTTCCTATCAGATTGGAGAAACCTCTCCGGATCCGGGTGGATTGCCGGCCCGTTATCTAATCAAGTTTTCCATAGCTCTCGGAATGGGCTTTCTTTTCTTACAGGGCGTTGCCAGCATTATCGATGCTGCTATTGTAATTTCCCGTACCGGGAAAAAAACCGGCGAGCAGTAAAAAATCCAGCATGGAAATATTGGCCATCATTCTTTTCGCAAGCATATTCATACTCATCCTTTACGGTTATCCGGTGGCGTTTACACTGGGAGGGATATCCCTCATCTATGCTTTCTGTTTTCTGGATCCCGTAGCTTTTACGGCGCTGCCGCCACGGATCATGGGCGTCATGAGTAATTATGTTTTATTGGCCGTCCCCCTGTTTATTTATATGGGGATTATGCTGGAGCGCTCCGGTCTGGCTGAAAGCTTGCTGGAAACGATGGCAATCCTGTTCGGACGGGTAAATGGGGGGCTGGCCATTTCAGTTGTCATTGTAGGCGCCTTGCTGGCGGCTTCCACCGGAATTGTCGGGGCTACGGTCATTACGATGGGACTGATCAGCCTGCCTACCATGCTTAAGCGCGGGTACCGCCCCGAACTGGCTACGGGAACAATTGCCGCTTCCGGCACCCTGGGGCAAATTATCCCCCCTTCTGTGGTGCTGGTCCTGCTGGGTAGCGTGCTCAATGTTTCCGTTGGAAAATTATTCGCCGCCGCCTTACTTCCGGGAGTGCTCCTGGTATTCTGCTACATCGCTTATATCATTATCAAAGCGACGCTGCATCCCCAATCGGCCCCCGGAATTCCAGAAGAAGAAATTAAAGCTTTTAAAGCAGAAGGGTTCACGCGAAAAGTTTTCAATGCTTTCTTTCTGCCCATGTTACTCATCCTTGCTGTGCTGGGGTCCATCTTTGCCGGCCTGGCTTCCCCAACCGAAGCGGCTGCCGTCGGAGCCATGGGAGCTACTATACTGACCATCGTACAGGGGAAGTTTAACCTGGAAGTGCTGCGCGGCGTCATGCGGGAAACCACTCATCTGACCAGTATGGTTTTCCTGATTTTACTGGGTGCGACGACTTTTTCCTTTGTTTTTCGCGAAATGAACGGCGACGAGTATCTGATTACCCTGATTCAGCAATCGGATCTTTCTCCACAGGTTTTCCTTTTTCTTGTCATGATCGTTGTATTCATCGCGGGCTTTTTTATCGATTTCATTGAAATCATTTTTATCATCGTGCCTATAGTGGCGCCCATCTTTGTGGAATATGGCGTCGACCTGATCTGGATCGGGGTTTTGCTGGGGCTAAATCTGCAGACCTCTTTTCTCTCTCCCCCCTTCGGATTTTCCCTCTTCTATCTGAAAGGCGTGGCTCCGCCGGCGGTTACTACTCAGCATTTGTACCGGGGAATCGCACCTTTCGTGGTCATTCAAATGGTCTTTTTAGCGATCGTGATATTATTTCCAGAGGTATTGTTTCTTTTTGACGGTCAATGACTATTCTCTCCGCACGAAAAACCCATGAATAATCCGGGTTAACTTTTCTTTTATCAATTGTAATATAAACGGTTCTTGGAAAAATGGAGAAGCCGCGCCCCATTTGATATAAATCCTGATTCACTCCCCAGTTACACCTTTCAGAAAAAAACGCGATAAGATAGGATCGCAAATACTTGACGTTTTAATCTGCATTAATTAAAAATTTATTTATCGATGGTTTACCCTGGAAGGCAGTTTGCCTGCCAATTCGGTTACGGCGGTAATTACCGTTACTGAACCCGGTCATTACGGGGTGGAAGTCATTGATGAATCAAATGGATGTTCAGCGCTTGACTCCGTTCGTGTATTGGCCTCGGAGGCGCCTAGCGGAGCGGAAATAGCCGCGGAACCGACCTGCGCCGGTGAGGAACAGGGCCGCCTGCTCATCAATGAAGTGAAGGGTGGAACCGCGCCTTTTGTCTTCAGCCTGAACGGCCGTCCTTACAGCGATTTGACTGAAATCAGAAATTTGCAAGGCGGTGAATACGAGTTTCTCATCGAAGATGCGAATGGTTGCCTTTGGGACACCCTGCTGATCATCCCCGAACTCGACCCACTGAATATCGATCTAGGGGTCGATCTGGATATGGAGCAGGGCGATTCGATCTACCTCTTACCGAGTGTAAACATCTCGCAATC
Source organism: uncultured Saprospiraceae bacterium (assembly GCA_964632995.1). Classification (GTDB taxonomy): domain Bacteria; phylum Bacteroidota; class Bacteroidia; order Chitinophagales; family Saprospiraceae; genus CAZWDL01. The sequence goes on from CAZWDL010000001.1 coordinate 64,547, forward strand.
GCAAATCGCCGACATCATCTGGACGCCGGCACAATGGCTAAGTTGTACCGATTGCCTCGATCCGGTTGCCAGCCCGGAGGCTTCCACCACTTACCGCTTGGAAATCATCGATATCAACGGCTGCAGTGGAGAAGACGAGATCGCCATCCTGGTGGATGACCGTACGCCGGTATATATCCCCGACGCCTTTTCTCCCAACGGGGACGGCAACAATGACCGCTTCACCATCTTCTCCGGCGAGCGTGTGGCCCGGATCCGGGAACTACGCATTTTCACCCGCTGGGGCGAAATGGTCTATTTTGAAGAAATTTTCCCGCCTAACGACCTGCAATTCGGCTGGGACGGCAACTTCCAGGGCCAGGCGATGAATGCTGCAGTCTTTGTCTACTTGGCCGTAGTGGAACTGGCTAACGGGAAAGAGGTGATGCTGAAAGGGGACTTTGTGCTGATGCGATAGAAGAATAGAGTTTAGAAGTTTAGCGCTTCGCCCTTCCTACGGACCGTCCGGTCAGGCTCGCTGTTTAGGAATTTAGAAGATCTGAAACCGGAAAGCTCGTTTTCAGACCGTCTAAACTCCTAAACCAGCCGCCCCTGCTGGGCGGCGACTAAACTTCTAAACTCATGTTTCTTGAATTTGCTCGTAAAACATCCGCTCTGTAATCGCCGAGTAATCGGCGGCCTGCCGCCGGAACTTATCATAAGATTCATACACCCGCTTGGCGAAGGGTTCACTATCGACGACCTCCCGGATGACTTCGTCCGTGTAAAGGCGCAGTTGGCGCAGGACCTCCTGTGGGAAGGGGCGGATTTCAGCATCGCTGTTCAGGACTTCCTGCAGGGCCGCACTGTTTTTGGCTTCCATGGTCGACAGGCACCAGTTGTTGACGTAGAGCGAGGCGCCGCGGACGATGGCTTGCAGATCGGAGGGCAGAGCATCGTAGATGCCTTTATTGACAAAAAATTCCAGCGCGGTGCCGGGCTCATGCCAGCCAGGCGTGTAGTAGTACTTGGCGATTTCGTGAAAACCCATTAGCGTATCGTGAAAGGGCCCCAGCCATTCGGTGGCGTCGATAACGCCGCGTTCCAGGCCGGTGTAGATTTCGCCGCCGGCGAGCAGGACCGGGGCGCCGCCCGCTTTTTCCAGCACTTTTCCTCCCAGGCCGGGTATGCGCATCTTCAATCCCTTCAGATCGGCGATGCTGTTGATCTCACGGTTGAACCAGCCTCCCATCTGTACACCGGTATTGCCCCCGAGCAGGGGCACCAGGCCGAAGTCTCTGTATAATTCTTCCCACAGCTCCAAGCCGCCGCCGCTGATAATCCAGGAATTGACCTGCTGGGCGTTCATGCCGAAAGGAACTGAAGCAAAAAACTGCGCCGCCGGCGATTTCCCTGCCCAGTAATAAGCCGCCCCGCTGCCCAGTTCGGCGGCGCCGCTCTGCACCGCATCGAAGGACTCCAGGGCAGGGACGAGCTCGCCGCCCCCGTATACGCGCACCTGTATACGCCCGCCGGACATCTGCTCAAGCAAATCGGCGTACAACTGACAAGCCTCTCCGAGGATCGGAAAGTTGGGCGGCCAGGTGGTTACCATCTTCCACTTGTACTGCTGCCCGCTGACGATAGCCGTCGAGCCGTTGGTTTTGCTTTGCGCAAAATTCTTGCCGAGAAATAAACGCAGCGCCACCGGCAGGGAAATGGTGCCGATGGCAACGCCTTTGAAAAAGTCTTTTCGCGTGATTTTCATATATCCTTCTTCTGGTGCAACCGAAAAGTAAGAAAAATCGGAGATATGGGGGCGTGGGGGGAAAGGTTCAAGGTTGAGTTTACTCTGAAAAGTAGAATTACACAGAGATACACGGAGGAGGCACAGAGACGCACGGAGTTACTTGAGCTTCAAGAGTTCAAGATGTTGGTTTAATGTTAAGTTATTTTACTCATCTAGAATTTTCTCAAAATTATAATTTCAAAAAACAATAATAAAACAAATTTTTAATCCTGTCTGAAATTCCCTCAAATCATGTCCGTCCAAAAACTAGTGCCCGAGGCACCAGAGTAAATTCCGAAACAGAAAATTGCGGAATCTGTTCCCTACGTCAAGCGCATATACAAGCAACTAAGAGTGGTTAAAAAACATTTTGTGGTTTTTATTCGTATATTTGCATAAAATGTTTGCATGCCGAAACCGGAACGATATCTGAAGGGTAGGGGAGCGCAGATCAATCCCGCCAACCCCTTCCATAACCTGCAATACGAAGAAGATCCCTTGCTGTTCGATCCGGATGGCGAGACGGATCTGCGGACGGAATACATCCCGGTCTATCCAAAGACCATGCTGAACAAGGTGGACAGCCCGGATATCGGCCCGGCCTGGTCCATGAATCCCTATCAGGGGTGCGAACATGGCTGCGTATACTGCTATGCTCGCAATACACACACGTATTGGGGCTACAGCGCCGGTGTGGAGTTTGAGCAGAAAATTCTGGTAAAAAAAGACGCGCCGAAAATTCTGGAGGCGACGCTGAAAAAGCCTTCCTGGCAAGCTACACCGATCATGCTGGCCGGCAACACCGATTGCTACCAGCCGGCGGAGCAGAAATTCCAAATCACCCGGCAGATTCTGGAAGTCCTGTGGAAATACCGCCATCCGGTGGGCATCATCACCAAAAACAGTCTGGTGCTGCGCGATTTAGACTTGCTTCGGCAACTCAATGAGGAGCGCTTGATTAAGGTGTCGATTTCCGTCACCACGCTGCAGGAAGAACTGCGCCGCTTCCTGGAACCCCGCACCGCTTCCGTCAAGGCCCGCCTGAAGACGATTGAGACGCTGGCCAAGAACGATATCCCCGTTAACGTCATGCTGGCCCCCATCATCCCCGGTCTGAACGAGCACGAAATTATGGATATGGCCAAAACCGTCGCCGGGCTCGGCGCCGGATCCATCGGCTACACCATGGTGCGACTCAATGGCGACGTGGGCCGCATTTTCGAAGACTGGATCCGCAAGAACATGCCCGACCGCGCTGATAAAGTGCTCAACAAAATCCGCGAATGCCACGGTGGCCGCCTTAGCGACTCCCGCTTCGGAACCCGCATGACGGGAGAGGGTAAAATCGCGGAAATCATTCAGCAGCAAATCAAACTGGCGAAAAAACTGTACTTCCCGGAACGGCCGAAGTTTGAATACAATCTTTCCCTGCATCAGGACTTTAAGACGCCTCAGTTAAAATTGTTTTGACGATCCACGCAACAAGCTCGTCAGACGCCATATCCGCTTCACGAATGTCAATATTCCACTCCTCATTCCGCCCGGAGGATTTTGAGTTTCTCTTTCACCAACCAACGATCGGCCGGGCGCTGGCGCATCGCCTGCGCAGCAAGTTCTTCCTGGTTGACGGTACGGTGTTCAGCCGATGCCGAAACAAAGCCACCTTTTTTGACCCGCACCAGTACCCCAAAGGCATCGAACAGGTGCTGATCAACGGAGAATTCATGGTGCGCGACGGCGCACTGACGGAAGAACTGCCGGGCCGGGTGATTACCAACCGGGAAAGTTTTAGAAACCGCCAGTGAGAAGTTTAGAAGTTTAGTCGCCGGCCACTTCGTGGCGGCTGGTTTAGAAGTTTAGCAGGTCTGAAAATGAGATTCTCGGTTTCAGACCTACTAATCTTCTAAACAGCGAGCCCGACCGGAGGGTCCGTAGGAAGGGCGAAGCGCTAAACTTCTAAACTCATGTCGGCTGACAACTCATTTAATGTGTATCGCCTTGAAATACACCGGATGCACCTTTTCCTTCCATTCCTGGTTCTCTTCACAAACCCAGTACGTACCGCTGTAAGTAATTTCTTCCTTTAACGGCCCGATTTCCCCTTCCAGGTAGATGCGCAGATCCGTTCTGCCGGCTTCCACGGCGCTTAAAATAAATATCGCTTTCCGCGAAGCGCCGTTTCCGATATTTCCCAGCGAATGGATGTCACGGTAGGAGTCAGGGCCTTTAGGTTTGGGCACAAACTGCACCCCGAAGCCGTGCGCGATCTCTACGCTTACCTTGATGTCTCGCAGGTCGAACCCTGTGTCATTGATTACTTCCACCCGGAAGCGGGCGGATTCACCGACGTCCAAACTGTCGCCGGGGTAGTCGTATAACCGCGTTTTGATCGTCACATTCTGGAAAGTAGCCTCGAACAATTGCTTCAGCAAGCGATTGGCCCAGGCGGGCTGGTGCAGGGCTTCTTCCCCCAAGTGGGCTAGGTGCTCGGGGAGGGGGACGAAAGTGGGGTTTTCCTTTTTCTTCTTATCCGATGTCGTCTTTTTTGTAGTCATAGCGGCTGGGTTTGAAATTTGGCAGGTTTAATTTTATAATTAACGACTACCACACAAAAAGACAATGATAATCCTCATGAAAAGGGGAGATTTTTCGTTATTGCTGAGGCAAATTCCCGGCGCATTCAATCTTCGCTTTGAACCGCTTCCATCAAATAGCGGATCAAATCCGTTGTAGACACAATACCGACGATTTGAGGGCCATCCAGAATGGGAACCGCATGGAACTCATTCTCCAACAGTATATTCGCCAGTTCGCCGATCGGCGCATCTTTCTGCAAACCTACCGGATCGGGCGTCATGAAGTCTTCCACTTTAAGCGATCGGCGGGTTTTATTGTCCGTCAGACCACGCAGATCGGTAAGGCTCAGCATGCCGGACAGTTCGCCGTCCGATATCACCGGTGCGTGCCGCAAATGGTGGATGCGAAAGGTCTTCTCCGCTTCCAGAATAGAATCTTCGGCATCCAATAGTATCAGCTCTTTGGACATAATCTCGGAAACAGGGAGCTCGGTTATCATGGTCGTTGCGTTTAGAAGGTTCTTCGAATTACAGTAAGTTGGCGTAATATAATAATTGCGGCAATGATAATTGTCAGAATAAACCAAGGATTGAAGGATGGAGGGATTGGAGGATTGAATAGGAGCTAACGATAAAAACGTTGACTTATGTAATTATGTTAAGTAGTTTTTAAAGGAAATTTCACAAATAAATAGGGGACTATTCCTCATTTCTCATCCGGCTGACCAAAATCTACATACTGGTACAGGGTATGCAAATCAAAACGCATATCCAGCCATTGCAGGTCAATTTCCGTATCTTCGCCTTCGTATAAACGATACGTCCACAGGTGATTGCGACTTTGCCGGCCATAGACGTCGACCAGGTAGTCTGACTGCGAAACGATGAGATAATATTGCAAGGAAGGGATTTTTTGATAACGCCGCAGTTTGAATCCGCGATCGTTGGCCTCCGTATTTGGCGAAGTAATTTCCACCAATAAACGCGGATTCCTGGCGATATACGCGTCTTCGGATTCCTCGCGATCACATACGAGCATTATATCGGGATAAGGATAATAAACCTTGGGGATGACCTCCAGCTTTACATTTTCGGAGAATACGTCACAGCCTTGCGGCAAAAATTTATCCTCCAGGATGCGCGCCATATTACGCACCAAGCGGTTGTGATTTTTACTGCCGCCCGACATCGCGAATATTTCGCCCTGATAGTACTCATGACGAATTTCGCTGGAACGCTCCAATTCCAGGTATTCCTTAAAACTGATATGGCGACCGGTAGGCGCGGATGCATCCATATTTCATTTTTCCTAAAGATAAGATTTTTCCGACTTGGGTGAGACGGTAATCTCAATCCTCCAATCCCTCCATCTTTCAATTCTATGTTATTTTGCCTATAATTTATATTATGTTAAGTAATGCCGAGGAGTCTCCCTCCATCGGCCTCTCCTTTCCGAATATTCTTTTTTGAAAAAAATTATACAACTATCATTTTTTTCGGGTTTTGCATTTTAAAAAGACTTATTTTGGAGAGTATTCGAAAACAATAAGCTAAAACCCATTGATCATAATGCCTGAAAACACCGACCTTATCGGAAAGGGTCTTGTTGTATTACCCAAAGCCAACCAAACCCGCCCTACCCTCCGCCTGCCTTTTCATCTTCAAAAAGGAACAATATGGTGCTTTCCTCCCGGTGATAAATTAGAAGGCCGTCCCCTGGCAGAATGGCTCGGGGAGAACTATGGCGCCGATGCTTCCGTGGAAGGTAACGGTCACGCCCTGCTCACTGCTCTCCCTCAATCGCATCAGGACGGCGCCTTCGACGCGGCCCTGGAGTTCAAAAATGGCGCCGTATCGATCAGGATAACTCATGCTGACGCCTTTTCCTTATCCCGAAATGCACATTTTCAGGGACTCGACATTCGCTTTTGGGAGGACAAAGCCGAAAACAGCCTCAGCGTCTCCGGTGGTGTAAAGATGGTGCTCTTTGAAACGGTCCTATCCCTGAGTGCGAAGCTGGAGGAAGCGCGCGGCCTTGTTCTAACTGATCCAGAGAACAGCAGTGGAGAACAGGAAGTCGCCGTCTCCTCTATCGGTACGGTTAATCTCACCAGGCTCGAAATAAGTGCGGAATTTGATCGCTGGCGGGACCTGAAGAGCCTCTACTCTTTCAATGAAGGAAATGGAGAAAGCATCGGTGATAAGTCTACCATGGAAGCACCGCTTGACCTGAAAGTCAAAAAAGGCGCCAATGCGGTCAAATGGCTGGAAAACGGCTTGTCTATCGAAGGCAATGCCCTCATTCAGTCGGAAACAGCCAACCGGCTGATGGAAGCCATCTGGTCGACCAATGAGCTGACCGTAGAGGCCTGGATCAAACCCTCCGCAGCCCTCCCCGATCAGCCCAGCACCTTTTTCAGTTTAAGCACTTCCAAAGGCGGTAATTTTCTCTCCCTGGGCCACCATCCGCAACATAAGGGCATTGTCGTGACCGGGTTGTTTTTCGCGGAAGCTCGCAAGATCAAGCTCGCAGAGCGATTGCACCTCGTATTCACACGAAACGGTGAAGGACTGGAACGCTTGTTCATCAATGGCAGGGAACTGAATAACCGCACCCGCCCTGGCAGTCTTCGCGATGAAAGCAACTGGGAGGATCCGAATTATCTACTGACGCTTGGTAATTCCTTCGATGGGACTAACCCCTGGCAAGGCGAATTCTACGAACTGGCCTTCTACGATCGCGCCGTTCCCGAAGAAGAAGTACTACACCACTATTTTCAATCTATCCTGCTCGAAGGGTTATTCCGCATCGCGAATGCACCGGCGCCGCTAGACCGGGAATTTTCTGCCCTTCTCTCCTTTTTTTCCGAGCCGGCCAGTATTTCGGTACAATTCGAGGAGGAAGCTCTGGAACTGCGTCCCGAATTACAACTGAAACAATTGGCGCTCAAATGGACACAGCAAGAAGGCGACGATTGGACGCTTAACGGGACCGCGATGGTACTTCAATGGCAAAACGAGGTCCTAACTAAGGCATCCCTTTCCGGCAGAAAGAACAATCCGTTTGTAACTTTCGTCAATGCCGAAAAACCGGTGGAATTATCGCTCGATGGCTGGGGCGACCTGTCTTTTTCCTCCCTGCAACTGAAGGCCCGCAAAAGTGGGAACAAACTAAGCTGGGCGCTCAGCACCCAGACTGATGCCAACTTTTTCCTGCTCCCCGCGGCGGCTCATCGCAGCGTAGACAGCCTGGTGGATATGATGCTGTACAGCCCACAGCTGGCATTTACGGATGATCACCTCGTTCTACAGGGAACATGGATCGGTGAACGCCTGTCACTCCATGGCATTCGCCGGGAGGAACAGCTCTTCCTGCTTTCCGAAACCGATTTCGTCCTGCCTTTCAGTCTTAACCTGCCCCCCATCCACGATCCTCGCACCGGCGCCCGGCTGACAGAAATTATCCGGCTGGATCGCCGCGATATGGAAATCCAACTTTCACTGGAAATTGGCGAACCGGGCTTCCTGACCGAAGTAAGCAGCGGCTTCGAATGGGTGGATGAATCGGAGACTCTGCAGCGGTTGATCATTCCGGCATTTTCCTTGTACACCTCCCCACCGACTAAAAACGCATTGCTGGGCCACGTCATCCGGGAATTGCGCGCTCAGGCCAACCAGCTCTTTGCCGATCAGGGACGCCACAAGCGGGATTACTTCCTCAGTACCGGCACCGAAGGGCCGCTGATTCACCTCAGTGCTTCCGGCAACCGTGAAGAAACGATTCGCACTACCCTGCCCAGAATTTTCCAAACCAGCCAGACGGTTGAAATAGGAACGGGTAATCCAGTATTCACCATTCGCCAATCCGGGGAAGGTTCGGAGCTTACGCTGAATCTGAAAGATCAATCACAGGACGATCTGAGCTCCTCCTATCAGAATTTCTGGGATGAAATCCTCAACCAGCAGGCTTTTTTACCTGGTGGTGAGGCTGTTCTGCAGCGCCGCATCGCCGAGCGCCTGCCCCTCTCCTACCGCCGCCTGCTCAAATTCTATTACGGCTTTCATACCGAAAACAATTACCTCGACCTGCATCCCGGCATGCGGCTCCGTATTGATTTTCAGAATTATCAGTTTGTTCAGCCCTCCGAACAACGTGCACGCACAGGCTTTGCCGGTAGCGGCAGCGCCAGCCTTTACGTCAACAGTTATACCGAGCCAGATGGACGCCAACTGATCGGCTTCGATGCCTTTTCTTCGATCCTGCAGCTGCAAACACCGGCACAAAGCCATGAGGGCGGGGTGGACAGCGGCATCGGCGGGCTTTACGAGTTGCTCAGCCCCGCCCGCCGCAAGCGGCATTACCGGCTATTCTATCCGCGCTCTTTTTCTTCCGGTAACGGCCCGGCGCGCGTCCCCGTCCTTATCGGTGCCGATTCACTTACGACGCTGGGGGAAGTGACCGCTGACTGGCTGGATGAAGACGCCTTCTCTGCTGCGGACGACCGCACCTATTTTTACTTCCGGGACAAAGCCACCCTGGTGCCTGAATTCCAGGTTTTTGTGCACGAACGCCCCGTATATGTGGCGGTCGGCACCACGCTTCGCCAGCTCATCGAGCGTTACCAGGATATTCCTCCTGCGGGCTTACCGGGACAGGACCTCTCCCCCTACCTGGGCGCCGCACGACCGCTGCGCCTGATACATGAAGGGAAAGACAGTAAGCCCACTTACGTCTTTATCAACCTGGAGCACTATCCGCCTGCCAGTGAGGGCAGCGATGTACTCGACTTGCCCCTGGTGAAAGGAGATCGTTTTTATTTCTAAGTTGAATATGAATCCCATTCCAAATGCTGCATTCCAATAGTGACCTGTTTTTTATTGATGCCGGTTTTCCCGATGGTGATTACACCATGGCCTATTTGGCCTCTGAGCGCCCTGCTTCCCTGGAGAACAGCTGGCAAACCGAAGCGCTAGTCTACCTTTTTCTGGGGGCGGCAGCAGATGCCCTGGATCAGGGAGTGCTGTTTCGTGCCCTGCAGCAATTCCTGTCTGCACCCCTTCACCAAAGGACCCGGTTTTTATGGGTGGAGAATCCGACAGATCCTTTATCTCGTTGGCGCAGCCAGTTCATCCCTGTGGTCAATGGACCGGATGGCACCTTTGTCAAACACTTGACTTACATCGATTTTCGCAACTACAGCCTGGCCATTCCCCGAAATGCAAAGATCGAGCTCAACGGAGAAAAGAACGGTTTTCTGATCAGACACAAAGACCAGAAGCGCCGGCCCCAGCTCACCACGGCCTACGGACAGCACCGTTTGAGAGGTGAACAGGATATTGCGCTTCCCATGCAGGGCGCGCGCGCCGGCTGTCTGGAATTTGAACTGGCTATCAAAAAAAAAGGGACTGCCCGGGAAGGTTTCGGCTACCCTGGACTGGCGCAACTCGATGCCGGTATCCGGCTGTTTATGCGGGATCCGGATTTTCCGGGAACGGAAGAGCACTACTACATCAGCAGCCATCGCTATCCGCTATGGGATGAATACTGTGATAATTCCCGGGCATTTGCATTCTATCCCGACCGCCTCAGTTTTGAGGTACGTCTCGATCCGGTACAACCTTTATCGGCCGATCGATCCTGTTTTATTGCCAAAGCTCCGGCCGGCATTGACACTGGCATTCCCTCGGCTTTCCGGACCAACCTGGGCTATACCGTGCACCTGCTGCCTGAGGGCAAACAGAGTAAGCTCGTCTTCGCACAGCGCCCCGTGTTCCCTGCCGAATCTTTTGACACCCCCCTCTACCTGACACCCGCCGGCGACTTTGAGATACAAGTCCCGGATTACATAGAACGTACTTCCGCACCCACTGCGGACAATCTCGTATGTGGCATTTCCGGCCTGGAATACATCAAGATACCCCGGGATAAGCCGATGCTGATTTCTTTCAATCCCGGCCGGCCGGCGTTTGCCTCCAGCTTCGTTTCAACAGCTGCTTTACTGCGGAATCTGGCCAGGATCATCGAATCCTATTCGCAGGAACTCCCCGATAAGGAGACTGCCGACCTGGATATCAATCTCTACGACGAGCAGGGATTGACCTCTGTAGACTTACAGGAAATCCTCGATCACGTTCGATTGAATTACTTCCCACCTGGGTTTCAGTTTTCGCCAAAAGCCCGCACCGAATACCAATTGCTGAAAACCGTGGAGGACCTCATAGACTGGTTCCGGATCAATTTGCAGGCCCTGCAACATCCAGGCATCAGAGCTGATGACCCACTTCACGCATTCCCAAGTACCTCCTGGGCCTACGTACGGGGAAAATCTAAAGAAGATACGGCCGTCTATTATGCTCAGCCGGAACAGGCCGTTATGCATCAAGGAGATGCGCCCGCATCCGGAGGAATGGGCACGGCAACCAAATTTCTCGAATACCTGGAAGTGCCCTCAGTAGGGTTACCCAATATCGATCATGTAGCCTTCCCCCTCCTCCCCTATGGCCAGGTGGACGGATCGGTGCTTACTGATTTGCGGGAACTGGAACTGCAGCTGATCAGTAACCTTCGCCGGACCCTGATCGCTCAGGTCAACCAGGAAAATCCGGATACTCCGCTGCTCGCCGCCGCGCCCACTGCCGAAACCGTGGAAGGGACCACCCCTCAGGGCCTGATGGCGAGCTTTGCCGCCGATTTCAGGGAAATTAAGAAATTACTTCTTGCTGTCGATACCGATGACCGGGAGATTGCTTTCGCAAAAATCGGGCATCCCTCCCCGCTGAAAACCGCTCTGCAGTCGAACCAGCTATTTCTGGTGGCTTCTGATCCGGCTGTCCTGCAGAACTATTTTTCCAAGGAAGTGCTGAAGGAATTTCCTGGCGCCGATAATAAAATGACGATTCAGGATTGGGGGTTTGAGTGGGGACCTGAATTTTGGGATAGACAAGGAACGATCCTGCTTTTTAAATTTCACGACAAACCTCTGATCGATCTGGTAACAGACACCAAAATGTGGTCGCTTCCCGGGCAGTTCAACAAGGACCCCGCCGAGACCGGCAAGCGTCTGCACCATATTTTGCAAGAGGCTATCCGCAGCAGCCAGAGTGAGGATCCCAAGGAACGTCTAAAATGGGCTTCGCTGGCGCGGGCCGCGCTCTACGAGGAATGGTCGGGTATCATTGCCCTGAATGTGCATGTCCCGCTGGGTGAACTTCCTCCGGCCTTGATGGTGCTGGCAGCCGGTATCGATCCGGATAAGTTCTACGCACAATACGTAGGGGTGGAATTGACGCCGGTAGAGCCCACCACGGATGATCTCATCCCGGGGCAATCCTCACTATTTGGTTTAATAGATTACCGTAACGATAAAGAACCGCCGCCCCACGAGTCGGGATACAACTTCCATGTGCCCAACCTGAGCGTCGTTTTTCAGAACTCCCTGGTAAAAGATTTTGCTGCCGAGGTGATCGTGACGCTGGATCGCCTTTTCGATGAATGGACACAGCTGCAGGCAAGCTTTGACGGTGCCAACACCGTTTTGCTGAAAGGGACTGCCGAAACCCATAACGGCAAAACGACTTACGCTTTCAACTTCGCCGGCGACAACCACTTTCAGTGTCCGGAAAGCGATGTATTGAACAAAGTGCAGATCCTGCGCGCACAGCTGGTCACCGACCCGCTGCCGGCCGGCGATATCCGGTATTCTAGTTCCGGAAATTGCGACGGCACCCCCATCAGCGGCCGCTTCTTCTTCTGGGGACACCTGAATTTCCGGCGCCTGCAGGGCTTCGATGCGCTCTCTTTCGGGCAAGAGGACGAGCCTCCATTGACGGGAAATGATAAGTATCTGAGCTTTTCCGGTCTGCAACTGCTCATCAACTTCACCCTGCCTGCTTTTTCTCAAAATGAATCCGAGGAAGTAAAGGACTGCCGGAATTTCATTTTCGAACCCCGCGGCTTGATCTTCGATCTCAAACGCAGCAGGGTGCGGGAACAGAGCCTGTACGCCAAATTCCCGCTGATATTCAAACGCTTCATCTACTCTCAGGGCGAAAAAGCCATCGATGAGCTTGGCTTTATGCCCGCCATCACCCCACTGCGGAGCAAGAAACCGGAATCAACCTGGTACGCCATGACCTACGACCTGGAGCTAGGCACCCTGGGCGCACTCACCGGCGGCACCCTGACGGCGAGCATCCTTCTGGCCTGGACGCCAGGCGGTAAAGGCAATGGCGTATACATAGGACTCAAACTGCCTGGTTCCAGCGGCGGCAAGAAGGAAATCGTCATACAAGGGGTCCTGAAAATCGTTTTCAAACGCATTCAGTTTGTCGTTGATGAAAGCAATCCCGAACGGACTAGCTATCTGCTCAAACTCAAAAATATTATCCTGAAATTCTTCGTCCTTTCATTCCCTCCCAATGCGGCGACCGAAATCATCATCTTTGGCGATCCGGATGCTACGGCTGAAGCACTGAGCGCCAATCCGGAAAAGCGGTCGGTGGGCTGGTACGCGGCTTACAGTAAAAAAGAGTGAAAAGCGCACTGTCAAGAAGCACACAGGTGCTTCCTGCGCTATACGACTCCACGCAATTCAAGAAAGAAACACCTCATCACCGATCATGAATTACGAAGACCTGACAGCGATTATTCCGGAAGGCGAAGGCCGCCACGAGATCCTCTTCAAAGACTTCGAAGGAACGGAAGTGGAACGCCTCTTCCGTCGTTTTTTTGACGCCTATGCCTTCGAAAATCATGAAGGGGAAACGGTGTTTCTGGAAGGACTGGTCATCGACGGCGAGGTGGTCGAAGACGAAGAAAGTGAAACGGTAAGCGTTACCGGTATCCTGCGCAATACATTTTTGGGCGCCGTCACCCTGGAAGATATTGAGGTGCATATTTTCGCCGTTTTCGCGCTCACGGAAGCCGAAACGCCAAGGGTATCCATCAGGTTGAACTTTGAACAGCCCTGGACCCTGGTAAGCGCCCTGGCGGAGGAAGGATTAGGAGGCCTCAGCGGCGATCTCAGCGGTGAGGCCGTCAAAAAACTGGCTTTTCCGGTCAGTAGCATTGAACTGGACAGCGAGTCCTTCCAGTTTTCGATTACGGTGGAACCGGCGCTGGCGCTGGCTCTCGAGACTGTACCGCAGTACCTGCAGGGCGTGGACGTGGTCGAGCAGTTCCCCACCGATGGTTTCCCTTCCTTTGATACCGGCTTGTCCCTTTCGCTTTTCCAGCTGTCGGCCGGTCTCGATCCGCTTCGGCTGGCGGCTCTGGATATGGAAGTGGCGCTGAGCAACGGTAACGGAACCTGGAGCACTTTCGGCGATTTTGTTGTTTTCCGCGATTTACGAGCCGGTTTTACATTGGATGACCCACTGGGAACCAAGGCGCTCTCCGCTGTAGTAAACGGAACAGCCGTGGTGGCAGGGGTGGCCATTGAGGGGCAGATTGAACTACCCTCTCTGTCCTTCGCCTGTTTTCTGGAGGAAGGCGCCAGGATCGAAATCAAGGCCCTGCTGGAAGAACTTACCGGCGTGCCGCATCCCATGAGCGCCGTCACCTGTACGGCTTTTTTAATAGAGGGAGTTCCCGAGGAACGAACCTATTCCCTGGAAGCGACGATTGAAGATCTCCTGGAGCTGGATTTAGGAATCTCCACGCTGCGGCTGGAAACGCTTTCTACTGCCTTTACGCTGGTCACCCCGGAACAGCCCGGCGGACAGCGCTCCGTGAGCGGCTGGATTAACGGGAGCGTTCTTTTTGGAGAAGTGCCCTTCGCGGTTACCGCCCGACTGGAAGAGGGCGCGAGCGGCTGGACTTTCACCGGAGGGCTGGCCGATGAAGGCACACTGACGATTGAGACTCTATTCACTAACCTGTCCGATACCTTTGGGCGCGTACAACTTCCCCCCGCTCTTGCAGGACTGGAAGTGGAAGAACTGAGCGTGCAGTTCGATACAGCTGAAAAGAACTTTTTCTTTAACATGAGCCTGCATTTTCCGGTAGATGGAAAAGAACTGATGCTCAGCATGAACCTGGAGGTGACCAAAACACTCCGTGGCTACACCAAGCGCTTCACCGGCACTACGATCATTCAGGAGAAACTGTTCCTGGTGGAATTCGGCAAAAGCCCCACCCGGTCTCGCCTCCTGGCGCGGTTTGAGGATACCGACGGATTTGAGCTCAATCCCATATCCCTGCTCGACGAGGTATCTTCTTCTCACGAATTGAGTTTTGGAGACGACAGTAAGGGCCTTACTCAGCTCAAAATCCATAGCATCGGATTTCTGATGGAGTCGGTAAAGGTCAACACAACGGTTAGGAAGACCTACACCTTCGACGGCGCCGCCAGCTGGACCACCAATATTCCATTTACCGGTGACGATCACCTTATTCAAATCGATGCGGAATTGCTGATCAAGAAGGTGGTCAATGGCGGGCTCTCCGGCAATATCAGGGGGCAGCTATCTACGGATATCGCTTTCTTTGAGCATTTTCCCCTAACCGTCGTTTACGATTTCAGTCCCAACCAGCGCAGGCTGGGCTTTGAGCTACCCATCGGTAATATCCTCCTGAAGCTGGATTACGAGACGAGGACAGTATCCCCCGGACCGCCGCCAAGGAAACAAACCATCCTCAGCCTGGCCACCGGATCGGCCAACGGCAGTGAGGAGGGGCTCACTTTCGGCGATATCATCAGCTTCCTCGTCGGCCTGATCGATCCCGATACGGTCTATTTCCAGCTTGATCCACCCTGGGATTTACTCAACGAAGTGAACCTTTCCGGCTTTAGCCTGAAGGTAAATATGACGACCAAGGCCGTCACCGTTTCTTACGCCTCGGAGATATCGCTGGGCTTTATGACCATCACCAAACTGGGATTGGCTTACGCGCCACCGAAACCCGGCCGCCCCAAAGGCGTCAATATTGTGCTGGAGGGCAGCTTTCTGGGGAGCGAACGCACCCTGGCCTGGGATGCAGTCAATGACGCCCCGCCAGCCGTCCCTGGTAAAGGAAATACCGTCTTTGACCTACGCTACCTGGGCATTGGTCAGCGGGTGTCCCTCAATCCGGAAGATGTGGCCAAGCTGCAGGACATCACTTCTGTAATGACCCTATTGCGCAGCAGCCTGACTCCGCTGCCGCCGGCCAAGACCCGTTTCAACCCCCTTGCAGTGGCTGCCGCCGAGGGCCGCGAGGTCATCCGCTTCAATGCCGACAGCGGGTTCCTGCTGGGCGCCTCCCTGGTGCTGCTGGGCGCTTTCGATCTGCGTATTATCTTTAACGATCCGTTGCTATACGGCCTGCGCATTGAACTCTCCGGCCCGGCAGCCAAACAGCTAAAGGGGCTCAAGTTCGAAATCCTGTACCGGCGGGTCACTGACAACATCGGTGTTTACCATATCGATCTTACGCTGCCGGATGCACTGCGCTATCTGCAGTTCGGCGCCGTCTCGATCACCATTCCGGTGATCGTCCTCGACATTTTCACCAATGGCGATTTCAAAATCGATGTAGGCTTCCCGTGGAGAAACAACTTTGCCCGCTCCTTCGGTGTGCAGATCTTTCCCTTTATCGGAGCGGCGGGAATTTACTTCAACAAGCTCAGCGCCGAAACCGCCACCGGCCCCTACCCCCCTCAGATATCCAACGGCGAATTCGACCCCGTTATCGAATTTGGTTTCGGATTGAAAATCGGGCTGGGAAAAAGCTTCAACAAAGGCGTACTGCGGGCCGAGCTCAGCGTCAGTATTCAAGGCATCCTGGAGGGCGTCATCTCCTGGTTCAATCCCGACGATGCTGCGCTTAGCAAGGAGCAGTATTACCGCATTAAAGGCAGCGTAGCCCTGGTAGGCCGCATCTATGGTGCGGTGGATTTTAAAGTTATCCGGGTAGATATCGAGGTCATTATCCGCGCTGCTGTGCTTTTTGTCGTAGAAGTCTATCAGCCGATCCCCATTATGCTTATTGCGGAGGTCTCGGTAAAAGCTTCAGTGAAGATCCTTTTCATCACCGTAAAATTCTCTTTCCACCTGAAGGCTTCCTTCAATTTCACAGTCGGAAAAGCCCAGCCTACCCCGTGGGTCCTGGGAGCGCGTGAAACCGCCACCCGCAGCCTGCAGTCTCGCACTGCTGCCTTTACCATCGCTTCCCGCAGCCTCTCTGCCGGAACCCTGGCACAGCAGCTGGCCGCGCTGGAAATTGAAGAGACCCCCGCTCCGACGCCCCTGAGCTGGCAGCCCGTCCGGGTATGGGAAGGCAGTGAAAAGAAAGTCATCGACCTCTTCTTGCAACCGGCATTCACCAAGGATCATGAGGGTGTAAAAGGCATAGCACAGCTCTTTATCGAAAATGCCATCGACCCCGGAGAGCTGGATCACGAAAATTATGCGAAAGCAGAGGATGCGGCCGATTCCGATTTTGATATGCTTATGCACGGCCTACTCTCCTGGGCGCTTTACGCTTATTACCTCCCGCCGGCAGGAGAAGCGACCGGAGGGAGTAGCTTTTCCCTGAAGGAAAAAGACATCAGCAGGGAAGAACTGGGAAACCTCTATGACTTTTTCGTCGAAGACCGGGAAGACCCTGCCCGCCCTTTCAATTTTGAAGCTTTAATTGCCTTCCTGGCCGAAAATTACGATTTCCATATTTCCGATGCTGCCCGGCTGGACATTATTAAAGGTCAAATAGGCGGCACCCTATTCCCAATGTTCCCCCAACTGCTGATGGAAATTGATGGGGAAGAAATTGATTTTGACGGCGATGCCTTTAAACTGACCAAAACCGATCTGAACCGGTACCGGGCCTATTTCCGGGATCTGCAGGTGCAACACGGTCACACTGTAGAGTCGAACGGCAGCAGCGCCGGAATCATCCTGGATAATACGGACGGCGCTTTCACTGCTGCTACTTTTGTCTTCCTGGACTACTTCGCCCTACTGATCCGGACGGGGATTCAAAGCGCCATTGATTACCTGGAAAAAGAGGAACGGGAAGTGATACGGCAGGCCGAGCTGCTCTCCGCACTCAATATTAGCGGCCAGTACAATCATATTGCCGGCATGACTTCCCGGTTTATGCTGCACGGCCTGCGGCTGCCCGACGACGAGAACCGGACTTCGCCGGTCTTTGTGGAAACAGGACAGCAATACGCCATCACTTTGCCCGGCGGCAAGGAGGAAGAGGTCAGCCCTTCCCTCATCCGCCTGAAGAAGGCGAGCGGTGGTGATCTGTCCTGGTTGAGCTTCATCGAGTTTGTGTCTCCAGACACACCTGAGGAAGCACCGGAAAGAAAAGCCCTGAACGCTCTGGATTATAGGTATCCCGACCCTGTCGTGGAACTGATCAGCAAATTGTATAGCGAAACGCTGGGCGATACCCCGCCGCAGCCGGTCCCGATGACGCCCTATGAATTGGTGCCCCGCCGCTTCGCGCTGACGAAAGAGGTCAGCTGGTCGGCAAAACTGAGCGAAGGTCAGGCCCTGGATGAAAGAATCAGTGAGTTGTCTGCCGCAGGCTTGTTTACGCTGCTTGAATTTCCGGAAACGCTGCGGACAGAGCTGTCACAGTCAGCCCTGGAGCTATCCCTGTTTGGAGAAAAGACGCTGGGCGGCAGTATGGAACTAGAGAGAAGCTCAGAGAGTAACCTGGTTTGGGCGACCAAGATGGAGGTACAGCTGAGACTGATTCCCCGTGAGGCGCCTTCCGGCGAAGCTGCTTCGCCCGTTCTGGATCACAGCTACGCCCTGGTCGGGCTCAAAGAGCGGGACAAGGACTCGCTGGAGGATCTTTTTCCCAGGATTAGCGGGGAGCGGCCAGATTATGCGGTGCGTTTATATCTGCTGCATGCTCCTTCCAAAAACGCAGGGGAACAGGATCTGGAGAAAACCAACGGAGTGCTAAGTAGCCAGGCCGATCCTCGTTGCTACCTCGTCAAATCCAATTTATCCACCAACACCGGTCAGCCGGATACTGACGCATCTGACACTTACCTGGCAGCGCTGGAGGAAGGCCCCGGCTTTGTCCAGCTGCTCTGGGAAGGAGCTACCGTAAATACCGGAGGCTACTATCTCTACTACGAATACCTGGATGAGGATGGAAACTACCGCAGTATTCCCGAGCACCTTTTCGCCGGCCAAACCGAGGCTACTGTAACGCTGCTCCTGGTATTTACCCCTACGGCCGATACGGCTTCCGACAACCGCTTAGAGCGTTTCCACAATTGCCTGCTGATAGACCGGGCGCGCTTTAGGGAATTCGAGAGCTGGTCGTTGGAAACGGCGCCGCTGGAGCGGGTACTGCGTATCCCGCCGGGAAATATAGGCTTTCAGCTGGAACGGGAAAATCCTTTTTTCACCGAAGACAAAGAGCTGGACAACCTCTATCAGTTACTCGGCTACCGCTTAATGGGTAACGAAAGTTTTGCACCCAAAAAGGATAATCAGGAAGGATTGCCGGCAGGACCAAGGGAACGCAGTAGCGAAAGCAGCCGGTGGATCTATGAGAAAGTTATTCCGGCCCATTACTTTGCCAAAGGGAGCCGGCTGGAAGCAGGTACAGCGCCCGGATTGCCGCCGGCGGATCAGGATCCCTACGCCGGTGCCGGCAGCGGAGAGAACGGGAAACTGGCTCTGCAGTTCTTCTGGCAGGACCTGTACGGCAACCGGCTTAGCGAAGAGGTGACGGCCAATTCCATCCGACAGTATCCCATCCGGTATTTTGATCAGCTGATCGGTATTAACCAATGGCCTTCGGTTATCGAAAGCTTCGAATTCGTGCCGCTGAGTGGTCGGGAAGAAGAAGTGGCATTGATCCTTCGCCTGTACCAGGATCAACGGCCCTACCTGCCCGGCTCTGAGCAACTCTTCGACGAGGTAATGGAACGAATCCGGGTTGCCCGGGCTACCTATCAGAAAGTGTACTATCAGATCCGGCAGGCAGATATCGATTTTGACATCATCAATTCCGTATTACCTCAAACGGCGCTCAAGGTCGATGTTTCCGAACTGGTCAAAACCGAATTGCGATTATTCGCCGATCAGGCTTATTTATACTTCGCGGCGCTGGAACACCTGGAACCCTTCCGGCATAAGGTTACTGCCACCAATACTTTTGGTTCCCTGAGCAACGCCTACCAGGTACCGGTGGCGGCCCTGGCGGAAGAAAACCGGGACCTGGCGGGAATATTCTCCATGAATGCCGCTACTCCCCTGAAAATACCGGTAAACTACGAGATTCGGCCCGGCGATTCTCTGACCGGTATCGCTTCGGATATGGTGTTGCCGCCCAACAGGATTCAGGATTGGGTGGCACAAACCGCAGCGCAAAACCAGGATCTGGTCAATCTCTTTATTGCGGGTGCCAATATCGCTCTTGGTGGAACTGAATATACTGTGCAAAACGAGGATACACTTCGCACCATTGCAGCACAAAGAGGGCTGAGCGTTGCCGAAGTGGCGCTGGAAAATCAGGACCGCAGCGATGTTCTGCGCAGTGGTATTCTGCTCCTGACAAGGCTGGATTATAAAATCCGGGGATCCGATAGCCTGGAAACGATACAGCAAAAAGTCCTCTCGATGGAGCCATTTGAGCAAGTCAATCTCCGGCCCGCTGATATCGCCGGGGCCAATCCTGCACATCGCCTGAACCCGGGGAAAGCCGTCCGGATCCCCGGCCGGGTGCTTACGGGGGCTGAGTTTCCGGAGCAGCAGCTGCTGAATGCAGCGGGTAGCCTCAGGGATATTGTCACTGAACTGAATGGTTCCGGAAGCACAGACCGCGTCAGTGTGATGGACCTGGTAATCGCGAATCAGGGGCTTCATAATCTACTTGAAGCTGGGGTGCCTATTTCATTGAAAGGCATTGTGTTAAATACTATGCCCTTTGAAACTTTTGCAAGCCTTGTTTCCCGTTTTCGGGCGACCGTCGGGGCAGAAATCGGATTCGCCGAGCTGAGTGTGGCCATAAGCGATCAGACAGGCTTGCTCAAATCCGGTGCCCGCTTAATTTGCCCGCCCTTTGCTGCCGGTATCAGGGCCATATATCAACGTGAAGAAAGCGGTACGTTGAACTACCCGGCCGATCTGATATTTCCGGTTTGGGCCAAAATAAATATGCATCGAAGCATGGATTACGTCGATGCCGATCTGACAGCGTCGGCACCGGAGATACAAGCGGTATCCGCTTACCTGTCGCCACTTATGACGCCGGACGGCCCTGAGGCCGAATCGGCAGCAGCAGCTCAGACTGCCTCGCTTCGGCCTTTTGCCCGGCATTTTGAAGAAGCCTTGCCAGGCCTTCGCCTGGCCGCCGGTACGGAACGCTCCCGCCACAACCCGGAGAATCCGGACAGCGAACTACAATTCGAACGCTCACTCTGGGCCGTGCATTTTGAAGTACCGGAGGAAGGTATCAACCTCAATGATATAGACCTGAGCACCCTGCAACCGAAAGGCATCTTTTACAATATCCATGAAGACCGGCCGCTTTTCTTTGCCCTGGCGCCCTTGTCGAACACCCTGCAATTGGGGACTATTGCAGAATACCAGTATACTCCCGGAACAGGGATCAGCTCGACACCAGATGCCCCACCTGTTACCGAGGAAAAGAACTACGAGGGTATTGACCTGAATACCCTGGCTCAGGATTTCCTGGAAAATCTGGAAGATTTTCTATCTCCGGATGTGATGATTCCGGTGCTCAATAAGCAGGGTGAGAACCTCGATTCCGAAGCGATTATCGCCTCCCTTCTCGAAAATAAAAACCGGCTCGCCCGGGCTATCCGTGACCGGCAACTGACCACCATCCTGGATGTAGCGGTAGCCGATAAACGACTGCAGGCGGCGCGGGAAGGACTGTATCAACGGCTGCTGGTCGATCTGGCTGATGCTTACAAGTTGGAAACCCTCGTACAGTATCAGGTGGATGTCAAATTACCCAATGGGTATAGCTGGCCAAATGGTCACGCCCCCAGGCTTTCCGGCAAGCCGGCCATAGAAGATATTACGACCTCCAGCAATATCGATCCGAATGCCATTGACATCACCTTGTCCTCCGGCAAATTACCCATTGACGAGCAGAGCGCTTTTCTGACCTTCTCGCTGGACACTAAAACGCCGGAACGCTTCGAGGACCTGGAACTGCGGCTCGACTACCGGATCACCGATCTGGAGTATAACATCGTAGATGTACAGGGCATCAAAAATTACCAGGCTTCTTCCTGGCTGAGCTTTATCAATCCGGAGAATTCTGGAGATGGGGAGGGTACTTCGCCGCGGGAAAACGACCCCAACTTCATTGGCAATGTCAAAATTCCTATTCCGCTGCGCACCTACCCTATTCCGCCCTCCTTTATTTTGCACCGGGCCGAAGCCGATCCGGACAGCCAGAAACAGCTGGAGAAAATACGGGAATGGCAATATGCCTTCACCTATGAGCATCCAGATACTGCGCAGGATACCATAGAGGGTAGCGTAAGCTTCAATGTGCGGCGCTCCTCCCAGGCCGACGTGTTCCTGGACAAGCGGGTAGCGGCGAAACTTACAGAGATCGTAGAAAAACACAAAAATACGGCCAATCTCCTGCTGATCGGTGCGAAGGTGGTTGCAAACGGCCAGGAATATACAGTCAAAGCGGATGACACACTCAACAGCATTGCCGCCGCCTTAAAGATGGATCTCAATACCCTGGTGGATGCCATTGATGAACGGGATGACCTGCTCAATCCGGCCATTAAAATTCTCGATCAAAATATTAAAGAAGGTGATTCGCTGATCACGCTCGCCCGGCGGCTGGCCCCGGTCCGGAAGGATCTCTTCAGCGCGCTGCTCAATTTCAAAAAGCTATATCCGCAGCTGATGGCGGACCTGAAAGCCACCCTGGCCGCCGAAGGGCCTTCGGCGGAAGCCGGACTGAGCGCTTCCCTGACCACCCTGCAATTCCTGGTCGACGAAGTGGCGGTCGAATGGGAAAAGTGGGAGCCCGAAGTGCTGCCCCGGGCTATTTCCGATGAAGAGGCAGGTTATGAGATCAACGAAGTTACGACGGGAAGTTTGAAAAATATGACGATCCGCCTGGATGAGACCGCAACGGTGGACGATGCAGTACTGCTCAGCTTTCCACAGGCCGCTCTTCCCGGGTACAGCTTGCAAAATGCTCCCCAGGCGATTCGATACGAAAAAGGTAATTACCTGCTGCTGTCTCGTTGCAGCGGTAACCTCTATAAATGGGATATCCTTCAGGCTGATGAGGCTCCCGCCGTTTTTGATCTTCCCGAAGAAATTCAGGTCGCCTCCGTCCTGAGTCCGGATGCACAATGGCAGGCCCGGGGCTACGAAGACGGAGAAGTCCGTATCTGGTTCCTCTCCCCCTTCGATGAAGAACCCGCCCGGAAAATATCGATGGGTAGACCGGTAAAGGCCATGGCCTTCAGCCCGGATAGCCAGTGGCTGGCCCTGGCCGGCGACACCGAAATCCGCATTTACCGGCGGGAAGCTTTTGCGTCTGTGCAGGATCCGCATTTCCAGACGCTCATTACTGCCGAAAGTCAGATTTCGGCGCTGGCCGTTTCCAATGGCGCTACGAAGGTACTGGCCGGGGGCCACGATGGTGATCTTTACTATTGGGATACCGCCGATGCGAATCCCGCCCGCCTGTACGACGAACAGAACCGCAATCACCATCCAGGCCGTATCAGCAGTCTGGTTTTCAGCACGACAGGCCATCGGGCCGCCAGCGCCAGCCAGGACGGGAATATCTACCTTTGGACGTTGGGCTCGACCCTCAACGCTAGTTTCCTGGGTGATGCGGATAACCGGGTAAACGACATGGCCCTTCATCCTAATGGACAAACGCTGGCTTTCGGTGACTGGAACGGGGCGGTCAAAGTACAGCTCCTGCCTAGTGAAGGCACGGAAGGCCAGCTTATTCAATCTCCGGCCATTCTTCTCGCCCGGCACGAAGCGCCCATTTCCAGCCTGACCTTTAATACCTCCGGAGACCGTCTCGCGGCCGCCGCTTGGGACGGTAAATTATTGCAATGGAGGAAAGAGGAATCGGCCTTCCGGCGTGAAACAGACCTCGACCTTAAGCAGGTAGAAGGCGGCAGGATGATCAAATATCACTTTGAGAAGAAGAGCACTGCCGAAGCCGCCATGGATCCCGTTTTCGGCGAGTCCGACATTCCCGACCGAACGCTGATACTCCCTGATCTGGATATCCTTCGGCAACAAAATGCCTGGGCTGCTATCTGGCTCACCCGTAACAAGGAGCTAATTAAAGACGAAGCGGTGCGTACCAACCCTGTCTTCGAATTCCAGACGCCACTGGTACGTTTCAACAACTGGGCAACCCCCTTCCTCGTCAATGACGAACGCTGGAATATCAGCCTGTTGGGGGGAGATGGGAAAACACCCCATACGCGCAGTCTTGAGTCCCACCTCAAACATTTGTTCCAGGTACTTCTCCCTGAACTTTTTGCGGAAAGCACCTCAACTGAAGCTCCGCCCTTTGAGCTGCGGCTAAACGTACGCTACTCTTTTACTTTCGCTAAAGGAGCAGGCCTGAATGCGGATCTCTACTCGGCCATCCCCGTTCTGCTTGGACTGCGATTAAGGCTTCCTGTTGATGATTTTGAAGCCTATTTATCGGAGTTGGCGCGGGAAGTCAATCAATGGTTCGATCAGCAGCAACCCTTCCGGGAGAAGGGCGCTTCCTATATTTTTAGCGTAAGCCTATTCTCCAAACTCGATCCCGACAGCAGGAGCAGCCTGCCGATGTTGAAGATGGAGCACCTGGAGCTGCCGCTGGAATACCTGGAAGAAGGATGAACAAGGAAAGTTAAGGTCAATATTTTCTCCACAGCGAGGAGCAATTTTCCACGTATTTTCCAGCTTGATTGTGGGAAAAACGTGGATAAAAAGCGGGACCCATTCCAAATTTTCTGCTTTTCCCCGGTGTTGTAATGGATGAAAACGCCTATTTCATCAAACACTACAACACTCACGCTATGACTAAATTTCTACACCGTTCCTTCCCCGATCAGCTACGGCGACTAAGGATGGGCGCTGCCCATGCCGTTCAGGCCAGGATTCAGGATTTCCGGTATTGGCTTTCCGCTAACTGGTTTCGGCTGATGCTCATTGCCGTCCTACTCGTCATTTTTCTTAAAAAAGACATTACCCTGCAATTGACCTTGAAAAACGGCCATCCCCGTCCGCTGGCCGCAGCCAGTCGCCAGGGAATTGCTCCCGGTACCGGGGCGCAGGTCATCAATACCGCTCTGGAAGCCCCTGCCTCTATCGAGGCTTCTCCCAGTCAGCAACAGTCCTACGTAGATCGCTTTGCAGAGGTGGCACAGGTGGAGATGCGTAAATACGGCATTCCCGCCAGCATCAAGCTGGGGCAGGCCCTGCTGGAGACCAATGCCGGCGCCAGTTCCCTAGCTACCCGCAACAACAATCATTTTGGAATTAAATGCTTTAGCAAAAAATGCCAAAAAGGCCACTGCAGTAATTTCTCGGATGATACGCACAAAGATTTCTTCCGCAATTACGATTCCGCCTGGGAGAGTTTTCGCAGCCACAGCCAGCTGTTGCAGGGAGAGCGTTATGCCCATCTGTTTAAGCTGGGCAATGATTATCGTGCCTGGGCAAGAGGATTGGAAAAGGCCGGTTACGCGACGGATAATCGCTATGCGGAGAAACTCATCGGAATCATTGAGGCGCTGGGACTACAGCAATACGATGAAGTTTAAATTTTAGAGCACCTCCGCAGCGGCTGCTATTGCCGGAGCCACTAGTGGCTCCGGCAATAGGGGGTGAGATCTGAAAAAAGCTGGCTGTTGTCAGATCTCCTACCCCCTAAACTCCAAATGCCCGGATGCCGTTCAATTACATCTAATACTGGAATCCTCATAGAAATTCATTCTCCTGACAAGCTGGGGGCTTTCGTTATTTCCGGCAATATCATTGAGTTGAAGGCTCAGTTTCTCTTTCCAAATCTCGTAGGTGCAATATTGTTCCCGAAGCCAGTTGCTGTCCGTTTCGCCGGCCTGATCAGATAAATCAAAAAGCAGGGCAATACTATCGCCCCAGGTCTTGAGGCCAGACATCTGTGAAAGGACCAGGTAGCCTTGCACCGGGTGATTTTTGCCGGGTATGGCTTTGGCCTCATCGATCCGGATCAGCGCCAGCCGGATATTGCCCTCATTCTCCTGTTCGCCCCAAAGGCGCTCCTGGTAGAGGTTTTTGGCATTTTGGTAAACGGCGCTTGGGGTATCCGACCCCTCCCCGTCAATTTGTTTGTTTTTCATGTTTTCCAACTCCTGTGAAGCCTGAAAGGCTAGGTCTATGGCGACCAGGCCCCGCATGGCGGTCATTACGGCTTTGTCGCGGGGTAGTTCGATACCTGTGGCTTCCATGGAGCTTAACGCCTCGTCGGCTGTGGCGATGGCCTCCCGGGGTTTACCCAGTTTCCACTCGGTGAGCGCCCGCAAGGATAATGCGCTGGGGAGCACGGAGTCTTTTTCCAGGCTATTCTTATTCTGCAGGGCTTTATTCAGTTCGCTGTAGGCCAGGTTATAATAGCCTTCCGGAGAGCCACTGACCAGATTCTGTTCGGATAATTGGCTGATAGCAGCGGGGTTGGCGGCTCGTTGGAGGGTGGCGGAAGGATTGAACTGTTGCGCATTCTCCAGGGTCGCCCCTTGGTTAAAGGCATCCTGGGCCCGGTCCAGGTGAATGAGGTGCTTACAACTGCTCATTAAAATCAGGAAAAGCAGTCCTAAGAGGTATGTTCTAAATGTTGGAATTTTCATCTGATTCGTTTTTTCCATGCAAATATGGCTTAATTCAAATTGAGTCTTCTATATCAACGCCGCTTTCGAGTCTGGCCAACAAGTCCTCTATTAAGAAACCTTTATTGTTTTCCAGCATTTCGATGGCCTCTTCCACAGTAGCCAGAGCCTCTTCAACAAAAGCCTCGACGATAGACCGCTCGCTCAATCCGGAGAAAAAAGCTTCGATGATGGCGTTGAGATTGGGGATTTGCGTAAGCGTCCAGGTAGCGACGGGGTGGTTTTCTTCATCGTAAAGTTTGAGAATCAATTGCTGCAGGGAAAACTGAAGGATAATTTGTCCTCCGCTACTGCTTTGAATGATCCATTGCTTGCTGCTGTTGACGGCCCGTAATGCAGCCTCGACGATAGTTAAGAAGGTGTCAAAGGAAAGGGAAGGAGGAGCGGCCTCCAGCGCTTCGATAACCAGGGTGAATACGGTCTGCACCGCTTCTTCGTCACCGCTTACCCAGCGTGGGTTTTCAGCGACACTTTGCAGAACCAGTTGCAAGACGTCCAGCAATTGTTCATCCGATAGACGGGGGCTCCAGCGGCCCTCCTCTTCGGGAGCGGCTGCCAGCGCCAGTAAGACCTCCCGTACGGCGAGCGCCAGCAGGCTCAGCGGCCGGCCTTCTTTTACTGCGACCAGCATCTCAAGCCGTCCGGCGGCGATTTCCAGGCTAAAGCGGATGACCTCTGGTATGAGGGCCGTACGGCCGGCATCCTTTAAAATGCCTGCCATGCCCCGTATCATTGACTGCAGGAAGGGTTTTCTGCTAACCAGATCGGGATGATAACTGATAATGGTCAGGGCAGCCTCTTTCAGTCGCTCGGCGCTGTCACGGTCGAATGGCCGGGGGCTATCAAAAAAGGCGCTTTCCTCCAAAATCAGGTCGACCAGCAGCAATCCGCGGGCATTTGGATGTTCGGCGATGATACGTTCCATAAAAAACTCCAGGAGATCAACGAGTCGAACCTCCCAGTCGGGCGGGACAGGACGGCCGGCCCGAAAGATGCTGTTTAGGATGAGATCGATTACTTCCTTGATGATCACCTTTACCTCCTCATCCCCCGCTTGATTGTCGATCGCGGTACGAATACTAAGGCTGAGAATAAGCTCAAGGGTATCGACACTCAGGCGCTGCCCTTCGGGAATTTGCTGCAAGGCTTCAAAAATGACACCCATTAGCTCTCCAAGGTCACTTCTATCATCTTCGTGAGGGAGTATCCATTCGGGATGGAAGATGACGGTATCCAACAAGCTTTCCATGAGGACCAGGAGTTGAGGGCCGGTTAGTCGGGGTTTCCAGGGGGCCTCACCTTCGCGCTCCGTCATCACACTAATAATTTCCCGGAAGGCTTGTACCAGCAAAAATTTGGGATCCTCCTCTTCTACCGGCAGGATAAGCGCCGCATTTTTAGCCGTACTGTTCATAACGAGCCGAACGAGCTCCAAAACCAGTCCCGGTTGCCGGATGTTCTGTTCGTGCAGGCTTTGCGACACTTCCCCGACGATGTTTTGCAGCACGGTTTTCCGGGAGACCAGCTCGGGATGCGAGGCCAGCACTTTCAGTCCGGATTCGATGATTTCATTAGCCAGCCGGCGATTAAATCCAGCGGTGAAGTCGACTCCGCCGTCGGCAAAGAGAATGAGCTGAAGTAATAATAATCCCCGGTCCCCTTCTGCCTGATATTCCAGGATAAAGTCGAGCGAAAATTCAACCAGATCCACGATTTTCTGAATCCGGCCGCTGCGGTCGGTTTCCTTTTTGTCGAAGGTATAAGCAAAGACGATGTCCAGTGCGTGTTGCAAGATTGTTTTCAGGTCCTCCTGTTCACCCGGAGAGGGAGTATCGCCAAACTCAATGCGTTGAAGCACCAATTCGCTGGAGGCGACGGTGCGCAGGCTTAGCCGGATGATCATTTCGACGGTATCGAAATTTATTCGTTCTTCGGCCGGAAGCTGTCGCAAGGCTCCGAAAACGGCTTCCAATACTTCGGTCAGCAGCGGTTTGTCGTTCACTTTAGCCAGTATCCAGCCGGGATTATGTACCACTTCGCCGAGCAGATTACCGGCAATATCCAGGAGCTGAGGTTTGGTAAGGCGAGGGCGCCAGCGATCGGCGCCGGCGGGCGGTAAGGCCAACACTTCCAGGAGTTGCCGGACAGTGAGTAACAACAGGTGCTCGCCATCTTCCTCTTCAATATTCCAAAGCTGGTCCAGGTTACCCGCCGTGTGTTCCAGTACCAGGCGTGCTAATTCCGGGACCAGGTCGGCTACAGAAAAGACGGTATCCGTTCCGGCAAGGGTGGCTTCCAGTGATTCGCTGACCCCGACGACGATATTCCGGATGCCCTGTTTTCCGGAGAGTAATTCCGGATGCTCGGCGATCACGCCGAAGCTCTGCTGCATCAGCAGATCCAGCGTTTCGTTGGTGAAGGCCTTGCGGAAATTGATTTTTTCTCCGGGGTTTTCGATAAGCAGGTCGAGGAGGACGGTGCCCGTAGATTGAATAATTTTGGAAGCGCCCTCGTTAGTCCCCAAAAAGCCGCCGGGATTACCGAGAAATTCGTCGCCGGCATTTTTCACGGTACTGCGGAAAAGAAACTGTCCCCATTCGACAACGGATTGCTGGTCGAAACGAAGGGCATCCTCTACGCTAGCGGTCCCTTTTTTAATTTGCCGGTAAATATCGCCGGTGATTTTTGAGCTACTGGCCCGGATGAAGGTCTGAAATTTTTCATCATCCGTTATTTCGTTACTGAGCTCACCAAGAATAGTCGATGCGGAAATAAACAGCCGGGGGACGAAAGTCTTAGCCAGACGTTTGAAATCCTCCTTGTCATCCAGTTCCAGATCATCAAAGCCGGCCAGAAAACTTTTGAGTGCTCTGCCGTAAGGGTTGTTACTCGAGAAGTGTGTCGGTACCTGAGTGTAATAGTCTATCCCAATTTCGACAATCGTAGCAGCGAGCAGCTGTAAAGGTGACAGGGCCGAGGGATCCTCTGCTTCCCACTGTCTCACCACCATTAAGCTGGCCAGCGCCTTGGGGCTGCTTGCCGTCAGAAGCCCCTCCCCTCCTGCTTCTTTGGTTCCCGTTAATGGCTTGAGTTTCTGATAGTAGGCCAGATACTTTTTCCGCCTGGGATCGGATTCATCTTCCTTTATATTTTCATAGTCCTCTTGCAGTGCCTTTAGTTCGGAAAATAATTCCAAAAACTGGGCGCCACCCTCTACCGGGTCTTCATCTCTGAAAAAATTCCGGATAGTCCGGTTAATAGGCCGGGTATCCATATCCGGTAGTGGAAGAACCAGTTCCTTTCTCTTAATGCTGTCGGCATAAGCACGCCGTATCGCCCCTTCCAATTTCAGGGCGGATTGAATAGTGAACAGAATGGCTTCTGCCGTAAATTGAGTGGTCATAAAAAAGGAGGATTTTAGGCATTAGTGATCCGCCTGGCAGCTGTAAAGTATTTACAGGAAGCGGGATAATCAGTAAGCGGAAATAAGAGATAGCGAATATCCGGATGATCCGGTCTCAAAGGCTGGTGGTGCACACGTTCAATGTATGGTTTTCATTTTTTACTCAAAGAGGGCGATTTCAAATATAAGGTATTTTATGGTTTCGTTTCTTTTAATTTTTGGCTTTTTTAATTTAAAAAATTAAAGAAAATACTGGATGAGTAAAATAAAAAATCGATACAGTAGCTATTTACAAAAAAAAGGCCGGATAAGGAATCCGGCCTTTTTTACTTAGGAGGTGCTGCTTGCTAGAACTGGTAGTACATAACCTCTCCAATAGCTTTGATGATCTTCTCAGGATTAGGCAGATATTCGTCAACCAAGGTTGGCGCATAAGGCAATGAAGTATCAGCCGAATTGACGCGGGTCACGGGCGCATCGAGATAATCGAAGGCATATTTTTGGATTTCATAGGCCACCTCGGCGGAGATTCCGGCAAGAGGCCAGGACTCATCGACCACGACAAGCCGGTTGGTTTTCTTTACCGAGTCTACGATAGTTCGGTAATCCAGGGGCCGGATGGTGCGCAAATCGATTACTTCGGCGGAAACCCCGTCTTTTTCCAGTTCTTCCGCGGCCTTCAGCGCTTCGAGTATCATCTTGTTAAAAGAAACGATGGTCACATCTGTTCCTTCCCGGCGGACGCGGGCTTTACCAATGGGAACCAGTAACTCTTCATCTTCCGGCACTTCTCCTTTGTATCCGTACATGATTTCCGATTCCATCATGCATATAGGATCATCATCGCGAATAGCGGATTTGAGCAAGCCTTTGATATCGGCCGGTTCGATACAGGAAATCACTTTCAATCCCGGTACATTCGCCAGCCAGCTCTCAAAAGTTTGGGAGTGTTGTTGGGCCAGTTGCCCGGCTGCTCCGGAAGGGCCGCGGAACACTACAGGGGATTTAAATTGTCCGGCCGACTGAGAGAGCGTTTTGGCAGCATTGTTAACAATTTGATCAAAGGCCAGTACCGCGAAGTTCCAGGTCATAAATTCAACGATAGGCCGCAGGCCGTTCATTGCCGCGCCAACTCCAATACCGGCGAAACCGAGTTCTGAAATAGGGGTGTCGACTACTCTTTTAGGGCCAAATTCATCGAGCATCCCCTTACTTACTTTGTAGGCGCCGTTGTATTCGCCTACCTCCTCTCCTATCAGGAATACATTTTCGTCTCGGCGCATTTCTTCGGACATTGCCTCGTTAAGGGCGTCTCTAAGTGCTATCTCTCTTGCCATCGGTGTATATTGAGTCTTTTAATGATTTATTTTCTGACACTCTCTGTAGGGGGCAAAAATAATAAAACTGTACGTATTAACAATCTCCGCTAAACCTTGTTCTCGGAGTGCGAATTATCCTTACCGTCCAGTTCCAGGCGGTGGAAACTATTTTGCAAGATTATCGTTTGCTTTTTGACGGAAGAGAATAAACAAAAACAAAAGGACTTGTCGACTTGAATAAGATTTTCTTTATATTTGTCCGGTAAAATAAAGCGGATCATCTCTGCGTTTTGCTCTCAGAACCCGTAGTAGAAATTATTATTCCATAACATATCCAAAATTTTCAACTGTGATGAACTCCAGTAAACTAAGCAGATTCCTCACTCTCCTCTTGATCTTCGTCGCCGCTGTCGCCTTTTCCTCCTGCAATCGGGGGTATGGCTGTCCCAACAATTTTTCGCTTGACACAGTAGCGGAAATGGTGCAAGGGTTGGTGTCCATGTTTTAATCTCTCATTCTTTTTGCGGGAAATGAAGCTTCTCTATTTTCCCTTGGTATTCTTATCCGGCCGTACTTCAAGGCAGAGATAAACCGTACTAATTCTGCGTTGTTAGTTACAGGAACCCGGTTTATGCGGTGTATTTATTATAATTCAGTTTTGATGGCAGAGAAGCAAATAATTGAAACACAGGACGGCTCCCACTCTATTTACTCAGAGCGGTTTGGTGTTTCTTACCACTCCAGATACGGAGCTATACAGGAATCCCGGCACGTATTTATTGAGGCTGGTCTTTTTCTGCAGGCACTTTCAAAAAAGCAGATCCAGGTGCTGGAAGTTGGCTTTGGCGCCGGTTTAAATGCTTTTTTAACCTTCCTGGAGGGGAAACAGCGGGAACTGAGCATCGAATATGTCGCTATCGAGGCATTCCCCCTCGATATAGAGCAAGCCCGCCAACTGAATTATCCTCAATTGCTGGGAGAACCTCCAAAAACGAAGGAGTTTCTGTTTTTGCACCGTGCCGAATGGAACAAAAAGCACCAGTTAGATGAGCACTTCTCCTTTCTGAAGCTTCAGCAGCCATTTGAACAGGTTGACTTCCAGGAAGCCTTTGACCTGCTTTACTTCGATGCCTTTGCCCCGAATACGCAACCCGAACTCTGGGAGTCTCCGGTTCTGGAGCGCATGTACCGTTCCCTCCGAAAAGGAGGCATGCTGGTTACTTACTGTGCCAAGGGCATCGTAAAGCGCCGCTTTAAGGCACTGGGATTTGAAGTAAAAACGATGAAGGGACCACCCGGTAAACGGGAGATGATCCGGTGCACAAAGGTTTAGGAAGTATATTAACCAGACAGTGGAATCAATGAGCGCCGAGGGAGCATCATTTGGAAAAAAACCGCCTCAGCGCTCATACGGACGGGAAAGATCAGGATTCTTCTCCGTTTTCAGCATTCTTTCTAGGCTTGATGACGTTGATTTTGCCATCGTCGCCGTAGAGTTCCCTCGACTTTTTGTTGTAAGCCAAAGCCGCTTCTTCGGCGGTGGAAAACATGCCGATGTGGACGCTTTTACGATCGACTGAGATAACCGCCCGGTAGCGATTATTTTCCTTATATACCCCCGTGTAGCCTACTTTACTACTCGTCTTGCGTTTTCGGCTGGCAACAGAACGGGAACGATAAACCAGATTTTCCAGACGGCAATCCAGTTTGTTTCCGTTTTTTGCTCCTACCAGATTCTTTTCCTTGGTCTTGGTGTCGGCAAGGAATTTCTCCGCAATGAGTTTGTGGAGGTAAATGGTTTCGGTCTTGTACCCTCCATCGGCCTTTTTCCAGGTTTTCTGAAAAACGGCACAACCGCTGGAGTGCTTACGAAGATTGTTAATGAAATCAACTTTCATGAGATAAGGGTCGGTTGTGAGGTAATCATATACCTCATCATCCAACAACACCTCATCTTCGGCGTTCTTGAGTTTTACTTTGTATAACACGCTCTCTCAGGTTTATGTGATTAATAAATGCTAAACTTTTAGCTTTTTCTTCCGGAACTTTGAAAATTTCCAGGATTTTATCACACTCAGGCTAGATTAACAACTAATATACTTAATTTTACCTAGAATTCAAATTAAAATCTAAATGTAGGACAAATTAGTCTTTGGCCAAAATTGTTGTTAGTTTAAAAATTCAATTCAATTGTTTTTTGTTGAAGAAAGTATTATCCGTCGGGGAGCAAAGGGACGAAACTGACCGGGAGGAAGAAAAAAATTAGCTGTAAAACTCATGACTCATGCTTCTTTCATGCGCCGTTGTTTTGAATTAGCGTTGTTGGGAAAGCAAAAGGTTTCTCCCAATCCTATGGTAGGCGCCGTGTTGGTATATGCTGACAGGATTATCGGAGAAGGTTACCACCGGTCTTACGGTCAGGCGCACGCGGAGGTGAATGCCATCCAAAGCGTGAAAAAAGCAGACCAGGCGCTTATCCGCCAGGCCACCTTGTATGTGTCTCTGGAGCCTTGCTGTTTTTACGGCAAGACCCCTCCTTGCACCAATATGATCATCGAACAAAAAATTCCCCGGGTCGTCCTCTCCTGTTTGGATGACTCCCCCCAGGTAGCCGGAAAGGGCGTCGGCCAGCTTCGCGAAGCAGGAATCGAAGTGATCACCGGAATACTGGAAGCTGAAGGACGCCGCCTCAGCCGGCCCAGGAGTGTCTTTGTCACGGAAGAACGTCCGTATATCATTTTAAAATACGCGCAAAGCCGCGACGGCAAATTTTGCCCGGCCGAAGACCGGCAGTTCTGGATAACCAATGCCTATTCAAAGCGACTGGTACATAAATGGCGCAGTGAGACTGACGCCATTTTCATCGGATCACGAACCGCAGAAATTGATGACCCGCAGCTTACCAACCGCCTTTATTTCGGTTCCTCGCCTCTGCGTATAGTCATCGACCGGCAGGGCCGGCTCTCTGCTGACCTAAAGATCTTTGACGGAACGTCCCCTACCCTGGTCCTTACCTCCCAAGAGCGGCCCAAATACGGGGAGCAGGTTGAATTATTACACGTTCAGCCGGAGGAAAACCCGATCGAAAAACTGCTTCCGGAATTGCACCGCCGCCAGATAGGCACTCTTATGATAGAGGGTGGGCTGCAAATCCTGCAGCACTTTCTCCGGGCCGGCTTATGGGATGAAGCCAGGGTGCTGATCGGCAATAAATTCCTGCCCGGTGGTCGTCCGGCGCCGGATCTCGGCCTGGCGCCGGATGACCACCTGCCGCTCGCCGGAGATGAAGTTCTCTTCTACCGGCGCCCTCGCGCCTCCTCTCCTGCTCTATCCGATTAAAAGATGTTAAACATCCTTTAAAGTGCCGCTCGTCCATCACAGAGGCCTTTTTTATTTTGTTTCTT
Source organism: uncultured Saprospiraceae bacterium (assembly GCA_964632995.1). Lineage (GTDB taxonomy): Bacteria > Bacteroidota > Bacteroidia > Chitinophagales > Saprospiraceae > CAZWDL01. Next base: position 98,871 of record CAZWDL010000001.1, read on the forward strand.
AGTTGTTAAATTTACGATCATTAAGAAAGAAAACTATAATCAGGATGAAAAAGCTAAAGGCCACATTGATCGCTATTACAGCTCTATGTATCCTGTCAGCCCATTCTTCCCTAGCACAGACAACCCGGCAAGAAGATAACAGCCAGATCAACTGGATGTCCTGGGAAGAGGCGCTTGCGCAATCTCAGGAAGACAAACGCAAAATCCTGTTGGATATTTATACCGATTGGTGCAAATTCTGTAAACACATGGAAAACACCACTTTCCAACAACCGGATATTGCCGCTTACATCAATAATAACTTTTACCCGGTAAAACTGGACGCTGAGCTTAAGGAAGAGCTGAAATACAAAGACAAAGTATACACTTTTGTGAAAAACGGAAAAATGGGCTACCACGAACTTGCAGCTGAATTACTGCGGGGCCGGCTCAGCTTTCCAGCCATCGTTTTTCTTGACGAAGGCCTTAATGTCATTCAATCTTTTGTTGGGTATAAGTCGCCTCGGCAACTGGAACAAATCGCTACTTACTTCGCTTCCGATCAGTATAAAAAGACCCCCTGGTCCACTTACCAACGCTCCTTCAAATCTATGATCGCCGAGTAAAATTAAAGCGTGAAGGCCTGGAAGGCGGAAGAGGGGCTTCCTTTATTTACTTACCTTCTCCTACGCCGTGTACTACTCACGCCAAGCACGGCGAGGAGCCCACGGGTTAACTCCCGGGCTACCGTCCGTCCCATCTGGCGGGTAGTAGTGCTATTGAGCACCTGGTCAAAGAGAGAATCTTCCCTTTTCGAGCTGCCGGAGCTGCGTTGTTTCGCTTTTTCTACGCTCTCCCGCAGTTCTTCCTGACGGTCAACCTCCTTGGCCCATTCGATCTTTTTCTCCAGTATTTCGTAAGCACTCTCCGGGTCGACCTCCTTGTTGTATTTATCAACCAACCGCGAGCGGATGATAATGTCGTCAATCTCCTGCTCAGTGAGCACGTCCATGCGGGACTGTGGCGCGCGCAGCAGGGTATGAACCAGTGGGGTGGGAATACCCTTTTCATTCAATGCGGTAACAAGGGCTTCTCCGATACCAAGGGTGGTCAGCAATTCCGCCACATCGTAATGCTCACTTATCGGGAAGTTTTGCGCCGCCAGCTTTATCGCTTTCCGGTCTTTAGCCGTAAAGGCCCGCAGAGCATGCTGCACTTTGAGCCCGAGCTGACCGAGTACCGAATCCGGTATATCCACTGGGTTTTGGGTGATAAAAAACAAGCCTACGCCTTTGGAACGAATCAGTTTGACGATGAGCTCAATCTGGTCGAGCAGGGCATCCGAAGCCTGGTCAAAGACCAGGTGGGCCTCATCGATAAACAACACGAGCTTTGGCTGCTCAGGATCTCCTTCCTCCGGAAAATTGGCATAAATTTCCGCAAGGATCTGCAACATGAAGGTGGAGAATAACTTCGGGCGATCCTGAATATCGGTCAGCCGAATGATAGAAATCTGGCCTCTCCCCCGCTCATCGACCCGCAGCAAATCATCGACGTCGAAGGAGCGCTCGCCAAAGAACTTATCGGCGCCTTGCTGTTCCAATTCCACCAGTTTGCGGAGAATGGCGCCCGCCGAAGCCGTAGAGATACGGCCGTAAGTATTTTTAATTTCCTCCTTGCCCTCCTCCATCATATACTGCAGCGTTTTGCGCAGGTCATTGAGGTCGAGCAGCGGCAATTCCTGATCATCACAGTATTTAAAAATCACCGACATGATGCCGGACTGGGCTTCCGATAGATTGAGCATGCGGGAAAACAGCACTGGCCCAAACTCCGTTACGGTGGCCCTTAGCCGGGCGCCTTTTTCTTCTGAAAGAGACAAGAACTCCACCGGGCTGTCGCCTGCTTCAAACGGAATGCCTATTCTGGTGTGACGTTCATCGATTTTCGGATGTCCTTCACTGGGTTGAGCTATGCCGCTGAGGTCTCCTTTAATATCCATAAGCAGGGAAGGGATACCTTTAGCTGACAGCTGTTCCGTGATGATTTGCAGCGTCTTTGTCTTACCCGTTCCGGTAGCGCCCGCGATCAATCCGTGGCGATTGAGCATTCGCAGCGGAATGCGCACCAGGCTGCCGGTCTGGCATTCACCGTCAAGCATAGCTCCGCCCATGATGATCGATTCTCCTTTGAAGGTATATCCGTTTTGAATACTATCGATGAACTGTTCTTTTTTACTCATAAGGTATGATACTTAACGTTTATTCCAGTGTTTGATCCGCGTTTCGTATTTTTTCTTACTAAAGCGCCAAAGTTCGATTTCATAATCGCGCTCCAGTTTTGTTTCCAGCTCTCCGGTCATCAATTCCGGAAAGAAGTCAATACCAGTGCGCGCCTCCACTTCATCGATGGAGAGGGCATACTCCTGTAAGGGCTGATAACTGACTTCATTCGGCAGCCAAAAGGCGATACCTTTAAGTTCCGGCTCACGGAGATCCAGCAGGACTTTAAAAAAGGCGGTGGGAATGGTTACTTTACAATCGCCGATGCGCCCCTTTCCTGGCTCGGAAAGAACCGGGCCGCTCACGACGTATAGCTCTTCATTTTCTTTGGCCCAGTTGCGGGTCAATTCTTCCAGCTCCCGCCAAATACCGCCGTTAAAATGACGGGCTTGCGGACTGATATTGCTCATGTAGAAGCTTTCCCGCATGGCCTCTTTATTAAATGCCATATCGGCGGCAGGCGCCAGATGTCCCCGGTCATATCCCGAATTCCGGTAGTCACGCCAATGTGCAGATCCGCTTTCCACCAGGCTGTCTTCCATAAACTCATCATAGCGGTCCACCCATGGTTGTTCCAGCCGTTTCCGGCTCAGGAGATAAGCTACCCATTCGGCCTGTTCATGTTCCTCGCTATAGGAAAGGGCGTAATACTGATGGTAAACAAGCGTTCCTTCCTTCGTGGTGGGAAGTGCGAATTCTTCGGCGCCGTTCCACTGCGTTTGCCGGGAGCTGCGCTTCTTGACCGCATCCCGATCAATACCGGTAAAGAACTGAAAAAGGAAAAACAAGCCGACTGTAATAGCCGCCAATAATCCTACCCGGATAATTTGGACGCTGCTATTGCCTCCTTTATAATGATTGGTTCTAAACTTTGCCAAGATATTCCTTTTGAGCCAACGTAAAAATAGTAAATTGCCGGTCAAAATCAAGAAATGGCGAAAAAGCGGCTACAAGTCGGCATTACCGGAGGCATCGGCAGCGGGAAGACGACCGTCTGTCGTTTGTTTGAAGTATTGGGCATTCCCGTCTACTACGCCGATGAGCGGGCCAAGCAGTTAATGGTAGAGGATGAGGCGCTTGTCAGGCAAATCCGGGACAGTTTTGGAGATAAGGCCTACACAGAGGAGGGGCAACTCAATCGCGCTTACCTGGCCGATATCGTTTTTAGCAATCCGGAGAAGCTGCAACAACTCAATGCCCTGGTGCACCCTGCCGTAGGACGCGACAGCCGGCGCTGGCACGAAGAACAGACGGATGCACCCTATACCTTACGGGAAGCTGCTTTGATTTTTGAAAGCGGCAGCTTTCGCCAACTCGACAAGGTCATTACGGTGACCGCCCCTAAAGAGTTGCGCATTGAACGAGTGATGCGCCGCGACCAGGTTGACCGGGAAGCCGTCACCGCCCGGATGGAAAACCAGCTGCCGGAAGAAGAAAAAGTCAAAAGAGCCGATTACGTGATCTATAACGATGGACGGCGCTCTTTAATTCATCAGGTATGGGCTATTCATCAATGGCTTTGTGAAGAGAAGTAAATTGTTCCTATTTTCGCTTTTTCACTTTTTTCCCTCGCTCAATTCCTGTCTTATAAGCCTCCAGACAACGCTGACGAGCCGCTTTGTGATCTACGACAGGTTCCGGGTACCGGGCAGTGTCATACTCGGGTACCCACTTTTTGATGTACTGCCATTCCGGATCAAATTTCTTTTGTTGCGTGTAAGGGTTGAAGATTCGGAAATAGGGCGCTGCGTCGGTCCCGCTGCCGGCCGCCCATTGCCAGCCGCCGTTGTTGCTGGCCAAGTCGAAATCGAGTAGTTTTTTGGCAAAGTAGGCTTCTCCCCATCGCCAGTCGATCAGCAAATGCTTGGTCAGAAAACTGGCAGTAATCATGCGCACGCGGTTATGCATGTACCCGGTGGTGTTGAGTTCGCGCATGCCGGCATCGACGATAGGGAAACCGGTAGCGCCACTACACCAGCGTTCAAATTCATCTTCCCTATTGCGCCATTCGATATACTCGTATTCGGGGCGGAAAGCCCCTTCCGCCACATGGGGGAAATTTGCCAGTATCTGGGCGTAAAAGTCGCGCCAGATGAGTTCATTGAGATAGGTCTGATTCAAAGCTATGGCCCGCCGGGCTTTTTCACGGATACTTATGGTGCCGAAGCGAAAGTGGATCCCCAGGCGTGAGGTGCCCTGAATACCGGGGATGTTTCTGGTCTTATCGTAATGGCGAATAAGTCCTCTAGAAACCGTCGCCGAAGGGATTTCCAGGTTGCTTTCCACGAACCCCATCTCCTTAAGGGATGGCATCCGGGTAGACGGCGTTTGCAAAAAATTATCAAAGTATTGACCGGTGGGATAAGATTGCAGGAAGTAGGAAACGGACTTTTCCCCTTCTTTACTTATCTTGCTCTCCAGCTTTGCTTTCCACTTACGGCTATAAGGAGTAAAAACAGTGTACGGGGTACCGTCTTTTTTGAGTATTTCATCTTCTTCAAAAATGACCTGGTCCTTGAAGGAACACCATTCCACGCCCTTTGCCTCTGCAACTTGCCGGATAAGCTGATCGCGCCGGATGGCATAAGGCTCATAATCGCGGTTGGTAAAAACGGCTGCGACGGGATAGTGGTCGAGCAATTCGCGCCAAACCAGCTCAGGCTCGCCGTAGCGGATAAGCAGCGTGTTTCCCTGGGCTTCCAGTTGCTGCTTAAGCCGGCTCAGCGTGCGATGAATAAAACTGACACGGGCATCAGCGGGCTCATCCAGTTTACTCAGGATGTCTCGGTCAAAAATAAAAAGCGGCAATACCGGAAAACCGCTTCTGAGGGCTCGATAAAGAGCAGCATTATCGTTCAGCCGCAGATCGCGACGCAGCCAGCAAACAGCTATTTTATCCATAAACCTTTTTAATTGATAAAAACATGCTGAGAAACGATTGTAAGGCCCGATTGTTTAATCATCTTTACATTTCAGAAAAACCCTTATTTTTAAGCTAAAAGCCCCCTGCATATGCGACCTGTCTATCTGATCGGAACCGTACTATTTCTATTATTGGGCAGCTGCCAATCTGAGCAAAAAAAGCAGCAGCAGCTCATTGGTGAGGCGGAAAAAAAACTGGAAGAATCGGCGGATCAGCAAAAGGCCGAAGACCTCGTAAAGCATTATTTGCAATATGCGGAAACTTTTCCCGCTGAGGAAGAGATGAACAGCAAGTATTTATACCGGGCGGCTGCCTGGTCGTACCGGCTGAATCACTATTCTCAGGCGATCGAGCTCTTGAATAAGGCCATAAAACAGCACTATCGAGGTAGCAATACGGTAAAAAACGCATTGTTCCTGGGCGCTATCTACAAAGAAAAACTTCAAAACGACTTTCTCTCCCGAACCGTTTACCAGGCGGCGCATGAAGCTTTCCCGGAATCAGCGGAATTAGCGGAAAAAGTGGATGGAGAATGGCTGGCACTGGATGAGCGGTTACGCAGCATACAGCAGTCGATATTCGATGAGTCGGGAGGACGTATTGATTATCGAGGAGCCAATGATTTCATCAATGCCTCTACCATTTACGCCATGCTGTTGCCTGGCCGGGAGCGCTCAGCCGATTGGCTTTTTGAGGCAGCTGAAACGGCGCGGACAATTCGTGCTTTCAGCAAGGCGCTTGAGCTGTATGCCTGGATTTCCGATGCTTTCCCCGAAAGCGAAAAGGCGGCGCAGGCGCTTTTTCTTCAGGGATTCACGCTCGACAGCGATCTCAAGCGCTTCGACGAAGCCGGTGCCTTTTATATACAATTTCTGGAGCGCTATCCCGAGAATATTTTCGCGAAGGACGCCAGGTTCCTACTTGAAAACCTGGGCAAGGATGAAGAGGAGATCATTCGCTCCTTTGAAGAAAAGAAACAGCTGGAGCAGTAAAAGGAGAATTATCGTTTGATCTGGATTGTTTTTTTATCAAAGGGATTGAGAGCTGTCCCTTTAACTTTCGCTTCGGCCTCAATGCGATATTCCGATTTGACCCGGTTCAGCGCCTTGGCTGCTTTGGCAAGACCGCCGAAAACTGCATTTCGCTCCCCAAATTCGTCCACATCTGATTTGATCAGCTGAAAAGGCAGCGAAAAATCTACCTCTACCGGGGTATACTCTGGTATATCGATTACGCGCTGCAAGTGTATTTCTCCCAGCTCGTATTCATCTGTTAGCCGATCTTTTCCGCGACCGCGAGCGTACTTTTCGATCACGACGACCTTGATATAAGTGACGGTCTGCGGGTTCATACTGTAGAAATTGATTTTACCGTCGATCACGCCCGCCGATGCGGGTATTTCTTCGGGGATGTCCAACTCGAGTTTGACACCCTCTATCCCCAGCCATTTTTTGACTTTTCCGAACATAGTCATTTAAATTTTCGCAGTTTAATATGCAACGGCTCCGGAATAGCTGTCGGTAAAATTATACTAAAGGTAGGCAAAGATAGACGCAAAGCAGTCATCCGCATAGAAAGCCCTTTATCCTAACAACCGAAAATGCCAACTTTCCCGGAGCGGCTTGGTAAAATGACGATCGAAATCCGCTTTCGAATTGACCAACGTATCAAAAACCAGGGTGTCCTCATCAATATCGCCTTCCTGGTAAAGCCGTTCAAATGTTGCACGGTCAACGGTACGGACCGTATCTCCTTGCATATAGGAAAAGCGCATCCGGTCAAAAAGATCGACGCCATATTGCTGTTGAAGGACTTTTAGAAAATAAACCGATTTGTCGATCGAACATCCGCTGGCATCCGCTTGTCCTTCATCAACCATCAGAACGATAAAACGGTCATGATAGACATCGCCGTAAGCCCTCAGCTGCCGGTTATGGCTGATCCATTGTTGTACGAATTCCCGTACGGACTGACGAACGGCGGGAACATCCGATGACTCAAAGGGCTGGTCGGCCTGATAAACCCAAACGCGGGTATTGTCCGGCAACACCGCTGTTGTTTCGACTATACTCATATCCTTGGATGGTCTGTTATGCATAAAAGTTTGAAAGTGTTTTAGAGAACCAAAGCGTGCAGCCTCAAACAGCAATTCGTTAGAAACAGCGTCAGCTTTCCAAATATATACACTTCCCTCTTTATTTAGTTGTTTTGAAGAAGTTTGGATTTTTTACAATCCATTGTTATTGACGATCAGCTCAGCCAGGTCGTAAACCATCACCTCCTCCTTTTCATCCTGCGCTTTTACACCATCTGACATCATGGTCAGGCAGAAAGGACAATTCGCAGCAATAATTTTGGCTTTAGTTGCGAGCGCCTCTTCCGTCCGCTCCATGTTGATGCGTTTTTTTCCGGGTTCGTCTTCTTTCCACATTTGCGCGCCTCCTGCGCCGCAGCAGAGCCCATTGGAGCGGCAGCGCTTCATTTCCACCAGCTCATTGTCCAGTTGTTCCAGTACCCGTCGCGGGGCCTCGTATACGCCGTTGACGCGTCCCAGGTAACAGCTGTCGTGATAAGTAATCTTTTTGCCTTCAAAGGCGCCTCCTTCTTTCATTTTCAGTCGGCCCTCATCGATGAGTTGCTGTAACAACTGTGTATGGTGAATGACTTCGTAATGACCACCCAGCGCCGGATAGTCGTTTTTCAGTGTATTGAAGCAGTGGGGGCAGGCAGTAACGATCTTCTTGATATTGTATCCGTCGAGCACCTGAATATTTTGCAGCGCCTGCATCTGGAATAAAAATTCGTTGCCGGCCCGACGCGCCGGATCTCCTGTACAGGACTCCTCCTTGCCGAGGATAGCAAACTGAATACCCACCTCATTCAAAATCTTGCAAAGAGCAACCGTCACCTTCTGCGCCCGGTCGTCGAAGCTGCCGGCGCAACCCACCCAGAACAGGATTTCGGGCTCCTTGCCTTCGGCTGCCATATCGGCCATGGTGGGGACAGATAATTTTTTATCGGACATGGTCTATTTTCTTTTATCGAGGTTTGATGATCGGTTTAGGAGGTTAGCCAGTAGTTTCCAAACTACTCTTCTGTTTTTTCTTTTTCCAGATCTTTGGCCCATTCGTCTCGGTCAACCGACATGGCCCAGGCCGAGCCGCCATTTTCGATACTGTTAAACATCGGTAACCATTCGGAAGGTCCAGCTGATTCCGTCAAGATCTCGTAGCGGCGCAGTTGCAGGATGGGATCCATCGGGTTGATCAGCACCGGACAGGCTTCCACACAGGCAGTACAGGTAGTACAGGCGTGAAGTTCCTCCCGGCTGATATAGTCGAATAGCGATTTCCCATCGTCGTAGTTGTCCAGGGAGAGAGACTTTTCTTTATCCCGGGCAAATTGCTGGTCCCTACTGTCCAGGTTCTTTCCAATCTCGGCGGCGCGGTCCCGGATATCCATCATTATCTTTCGCGGTGACAATTTTTTACCGGTAATATTGGCCGGACAAACGGCGGTGCAACGACCACACTCCGTACAGGAGTAGGCTTGTAGAATATTGATCCAGCTCAGGGAAGGAACATCGTTGGAGCCAAATTCCGGCAGTTCTTCGTCCATCGGCATCTCTTCGGCGCCCTCCTCACTTAGCCCCATCATGCTCTTTACCTCGTTCATGATCTCCGGCATATTCTGCATTTCTCCCCTGGATTTGGTACGGGCAAAATAGGTGCTGGGGAAAGCCAGTAAAATGTGCAGGTGCTTGGAAATCGGCAGGTAATTCAAAAAGCCCAGTACCATGAGCAGGTGCAGCCACCAGCCAAAACGCTCCACAAATACCAGGGTATCGGCTTCCAGTCCGCCGAACAGCGCCGGCCCCAACCAACTGCTGACCGCCAGAGCGCCGGTATTGGGATAATGTTGTGGATCTACCTGCTGCAGTAATGTGTCGGCGCCGTTCATACTGAATATGCCGATCAGCAAAATGATTTCAAAGATAAGGATGAGATTACCGTCGAGAAAAGGCCAGCCTTTCATTTCCGGATTGAAGAAACGCGGTATTTTCAACAAGTTACGCCGGGCCAGAAATACAATGGTGGCAATAAAAGCGAGTACCGAGAGCACTTCGATAAAACTGATGACGAAGGTGTAAAAAGCGCCTAGCGGTTCGGCAAAAATCCGGTGTTGTCCGGTAAACCCATCAATAAAGATTTCAATCAGTTCCAGTTGCGTAATAAGAAATGCTACGTATAAGATGAAATGCATGACGGCCGGCACCCAACGCTTGAACATCTTTTTCTGTCCGAAAGCGACCAGCAGCATATTTCGCCAGCGTTGAGCCGTATCCCCGCTTACGGCTTCTTCTTTTCCGAGAAAAATATTACGCCGCACTTTGTTAAACTGCCAGGCGGCAAAACCCAGTGCAGAAAGTGCGACAATGCTAAATATAATTTGTTGTATCATAAATCAATCTATTCAGCGAATTTTCGCTAAAATACAATGTAAAACAAATTTTCAGGCATTAGAAGGCTTTGAAGACCTAAAATTGTCAAAGAATTGAAATTTTTAAAAAAATTACCCGGTCTAAATGAGCGTTTCCAACTAAATTAGTCCCCAAATCCGAGCATCTATCCATGAAGATACTGAATCACCATCAAATCGAGCAGAAAATCAAACGCCTGGCTATTGAGATCCTGGAGAACAACTACGATGAGCCACAGATCATTCTGGCAGGCATCAATAAAAATGGATCGGCCTTCGCCCAACTACTCCTCGAGCAACTTCAGCAAATCACCAAAATCGAACTGAAACTGACCTGTCTACATATCAACCCCGCCAACCCGCTGAGTTCCCCTGTTGAGCTCGAGTTGCCCATAAACTCTATTCGCGATAAGGTAATCATCATTATCGACGATGTTGCCAATACGGGGCGCACGATGTTCTACGCTTGTAAGCCGCTCATGGACACCTTGCCCCGAAAGATTGAAGTAGCCGTTTTAGTCGACCGGAAACACAAGTCTTTCCCCGTTAAGGTCGACTATGTCGGCTTGTCCCTGGCTACTACGCTGATGGAAGATATTGATGTAGACCTGAAGGATCTGGAGAATACAGCGGTATATTTGAAATAATTGGCCGTTGGCAGTCCCGATGCGTTTCGCTATCGGGATGTCCGCTTCGTTCCAATTGCCTGGCTTAGCCGTGCTCATCCAGCATCCAGCCCCACTTTTCTAGCCCTTGCCTCCTCTACTTTCCGCAGAATCTCCGGCATTTGGGCGACTGCGGTTTCATAGCCGATATCGTAGAATTCCTGATACTTATTAAACTGGAAAATATTGTAGGCGTGAACTCTTTTGGGTTCGATAAAGATGTCGCAGAATTCGACATTGGGCCGGGTATTGCCCTGGATGGAGAGTTCGAAGCAGCGGGTGGCGATACCAAAAACGCTTTGGACCGATTTTCCGGGGGCGTCGACCAAGGGCATCACATTGACACCGATAATGAGGTCCACATCCGAGTAAACCAACGGCCGAACCGGCAAATTTTCGAGCAGCCCGCCATCGACGTACTGCTGGCCGTCGATTTCTACCGGCTGGAAAACGAGCGGAATAGCGGAAGAAGCCATGATCGCCTGAAAAAGCGGCCCCTCCTCAATGATTTTACATTCCCCGGTATTCAGGTTAGAGACGGCGACAAAAAGCTTCTTTTGTAAGGCCTCGAAGCCATCTACCTCAATGAATTTTGCTAGTCGATCCTTCAGGTAGGTGAGTTTGGCCAGCCCGGAATAAGGAAACGACACCTTAAAAATTTTTAAAATACTGGCATCCTTGACAAATTCCATCATTCGGTCCGGGCCGTTACCACTCGCGTAAAGCGCACCCGCAATGGCACCGGCGCTGGTACCTGAGAGCACTTCCGGGAAGAGCCCTTGTTCTTCCAAGGCCCGCAATACGCCGATGTGGGCGATTCCTCTGGCCCCTCCACCGGAGAGGGCAATTCCAATTCTTACTGACTCCTCTTTGTTCATTCGGAAAATTTAGTGATTCCATACGAAAAGACAAAGGCCTCCTAATAAGTTTAGGAAAAGAAACGGCTGCGCCCTTAAATTTAATGCCTGACAGAGGTGGTTAGGTTTTAAAATTATAGGATCCTATTCTTATTTTTGAAATGGAAATTAAATTTTCTGTAAAGACAGTCTTAAATCCTAATATTTTTGCTAGAAATCGCGAAAGCCAATTTTTATCCTGTCATCAAGGAGTTATTACTACTATAAGCTATTGATCGTCAGAATGCTGACGAGGAAAAGTTTAAAAAAAATTAATGCTGAATCACTTCACCATGGCAATGGGGCGAGTATTTTTGCGCATGAATTGAACGCAAAACCGTACACAACTATGGGGTGGTCCGCAGCTATCTACTACTCAAAAATTCTATTCTCCCGTTTTTTAGAGGACCGTCCCGGAAACATTTCAATGCTGGAATTATTAAAATTATCGGATAACCTAATCAACACTCACTAATCTAAAACACTGGTTATGAAACTACTCTCAAGACCTCTGCTCACTATGTTGTTCCTGTTTTTCACAGGAATGACACTGCTGACGCAAGGGTTAACAACGACGCCTTCGGCCTGGCCGGGTCCGGCACCAACGGCGGACAGACCGGCGTACAGCCCATATCGATCGATGCCATCGAACAATTCACAGTATCTGTTGCGCCTTTCGACGTCCGCCAGAGTGGTTTCACCGGCGGCTCCGTCAACGCGGTAACCCGCAGCGGCACCAACGAATTCAAGGGCTCTGCCTATTACTTCTGGAGAAATGAAATGCTGGCCGGCAAACGCATCACTACCGATGAGAGGCTGTCGAAATTCACAGCTAAAACCTACGGCTTCCGCCTGGGCGGCCCTATTGTCAAAGATAAACTCTTCTTCTTTGTCAATGCCGAGCTGCAGCGAGATGATACGCCACAGCCGTTCAACTTCGACAATTATGTGGGAGATGCCGACCTGCAACAGGTTCAGCAACTCGGCAGCCAGGTTCAGGAACAGTACGATTACGACCTCGGTTCCTTCGACGACAATACGGCATTTCTCGAAAGTGATAAGTTCCTGGCCAAAATTGACTGGAACATTAGCCAGAACCACAAACTTTCGCTGCGTCACTCTTTCGTCCAGGCAGAAAACCTGGAGGCCCGGAATTCGGGTTTCAGAAGCATCAACTTCATCAACGGCTCCGAGCTTTTCACCTCCACGACCAACTCTTCGGCACTGGAGCTGAGCAGCATCTTCGGCAGTAACATTTCCAACAAGCTGAACATCGGCGCAACCATTGTGCGGGATGACCGCGATCCGCTCGGCGAGCCCTTCCCCACGGTCAGCCTGGAAGATGGTGAAGGCTCCGTCAATTTTGGTGCGGAACGCTTCTCGACAGCCAACCTGCTGAATCAGGATATCATTACCGTAAAGAACGACCTCAGCATCTTCGCCGGTCGTCACGAACTGCTCTTCGGCGTCAACTTCGAGTATTTCAATGCAGGTAACTTGTTTATCCGTAATAATTTCGGTTACTATGAATGGTTTGACGATCGCGATACGGATGATAGTGGTGTAGACCGCTTCCTGGCCGGCGAATCCGCCGATCAGTTCTCCCGCAGCTTCTCGCAGGTAGACAACGTCACCGGCGACGAATCCGAGGCCATCGCTGAATTCAGCCAGATCCTGCTCGGCGTTTATGTCTTTACACCAAGAACATCAATAACATCCGCTACCAGAACTTCAACCTGAAGCCCTCTGACCGCAACCTGGTCGGCGCTGACAACCGACCGCTCTTCCGCGGTACGCTGGCTCAATTCGGCGATGACGTCATCGATCCGACCTATACCTACATTATGCTGGCCAGCAACACCGGCAAAGGCTACTCCTGGAACTTTGCCACCACCCTGAGCAAGGTGTTCTCCAACGGCCTCAGAGCGCAGGTGTCTTACTCTTACAACGATGCCTACAGCGTCTTCGACCTGGGCTCTTCGCAGAACAACTCGCAATGGAGAGGATACTACAATGTTCAGGGACGTAACTCGGTGGTCGACGATCCGATGCGTTCCGATTTCGCTTCCGGCCACCGCATCTTCGGTCAGGTGTCCTACGGCCTGGAATACGCCGGCTTCATGAAGTCTTCGCTGTCGCTGAACTTCAACGGGCAGACGGGTGGCTACTTCTCTTACGTCGTTGACGCGCCTAACTTCCTGTTTATCGACGACGGCGGTTTCAGCGATAACGAACTCATCTACGTACCCAACAGCCGGAATGAAATCGTTCTCGTAGAAACCCAAACCGGTGGTCAGACCTACTCGCCTGAGCAGCAGTGGGCTATTCTGGATCAGTACATCAACAACGATTCGCACTTAAGTGAGCGCCGCGGCCAATACGCCGAGCGCAACGGCGCCCGTCAGCCTTTTGAGTTCACGATGGACCTGCGCTTCCTGCAGGACTTCTACATCGAAACGAAAAAGGGCAAGCGCAATACGCTGCAGTTTTCGGTGGATATCTTCAACTTCACCAACCTGCTGAACCGCGACTGGGGCCGCCGCCGCTTCGCAGGCAGCTTCGGGGCCTTCCCGCTTCTCGAGTTGGAAAACAACACGCTCGGAGAGGCGCCGACACCGGAGTACTCGGTTTCCTCCAAAATTCTTCAAGGCGAGGATCCCTGGACCGGCAACATCGATGAGTTCGGCTTCCGCAGCTCCATCTGGCAAATGCAGTTGGGTGTCCGTTACATCTTCAACTAAGATGAGCGATACCGGCTCTTAGCCAGGTTGAACTAAAAAGCGGGCGGTGATTGTTTATCAATCGCCGCCCGCTTTCTTTTCCAGTTCTACTTTGTCAACCTATGAAGCCGCAGCGGATCCGGTGGTGATTTAAAGTGCCAAATTAAGACTAATGACTGTCAACTTTTTTTCCGCATCAGGATAATCCCGGATAAAAGACTTCCGCCATCATGCAACGTGTGCTGCCTCCTCCTAATGCTTCGATAGTGGGTATGGGACTGGAAAGTATTTTGGTATGAGCCTCTATTTTTTCAACCTGATCTTCATTGAGGGATTGAAAAGCCTGTTCAGACATCACCAGAAAGGTCTCTCCTTCTTTATTCCGCACTTGTAGCATATTACCGGCAAAGGCTTTCATCTGGGAGATAGTAATTTCGATTAGGGCCTTTCCCGTTTCCCGGAGTTTGGCCACCAGGGCGTTGCGCTCCTTGTCGTCCCGTACGGTATCCAGACAGACGACGACGATGTCTTCACCAAGCGCCATCATGACGTTGGTGTGATAGATTTCCACCTGCTCGTCATCGACAGCATTAAAAACAATTTTTTCGTAGTCGAACTGATCACAAAATTCATTGAGCAAACCGATATCCGTCCGCGGGCTGAGGCAGGCATAGACAATCCGGTTGATCCGGTCGAGAATCATGCTGCCGGTACCTTCCAGAAAGCGATCGCGGGTTTCGTATTGCTCGAGATGAACTCTTTCCTCGAAAGGGAATTGGTCGAAGAACTGCTCTATAATTTCTTCCCTTCTTTCTTCCCGACGTATTTCGGAGAACATGGGATAAGTCACCACGCAACCATCTTCATGGAAAGTAATCCAGTTGTTGGGGAAAACGGCGTCGGGCGTTACCGGCGTGTCATTATCGTCCGCGACGATGACCTCGATACCCTTTTCGCGTAGCTTGCTGACAAAATCATCGAATTCACGAACCGCCTTTTCCTGGATTTCCTCATCCGAGAGGTCGGTCTGTCTTTGCTGAAAAACATTGTTGAGCGCCGTTTCCTCATTGAAGCCGAAACGGGCCGGTCGCACCATGAGTAGGGTATCCGTGGTCTGATGATAGGTTTTCGGTTCCTGCATAGTTGAAGTTTTGCGCAAAAGAAAAGTATGGACTTCGGTCGAGGCGTCCCCGATTTATCCGCCCGATTTTTTAGTATCGCTGAAATCTTCTTTCTTCAGCAATTCCACAACGCGGTCGCGGTGGTCGCCCTGGATCAGAATTTCGCCGTCTTTGACAGAGCCGCCAACGCCACATTTTTTCTTAAGCATTTTGCCGATTTCCTCCAGGCGCTCCTCCGGACCTACGAATCCGGTGACCAGGGTAACTTCCTTACCTTTTCTCTTTTTTCTGTCCAGTAACACCCTCAGACGCTGTTCGCCGGCGGGAAGTTCCTTGGCTTGCTGGTTTTGCTCATAGTTGTAATCGTAATCAGGATCGGTGGAATAGACTATGCCGACCCGTTTTTTCTTGTTCTTTTTCCCCATCGTTCTTCCTTTTGGTGAGAATAAATTAACCCATTTTCATTTGCAACAGATGATTATTTGCCATTGTTGCCGCATCATTATTTTAATCCTGTTGAATTATCAGAATACCAGTAAGCCAAATTATCTCCTGAATTCCAAAACAAGAGCCCTTGAAATTGCATTTCTTTTTCATCAATCAGTTGCAAACAACCATCCTAATGAAGCGAGTAACCGATGAAATGACGCCGGAAGAGGGGCCGGACGATGCAAGCCACCCTAGTAAACTTCCTGTTCAAAAGCCTAAATTACTGGACATAGTCAGCCACCGGCCCTCCAGATTATTCATTTTCCTGGCAGGTTTTTTTGTAACAAATGCCCTGGTCGCCGAATTTATCGGCGTAAAAATATTTGCGTTGGAAGACACGCTGAATATTCCTCCTTTTAATTTCAACATTTTCGGACAGGAAGGCGCGCTTCAGTTTTCGGCGGGTGTTTTACTTTGGCCCATCGTTTTTATCATGACCGACGTCATCAATGAATACTATGGTAAAAGAGGTATTCGCTTACTCTCCTTTCTGGCGGTGGGGCTCATCGGTTACGCTTTTCTCATGATCTTCGCCGCCATGCAGTTGACGCCGGCCGACTGGTGGGTCGCTCAAAACGTGAGTAAGGGGGTGCCGGATATGCAGAAGGCGTATTCGGTCATTCTCGGACAGGGGCTCTTAATTATTATGGGCTCCATCTCCGCTTTCCTCATCGCACAATTGGTGGATGTCATATCTTTTCACCGGATAAAAGAAGCTACGGGAGAAAAAATGATCTGGCTGCGCGCCACGGGATCCACCCTCATTTCCCAACTCGTGGATAGCTTTGTGGTGCTATTTGTCGCTTTCAAGCTGGGTCCGGAACTAGTGGGCAATGTGGAACCCTGGTCATGGAATCAACTGTTGGCGGTAGCTACCGTACAGTATACTTACAAATTTGTGATGGCTATTATTCTCACACCAGCCATTTATTTGGCCCATTTCTTTATCGATGGATACCTGGGGCACGAGATGGCGCATGAAATGAAGATCAAGGCGACGCATTGGAATTAAAGGCTCAGCGGCGACTTCACGCCACTTATCCGGCTCTTTTCCCGCGCCAGGCGTGCACCAGCATGATGACGCGATTGTAATTGAGAATACCCTCTTCGATACCCTGCGATTTGAGGTAGGCGTCATAGGCGTAGTAGCGCAGGCGAGGCATGATATCGGGATAGCGCCGCAGGTTTTCATTAATGGAATCGAGATCGGCCTGGATACCAGGCGGCAGCTGCTCTCTCAATTGCCGGTATTCTTCCGGCTGGTAACGCAAGTAATTGGAGGCCAGAGTACGCCAGTAGGCCAGATGCCCCGCGTAAGCAATAAAGGGGTCGGCTGACTGCCTGCAGCTCAGGTAGGCCAGAAAGTTGCAGGTGCCTTCATCGCCAAATCCAAAACCATGACTCATTTCGTGGGTCATGGTAAAGGGTAACCGCAGCGGATGAATGCCCGCATCAACATGCCCCTCCCCTGTCCAGGGGAAGTAAAGTCCGGAAGAACTAAAGTACAGGAACACCCCCTTGGGATACAAGTGCCTGGCGCGGACCCGGCCGCTGGCAGGAAAGCCGTACTGCCTTAACCAGGCCTCGATCTGCCGGCGCAGTTGATTTTCCAAATCTTCCGGAAGCGATTCCTCGCCGAAAGCCTGCTCAGTACTTCCCGGAATAGCGGACCGCAGCCGAATCAGATTTTCGGTTTCAATATCCAGCTCCTTTTTTAACTCCTTAAGAGAAAGCGGAGCAAGCTCCAAGGCCAGCTGTTCTTCTATGGGCAAACGACCATAATTGAATCCCCATAAAAAGAAGAAGGCAAACACTATTCCGCCGGCACAGGCCAGGGAAGCGAGAAAAGTCTGAAAAACCTTTTCCTTTATCGAGGCTGTCGACCGGATCAGGCGGCGGGTTTGCCGAACGGCCAGCAGGGAAATCAGCAAAAAGAAAAGATAGATGAGCGGAACCGGCAGCCAGGCAAGCAGATAATCTATTGTCCAGCGAATACCGAGAAAGAATCCACGGCTATAGTACTGTTCGACTATTCCGGGATGATTATCCAGCAGCAGGCGTAATAAAGCGGCCAGGATGCCGAGGGCAATCCACACTAACCTGGTCCTGATCTTTTTTTTCCTGTTCATTTTCATCTTAACGAGCGGACGTCATACACTATTGAATAAAAACAAATACGCTCTTCCAACAGTTGTATACTGGCAGATTTCTTTTTTCCAGAGGCAATTGTTTATTTTTGCAACCCAACAGATATCTGTGTTGTTACCAAAAGACTATTTATTCACTAACAATGAAAAAAGAAAACCATGGCATTTGAATTTACCGATACGAACTTTCAGGAAACGGCGCTTGATACGGATGGCGTCGCCGTCATTGATTTCTGGGCCGAATGGTGTGGCCCCTGTCGCATTATCACGCCCATTATTCAGCAGCTTTCCGAAGAATACGAAGGAAAGGCTATCATTGGGAAAGTAAATGTGGATGACAACCCGGAAGTGGCTATGAAATACGGTATCCGCAGCATCCCGACCATCCTGATTCTGAAGAACGGCGAAGTAGTAGACAAGCATGTAGGTACGACCACCAAACAGGTGCTGGCCGACAAAATCGAATCGCACCTTTAATTTGAGATAAAATTTAGCTACATTATGTCTCTGTTTTGCTTTGCCGGAACAGAGGCTTTTTTTTACCCGATTGAATGTAATATGAAATTATTAGAAAATTACGATGTACGCGATCTCGGCAATCTGGAGTTGCTTGCCAAGCAGGTGGTCGAGGGGTTTATTATCGGTTTGCATAAAAGTCCTTTTCACGGTTTCTCCGTCGAATTCGCCGAACACCGGCTTTACAACCAGGGAGAAGATACCAGAAATATCGATTGGAAGGTATATGCCCGTACTGATAAACTGTTTACCAAACGTTTTGAAGAAGAGACGAACCTGCGCTGCCAGATCGTACTTGACGCTTCCTCTTCCATGTACTTTCCCGAGGTAACCAAAACAAGCGAGGCCTACATCAATAAAATCCGTTTTTCTTCACTCGCAGCCGCCTCTTTAATGCATCTGCTGAAAAAGCAGCGCGACGCCTTTGGGCTCAGTATTTTTGACGAAGCCGTCAACATTCACAGCCGCTGTAAAAGCAGCACCGCCCACTACCGGCTAATGCTAACCTATTTGCAACAGCTGATCGATCATCCGGAACGCAACCGCTCCACTTCGGCCTCTCAGGCGCTGCACCAGATCGCTGACAGTATTCACAAGAGATCCATGGTCATCATCTTCAGCGATATGTTCGAACAGGGAGAAGAGACCGAGAAGTTGTTTAGCGCTCTGCAGCACCTGAAACACAACAAACACGAAGTGATTCTATTTCATGTGGTGGACAAATCAAAAGAAATCGACTTCGAATTTGAAAACCGCCCCTATCTGTTTATCGATATGGAAACCGGTGAACAAGTGCGGTTGCAATCCAATCAGGTCAAGGAACAATACGTGGAGCAGATGGCCAAATTTACGGAAAAACTGCGCCTGAAATGCATGCAATATCAGATCGATTTCGTGGAAGCCGATATTCACAAAGGATTCCGCAACATCCTGCAGTCCTACCTCGTGAAACGAGCCCGGATGCGGGTATAATTACTATTCGTTTCTCACCCCTCGCCTTCGCAGTTCCGCAGCCGGTTAAAATAGATGAAGTAGGAAAGGACTTCGGGAACTCACAAATTAAAACCAACACTCATGAGCAAGGAACTTATCAGAAGATCTGACAGGGCCATGGTCGCCGGCGTATGTGCCGGCCTGGCCGACTACCTTGGATGGAAAGTCAGCCATGTACGCATCCTGTATGTAGTCGTTTCACTTTTTAGCGCCGCTTTTCCCGGTTTGCTGGTGTATCTCATTCTGTGGTTGGTCATGCCGAAACGTTGAGTAACGCCCGGACGGGCAGCGCCCCGGTTACGCGGTGCAATCCTGACCAACTGCTAAATCATTGTAATATCATTAACAATTAAGGACTTAAACATCCAATGATCAAACTTTCCGACATTCCAAGCAGAGCCCCAAAGGACCTCAGCAAACACCTCGCCAAGCAGCAGACCAAACAACGGGTAGACCGGATCGGGGAGCTGCAGGAAATGCTTTACGCTCAGCAAAAACACAGCGTTTTAATTGTTCTACAGGGTATGGATGCCAGTGGTAAAGACGGCGCTGTGTCCAACCTCTTTGAAGAGTGCCACCCCGTTGGGCTGAAAGTCATCCCTTTTAAAAAACCTACTGAAGAGGAATTCGCCCACGACTTTCTATGGCGAATTCACCGGCAGGCGCCTCGTAAGGGAATGATCAATATTTTTCTCCGTTCTCATTACGAGGATGTGCTCATACAACGGGTGCACAACTGGATTGACGAGAAACATGCCCAACGCCGAATCGAATCGATCAACGCTTTCGAAGAATTGCTGGCCTACGATAATAACACGCTGATTCTCAAATTCTACCTGCACATATCCAAAGAGCAGCAGAAAGAAGAACTGCAGCAGCGCATTGATGAAGAGGACAAACACTGGAAACACAATTCCAACGACTGGCGGGAACGGAAATACTGGGATGACTATCGTCGATACTATGAGGAAGTCATTAACAGCAGCCGGATTCCCTGGCGCATTATTCCGGTAGATCAGCGCTGGTACCGGGATTACGTCATGTCACAGGTCCTCGTCGAAGAACTGGAAAAACTGGATCTGGCCTACCCGCCGCTGCCAAAAGAGTGAGTGGATGATTTCGCCGTTTTTCTGAACCAATACCCCCCTGTTTATCGTTGCTCATATAAGAAAAAAAGAAGTTACCATATGCTGGAAAAAGTACGAGTCGATAAGTGGTTATGGAGTGTACGTATTTTCAAATCCCGAACACTGGCTACCAGCGCTTGTAAATCGGGAAAAGTCAAAATCGACGGCGTATCGCTAAAACCCTCTTATTCCCTGCAACGCGATGAAATTCTGGAAGTGCGGAAAAACGGCTTTAATCTGCGCTTTAAGGTAGTTGATCTGTTGCAGAAACGCGTCGGCGCCCCTATCGCCCAGAATTGTTACGAAGATCTGACGCCGGAAGAAGAACTGAACAAGTACAACGACTGGTTTGTGGGCAAAGCTGCTCCGGAAAGAAGGAGCAAAGGCGCCGGCCGGCCTACGAAGAAAGAACGCCGGAAAATGGAAAAATTCAAGCGCAACCGGTTTTAAGAAGGCGGAAGCCAGAAAAAAAATCCCGGACTTTGAGGTGCCTCAAAGTCCGGGATTTTTTTTCTGGTATGCTTACCGATCAGCGTTTTTCCATCAGCGACTGAACGGCGTGTTGCGGTTGGATAAGGCGGCCCGTTTCGCGGGTCGCTCTGGTTTTCGCACCTGTTTTGTCGAGAATTTGGTAAGCCTCTTCAGTGGTCAGATCCGGATCGAGGGATTTCAGCAATCCGAGCATGCCGGCAACGTAAGGGGTAGCCATGGAGGTGCCGCTGAAGGATGCGTATTTGCTGCCGGGAATAGTGGAGTAAATATTCACTCCGGGGGCAGCGATACCCATTTCGAGATCGGTAATATAGTTAGAAAATACGGCGCGGTTAACGGATTCATCAACGGCGCTCACGCCGATTACGCCGGCAGCATTCACCGGAGCGAATTCTTTTGCATTGCGATTGGAGTTTCCGGCAGCGGCCACCACAATGGCGCCTTTCTTATTGGCGTACTTTACGGCCTTCTCGTATGCCCGCTGACGACTTTGGGTAGAGCGTCCGCCTAAGGACATAGAGATGACATCGGCATTTTTGTCCGCTGCTTCCAGCATGCCGTTAATAATGGAGCGTTGTGTGCCCGAACCGAGGGCGCTCAGCACCTTGATACTGGTCACCTGTACAAATTCGTTATTGCGTGAGAAGGAGGCCACCCCTACCCCATTATTGGAAACAGCCGCTGCGATACCGGCGCAATGCGTTCCGTGCCCACGGGGATCATTATCGTATTTAGACTGCGTGCTTTTATAATTATCCTGAAGATCCTCGTGTTCTGCATCAACTCCCGTATCGAGAATAGCAATCAACGCCTGACGCTTGGGTTTCACCTTATGCTTATCCAAATAGGTATATAACTGATCGATCCCCATTTCTTTAAAGCCCCACAAGTACTCCAAACCCGGATCATCAATACCGAACTTGTCGCGAATATCGTCAGGCAATTTGGCGGGAATATCAGGGTCTACCGTAATAACTTCGTTGGGTTCCACCCATTCCACGACGGGGGACTGGCTCAGGGCGCGTTCTATTTCCTGCAAGCGCTCTGCCTGCTGCTCAGGGATGTCGAGCACATAATAATCATCGAGGTCCGTAGCTTCGGGAAAGCTTAAGGTGAAAGCCGGTGCATAACGTATATCGTACTGTTCCATCAATTCATCGAGCGAAGCGATATCTTTCCCTTCCAGTATTTCAACGAGCAGTTCGCCGTGCTCATCCAGTTCCACAGCCGCAGGCGTCGTATAGGCCATGGTGGGTTGCAGATGATTTTTGTAATACCAGAACAGGACGATACCTAGCGCCATGAGCCCGAAAAAGAAAGCCGGGCGCTTGCGCACGAGAACCTGAAAGAGGAGTCCTGTTCCACCGATTAACAACAGGTCGCGGACCATCGCACTCATTTTCACCTCGAAAGGCAAAGCGGCGGCAAGCATGCTGATGAGGTAAATACCAAGTCCTGCAAAAAGCAGGAAGCGGAACAGACGGCTTATATCAGTCCGGCGCTGGAAGTAAAACCAGCCCACCAGGGCGAGGGTACTTATCAGAAAGCCGGCAGCGTAGAACGGAAAAGCAAGCATGGAACGAGTTTTTTTATAAAGCTACATTAAAGCAAACGAAGATGCAAATAGCTATTAATAACAACGTCATTTAATCGACCAGAGTTGACTTTACCGTTCCGAAAACACGCTGTCTGGTCCTGAATACGCTCCTTTGCAGAAAGTAAGTATGATAGTTCAACCTGAAGCAACTGTCTTGTGTTCTTACATTTTGATTCTATTGTGATACAAATTACAAGAGGACGACGCTTTAAATTATTATTTTTGCAGCGCAAAACGCATATGAGCCGCTCATCCTTGTGTTGTTGCAAGAAAAATTAACGAAGACCAATAAACGAAAGACGAATGGCTGAAGCACCAGAAAAAATAAATTGTGTGATAATCGGTTCCGGCCCCGCCGGCTACACAGCCGCCGTTTATGCTGCCCGCGCCAACATGGAACCTGTACTGTTTACAGGAAAGGAACCAGGCGGACAATTGATGATTACGACCGATGTCGAAAACTATCCCGGGTATCCGGAAGGCATCATGGGACCTCAGATGATGGAAGACTTTCGCAAGCAGTCAGAACGGTTCGGAACGGATATCCGTTACGAGATGATCGAGAAGGTATCTTTTGAAGGCTCCACCCATAAAATATGGACGGAAAGCGGTCATGAGATCGAAGCCGAGAGTATTATCATTTCCACGGGCGCCAGCGCCAAGTGGCTGGGACTGGAGTCAGAGAAACGACTGACGAACAAAGGCGTATCGGCCTGTGCCGTTTGTGACGGATTCTTTTTCCGCGGGCAGGAAGTCGCCGTTGTCGGTGGCGGTGATACGGCCGCTGAAGAATCGCTTTATCTGTCCAAACTTTGTCCCAAAGTGCACCTGCTTGTCCGCCGTGATGAAATGCGAGCATCCAGAATTATGCAGGAGCGCGTTTTTAAAGCCGAAAATATCATCGTACATTGGAACACGGAAACTGAAGAGATCCTGGGCGAGGAAGAAGTGACGGGGGTCCGGGTGTTCAACAATAAAACACAGGAAAAGAAAGAAATTCCCGTCAGTGGTTTTTTTGTCGCCATCGGTCACAAACCCAATACCGATATCTTTAAAGACTGGCTCGAAATGGATCCCGCCGGATACATTATCACCAAAAACGGGAGCACCCACACGAATGTAGAGGGCGTTTTCGCCAGTGGCGACGCTCAGGACAACGTTTACCGGCAGGCGGTCACCGCCGCCGGCACGGGCTGTATGGCCGCCCTGGATGCGGAGCGTTACCTGGCCGCTAAAGGTGTTATTTAGAGGATTGAGTGATTGGTTGATTGTAGATCCAATCAACCAATCACCCGGTCTCAACCAATGAACTAATCAACCACTTCCTAAATTCCCTATTTATGACTACTGAAACGAAAACCCGCTTCCGTCCAGGTGTGCTGTACGGTGATGAGGTTACAGAACTTTTGAATTATGCCAACGAAAACGATTTTGCTCTTCCGGCGGTCAACGTCGTGGGAACGAACTCTATAAACGCAGTGATGGAAACCGCCCGGGAGGTCAACTCTCCGGTAATCATTCAGTTTTCGAACGGCGGCGCCGGCTTTTTTGCCGGCAAGGGGCTCTCGAACGACAAGCAGAAAGCCGCTGTTTTAGGAGCTATCTCCGGCGCCATGCACGTGCATACCCTCGCCAAGGCTTACGGGGTGACGGTTCTTCTACATACCGATCACTGTGCCCGCAAGTTACTTCCCTGGATAGACGGCCTACTGGAGGCCGGCGAAAAGTTTTACGAGTCACGAGGCTATCCTCTCTTCAGCTCTCACATGATCGACTTGTCGGAAGAGCCCATCGAAGAGAATGTCGAAACCTGTGTTGAGTACCTGGAACGCATGTCCAAAATCGGCATGACGCTGGAAATTGAACTCGGCGTGACCGGAGGGGAAGAAGATGGTGTGGACAATACGCAAATCGACAATGCCCGCCTGTACACCCAGCCGGAAGAAGTGGCTTATGCCTATGAGAAGCTCAAAGCCGTCAGCGAGCGCTTTACCGTAGCGGCAGCTTTCGGCAACGTCCACGGCGTGTACAAGCCCGGCAACGTAGAACTCAAACCTGTCATTCTGAAGAACTCTCAGGAGCATATCAAAGAGAAGTTCAACACGGAGGAGCAGCCCATCAACTTCGTCTTCCACGGCGGATCCGGCTCTTCCCGGGAAGAAATCCGCGAAGCGATCGAATACGGAGCCGTAAAAATGAATATCGATACGGATATGCAGTGGGCATTCTGGAAAGGCGTTCGTGATTATTACGAAGATAAACGGGATTATCTGCAGCAGCAGATCGGCAACCCCGAAGGCGATGACGTACCCAATAAAAAGTATTACGATCCCCGCAAGTGGCTGAGGGCGGCTGAAGAAACTTTTGTCGAGCGTCTGAAAACGGCCTTCGAAGATCTCAACTGCATCAATCGCAATCAGTAGCTTTTCTCAATTCCCGGTGCGCCGTGGCTAATGGCGCACCGGGAACCTTCCTGTGAACTAACCACCGGCTGCAGGCCAGAAGTTTTTTCGCTTAACTATAAATAATAGTGCCGAGCTGGGCGGCCAGTTCATTTCTTACCTGTTGCAGGCGCTGATGCGCTTTCATGCGATCATTTACTTCTTCTTCATCCCCCCGCACAGCCGCCTCTTTAATTTTTTGCCTGTTTTCTCTCAACAGGCGCTCAATTTTGCGTTGCCGGAAACGGCGGACCGAATAGAGCGCGTCTTCGTAGAAATTCTCGTCCGGCATCTTCTGCATTTGCAGAAAAATATCCCACTTTTTTTCCCAGTTGTGACTGTACTCTACCGGAGTGGTATTGAGATTAATCGCAAGCTGCTGAATCTTCTCCTCGGGGTGATTGGCAAAGTGGGCAAAGTTTATCGGCTTGCCATGCAGCAGTAACTGCCGGCATTCCTGTACAATGCGCTGGTACATTTGGTTATCGAACTCGTTGAAAACATCCTCGAGGTTGCCCAGAATAAACTGCGCCACCGTTATTTCCTCCTCGGCGTCAAATATTTTATCCCCTCCGCTTACCAGAATACGGACGATATCTTTTTCCTGAAATTCATCCCCTGTATTTTTCGGTGATTCGCCGGGAAGCGCTTCCTGCTGATGGGCTTTGGTTTCTGCCTCCGGCACTGTGGGGGTGGAGGTTTCGGGCGTGTCGCGTCGGTTTTGCCGTTGATCCTGCCGTTGTCGCTTCCTCAGTTCCTGGGAGACGACCTTATTCGTTTCATTGACCAGGAGCTGCTCCTCCACGTCAACCACTCTGGCGCATTCCTTAATAAAAAGAGAGCGCTTCAGCGGATCCGGGATGCGAGCGATGCTGCTGACGATATCCTTGATAGCATGGGTTTTCTTGACAGGGTCGCCCGTGGCGTCCTTAAGCAGTAAATCGGCTTTGAAAAGGATAAAATCCTTGGCTTCCTGATCGATGTAAGCTTTAAAGGCTTTAGCGCCTAAGGATTGCAGATAGGAATCGGGATCTTCACCTTCCGGCAGCATTACAACGCTGACGTTGAGCCCCTGGGCCAGCACCAGGTCGAGCCCGCGCAAGGCAGCCTTAGTACCGGCGTAATCGCCGTCGTACAGAATTTTGATGTTATCGGAATAGCGTTTGATGAGTCCGATCTGTTCCTGGGTCAGTGAAGTCCCGGAAGAAGCCACCACATTTTCTATACCGGCCTGATGCAATGAAAGAACATCCGTATAGCCTTCCACCAGGATGCATTCATCCTGCCGGCGGATGGATTGTTTGGCAAAGTAGGCGCCGTACAACACCCGGCTTTTAGTGTAAACTTCCGTTTCCGGGGTATTGATGTATTTAGGTGCCTTGATATCCTTGTTGAGAATGCGGCCGCCGAACCCGATGACTTTACCCGAAAGGTTGTGAATAGCGAACATCACCCGGTCGCGGAAAAAATCCCGGTCGTACTTGCTCGTCAGACCCAGTTTGCGGAGCAACTCGATATCGTAGCCCAGGCTGATTGCTTTTTGAGTGAAGGCATTCTTCTGGTTAGGGGCGTAACCGAGTCCAAACTTTTTAATTGTTTCCTCCCGAAATCCCCTGTCCTTAAAATAGTGAAGGGCCACGCTTTTACCGCGGTCTGTTTCAAAGAGCTGTTGCTGGTAGAAATCGCGCGCAAACTGATTGAGGAGGTAAAGGCTTTCGAAGTATTGCCGTTGTTCCCGGGCCTCATCGGTATCGCCGGTTTCTTCAAGCTCGATGCCGTATTTTTTCGCCAGATAACGCAGCGCCTCCGGGAAAGACATCTGCTCGTGCTCCATTAAAAAGTTGACCGCATTGCCGCCCCGGTCGCAACCGAAGCACTTATAGATATTTTTGGAGGGAGAAACGGCGAAGGAAGGCGTCTTTTCACTGTGAAACGGGCAAAGTCCGATCAGATTGGAACCCCGGCGTTTGAGATTGACAAACTCCTGAACCACATCTTCTATTTTTGCCGTATCCAGTATTTCCTGAACACTCTTTTCAGCTATCACGCAATTGGTTTTTCTTTCAAGTTAGCAATTTTCTACAAATCCCGGTAGAACCAGGATGCTCGAAGGCTTGAAAAGTTTCACCTATTACTTCCCGACAACGGGAAATGATAAGCCGTTTTAGAGCATGTTCAGTCTTCTTCCTCCAGTACGGCTTCCAGTTCGGGGGTCATTTCCAGGTTGTGAAAAATATTTTGGGTATCCTCGTCATCTTCCAGTGCTTCAATCAGGTTGAGCGCTTTTCTGGCCTCGCTGAGGGCGAGGCTGGTTTGGGTAGTAGGAATGCGTTCCAGGTTGGCGCTCTTGGGTTCAATGTCCAGTTCTTCGAGTTTTTCCTGCATATTGCCGAAGTCGGGAAAGTCAACCGTAATAGTGACTTCACCGGCCTCGCGATCCACCTCGATATCTTCGGCTCCGCCGTCGATGAGTTCCAGTTGTAGTTCTTCGATGTCTCTGTCCTGAATATCAACGACGAAGATCCCTTTGCGTTCGAACAGGTAGTCTACGGATCCGGAGGTAGCCAGGTTACCGCCATATTTGCTGAAAATGGCGCGTACATTAGAGACTGTTCGGTTCAGATTATCCGTCGTGCATTCAACAAATACAGCGATACCGCCGGGGGCATAGCCTTCGTAGCTGGGCTCATAAAAATCACCGCTGTCTTTATCCAGCGCCTTATTTATTGCCCGTTCTATATTATCCTTGGGCATGTTAACCCCCTTGGCGTTGGAAATTGCCAGGCGCAGACGGGGGTTAAAATCAGGGTCCCCGCTTCCCCCCTCTTTAACGGCGACGGTTATTTCTTTAATAATCCGGGAGAACATTTTAGAGCGCTTTTTATCGGCTGCTCCCTTTTTACGCTTTATTTTTGACCATTTGTTATGTCCTGCCATATCGTTATCGCTTAATTTTTCAGGAATAAAAGATTGTTGCCATTTCCTCTTGTTGAAGCGGCGCATGCCGGATTGACGAACAACAAAATAAAAAATTTGCAGTCCCGCCTATAAGTTGCTGGATGCGGCGCGTGTTTTCAACACTACTCTTCCGAAGAAGGTTCCTGTTTTTTAACAATAAAAAATTCAGCCGTTTTCGGACTAAACTGGATGTTCTTGACATAGTCGGGCCTGGTGGTGAGCTCAATACTGACCCGGTTGCGGCCTTCCTCCAGTGAGGCGCCCTTCAGATCCGCGACCAGCTTGAAATCATTTTCCGTAACCTCATTATACTGGCTCAGTCCGACGACGCAGTTGACCCGTACGCGTTGTGGGAAGAAGCGAATGCTGTCGATTTGATCGGGAACGTTTTCTACCTCTAATTCAACGAACAAAGATTTTTCGGTATACTGCTCTACCGGGATGTGTATCTCAATCTGTCTGGTACTTAAAGAAACGACTTGGGGAGGAGGCTGCAGAGAAAGCTTTCTTATCATATCGCTTTTCAGATTCTGAATGATCAGCGAGTCGGTAGACCAACGCTCTATTTGTTCAACTGCTGATACCGGCCCGGTGACCGATACGCTGTCGGGGGCCAGCTCTATCGAATCGCGCAGATGATATTCGGGACCGAAAGATAATTTGCGCTGCAACTGCACCGGCACGGTTTTAGTGACCTTCTCCTCCAGTTCCAGATCTATGCTTTCGTAGTTAATCTCAGAAATCTTGATATCGCCGGAGGATAGCTGCCGGAGTATTTCACTACGGAGCTGGCTACGGCTTAGGAGCAAGTTGTCTGTTTGACTCAGATCATAGCTCAATTCTATCACTGGGTTGGAAAAGTAATCAAAGAGCAGATCCCACCCCGTTCCTTCTATTTCGACCCGCATATCTTTGGGCGGAGCATCAGCCAGGGCTTTTCCCTCGGGAATTTCAAAATCGAAAGTGACCTGCCGGACGGTAGTATATCGCTGTGAGAGTTTTACCAACAGCCAAAAAACAAGAGCTATACCGATGCATATCAGCAGTATAGCCCTGTCTTCCTGTAACTTAAAATTGAGAATTTTATTTTTTATCTTGATCGTTGGAAGCATACACCTGTTCAGTCATCTCCTTGGAAATAGCGCTCTTAGCCACTCTAATATAGGTTTTATTTGCTACTTCCAGCGTAATGATATCATCCTCGATTTTGTTGACTCTACCGAGTATACCGCTGGTTGTAGCCACCTCGTCTCCTTTTTCAATAGATTCCATAAAGGCTTTCTGTTCTTTCTGTTTCTTGGCCTGGGGCCGGATGAGAAACAACCAGAAAATGAGAAACATGGCGGCGATGAATACAAGATTGATTAATCCGGCGCCGCCGGATTGCAGTAGAATAATGGTTAACGTTATCATGTTACTTTGTTAATTATTGATCAGCCTCTTCTGCCGGCCGGACAACTCCTGTGAGCAGCACCTTAGTGGTCGACGGATAAGTGTTAGCCGTTACGGTAATGGGTTTACTTTGCTGATTTCGCTTGTTTTGAGTATTGAAACGAACTTTGATTTCCCCCTTTTCACCCGGTGCTATAGGGGCCTGCGGCCATTCCGGGACCGTGCATCCGCAAGTCGAACGCGCACCGCTGATGAGCAATGGCGCCTTACCGGTATTGGTAAAAGCAAATACGTGTTCTACCACTAATCCTTCTTTTACTTCACCAAAATCATAAATTTCCTCTTCGAACGTGATTTTGGCCACATTAACGGTATCCTCCGGGCTGTCGGCAGATACAGGGTTGCGGATAATGTCAGCGTTGCTCCACACGTCTTCCTGCATAATTTCCTCCACCGACTTTTCCATATCGCCGGACGATTGCTGCCCGCAGGCAGCCAGTAGCGCAATCGTCGAAAGCAGTATACACCATGTTTTCATACCGAGAAGCTTTCTTTGTAATTTTCCCAAAAGTATAATTTTTAGCTTATAAAGTAAAACAAATAGCAGGCAGCCAGGTTTTGTCAACGCAAGTTTACCGCTTAACTTTACTGCTTTATGATAAAGCCATCGCAATAGTGAGACGCATTTTTCTGATCGGGTTTATGGGGAGCGGCAAGAGCTATACGGGCCAAAAGCTGGCACGCCTGCTGGATTTGCCATTTATTGATCTCGACGAATACATAGAACAACAGGCGGGGCAATCGATCAGTCGGCTCTTTGAAACGGAGGGCGAACATGCTTTTCGAAAACGCGAGCGCGATGCGCTGCAGGAAATGAAGCACTACAAAGCTGCTGTAATCGCCTGCGGTGGCGGAACGCCCTGCTTTGGGAACAACATGAGCTGGATGAACCAAAACGGACTCACCGTTTATCTGAAAGCGCCGGTCGAGCTGCTACTCCGTCGTCTGGAACGGGAAACTGCCCACCGGCCTCTTTTGGAAGGGCTGGATAGAGAGGAATTGCGTCAATTCATCCGGCAGCGGCTCCGTCAAAGAGCCCCTTACTACGAGCAGGCCAGCGTCGTTTTTGAACAGCAGAGCGGCCGGGAGTCTATCGCCGAAGAACTGGTCCGGCATCTGCAAGACATCATCGGGCACTGAGCATTCGAATCCAGTCTGAAGCACACCTCATTATAATGAAAAAAAAGAAAGCCCCCCTGCTTTTCGCAGGAATTGATTACGGCAGCAAGACCGCCGGCACGACGGTGATTGCCTTTCCCGACGAAAACGACCTGGTTCATTTTGCCGGCAGTCCGGTTAAAGGGGACGCCGACCGCTTCATCCGGGACTGGTGCGCGCAGCATCATCCCGGCCGCATCTATATTGATGCGCCGCTGTCCCTCCCGGGTGTTTATCGGTGGCCGGAGCAGTACGGGGACTATTTCTACCGGCAAGCTGACCGGTCGGTATCGGCCATGTCTCCTATGTTTCTGGGAGGGCTGACTGCCCGGGCCATGAAACTTAGCGCCGAATTGAACGAACTCAATATTGAAACGAAGGAAGTATACCCCAGTCGCCTGGCTGCGGAGCTCGGATTCGATAAAAAGCAGTATAAGAAAGTCAAGAAATACCTGCAACCTCTTACCCGGCAGCTATGCTCGCAATTGCCCTTCGCTACCGATCCTGCATCCGTCATCGATTGGCATCATTTCGACGCACTTTTGGCGCTGTTTAGTGGCTGGCGGCATCAAAACGAACATCACCTTCTATTCGGAGAAGGCGAGGAAGGGTGCATCATCGTGTAGAAAGCAGAATTTTTTTAGCTTTACATGCAAAAAATCGTCGGTATACCGGGTCCGGTGCATCAGTCTGCCCGGATATTCACTCATGAATAAAGCGGGCTAGGATGGCTCATCAAATCAGCATTCCCTTTTACGCATTTAAGTTACATCTCTCCCCCGGCCGGTATTTTCTGGCTCCGCTAAGCGATCGCAATGCTATTCGAACAGGGGAACCGCTTCACCTCGTCGCCGGGCGCTATGCCGAGGAGCTGCAGCGCCACGTGCTGAATAAAGGGGGCAATCATAGTTTACTGGATGAGTACCGCAGCGGTAACTTCCTGAGAGGTAGCCTGACGATCGCTTTCTCCGCTGCCCGGGACCGGATCAGTTATCCCGCCTTCGAACTCGAATTCGATTATTTCTTTAACGAACAGGAACGAGGCGCCTGGGGAATAATCCCTGCTCTGGGGATAGAAACGTTCACTACCAAACCGGCACAGCTGGAAAAACGCCTGGAAGATGCGCTGCGACTTGAATTTGCACGCCATCAGCGACTGGGTGCGCTACAGGATATCGTGGCAGCAATCTGGTATGAAGAAGTGGAGTTACTCCAGCAGGAAATGACTTTGCAGACCCTGACTCCCAAGGAAGTTGAAGATCAGCAAGAACGCCCCAGCGAGCGTCTTTTACCCCAGGTGGCTCAAGTGCTGAACATCACGTCGCCTGTCACCTTCGGTCGCAAAAAATCGCTTGACGAAATGGAGCGGGCGCTGAAAAACGAGTTTAGCCGGAATGTGTTGGTCGTGGGAGCCTCCGGCGTGGGCAAAACCGCTTTAGTCTGGGAAATCAGCCGGCAGCTCGAAAAGAGAGGAATTAGCGGGAAAATATGGGAAACCACGGCCTCTACCCTGATCAAGGAACTCACTCGCGAAACGGGCTGGCAGGACAACCTGGCCCGCCTTTGCCGGGAAATGGCCGAAAGTGCTGATCTGCTGTACATCAGAAACCTGATGGAGCTTTTTGAGGTCGGAAAATATGAAGGCAATGAAGTCTCTATCGCCGATTACCTGCGCAGCTATCTCAACCGGGGCGAGATCACGCTGATCTCAGAATGCACCGAGGAGGAGAAGGCGCTCATTGAACTAAAAAGTCCCAATTACCTGAGCTATTTTCAGCTCATTCAACTGGAGGAACCCAAGCAAGAGCTAGAACAAATCATATTGAACAAGGTGAAAGCCATAGCCGCGGATAAGGTCGAGGAGATTTCCGAAGAGGCCATCCGGGAAACCATCCGGCTGAGCCGTCGTTTTATGCCTTACTCCGGTATGCCCGGCAAGCCCATCCGCTTTTTGGAAAGCTTGCTGATCAACGAGGGAGGACGCCGCCGGGAAGGAAAAAAGAGAGCGGTCAGCCGTTCGCAAGTCATCCGCTATTTTTGTGAAGACAGCGGCCTGCCCGCTTTTATGATCGACCCCGGCATTCCCATGGATACCGAAGCCATGCGCAGGCATTTCAACAACAATGTTTTTGGTCAGGAGGCAGCGGTAAATCACCTGGTCGATCTGCTGGTTTCGGTCAAAGCCGCGCTCACGCGAACAGGCAAGCCGATCGCATCGCTGCTCTTTGCGGGCTCTACCGGTGTCGGCAAAACAGAACTGGCTAAGGTGCTGGCCGGATTTATGTTTGGCCGCCGGGATCGCCTGACACGCTTTGATATGAGTGAATTTTCCAGCCCCTTTGCGGTAATGCGGCTCATCGGCAGCAATTATTTTTCGGAGGGTTTACTCACATCTGCCGTACGACGCGAACCATTCTCCGTATTGCTTTTCGATGAAATTGAAAAGGCGCATAACAGTTTTTACGACCTGCTTCTCCAGATTCTCAGCGAAGGAAGATTGACCGACAGCCAGGGTAAGCTGGTCAATTTCTGCAGCACCATCATTATTATGACCTCCAATATAGGTGCGGAAAATGCTCACGGTCAACGCATCAGCTGGAATCGTGATAAGCAGGACAGTGAAGTACAGGCCAATTTCCTCGGTGCGGTTCAGCGGTACTTCCGGCCGGAATTATTTAACCGGATCGATCAGGTTATCCCCTTTGCTCCACTCGATCGCTTAACCATAAGGTACATCATAGACCGGGAAATCCGTCACTTGTACCAACGTGAAGGAATAAAGTTTCGCCGGATGAACCTGGAAATAGAAGATCCGGTGATCGACTACCTCGCCGAAAAAGGATACGATAATCAATACGGGGCCCGCCACTTACAACGCACACTGCGGGAAGCACTGGTATTGCCGCTGGCCCGCATACTAAATGAACAGGATTCCGAAGACCAGTTGCTCCTACGGGTAGCACTCGAAAGAGGCCTGCCTGTCATACACCTGGAAGCCGACCCCCTGGGCATAGAAATTCTGCTTGAAGAACTGGATAAAATCCAGCAGACTGATGAGGTGAGCGAACTGCGACGCAAAGTTTACCGTCTGCAGGAAAGCCCTTCGTACGTCCATCTGCTCAACCAGATCGAATCGCTGGAGCGAAAAAAGGAACGCAAAAAGAAACGCTTCTGGGAAAACCAGGCGCTCGCAGACCGGTACGGCCTCCTGCTCGATACCCGGAAAAAAAACCTGGACCTGACCCGTGAAATCGATGAACTCGAAATGACGCTCAGCCTGGCAAGCCTGGAATTAGCTCCCTATAATACCAGCTTGGCAAACCAGATAGCAACCTGGCGGGAAGCTTTCTTTCAGCTCAAGGTGGACCTTTTCCAGCGATTAAACCCGGATCAGGACCGCTGCTTTTTAAAAATATACGGCTCCCGGCCGGCAAAAGTGGTCGCTTTCTATAAATCCCTGCTCGAACGACTCGGTTTTGAGTACACATCCGTATCGGTTTGGTTCAAAGAAAATTACCGGCAAAAAGCAGCGCCCGGAAAATTGTATACCAAAGTGGGAATGAACTGGGAAGACTTTCCAGCTACACTCGAGGATGGAAAACACGGAACCTGCTACGGGGTGGAATTCAGTATTGAAGGCACTGCTGCGTTTCTCTATTTACAGGAAGAAACCGGGCTTCAGGAGTGGCATAGTGAAACCCAGGAAGAAATGCTCGGCTATCATTTAATCGTCGACAACGAAGTGGCTCCCACCCCCGAAGAAATTCATCGCATGAAATATTATAAGCAACATTCGGCACGCCGTTTTGTGGAAAGAAAGCATTTCACTGATAATCTTTACAAAATTAACCGGGAACTGGCGGACTCAGAACGGCTGAACTTTTTAACAGAGCATCTGAATAAGCGATTCGAAGTCAAGCTCGATCTCGAAATCCTGTAATCTTTCAGAGGACACCCTGGGCGATAATAGCATCTGCTGCCCGGATAAAACCAGCGATATTTGCTCCCCGGGCGTAATTAGTCACGCCGTTATTTTTCTTACTGTGTTCCAGACAGGTATTGTGAATACGGCGCATAATTTCCCGGAGTTTGTCATCGATATCATCCTCCGGCCAGGAAAGTCGACGGTTATTCTGACTCATTTCCAGAGCGGAGATGGCCACTCCACCTGCATTTGCTGCTTTTCCCGGAGCATAGGACATACCTGCCTCCTGTATAATCTGCAGTGCTTCCGGAGTTACCGGCATATTGGCGCCCTCAACAATCATTGAACAGCCGTTATCCAGAAGATGACTGGCATCCTGTTTGGTTATTTCATTTTCGGTAGCACAGGGAAAAGCAATATCGCCAGCCAATGTCCAGGGTTTCTGCCCCTCCAGGTAAGCAGCTCCGAAGGCTTCCGCAAATTCGTGCATACGTCTCTGGCGTTCATTCTTCAATGCCTTGATCCACTCCAGTTGTTCCGCATCAATTCCGGACTCCAAATAGACGGTACCGTCTGAATCAGAAAGTGAGAGCACCTTTCCACCCAGTTGAATAAGCTTTTCCGCCACGTGTTGAGCAACGTTTCCGGAACCAGATACCAGGCATTTTTTTCCTTCCAGCGTATCATTGCCGGCGCCGAGCATTTCTTCCGCGAAGTAAACTACTCCGTAGCCGGTGGCCTCCCGGCGCAGCGCACTGCCGCCGAAGGAAAGCGGCTTGCCGGTGATCACCCCGAGATCGGCATTACGAAGTTCTCTGTACACCCCATACAGGTATCCAATTTCGCGTTTTCCTACCCCGATATCTCCCGCCGGAACATCCGTATCGGGCCCGAGGTAGCGAAAGAGCTTTTTCATGAAAGCCTGGCAAAAACGCATGACCTCAGCATCCGTTTTACCCTTTGGGTTAAAATCAGCTCCCCCTTTAGCTCCACCGATAGGCAAGCCCGTTAAACTATTTTTGAAAACCTGTTCAAAGGCGAGGGATTTCAGCAAGCTGCGATCAACGGATGGATGAAACCGCAACCCACCTTTATAAGGCCCCAGAGCATCACTGAATTGAATGCGATATCCCCGGTTTACTTGTATGTTACCCTGATCATCCGTCCAGGTAACCCGGAAAGAAATACAACGATCGGGTTCGGTCAGTCGCTCGGCAAGAGCGTATCCCTGATACTTCTTCTCTTTTTTGAGAAAGGGAAGCACATCATTCATCAGTTCCCGTACCCTCTGGTGATACTCTGCCTCCCCGGGGTGACGGGCAGCTAGTTGTTCCGTAAACGCATCCAAATCAATTTTCTCTGAAGCGATTGTTTCCGACATTTTAGTGATTTTAATAAGCACGCTTTTTTCTCTCAAATTAACTATCACCAAAATCCCTTGCCGTGTTCAGATGGAAGGCTACGCTACGCTACCCTATTCTTCCACATCCTTTCTCAAATAGCCTGATGATTGAAGGGTTGCATTACCATTTCCGATACCACTCCGGTGGAAGGTTGCTGACACAGGAACCAGACGGCGCGCGCAGCTTCCTTGGCGCTGATAAACTTATCGCGATTGACGCGCATATCGATATCATCCCAGAAAGAAGAGTCAACGCCGCCGAGGTACAGATTTACAATGCGAATATTGGTTCGCTTGATTTCTTCGCGAACGGACTTCAGCATACCGTTCAAGCCGTACTTGGAAGCTGCATAGGCAGCAGCTCCGGCCATGGGGGTTTTGCCCAACACGCCGGGAATATTGAGGATAAGACCTTCCTTTTCGTCCTTCATCGGCGGCAGAAAAGCCTTGAGCAGATGGAAACTCCCCTTGAGGTTGACATCGAGTGATTCAGCAAACTCTTCACTCTCCAGGCTTTCCAGTTTTTTGATGATACCGATTCCGGCAGCATTAATTAAAACATCGAGAGGTTTGACCTTTTCGTGAATGGCTGCAGCCACTTTTTCTACTTGTCCGTAATCGGTGATATCCAATTCAAAGACCTGCTCGGAGGGAATGTCATTTTCTTCCGCTACCTCTTTGAGCTTTTTCGTATCACGACCGGTGATGAAGACATTCGCTTCGTTGTTTTTGACCAGGCGGACCGTTTCCGATCCGATACCGCCGGTCGCACCCACGATCAATACATTCTTATTATTAAGCACTTCCATACTAGATCAATTTATTTTTTTATTGCTTGTAAAAATTCTGTGCGGATATGTTCATTGAGAAATTTTCCGCTATACTCGCTCGTAACAGTGCTACTATGCTGATGTTCAACACCCCGGGCCTGAACACACATGTGCCTGGCATCAATGTACACAGCGACATGCTCCGTGTTCAGCACCTTCTTCAACTCTTCAGCAATCTGGATCGTCAGGCGTTCCTGCACTTGCGGGCGGCGCGCGTAGTATTCGACGATACGATTGAGCTTGGACAGTCCAATCACGCGATCGCCGGCGAAATATGCCAAATGGGCTTTCCCGTAAATAGGCAGGAAGTGGTGTTCACAAAAGGAAGTCACCTGTATATCTCTCTCCACCAGCATCTGCCGGTAGCCGAACTTATTTTTAAAAAGGGAAATCTTGGGTTTATTCGCTGGATGAAGACCGGAGAAAATTTCCTTGACAAACATCTTGGCTACCCTCCGTGGGGTGCCCGACAGCGAATCGTCTTGAAGGTCCAGCCCCATAGTTTCCATAATAGAACGGAAATGCTCCTCAATGCGATCCATCTTTTCCTCATCGGGAAGGGTAAAGGCATCGGCCCGTACCGGCGTATCAATGGAAGTTGCCATGTGCTGCTCTCCCAGCTGTTCAGCCAGTTCGGGCAGTGAGCGATTTCCGTTGAATTTGAGTAAGTCCTTGCGGACACCATTGGATTGACTCATAGATGATTTATTTATCTATTTTTGCTCTGTGATAAAAACAGAAGCTAAACGTGAGCAGGTAAAATTTGTTTAACTTGGTCCTTCTTGTTGCTATGATCTTTCACCTAAAACTCCAGAGCTTATGCGTACCCGGTCGGTGGTCGTCACGATACTCGTTTTCTTATTTTCAGCTTGCGGCGAAGACAATACCGATGCTTACTTTGAAAACTGCAAGTATGGGAAGCCAAAAGCTATTTTTTCCTCTGATACCCCTCGCGTAGAATCACATAGTTTTCGCATAAAAAACCGGGAAGGAATAGAGGAGATAGAGTTTGAATCGGGAAAATCCCTGACAATTATTCAGACGGGATGTGATTCCATACGGCAGGTTTTTCAATTTCGCCTGCCCGGTTCCTACGAAAAGGGCAGTGCGTTGAAATGGGTAGAGCTCACTGTCGCGCAATTTGAGTTTCTCGCTTCGCTGGGTCCCGAATACATGGTTTTTTCCTCCTGGGCGCAATCAATCGCTGCCAGGGCGGAATTTATCAAGCTGGCGGGAAGCACGGAAATACAACCAGGCTTCTTTGTAGGTATTGACCGCGTCATCAGCCGGGATCATGTCGATCTGCTCGTCACGCTCTCGGAATCTCCCTGAATCCGGATTTCCCAAATCAGGGGGCAATTGCTACCAGGAGCCTTAGCCCTTGGTTGTCAAGTATTTCCTTGAAAACACAAACTATCAGTTGAAGCTTTCATCAAGTATATTTTCATCTGATAATCAATTAATTAATCAAAAAAATGATAACATCATCAAAATAATTCGACGCCAATTTTTCATCCGTTTTTTTGTCTGTACCGCTTAGAATAACTATATTTACAGTACCATTCGAATCGCAAGAGGCAAAGATGAATCAGGAGAATATCCGAAATGTCACTTCCACCTACACCCTCCGGTACAAGATATTGATTCGATTAGGTCTTCGTCCTGAAAATTTTGTTGGAAAGAATTGGTAAGCAAAGTTTTTGGTCTTTCTAATCAGCTTGCAGAGCACAGAACTCTATTATATATCAGTATCAGTAAGTTAGATGAGCTCCGCTGTCCTTCCGGACGGCGGAGTTTTTTTTGCTTCGTTATCCTTGTACTTGTTGCGGCGGGAGTTTTGCAGCTTAGCAGGCAATGAGTATCTTTGACCTGCTCTGTCAAAACGGTTTACTTATATTTTAGAGAGCCTGGCGCTACAGTCGGCGCCAGTTCCGAGAGGACGTCAATACCCGTTTTCCGGGTTCCAGTATTATCAAAAAAATTACATAACAATTATGGACTTTGATCTCATTGTAATAGGAAGCGGCCCGGGCGGCTATGTGGCCGCCATTCGCGCCTCACAGCTCGGCATGAAAGTAGCTGTGGTAGAAAGAGAAGCACTGGGAGGCATCTGCCTCAACTGGGGCTGTATCCCTACTAAAGCACTCCTGAAAAGTGCTCAGGTATTCAACTATATACGTCATGCCGAGGACTATGGCATCAAAGTAAAGGATGCAGAGGTTGACTTCAACGGAATGATCAAGCGCAGCCGTGATGTGGCTAACGGTATGAGTAAGGGCATCAATTTCCTTTTCCGAAAAA
The DNA here is from genome assembly GCA_964632995.1 of uncultured Saprospiraceae bacterium. Lineage (GTDB taxonomy): Bacteria > Bacteroidota > Bacteroidia > Chitinophagales > Saprospiraceae > CAZWDL01. The sequence continues at coordinate 137,764 of CAZWDL010000001.1, forward strand.
ATAAAATCACTGTACTGGACGGCACCGGCAAATTGCTTCGCGGCAAGAAAGTGGAAGTGACGGATCCGGAGGGAAATAAAAAAAGCTACAGCGCCGAACATATCATGGTAGCTACAGGTGCGCGCGCGAAAGAATTGCCCGGCTTACCGATCGATGGTAAAAAGGTGATCGAATACCGGAAAGCCATGAGTTTGGAGAAGCAACCCAAAAGCATGATCGTTGTAGGCGCCGGCGCTATTGGTGTCGAGTTTGCTTATCTCTACAATTCTATCGGCACGGAGCTTACCGTTGTCGAGTTTTTAGAGCAGGGTCTTGTTCCGCGCGAGGATCCGGATATCAGCAAAGAGCTGGCCAAGGCTTACCGGAAGTACGGCATAAAAGTTATGGCCAACACTTCCGTCGAGTCGGTTGACACCAAAGGCAAGGGATGCAAAGTGACGGTAAAGAACCGCAAAAGCGGTAAAACGGAAGAACTCAGCTGTGATGTTGTCTTGTCGGCGGCGGGCGTGGCCCCCAACACCGAAAATATCGGTTTGGAAGCCCTGGGTATTCCAACGGACCGTGGCCTCATACAGGTCGATGAATACTACCGGACCAACGTATCGGGAATTTACGCTATCGGTGATGTCATCCCCGGCCCCGCGCTGGCCCACGTTGCAAGTGCTGAAGGCATTATCTGTGTTGAAAAAATCAATGGGTTGAACCCCGAGCCTCTAGACTACAATAACTTGCCTGCCTGTACCTACTGTCTGCCGGAGGTAGCTTCCGTCGGGTACACCGAACAAGCGGCCAAAGATGCCGGCTACGATATCAAGGTGGGGAAATTTCCCTTCTCGGCTTCCGGGAAAGCCAGTGCAGCCGGTGCTAAGGAAGGTTTTGTCAAAGTGATCTTTGACGCGAAATACGGCGAATGGCTGGGCGCTCATATGATCGGGTACAATGTAACGGAAATGATCGCCGAAGTCGTCGCGGCACGCAAGCTGGAGACGACCGGCCATGAGATCATCAAGACTGTCCATCCCCACCCCACCATGAGTGAGGCCGTGATGGAAGCTGCAGCTGCGGCCTACGATGAAGTGATTCACATTTGAATGGGAGCGTTTAAAAGATCAAAATTACCGGTTTCAGGACTTCCAAACTGATCAATCAATACGGCACAGTCCGGAAGTTCTCGAAGATGCGCTCGATAAATCGTTTGTCTTCGGTAATGATATCGGCGGTTCCCGTCATCTCACGGGTAGGATCGATGTGCTTGCCGGTGGTCGTGATCAGGCCGTCCGGAAAATGGACTTCCACGGGGATGGTGTTGTTGGTAGGCAGGCGGCCTTTCCAGTCGATTACACCTACGAGGGCGCCGAACTCCTGGAAAGGATAGCTTTCCAGCTTGACGATAACTTTCTGCCCTTCACGCACCTTTCCCGAACCGTTGATATTGAGATCGATTTTACCGATGGTCTCTGTTTTTTTGGAAGGGACGACTACCAGTAATTCGGTGTTTTTAGGCACGAATTGCTGTTCGCTGACATTATCATTCGGGATGAGTACGATTCCGTTGATTGGTGAAGTGATGAGATATTGCTTTTTCCAGTCATCGACCTGATTTTTCAGACGGTGAAAGCTGTCCTTCAGCTCGGTAGAAGCCGTGATCCGGCTTTCGCGGGAACCGGCCCGAACGCCGGAAATCTTATTGCGCACCGATTCAATCTCGAATTGCTTAGCCTTAATCGACGACTCGATTCCCTGCATTTCACGTTCCAGGGCAAGAATATCTTCTCTGGTTTTACGCAAAGTAGCGTAAGGCAGGGCACCATCGTCGAAGAGATTTTGCTCCTGCCGCAGCCGCTGATGGGCCAGGTCGAGCTGGCCGGCCAGTTTTTCTTTTTGCCGGCGATCGTACTCTATGCTGGTGCGCACACTGCGCAGTTCTTTCTGCAACTGGCTGATGCTCAGCTTTTCGTATTTTGGTGAGAGTGTGAGGCGCAATTCCTCCTGTTTGCGCATAAAATCATAGACATCCTCCTGCAATTCACCGAGCAGCAGGTCGCGGCCCGGATCTAGCGCCAGCAGCGCCGAATCGGTCATTACCTTGACCTGCAGCAGGCGATTTTCCAGGGTGAGGACATCTTCGAACTTTGCCTTGTTTTTAAAGACCATCAGTGTTTGCCCTACTTCGACAGTGTCTTCATTTTCTACCAGGATATGCGAGATATAGGCTTCCGGGTTGTTGGCGATCAGTCGTTTGGGAGGATCCACCGAAGTAATCGTAATTTTTTCTGAGACCACATCGGGGTAGCGCACCCAATAGCCGACCCATCCCAGCAACACGACGGTGACCAGGGCCAGCGTGGCGCCCCATCGAACCAGCCAGCGGGGAGGCGTACCCAGAATTTCCTGTACCTCCTCACTTCTTATTTCCATATCGTCTTTCTTCCGTTCACTCATCTGTTACATCAGTTGAAGTAGTCTATGCTCCCAGTTCCAATTGATTGCGGACGAGTTGATAGTAGGCGCCGCGCACATAGGTCAACTCGTCGTGGGTTCCCTGCTCAACAATTTCTCCTCCTTCCAGCACGACGATATTATCGGCGTTCATCACTGTACTGAGGCGGTGAGCGACGATGACCACCGTACGGCGGTGGAAAAACTCTTCCAGATTTTCCATAATGATCATTTCATTATAGGCATCCAGAGCGGTCGTCGCCTCGTCGAAGAATATATAATCCGGATTCTTATAAACGGCTCTGGCGATGAGCAGACGCTGCTTTTGCCCCTGGCTAAGTCCCAGCCCTTCGTGTCCGATCTTGGTATTATAGCCCAACGGCAGGGACTCGATAAAATTCTGAATATTAGCTACTTTTACAGCCTTCAGCAATTTCTCCTTATCGATAATTTCATCTCCCAGGGCTATATTTCGGGCGATAGAGTCGTAGAAGATGAAGCCGTCCTGCATCACCACCCCGCATTTATTTCGCCACAATCGGTTGTTGATATTGGCGAGGCTGATATCCCCGAGCCGAATCGTCCCATCCGCTGGTTTATAGAAGTTGAGCAAGAGTTTCAGCATGGTGGTCTTACCGCTGCCGCTAGTTCCGACAATCGCTGTTATTTTCCCTTTGGGAATTCGCAGATTGATATTTTTCAGCACCATCGGCGAATGCGGGCCGTTGTACTGAAAAGAGATATTTTCAAAGAAAAGATCGCCATATTCCGGGAGAATGGTAATTTTCTCTTCCACATTCTCTTCGTCTTCCTTGGTGTGAATTTCATTCATTCGCTCCAGGCTGATCTTGGCCTCCTGCATGGAGCGCACGAATTCAACCAGGCGATTGAGCGGGGCATTGAGTTGACCGATGATGTACTGTATTGCTACCAGCATACCCAGCGTCATGTTGCCAAAAATCACCCCCTGCGCGACGATAAAAATAATCAGCAGGTTTTTGGATTCATTGATAAAGACCGCCCCCGAACGCTGTATCTGCTCAATGCGTAAGGCGCTCAGGCTGGTGCGGAACAGACGCGCCTGAATGCGTTCCCAAGCCCAGCGCTTTTGCTTCTCAGCGTTATGCAGCTTGATTTCCTGCATACCATTGATGAGCTCGAAAAGGTTACTTTGATTCTCAGCTGACTGATCGAAGCGCTTGTAGTCCAGCTCGCGCCGGCGGTGCAGAAAAAAGAAAATCCAACCAACATTCAGCAGGGTGCCGATAAAGAAAATCCAAAAAATGGTGATATTCCAATACAGCAGAATAATGGAAAAAGCGATGAAGTTGATAAAAGAGAAAATGCTTACTAGGGTCGTAGAACTGAGAAAGCGCTGAACGCGCTCGTGATCGGCGATGCGCTGCATGAGATCGCCGGTCATTTTCGTATCGAAAAAACGGATAGGCAGTTTGGTCAGCTTAATCAGAAAATCAGAAATAAGACTGATATTGACTCTTACGCCGATGTGTAGTAGTATCCAGCTTCGAAAGTATTCGATGCCAATCTGGGTGCCGAAAAGTACGAATTGAGCGATGAGGATAAGCACAATGAAGTTCAGGTCGACCGTATTGATACCGACATCGACAATGGATTTAATGAGAAAGGGGAAGACGAGCTGCAGGATGGTTCCCAGAAACAGGCCGATCAGCAGCTGCAGGATGAGTCCTTTGTGCTTTTTAAAATAGGAAAAGACATATCCAAAGCCCGATTTGTTGGTCCGTTCACCGTCGCGCTCATAAAACTCCGGCGTGGTTTCCAGCAGGAGCAACACACCAAGTTTTTCGCCATCCTCGGTATCATTGATCCAGTTTTCCATAAACTCTTCGCGGGTCAATTTGAATTTCCCCGCTCCCGGATCAGCAATCCAGGCGTATTTTTTATTCACCCGGTGCAGCACCACGAAGTGATCCTGGTTCCAGTGGGCAATGCAAGGTGTCGGAATATCTCTGGCCAGCCGTTCGTAAGAGGTCTTTACTGCCAGGGACTGCAAGCCGATGTGCTCTGCAGCATCGCTGATGCCCAGCAATGAAACGCCTTGTTTACCCATATAGGTAAGCTCGCGCAGGTATTCCAGCGAATAGTACCGGCCAAAATGACGCGCAATCATGCGCAGGCAGGTCGCTCCGCAGTCCATCGCGTCCAACTGCTGATAAAATGGAAAACTCCTTGGCATATAGTCCTACTACTTACTGCTGAATCGATGCATCTCTAAACACAAACGCTCCGGAAAACTAACTTGCCGGCATTCCAACCGGCTGCTTTTTTATAAACGTTATAATTGTGGTAATCTCCTGATAGTAAAGATGAAAAGTACAACCTTTTCAGGTAAACTCCCTTATTTTATACGAAATTTTTAGTCAAAGTCACTTTTTAAGCATTTCTTACGAGCAGATTATCTATTTAAGTGGGTGGTCGGGCAAGCAAAATGTTGTTTTCCTTATTGGATCATTACAGGCAAATAGCTAAATTCCCCCCTAACTGAACCTGGATGATGTACAACAGCTTCCTTTCTATTGTCAGCGTTCTTCAAACACCGAATGAGTTCCGGCAACTGCCGCAATTGCTGGAACAACTCTACTCGGTTCTGGAACAGCATTTTTCCGATTTTGAAATTGTTCTAGTAAACAACACGCAGGGGCATTCGGTTGACTCCTTCCTGCAACCGCTTCCCGGCAGCGTCAAACAACATATTCACCTGCTTAACCTCGCCGCGTCAACGAATAAAAACCACGCTATTATTGCCGGGCTGGACCGGGCTAACGGGGACTACACCGTGATTTTTGAACCTATCTTTGCTGATCAGTCGCAGCTAGTTATTGAACTGTTCCGAAAGGCCCAGCAGGGATTTGATATCGTTTACCTGCGAGCCCGGGAACGAAAAGTATCTTTGACCTATCGCTTTTTTTACGCCATCTTCTATTTCCTGCTCCGGCACTACTCCTCCCTGAAGGTCGATGACCGGGCGCACAATACCCGTATCATTTCACGGCGGGCACTCAATTCATTGCTCCGGCTCCGGGAAAATCTGCGCTATATGAAGGCGATCTACTCCATCGTCGGCTATCATACCAGTGCTATTGAAGTGGACAAACCGCTGCGTATGGATCCGGAGGAAAATTTCTCCGAGCGCTTCCGGACCTCTCTGGTCGCCATCACCTCCTTCACCTCTTTCCTTCGTTCCTTGCTGCTTTGGATTTTTATCCTATCCTTTTTGTTTCTCATTGGCGTCATCATCAACGCCTTATTGGTGAAATTTACCGGATCCGATATTCTGGGAGTTCCGCAGGAAGCTGTTTCAGGCTGGACTTTCCTGGTCATCCTGATCTCCATATTTTTCGCCGTTACTTTTCTCAACCTGTATATCATGTCGATTTACCTCTCCAATATTTATTACGAGATCAAACAACGCCCCTTGTACATTATAGAATCCGTCAAACGATACTGAGTACACTGTAAACTAAGTAGCGTCCAGTTTTGGCAGTGCCTTTTGGCGAAATGC
>CAZWDL010000002.1:0-14565 GCA_964632995.1 uncultured Saprospiraceae bacterium
GACAAAAAAATAGCCTATAATAAATTCTGAACACTTAAATGAAACAGCCTCTTACTATCCGTTAGGGGCATTAGCCGGCTCGCCTCAGAGCCTATCCCACTACTCCGGCCAAAAACGGGGCAAAAAGACCTGGCGCTGATAAAACGCCTAACAATCATTCCTTTTTACGTCTCCAGGTCCAAAATTGTTCTAGAATCAAGGCTCGAACTGACATCTTAGCCTTCTCTCTCCCAAAAAGAGGGCTCATTCTCGGCCGCCGGAAAACCGAAAGGAACACCATTCTCCTTTATAGGTCCGCTCTTGTAAATGGAAGCCCAGGGAGCGGGCTTCCGCTGCAACCAATACTTCGTCAGTCTTTAAAATGCCCGATATCAATAGTTTTCCGGTAGCCGATAGCTTTTCATATAACGCCGGCAGGGAGGCTAAAATTACATTGCGATTGATATTAGCCAGTATTATATCATACCGTTTACTGGCACAATTTTCCAAATTACCGTGCACGGCCTTGACTTGAGAAGCAACACCGTTGAGTTCCGCGTTTTCTATCGTATTTTCAAAAGCCGCTGTTTCGATGTCGATCGCTTCGACCCGGCGGGCCCCCATTTTAGCGGCCAGGATAGCGAGAATACCGGTACCACTGCCGTAATCCAAAACCCGTGCCTCACGGCATTCCATTTGCTGCATGAGCTGGATCATCATAAAAGTCGTTTCGTGATGCCCGGTACCGAAAGCCATTTGGGGGTTGATGATCAACTCGTATTTCACCCCCCTTACCGGAGGGTGGAAATCGGCTCGTACCCCACAGAAATCGCCCACCCGGATGGGCTTGAAATTGGCCTCCCAGACGGCGTTCCAATTTCGTTGCGGCAATCGCTTCACCACATAATGAAAAGGATAGTTTTGCTGAAGGCTCGACAGCGCCTCCTCTACGGCCAGCTGATCGGCAGAAGCCGGCAAAAATGCGTGTAATCCCTTTTCTGTCTCCTCAAAACTATCGAATTCCGTTTCACTGAGATAGGCCAGTAAAATATCCCGCCACTCAGGCGCAACGGCAATCGCATATTGATAATAAACCATTGAATCGTTTAATTCCACCTTTTTAATTAACCGTACACTTCTCCCTTGTTGGCCTTAAGGGTATTCATTAACAGGGATACTACGGTTAGCTGCCCGACCCCTCCCGGTACCGGTGTGAGGTATCCGGCTTTTCCCGAAACTTCCTCAAAAGCCACGTCCCCACAAAGCCGGTATCCCTTTTTCGCACTGGGGTCTTCCACGCGATTAATCCCCACATCAATGATAACAGCTCCTTGTTTCACCATATCAGCGGTGACGAAGTTTGGCCGGCCGATAGCAGCAATGATGATGTCGGCCCGGCGGGTGTGATCGCCCAGGTTTTTAGTACGGCTGTGACAAACCGTTACGGTGGCGTTTCCCGGATAAGCCTTGCGGGAAAGCAGAATACCCATCGGGGTGCCGACGATATTACTCCGGCCGATAACCACCACCTCCTTTCCTTCCGTAGGGATCTCGTACCGGCGAATCATCTCCAGAATTCCCGCCGGTGTAGCCGGCAGGTAGCAAGGCATCCCCTGGGCCATCCGACCGAAGTTCGTTGGATGAAAACCATCCACATCTTTTCGCGGATCGATGGCCAGCGTGATCTGCTCTTCTTCAATATGCTTCGGCAAGGGCAACTGAACGATAAAACCGTCAATACTATCATCCCGGTTTAAATCATGAACAATGGCAATTAACGCTTCCTGACTGATATCGGCCGGCCTTCTGATTAAAGTCGAGTCAAATCCCACTCTTTCACAGGAACGCACCTTATTGCGCACATAAACCTCGCTGGCCGGATCTTCCCCTACCAAGACCGCTGCCAGGTGGGGTGCGCGGTGGCCGGCGGCCTTCCGGTGGTTCACTTCTTCAGCCAATTCTTCTTTTATCTCCTTAGCCAGTTGTCTTCCGTTTAGTAATTCCATCGTAGAGTCTCGTAGTTGCATTTTTTAAATAGAAAAAGAAAAAATTCAATCGTATCTTTATAAAAAAAACAACTGTGGGGGTTATTTTCTCCCTTCGCTGTTTTCCCGGACAATATCCATTTTTTTTGGAAAAGATTAAACTAAGAGGTTAAAGTTGACATTGGATTTTTTTGTTTCTTTCTTTTTTGTTTACTTTAAAATTGAAAATACGACGACCCAAGGCTCCGTGCCCCCAGCCGTCAGCCCGGGAAGGAAGCGCCCCAGTAACCAGACAAGCAACTATCCATCCATCTCCAAGTTACTGAGTTTAAAATCAGCTTTTGCAACGTGCGCCTTTCCGGAATAGCAATGTATTTCTGCTCTTACATAAATACATTGCATGGTGTATCTTTGCCACTCGTAGTCTCAATTACTAAAAATAGTTGCAAAATCCGTCCCGATGGAGATTTTGAAATCATTGCTTCCCTCGGTTTGCCGGGCTTTTCACTCCGGCTTGCCAATTATTGTCTTCACCCTGAGCTCAGGAATGCTCTTCAGTCAGGATTTTACGATTGATCAGGGCGAGCGCATCGTCACCTGTGAAGGTTTTTTCTTTGACAGCGGAGGACAGGATAGTTCCTACGGAGCGAATGAAAGCCATTCTATTACTTTTTGCAGCGATCAGGCTTCCGGTTCACATATCCAATTGGTTTTTTCGGCGCCAGACCTGGACCCCGGTGATCAGCTTTGCTTTTACGACGGTGAGGACGACAGCGCTCCCCAACTTTCCTGCGCACGGGACTTTCTACCGGGCAGTCCCTTTATCATTCAGGCAACGGCTGCCAATAGCAGTGGTTGCCTAACGATTACTTTTGAATCCGACGGCAGCCGTCAGGGCAAAGGGTGGGCCGCCAATATCAACTGTATTCCCGCCTGCCAGAATATTCAGGCAGAACTCATAGAAACCTCACCGGAGATCGTTCCGCTCGACACGGGCTATATCGACACCTGCCCGGGGCAACGCATTTCACTAAAAGCGCAAGGGGTCTATCCACAGAACGGGGTGGCCTACCAGCACTCTGATTCCAGTGCCCGCTTTGAATGGAACTTTGGTGACGGCGCCCTTGCGGTAGGTCCGGAAGTATCGCACGAATATCGCAATCCTGGAGGCTATACTGTTCAACTTGTCATCAGGGATCAGTTCGGTTGCCGAAGTACAAATTTTATCAATCAGCGGGTTCGTGTATCTACTCGGCCGAACTTCCAAACCGCCGGTGACATCCCCCCACAGATATGTGCAAAGGACACCTTGGCCCTCAATGCCGTAGTCAACCGCCTCGACAACAGCAAGTCCGTCTCCGCTGTATCTACTGAAGGTAGCTTTCAGTTCGGCGGCATTCGTTCGGATTCCCTGCCCCTGCCGGATGGAACCGGTACTGCCTACCAAACCAGTATCGAATTCAGTGATTTCCTTCCTGGTCAAACCCTGACTGATGTCGACGAGTTACTGGGTATCTGCCTGAATATCGAGCATTCCTGGATGCGCGACCTGGAGATCAGCCTACAATGTCCTGACGGCCGGGACGTATTGCTCCACGATCATCGCGGCCAGGTCGGAGGCTCTGTATTTCTAGGCATCCCCGACGATAATGATAACTTTTCTATCCGACCGGGCGAAGGGTTCGACTATTGCTGGACCCCCGACGCTACACGCCCCAATTGGCTCGATTACGCCAACGAAAATACACCACGCACACTCCCGGAAGGTGATTATCAATCTGTGGAAACCTTAGAAGAACTTGTCGGCTGTCCCCTCAACGGAGAGTGGACTATGCGCGTAGAAGATCTGTGGGGACAGGACAACGGTTTTATTTTCTCCTGGGGCATCAACTTTGATCCGGCTCTGTTTCCCAACCTGGAAACCTTTACTCCGGAAATCATCGACTTTGGCTGGGAAGAGGCGCCTTATGTCTTCTTTGAAAGTAAAGATTCACTGGCTGCCGCCCCGAAAAATGCGGGACAGGCCTGTTACACTTTTGAAACGCTTAACAACTATGGCTGCAACTTTGATACGGTCGTTTGTGTACAGGTACTTCCCGTCACCCATCCCGATTGCTACGACTGCCAGTCTGAGCTGACGGCTACTCCTGATACCGCTATCTGTGAAGGTGAACAAGTTTTTTTCGATGTCAGTGTCGAAAGCAATCTCGACACCAACCTGGTTTTTGAAATATTCCCCGACTATCCCATCGGCGCCTCCAACCATCCTCCCGAAGACCCCTATGTATCCACCCTTGATATCAGCAGCGTGCAGTCTGGAAGTATCACGGATGCTGAGTCACAAGTCCTTTCGGTGTGCGCGGAAATGGAAACGGACTGGACGGGTGATATCGACCTCATACTTCGGGCCCCCAATGGGCAGGAGCTGCTTCTTTCCGGAGGTAATGGTGGAGAGGGAGACAATTTTTCCGGAACCTGTTTCACTCCTTCAGCCACCGTTCCTATTAGCGCGGGAACCGCTCCATTTAATGGCAGTTTTCAACCTGATGGCGATTGGAGTGTACTCAACGGCGCCCCGCTGAATGGCGAGTGGAGCCTCGTCGTCTCCGACGCCGCCGGCCCAAACGAGCAGGGGCGTTTACTGCAATGGTCGATCACCTTTGTATCGACCAACGAAGTCACCTATTTCTGGGCCCCCTCGGCCGGTTTGTCCTGCACGGATTGTTCAAACCCGGTGGCTATGCCTTCCTCCACTACCGACTACATTGTCACTGCCAGTGACCTGTATGGCTGCATTGAGACCGATACCACGATCGTAGCCATCGCCTCAGATGATACACCGCCTGACGTAACTTGTACTGTTTCTGATGAAGATCAGGAAATCACCTTTTCCTGGTCGCCTAACGGTGACCGGTTTGAGCATCAGCTTCTGCGCAACGGCGCCCCCGAAGGATGGGTTCCGCAACCGACCGGAAATACAGTGACTTTCAGTAATCTCGAACGCCGTGATGAGCTCACCCTGCAACTGCGCTATTACCTGGGTAATACACCCGAAAATTGCAGCTTCGAAATCAGCGAAGCTACTTGCACCTATATGCCTTGTGATTTGGAGGCGCAGTTGCTGGAAGGCCCCTCCCCTCTTGACTGCTACGGAGATAGCAACGCCACCGTAAGCATCGGTGCAACAGGAGGAGACGCGCCTTATAGGTACTCCCTCGATGACAGCAACAACACACAGGAGACGGGCTCCTTTTCCGGATTATCCAGTGGCGAACATTTCGTTGTAGTCCGGGATACCGGTATCTGCGTAGATACCGTTCGCTTCGCCGTAACCCAACCCGATAGCCTGACGGCCGACATGACCCAGGTCAGTCAGGGATGCCCCGGCGCCAGAGATAACCAGGCTACCGTAACTGCTACCGGAGGTAACGGAGGCTTTAACTTCCAGTGGAGCGATGGACAAACGACCTCCACCGCCGTAAACCTCGACTCCCTTAACTATGGCGTTACTGTTACCGATGCCAGAGGCTGTAGCGCAAGCGATACCCTGACTATGGAGGATCTTCCCAGCTTCAACCCCAACGTCATCCAGTCTTCTCCAACCTGCTTCGGGGATTCTGACGGACAGCTGGCGGTCAATTTTGTAGAAGGCGGACTGAGTCAGGATCCAACTGATTACCGCTTTCAATGGAGCACCGGCGATACCACCCGGGTAGTGGAAAACCTGACCGGCGGCTTGTCTTACCGGATAACGGTCACAAGTCAGCAAAACTGTGTAGTGGAAGTAGAGCGCGTACTCCGCCAACCTTCGCAGATCACCTTTGACCTGCAAACCAATGATATAATCTGTTCCGTGGACCAGAGCGGTTCGGTTTCCGTTGTCAATGTTCAGGGAGATAATGACAACTTCAGCTATCAGTGGAGCCCTAATACCAGAAACCAGATCGGCCCTAAGGCGAACAATCTCTCACCGGGCAGTTATACCGTCACGGTAACCGACGAAGAGGGTTGCTTCAATACCGGCAGTATCACACTCCAAGCCCCTGATGAAATCAATCTAGATATTGCAAAGACCGACAACGCCTGCTTCGGTTCACAGGAGGGACGCATACGGGTTTCCCTGAGTGGTGGTACGGCGCCCTATCAGCTACAGTGGTCTAATGGTGCTACCGGTTCTACGCTGGAACAGCTTCCCGCCGGCGACTATACGCTGAGCATCACTGATGACAAGGGGTGCCAGAAAGAACAGGTAATCAGCATTGAAGAACCGCCTTTACTCACAGTCAATGTGCTTCCCGAGGCGCCAACCTGTTTCGGACAACGGAACGGCTCCATTTCCCTAGAAGTACAGGGAGGCACGCCTCCCTATCTCTTCAGCCTCGACAACCAGACCTTTAACGGCTCCAATATTTTCCTCGGTTTGGGAGCTGGAGAATACACTGTTTATGTAAAAGACGGGCAAGGTTGTATTTTTCTCGACCGCATCACCCTGGAAGACCCGCCGAGGTTCAGCGTCTATGCCGGTCCTGACCAATCCATCATCCTCGGTGACAGCATCCAGCTCATGGCTTCCAGCGAAAATGGAGAAGGTGGGGTCACCTATCTTTGGAATGCTCCTTACGAAGGCACCCTGAACTGCACTGAGTGTTCAGATCCCCTTTCCACAACGGTCAACACCATCACCTATGAACTGTACGGTATCGACGGGCGAGGCTGTGAGTCCAATGACTTCATCAATATCACGGTTGAGAAGTCACGGGTGGTGGAAGTACCCACCGGCTTTACCCCTAATCAGGATGGGCAGAATGACATCCTGCTGGTCCACGGCCAACCCGGCACCTTGGTACGGCTCTTCCGCGTGTATGACCGCTGGGGAGAACTGCTCTACGAAATGCGCGATTTTGAAGTCAACGATCCCAATACCGGCTGGGACGGCACCTTCCGCGGACAGGATATGAACGGCGGCGTTTTTGTTTGGTACGTAGAAATTGAATACATAGACGGCGTAACTGATTTTTTCCACGGACACACTACGCTCATCCGATAAGCAAGAAATATTCCCTAAACCGGCGAACCGCCATGGTTTTCGCCCTAAGGCACTCGAATTATGCGTTGGAAAATTTACACCTTTCTCTTAAGCCTGTTTTTCTTTTGTAATGAACTGGTGGATCTAAAGGCACAGGACCCGCGATTCTCTCAATTCTACGCCGCCCCGCTGCACCTGAGCCCGGCGATGATTGGCGTTTTTCAGGGTAAAGTACGCTTTACCGCCACCTATCGCGACCAGTATTCCAGCATATTGGAGGACAAAGCATACCGGACCTTCGCCGGAAGTTTTGACATGCGTTTCCGCACAGTCGATAAGGATTATGTCGGGCTGGGGTTCAGCTTCTCCCGCGATCAAGCCGGCGCTTCGCGCTTTAACCGCACCCAGGGTAATGCCGGCCTGTCTTTTATGAAGCAACTCGGTGGCAGCCGCTACAGCAGTACAGATCAGTATCTGGTAGCCGGCGCTCAGATAGGCTTTGAACAACGGGGCTTCGATTCCGACGTCTTATGGTTCTCTAATCAGTTTGATACCGAGGGCGCCTTTATCAACTATAACGCTCCCTCCGGAGAAGGTTTTGATGAAAATCCGCAACAGATCTTTCTCGATTTCAATGCCGGCCTGCTATGGTACGCTCTTTTTGATGAAAATATGAGTATTTACGCAGGCGGTGCACTCTACCATATCAGCAAACCGGCCATTTCCTTTCAGGAACAGGGTAACGACCGGCTTTACCGCCGCTGGGTAGCTCATGCCGGTGGAGAATTGCCCCTGGGAACCGGGATGAGCCTTTTACCGGCCGCCATCTTTATGACGCAGGGGCCATCCACCAGCACCACATTCGGCGGCAACCTCCGCTTTTCCAATCGAGACTGGAGAGAGGTCAAGCTGCGCGCCGGAGTCTGGGGGCACCTAGCCAACATGAGGGAGCAGGGCATCGGAATGGAATCGGTCATCTTTTCCGCCGTTCTCGAACTGGAAAGATGGGGTATCGGAATAAGCTATGATGTAACTACTTCCACGCTCGCCAGAGCTAACGACACACGTGGCGGATTGGAGATTTCTCTTATCTACCTGCAACCAGACAAGGGGCGTCACCGCGTTAACTGCCCGGTATACTAGTTCTAGCGAACTGAATTAAGACAGATAATAATAGAATTACCGGCCCGCCCGCTAAGCTGGAAGGTTGTCAGAAGTGAATTTGAAGTAAATGGGCCGGAGACGGTGCTCCAACCCATTTACCTCGGTGTATATCTATACAAACCCGCCATTTATAGTCCTCCATGCCAAAATTTGTGAATCTTGACTTGCTATTTTTCACATATCCTGACTTGGAGGACTATAGATTGAATCCTGTTCGAGTCTCAGGCCGCCCACTACACTGCCAATATGTCGCAACTCTCAAAGCGATCCGACACAATGTCACGAAATTTCACCCTGTTCCTTCCTTGGCCTGAAAATTGCACATGGTTGCCTGTTCTGGTGGCCAACAGTAGGAAAAAAGGCTGCTGCAAAGCTTTACCACTAAAAAAGAAAGTGAGTAAACAAAAGTCTGTTTACAACTTTTAAATGCAAAAAGCAATAATTCATGCAAGACGATAATAATAACATCTTTCAACAAGAAGATATCATGGAGGACATTCACCCGGGGGAAGGGAAACTTCAAACGGTAGATAACGTACTCCCCACGAATTTGACCATTTTACCGCTTAGACAACGTCCGGTATTTCCAGGACTAACTCTTCCCATGACCTTTACCGGGCGCAATAAAATTGAAGCCCTCAAGAAGGCCCAGGAAAACGAAGAAGGGTACATTGGGCTTGTCCTTGCGCAGGAATACAATGAAGAAGACTATGCCGAATCCGATTTTTACGACGTGGGCACCGTCTATCAGATCATGCGTATTGTACCCATTGGTCAGGACACCGTTCAGGTGCTGGGACGCGGTATCAGCCGCTTTTCCAAGGAAAAGGTGGTGCTGGTAAAACCATCTTTGCGCTGGCAGGTGCAGTATCATTCGGATCCGAAAGAAAAACCGGGAACAGATATGAAGGCCTACATGATGGCCATCAGTTCTGAAATTAAGGAGTTACTCAAATTGAACCCTCTTTTTCAGGAACAGGTCAATATGGTCGTTTCCCAGCTCAATTACGAAGCTCCGGGTTTAACTATGGATGTTATCAGCAACCTGCTACAGTCCGACTCGGAATCGCTGCAGGAATTGCTGGAAACCTTCGATCTGTACGAGCGGGCCAAAATGCTGCTGCGCATGATCAAGGAAGAACTGGAAGTTGCCAAGGTTCAGCAAAAGATCAATAAGAACATTGAGGAGAAGGTCAGCAAACAACAACGGGAATACTTCCTGCGCGAACAGCTGAAAGCCATCCGGAAAGAACTCGGGATGGAAAAAGACGAGCAGGAAACCGAAGCTGATAAAATTGAAAAGAAACTCGAAGACCTGGTCCTGCCCGAAGAGGTACAGAAGACCGTTGATCAGGAACTGGAAAAATTGAAAACGCTCAATGCCCAGTCGCCTGAATTTTCAGTGACGCGTAATTACCTGGAAACTATCGTTGATCTCCCCTGGGGTGTGTATACTGAAGATAATACTGACATCAATGAGGCCCGCCGGATTCTCAATCGCGATCACTACGGCCTGGAGGAAGTCAAGGATCGCATCCTCGAATTCCTGAGTACCGTAATCAAGCGCGGCAAAATCGGCGGCTCCATCATTTGCCTGGTAGGTCCTCCCGGAGTTGGTAAGACCTCCGTCGGTAAGTCGGTCGCCAATGCGCTGGACCGCAAGTTTTTCCGCTTCTCCGTGGGTGGTATGCGGGACGAAGCTGAAATCAAGGGACACCGTCGCACCTATATCGGCGCTATGCCGGGTAAAATCATCCAGGCCCTCAAACGCGTGGAAACCTCCAATCCGGTGATTATGCTCGACGAGATCGACAAGATCGGCACCAGTTTTCGCGGCGACCCGGCATCGGCTTTGCTCGAGGTACTCGATCCCGAACAGAACACTTCTTTTCTGGACCACTATCTCGACCTGCCCTATGATTTGTCGAACGTCCTGTTTATCACGACAGCCAACCAGCTGGAAACCATCCCCGGGCCGCTGCTCGACCGGATGGAAGTCATCCGCCTGGCAGGATACGTGGTGGAGGAAAAAATCCAGATTGCCAAGCAATACCTGGTACCAAAGCAATTGAAAGAACACGGTTTTGGAGAAGATGAGATCAAATTCACCGAAGAGGCCCTGCGCAAGGTCATCGATAATTACGCTCGTGAAGCCGGGGTTAGAAACCTGGAAAAACAGATCAGAAAAATTGTCCGGAAGGTGGCTTTGCAACAAGCCGAAGACCATCAAACGGAATTTGTCATCGAAAAAGACAATGTCGATGAATATTTAGGAAAACCTATTTTCCAAATCGAAAAACTGTACAACGAAGACGTACCCGGCGTGGCTCTGGGATTAGCCTACACTCCTCTCGGTGGCGCTACGCTCTACATCGAGGCAAACGGCATTCGCAGCAAAAACGCCGGATTTAAACAGACCGGACAGCTGGGGGATGTGATGCGCGAATCAGCCGAAATCGCCTACAGCTTCGTACGCTCTATCATTGCCAAAGAAGAGAATCAGCCGCATCACAAATACTTCGATGAAAACATCGTTCACCTCCATGTTCCGGCCGGTGCAACACCCAAAGACGGCCCTTCAGCCGGAATCACTATGGCGCTCGCTTTGTACGCCCTGGCCACCGACCTGCCCGTACGTAGCGGACTGGCCATGACCGGGGAATTGACCCTCACCGGCAAAGTGTTGCCCATAGGCGGAGTAAAGGAAAAAACCATCGCCGCCAAACGCGTAGGCATCACGGACATCATCCTCCCGGTAGATAACAGGAAAGACTTCGAGGAACTGGCCGATCATATCAAAGAAGGCATCAATGTACACTATGCCGACTACTTTGACGATGTGCTCAAAGTCGCCTATCCACAAGAGGTTATAGTTTAAAATCCCTATCCTTTCCGATAGATGGCGAGTCATTCTGCTGGATGTGGAATGGCTCGCTGCATTTTGAGAAAGGAGCTTCTCAAAATGCTTAACATGCAGGAGCCCAGGCTAAAAACACTACCTTTGTGAGCATGAAAAAAATTTTTCTAAAAAGAAAAAAAGATGCCGCTCTGCGGCGCTTCCACCCCTGGGTTTTCTCCGGGGCTATTCAACGCACCGAAGGCCACCCGGCCGATGGTGAACTGGTGGAAGTATACAGTCACCAAGGTGATTTCCTTGGCGCCGGTCACTATCAAAATGGTAGTATACGGGTACGTATCTTCTCGTTTGAACCCACCGATGCCGGCCTCCCCTTTTGGACTAAACGACTGCAGCAAGCCATTCAGTACCGGCGATCACTCGGTCTTCCAGCTGATCAACAAACGGATGCCTACCGGCTTGTTCATGCCGAGGGCGATGAATTGCCCGGGCTGATCATCGATATATACGGCGGAACAGCCGTTATCCAATGCCACAGCATTGGCATGCATCTCGAACGTCATAACTTAACAGCCGCTCTACAGGAGGTATTTGGTGATCAGCTGCAAGCCGTCTATGATAAAAGCCGCGATACCCTGCCCGGCGATTACGCTGCTAATGCCGAAAACCAATACTTGTTTGGAGCCTCCAAAAAACAAACAGCCCTGGAAAACGGTCATCCTTTCATCGTCGACTGGGAAGGTGGTCAAAAAACCGGCTTTTTCCTCGATCAACGTGAAAACCGCCAATTGCTGGCCCGCTATGCGACTGGAAAAAGAGTGCTCAATGCCTTTTGTTATACTGGCGGTTTTTCCCTGTATGCATTGAAAGCTGGCGCCCATCACGTCGACTCTGTTGATACATCGGACAAAGCGATTGAACTCTGCCGGAAGAATGTGGCTTTACTGGAAAATTCGTCAGGTACTCATCAAGCCCTCCGCGAGGATGTACTGCAGTTCCTGCGGCGACAAGAAACGCTTTATGATCTCATCGTGGTAGACCCTCCTGCTTTTGCTAAGAGTCTGAAAAAAAGACACAATGCCGTGCAAGGCTATAAACGTCTTAATGCCAGTGCCCTACAAAAAATAAAGCCCGGTGGTATACTCTTCACCTTTTCCTGCTCACAGGTGGTAGATAAGACCCTTTTTTACAATACCATCGTAGCTGCAGCGCTCGAAGCCGGGCGAAAAGTGAAAGTGATGCATCAACTCAGTCAGTCTCCGGATCATCCCATCAGCCTCTTTCATCCTGAAGGAGAATACCTGAAAGGATTGGTTTTACAGATCAGTTAAAGCCGTGCGTAATGAAATCAAGTTTGCAGTGCTTTTTTTGTTGGATAAATAGCAATTTTATTGTATATTTAGCCTCTGAGAAAATCGCGTTGCTCATTCTCTACCCTGATTCCCCCCGGGCAATGCAGTGATCCAGTTTCCAATAGAGTATTTGCTCTATCCCAATCAAATTGGTCGAAAACTACTCGAATACAGAAACCCCTTTCCGGGCACTTCCCCATTACGGTGCCATACTACCCCTATGCACTCCCTTAGCCTAAGTTAATCGGCTCTGGGGTTTCGCTCATAAACACAAAATACAAGTTTACACTACCTCGTACCCTGCGATCATTTTCGTTCATCTAAAACCAAAACTATGAACAAAAACAGGCTTACTAAACGGGGTCCTTAACAGTTTTCTTCAAAGATGACGACAGTTCATCCTGACTGTTTATAGTCGTATCAGTACCGCACAAAGCTCTCATTGCCCGTAGCAATGGGCCTTCTGCGACTGCTGTTACGCTTTATTCCATTTTCAAATTGCTTGTCCGGTCTGGGTGCCGGACCAAGCCTGGTAATTTTTTGCCCTTAGAAAAAATCCGTATCACTTAAAAACTCAAACTATGAAAGTCTTTTTACCCGAAAAGGTATTGTCTTGGTGCTCAATGATACTACTCTTGTTCAGCATATGCTTCGGGAGTCATGCCCAAACAATACAGCTCCCCCCCGACATCACGCTGAATTGCGGTGATCCCATTCCCAGCCCTCATCCCGATCAGGTGACCATCAATGCTCCGGAGTGCCTGGAAAACGTGAAGGATGAAAATCACTGTGGCAACCTGCCACTTACTCCGCTAGATGGTTGTTATGTCAGCACCAATGAATGTATTCAGGTAGCACTCATCTGCGTCGATTATGATTCCGACGGCTATCCAATTTACAAGTTCAAAATTTACAATGACTGCGACAAGGATTTGTCAAATATAGCCTTTGCCATCCCTTCCTGGGGAAATGTGGCAGTCCCCTCCGACCCGTTCAAGACAGATTTCACCAGGGTCCGGATTGGGTCAAAGTTCTGGTCTTGCGAAGAAAAGTATACAGTTGAAGCCCCGCGCGACGGACCAGATGCCTCTACCGTGAAATTTGAGGGGCAGCTATCGCCTGGTAAAACAGCCAGTTTTGTATACAAAGTTCTCGATAAGGAACTTCAGGATGAAATCGAAGTGAATCCTAAACTCGGCTCCTACAATTACTATATCGACATAAAAGTCGATGAATGTGATAAAGCAGCCGAAATCGACCGCATTGTGGTCGATGAAGAGGAGGAAGGAGACTATTGCACCGGAAAAATCATTCGACACATCTATAAAGTGTATTTCACGAATGATTACGAACCAATGGTATTCGTGAGAAAAATCACTATTCTCGGTTCCGGCCAGGAACTTAGCGGCAGATGTCCTGAAGGCTACTCCAATCTAACCCACCTCGACCAGGTTCCCGATGGGTATGCTTTCGAGCATAAAGTCAAGGAAGCCTTTTCTTCTGATTGCAGCGAGGTGGAAGTCAAATTTATTGATCAAAAAGAAACTCCCACCGGCTGTGGCGGCTATATCGTCGAACAGCGTTTTAAAGTGCAAAATGATTGTGGGAACACAACCACTTGCAAAGTGATTCACACTGTGAAAGGTAATGACGGCGGCGATCTATCCGGACTGTGCCCTCAAGGTAATAATGGCCTGGAATGTATAGACGAGGTGCCTTCACCCGAAGCGCTGGAGTGGCAAATCAAAGAAGCCTATGACGGCAACCTATTCATTTCGGTGGCTTCACAAACTTCTGGTAATAATTGTCAGGGGTTCTGGGTAAAGTATCACATCACGCTTAAAAATGAGTGTGGTCAGGAAAAACACTGCGCTGTGGTATACGAAGGTAAGGATACTACTCCCCCCTCCGGCCCCTGTCCACCCAATGTTGATCACTTGCGAACGGATAACGAGTACATATGGTACTTTAAGGAAAACTGGACCGACGAGTGCACTGGCGAAGTCCACTATGTAGAAAAAGTAAGTGAAACGAAAGAGGACGGCTACTGCGGTAGCTATACCATCACCAAAAAATTTGCCATTTCTGATAAATGCGGCAATACCGCTTACTGCGAAGTATCCCATACGGAAGAAGGTACGGGCGGCGACCTGATCGGTGAATGCCCCGACGGCGAACACGACCTGCAGTGCCTCGACGAGG
>CAZWDL010000002.1:14665-39041 GCA_964632995.1 uncultured Saprospiraceae bacterium
GAATGCGGCAACACCGCTTACTGCGAAGTATCCCACTCCGGCGGTGACGGCGGTGGAGAACTGATCGGCGAATGCCCGGATGATGTAACGGACTTGCAGTGCCTCGACGAAGTACCCAGTAACGCAGAAGTCATACAACTCTTTAAAGAGGCATATGAGAATGAGAGTATGGTCCGTATCTGGACGAAGGAGCAGAATGGTGATGACTGTGAAGGCTTCGAAGTCAGATTCAAAGTAATGATCAACGACGACTGCGGTAATACCGAACAATGTTGGATTACCTTCAGCGGCAAAGATGAAACAGCGCCGGTAATCACCTCCGAGCTGCCTAACCTCATCATCGGCTGTGAGGAATCGCCTACCTTCGAAGCGCCCGATGCAGAAGACAACTGCGGCGGTGAAGTCATTGTCAAACAAATTGGTGAGGACCTGATCATTGAGGGCGATTGCGAAGCTTCCTTCAGCGTAGTGCGCACCTGGATTGCTACCGATGCCTGTGGTAATGTGTCGGAACCAATCTCCCAAATGATCACGGTTCCTGAGGAATGCTGTGAACCGCCTGTTTGTGCCTACACGCCATTCTACTGGGGACAAAATGTCGATTCGGGTTCACCGAATGTCAAAGAAGTTCTAGAAGCAAATGGCGACAGTATCGATGTAGGAGGATTCCGACTCGGCTTGCATTGCATTGACGCCATTCTTCCGGGAGCACCCCTTGCTACTCCGGAAGGCTTAATAGAAGCCGGCTGTCCGGCAGGGCTCTTTTCCAGTTCTCTGATCCGCCATACCACTGCCTTGACCTTGAATACGCTCAACGATCCGGCGCTCTGTGAGGTCTTATTACAAGATCTCCCCTGCCCCATCGACCTGGCTTTCTTTGGTTACGATGAGACCTCAACAGTTTGCGACCTGCTCGCTGACGCGAATGAGGCGCTGGCGGAGGAATGGTTTGACTGTGAACTTGCCGACGCACTGGCTGCCGTCAATGAATGCCTTGACTGCACCATATGCGTTCCCGCAGAAACGGAGAGCGATGAAGAGGTTAGCGCACGAGAGGAGGGACCTTCAAACCACAGTACATTTATCCGCAAGGATCTCGATCAGTCCCAGGAAGGTTTGAACATGGAAGTTTTCCCCAATCCTTCTGCCGGCATGGTCAACCTGCATTACGCAGGCTTTGGTCAGGAAAAGGTGTGGATTTATGTTCGCAACATCAATGGCAACCTCGTACACCAGACACAAATC
This sequence comes from uncultured Saprospiraceae bacterium, assembly GCA_964632995.1. Taxonomy (GTDB): domain Bacteria; phylum Bacteroidota; class Bacteroidia; order Chitinophagales; family Saprospiraceae; genus CAZWDL01. The sequence goes on from CAZWDL010000002.1 coordinate 15,911, forward strand.
GAGGAAGGAGGTGCGGCCCAGCTGACACTTGACATGGGAAGTCTTCGCCTGCCCGGAGGAACCTATGTAATTACGGCGTCTTCCAAGGAAGCTACCCTTTCGCGAAAAGTGATTGTCAATTACCAGCGATAAGGTAATTTTTCTAAGTGCTTACCTGCCGCTCCGGATTTTCCGGAGCGGCTTTTTTATGAATGAGTGTAAAAACCCATTGTTGTTATTAAAAAACCTTAGCTTTAAGATTCGATCATTAAAACTTTTGCATATTTACATGGTCAGCCGAAGATAAAAAGCCTGGTTAATGACTAACGAGTCCCCGGGAATGAGCCTGTATTTGTTGCACCGGTCCATCGGGTGGAACTCCAGGGCGAAGCACGAAGCTCATTAGTCTTTAGTTGATCAATTCACTTAGTCCGGATTATCCGTGGGTTGATCTACTACGAAGATCATAATCCGGGCCAAGCAGGGTAAGCTGACACTTATCTGAGTAGGCTATGGAGAAAATCAACTACCCTTTATTGTATTACGAGCTTAAACCGGATGCCGTGCTGGGTTTCCTGGTCGGTACGGGCCATGAAGTGGTGGAAAAGGATCTTCGCCGGGTGAAAAGCACCCTGCAGGATTACCTGCAGAAGCAATACAAGAAATACGACAGTTACCCCTTTTTCGAAATGGAGTCCCCCCGGCTAAAAACCATTAATGTTTCCATTCGTCCCACTTTCAGCACGGTGCACGGTTCCTTTCCCTTATCTCATACCCTCCGAATTCCGCTTCCTGTTATTTTCGGTCAGGTTACGCGTGGTTACTACGAATGTTTTCTTCCGCTGCTGGATCAACACTTTTACTACTATGATGCCCGCCAGGTCGACCCCCTGGCTCAGCATTTTGCGACCAACGTGCTCAACGGCTATGAGCCGGAACAGATATTCCGGATTCTTCAATACCCTTCCCCAAAAATGGACATCATTCCTCTGCGGATCAACGCCAGTCGTCAATTCAACTGGGATAAATATTATTACCGCCGCAATTTCCGCACTCTGCCGCAGTTAACGGAACGCTACCCTTACGAAAAGCAACGGCGCCGGCTAAACGTCACCACTCCCGAAACGGCTTGGGAGGTGGAGGAGGAAGTAACGGCCGTGCTGAATAAAGTTTTGCACACCCGGTCCAATGTGATCGTGGTCGGTCATCCCGGTGTTGGGAAAAGCGCAGTACTGCAACAAGCTATGCGCAAAATCACCCAGTTGACGAAGAAAAAGGACGCTCAATACACTTTCTGGCGTATTATGCCGCAACGGATAACCGCCAGCGCCAAGTATCTCGGCGACTGGGAAGAGACCGTCGAGTCGCTGGTGGAAGAACTGCAGTACGCCAACGGCATCCTCTGGGTGGTTGACATCATTCAGCTGCTTCGGAGCGGCGGATACGGTCCTGAAGACAGTGTAGCCGCTTTTTTGCTTACTTACCTGCAACAAGGCAAACTACAGATTGTAGGTGAAGCTACGCCGCAGCAGTTGGAAAGCATGCGTCGTCTTTTACCTGGTTTTGTTGAGCACTTTCAACTGGTATCCATCAAGGACCCTTCAGAACAAAAGGTGCAATCCATTCTACGGCACTTTGTGTTGTACGCCCAACGGCAACATGAGGTTTCCATCACCGATCGAGCGCTCGCACTAGCCTATCGCTTGCTGCTGCGCTTCTATCCCTATGAAAGTTTTCCCGGTAAGGGAATCAAATTTCTCGGGCAAGCAGTTAGTGACGCCAAACTCAAGCGCCGTAAAAAAATCAATCATCTGGATATAACCGGACTGTTTGTCAAGCAAACCGGGCTGCCGGAACTCTTTCTGCGAGACGATCTGCCCCTCGATAAGGACGAGTTAAAGCATTATTTTCGGCAGCGCATCATTGGTCAGGAGCCAGCGGTAAACAAACTTTGCGAAATTGTCAAGATATTCAAGGCCGGCCTCAACAACCCGCTGCGGCCGATCCACACCCTCATCTTCGCCGGCCCTACCGGGGTAGGTAAAACGGCTAGCGCCAAAACCCTGGCTGATTACTTCTTTGGACAGGGACAGAAAAAATTTCCGCTCATCCGGATTGACATGAGTGAATTCCAGCATCCCAGCCAGATGCACCGCCTCATCGGCGGAGGCCGGGAGGTGGGTCAGTTGGTCAAAGAAGCCAGGGAAAAACCTTTTTCCGTGGTACTGCTTGATGAAATCGAAAAAGCGCATCCGGCTATCTTCGATGCACTGCTCGCCGTCCTTGACGAAGGAGTGCTCACCGATGCTTACGGCCGGATCACTAATTTCCGCAACTCGATTATCATCATGACAACCAACCTGGGTGCCTCCAACCGGCAATCCATCGGTTTCACCCAAACTACAAGTGAGGACCTGCACTACCAATCGGCTATAGAACGGCACTTCCGTCCTGAATTTGTCAACCGCATCGATAGCATCGTCGTCTTTCGTTCCCTGGAAAAGGAGCATATCCGGCAAATCACGGCCAAAGAACTGGAGGAACTGCAGTGCAGGGAAGGTTTTAGCAAGCGAAACCTTCGGGTTGAATTTAGCGAAAGCGTCATCGATCGTCTGGGTCATACCGGTTTTGATGAACGCTACGGCGCCCGCCCCCTGCAGCGGGCTATCGAGCAAAGCCTCGTCGCCCCAATTGCCAACTGGCTTGTCCGTCATCCCGACATCAATGGAAAAAAGCTGCTTGTCAGTTACCGGGACGGTATCCGTATCGAGGTCTATGAGGAACCTCCACAGGGAGAGTAATTCAAAAATTGAACAGGTCGTCCCGGTCTTCAACTATTGGATTATTCCACTTTTACCTTAATAGAGTGACACTGCCGATGGTCTTGTAATTCCCGTTCCCATCGGGCATACCGCGCCAGGCAGTTCCGTCTCGAAAGAGGCCATAGGCCTTCCAGACGTAGACGTCCTGTGGTAAGAGCTGGCCATTCATGGTGCCATCCCAGGCTTCCGCAGGTTGCCCCTCCTCCAGTTTATCCGACTCCCAAACCAGTTGGCCGTAGGGAGAAAAGACCCGGATCTTATACTCTTTCAAACCGGCTCCTTTGGGTTTGAACAGGCGAACTTCCCCCAGGCCGGCCTCGGGGGAAAAGGCATTGGGGACAAACAGGCCTTTCAGCAAAGGTGGATCCACTGTTTTAATGGTATCGGCTTTACAGCCAAATATATTAGTCCCCTCAAGGTATACCTGACGTGAGCCGCCAGCATTATCCAGGTACCGGTGCGTGGGACTGGCTTCTTCGCTGGTCGCTCCATCGCCAAAATCCCAGAAGAACTTAGTAGCCCCTTCCGATAAATTGATCAGGCGCACACTCCCCAGCGGGCCGTCGGGATCGTTTTCCATCTCAAAATCCACGTAAGGCGCAGGGAAAACCTCAATTGCCGCTTCCAGCAACAGCGTGTCAAAACATACATTATCGTAGGTTGCTACCAATTGAACATCGTAAGTTCCGGGTTGGGTGTAGGTATGCACCGGATTGGGATCAAGAGAGCCTTCACCGTCGCCAAAATCCCAGACGTAATGCGTCGCCGTTGTGTAGTTGTTAAATTCTACCTGCAAAGGAAGGCAACCGCGCCGGTCTCCAATTTCATATTGGGCTTCCGGAAAGGGTTGTACAATAAAGGAACGGACCAAGGTATCGGCGCATTGAAACGTATTGGTCGCGATGAGTTGGATCTCGTATTCGCCGCCATCGAAGTACCTATGGGGGTCCGGCTGATTCAGACTGGAACTGCTCCCATCGCCGAAGTCCCATCGAAAACCGGAAGCGCCGCTCGACTCGTTGGTCACAATAATATCGGCCGGCAAGCCGCAAAGCACCTCTTTTTCAAGAGAAAACAGCGCCTCCGGCATGGGATAAACGACGACGTTCTGTACCGAGGTATCGGTAGAACAACCGTTGACATCGGTCACTCGTAACTTTATACTGTAAGTCCCCGGTTCCTGGAACAGGTGAGTAGGCCGATCGACGGTAGCGGTATTACCGTCGCCAAAATCCCACTCGTAAAAGAATCCATCCTCGACATTATTGTTATCGAAGTTTACCCGCAGGGGGGCACAGCCGTTAGGAGTGGAAGGGACAAAGGAGGCTTCCGGTTTACCGAGTACAGTAATTTCACTACTGTCACGGGCCAGGCAACGATTTTCACTGGAGTAAACGAGCAGGTGGACCGAATAAGTACCGGGAGCCTCATACCGGTGAACCGGTGATTCGATCTCCGAGCTGTCTCCATCACCAAAAGACCAGCGTTGACCACCCGTTCCTTCCGATTCATTGATGAATGTAATCGGCTCGTCAACACAGGCAAAAGGGGAATGTGCAAATCCTACCTCGGGAGAAGGCAACACCCGGATGGTCTGCTCTACCGTGTCCAGTCCACAACCGTTAAAGGCGAATTGTCGCACCCGGTAATCTCCCGCCTCCTCGTAAGTATACAGCGGATTGGTTTCTGAAGAGCGGTTGCCGTCACCAAAATCCCAGCTGACGTATGCCCCCGGGGTAGCAAAATTGGTGAACTGCACATCGAAGGGTGCACAGGCTTCCCGCGTCGGAACGTTGAAAAAAGCATTGACGTCGACAGGTTTGACATAGATATTACGCGAGGCGGTATCCTGCCCGCATTCGTTACCGGCAATCAGGGTTATGGTATAGACGGAGAGGGTGGAATCGGTATAGTAGGTCTGAATGGGAGGAATCGAATCGGAGGAGCGGACGCCATTGCCCAGGTCCCATTCAAAAAAATCGGGATTACCCAGTGTGCGATTTGTAAACTCTACTTCCATGGGGTTGCAGCTCGTGTCGACGGGGGTGCCGAAATCGGCGAGCGGGGTAGGAAAAACAGTGATGGTATCGCGTAAAGAATCGACGCCACATTGGTTCTGAACACTCAGCGTTACGACATAACTGGTATCGGTAGTTCCCTGCTCGTAACTCACCGGTTCGGGCGCCGGCCGGCTCGTTTGCTGTCCATTGCCAAAATCCCACTGGTAGGCGATGTTCTCTCCCACACTTTGATTATTGAAGTTGACAGCCAGTAGGGCGCAACCTTGTTCGATATCTGGAGCGAAAGCAGCCTCGGGCGGTTTGGAAACAACCAGATTGCGGCTCAGGGTATCTGAACAGCCGAATTCATTGGTGGTAATTAAAAGCACCTGGTAGCTACCGGCTTCCGAATAAAGATGTTCGGGTTCTGAAAGAGCACTGGTGCCTCCGTCACCGAAATCCCAGCGATAATCCATGGCGCCGCGGGAGTCGTTGGTAAACAGGACCGTATCTTCGGTACACAATGCCGTCGGCGCCTGAAATAATGATCGGGGTTGCGGATACACGGTCACCGGGCGTTGGGCCGTCGTCACGCAACCGCTGAGCGCATCGGTCACCGAATAGTTGATCAGGTATTCACCCGCTTCGATTCCTTCCGGGTCGAAGCGATCTCCCGTCACGCCTTCTCCCGACCACACACCACCGCCGGGTGTGGCTCCCTGCAGCGACAGCGGATTGTTGCCCGGGCAGGTTTCCAGTGCCGGGCCGGCGGATACTTCAAGGGGTTCTATGACATTGAGTTCCAGCGTATCCCGGGTTACGCAACCGGAATTGCCAATAGAATATACCACGCTATGGGAACCCGCTCCCGCCTCGACGGGATCAAAAATCCCCAGGCGCCGGTCAATGATACCCGGACCATCCCAGCGACCGCCTGCCGGGCTGAACCCGCTCAGTTCTACATCCCCGCCCGTCATACAGATGTCGTCGTCCGGACCCGCATCCACCGGCACGGTAGCGATCACATCCACGGTGGCTACATCGCTGACCACACAGCCACCTTTTACATAACGGTATTCCAGTTCATAATCACCTACGCCACCGGCGCGTTCCGGATAGAAAAAGTTATCTTCGATCCCAGGTCCTGACCAGCGTCCACCGCTGGGCGTAGCTGCGGGAAGGCTTACCCGTCCGGGACCGTTACAATACACCGTATCCCTGACGCTTACGGCGGGGAGCTCTCCGACGGTTATCTCCACACTATCGACCACCTCACAGGAACCTGCCTGATAGCGATATTCGAAGACGTAGACACCGGGGCCGGAAGCTTCCGCATTAAATACTTCCTCCGAGAAGACAGCATCCGAACTCGTCGTCCAGGTTCCGCCACCGGGAGAAGCGCTCAGGGTCACCTGGCTGTTGCCGTCACAGATGAAGGTCGGTATCTCCCCGAAATCGATCATCGGCGTTTCAACCACCTCCACGGTAAGTTGGTCTTTCAGCAGGCAATCCCCCTGCTCCAATTCATAGGTGATGGAATGGATGCCAGGAGTAACCTGAGCGGGATCAAAAAAAGCGCCGCTTATCCCCCCGCTTGAGGATGTCCAGGTTCCCCCGGCCGGGCTAGCCTGCGGGCTGAGGTCTATCGGCGCATCGCTGGCGCATAATTTTATATTGGGCCCCGCTTCAATAGCGGAGGAACTGAGCACCTGAACCGTAGATTCCGCAGTGCCGGTGCAGCCGTTGCCGTCGGTCACCTGATAAGTGAGCGTATAAGAGCCGGCGCCACCGGCCTCTTTGGGTGCAAAGGTATTGTCGCTTACCCCCGGGCCCATCCAGGTTCCGTTAGCGGGCTGCCCATCGGGGAGAGCCGTCGGTCCGGAATCTTCACAAAAGGAAAGATTTTCTACACTGACCTCCGGGGGGGGTAAGACTTCTATTCGGGCAGAATCCAGGCTGGAGCAGCCCTGATTATCGGTGACGGTGTAATACACCCAGTGAGCTCCTTCTCCGGCTTGCGAGGCCCGAAATTGATCATTCTCAACAAATTCACCCGACCAGGCTCCGCCATCCGGTGTACCAGCCAGGACGAGGGCCCCATCGCTGGTACAGGCACTAAGCTGAGGGCCGGCATCGGCAGCCGGCGCAGCCACCACCTCGACGAGCAAGTCGCCTTCTACCTGGCAAAGCCCCTCCCCGAAGCGATAACTCAGCATGTGGGAGCCTGTTCCCGCATCGGCCGGATTAAAGCGTCCACTGGCAGTAACACCGGGGCCTGCCCATATTCCTCCCCGCGGCACCGGTTCAAGTTGAAAAGGCGTTTCATTTTCACAAATCACCCCCAGGTCCGGCATTTGAACCGGTGCGGGATCGATTACGCGGAAGGTGTCCCGCGCCACCGAGGTGCCGCAGGCATTGGTAACCGCCACTCGATAGCCGTATATTCCGACACCGAGGTAGGTAATATCTTTGGGAAAGTTCTCATAGGAAGAGCTTTGCTCCGCGCCGGGAAACTCCCAGTAGTATTCGGAAATAGGATTGCCGCGATCATCATACTGAACAAGCGTGCCGTTAAAATCCAGCTGCCCTTCCTGACAGGCATCCGGTGGCGATTCCAGTTTGACGATGGGTGGCCCCTGAAAAACCAATGTCGTATCCCAGTTGATAGTTCCGCATACATTGCTGGCGCTCATGCTAAACGTGTACGACCCGCCCCGTTCTACCGCGTATTCCGGATCGGCGCTGTTGCGGTCCGTTCCGCTTGTATAAGACCAGCCGGTACCTGGCGTGACACGCCAGTCGTAATCCAGGTTTTCTCCTCCTGAGTTATTGAGAAAGGTGACCACCCCGGGTGCACAACCGCCCTGGGTATCCATACTTGCTGAAGCTCCGGCATCATGAGGCGAATCGCTGATGGTAACGTCCTGACTAAACGTCACCGCACCACAGGCCGCGCTATTAATAGTGATTGTGATTTCATAGGTGCCGGGGTTATTAAAATCAACCTCAATCTCATTGGCGTTGAACAGATTGCCATTCACTACGACCCAGTCTTCCCCGGCTACCCCTGAGATGGCCCAGCTGGCCATCAGGTTGCTTTCACAGCGTCCTCCGCTCAGCACTTCATTTACTTCGGAAACATTTTCAAAAACGATCCCCGTCCCGGTACAGGTCATGTCATCCATGATTAGAAACATTGGCTCGGGAGGTTCGCTGATTTCAATAGGCTCTACCGTTGCCGTAGAAGTGCCGCAAGGGTTGGACGCGATGATCTGCAGGTCGTAAGCATTTTGATAATTCCCTGTAGAGGTGCTTTCTCCACAGGAACTCTCGGTAAAAGTATAGGTAAAGTAAGGCGGCACATTGGCCTGAGTATAAGCTGCGACCTGTTCTCCGTTGATATAAACCTCGTAGTTGGTGCCGGAAGCATTATCAGAAGTTCCGCTGATGGGAAAAGTCAGGGTGACAGGCGCACACAGCCCAACGGTATTACCGGGGTTGCCCAAGCCCACCGAAGGGTTACTACCAATATATACCTGATATTCCCTGACAATGCGGGAACAATTGGTATTGCCCGTTACTTCGACGCTAAGCGGATAAAAGCCAAAACCTTCGTAAGTGTGTGAAATAAGTGTGGTGCTATTGAAGCTGCTGTTGTCATGGACTTCCGGATCGCTGCCATCCCCCCAATCCACCGTGTAAGACTCATTGAGCGAAAGGGTTCGCGAATCGTTAAAAATAGAAACAACAGCACCGGGATCACCGCTGCAAATACGGATAATGTCATCCTCAAAAACCGCGTTACTTGTTGCAGGAATACCAATGGATGCATCAGAAGTAGACTGTACGGTCAGGCTGCGGGTGGTACAGGAAACCCCGTCGCGAAAAACCTGAATCGTATAGGTTTGGTCGCTGCTCAAAGCCGGAAAGCGAAATCCGGCTTCCGAGCCGTTGGCGTCGATGGCGCCGTCTCCGTCAAAATCCCATTCGTAAGTAGAACTCCCCGGGTTGGAGATCGAGAACTCAAATTTCTGGTCGGCGCAAACCGTTCCGCTAGGCCCCTGAATTGTGCATTGCCCATTTAACCGAGTGGTCCACATCAGGAAGCAAGAAGCTATTAGAAAAAAGGTAAACGCTCTATCACACATAAGTAGAAGCTGTTTTAATCCGTATACCCGGGCGTAGTGATGGTATTTCGGTATAGTTTCTCAATCGTAGTTATTAAAGAAAAAACCAGGGATTTTAGTATTAAAAGAAGTCTTTACAGTCCAAAAACCTATTTTTCGATCCCGAACGGCCTCTTCCCGACAAGGGGGGGAAGCTGGAGATGTTGTAGCGCAGGGCAAGTTCATAGACGTTGCCTCCCGCCACACCAAGTCCGGTGGTATTGATATCCACGCCAAAGCCCAGAAAAAACTGTTGATCGTCCTGTGAACTGCGCTGACTTGTATTCAGGTATCCTCCGAGCATAAGAGAAAAAGCATTGGTATTCTTGGTTCCGGAGGGGAAAGGCACTTTATCCTGATAAGAAGCGCCCACGTAGAAACCTTCGTACAATATATAAGCACCAATAGAATACACTTTCAGGCTTTGGCTGTAATCCAAAGGATTCTCTCCCTGAATGTCGAATTTGAAATTGGGAGATATCGCCAGTTCCCTGCCCCCGCCCTGGAAAATAGCAACTGGTATAATGGTGCCCATATGTAGGGTAAGGCGGGGCGGAACAACCGTGTTCAGATTTTGGAAAGATTCTCTTAACTGCGGGCTGCCGAAAATTCCCGGCAAATGGTGGACGGCCAAACCAATCATGGAACGGGCCTTGCTACCAGATCCTCTACCGATAGAGAAGTTGTTGTTGAATCGCCAGACTGCACCGAAGTCGACATCAAAATAAGAAATGCGTTCCAAACCCGGTGTTGCGGAAGACTGATATATGGGGCCCTGAATGGGATCCAGTTGATCGGAAAAGATAAACTTACTCCAGTCCAGTGTCTTTTGCGCCCAGCGCGCCGAGAGGCCGAAATGCAAGTTATTATTCCGCCCCGGAATGGTGTAGGCATAGGTTAAACCAACACTGGTAGTAGCCAGGTTGCCGATACCTTCGGTATTGTGCAGCAGGCTGAGTCCGAAAGCGCTGCGAAGATAAGGTTCCTGCAATTCAACAGTGGCGGCATAGGTCCGAAAACCCCGGTCAGCCCGCAGCCACTGCAAGCGGGATATGGCCGAGAAGGACAAGCCCGGATCCAGCCCTGTCAGCGCCGGATTGAGATAATTTCGATGCGCATAAAATTGGGTAAATGAGGGGTCCTGAGCAAATAGCGATTGACCCCAAATCACCAGGACGACGGCGAGCAGCGTGCAACTATATTTCATTTGCAGTAATCAGTTTTTGGAACTATGAATTTTGTCAGCGATCCATCCTTCCTATGGAATACACGGATCTTAGGGCGAATGACTACCCTTTCGTTTTCGGTAATTTGGAGGAACATCAATTGTCAGTCGTTAGAATTTCCTGATCCACAAATGTAGTGATGGATTTGCGAATCATCTGTAATAACTGGGTTAAGTTATCCTCGGGGGAAGGAGAAACGCATATGCGCTTTATTCTGCCTGTTCATGGAAAGTAGACAGTCGGCCGTGCAGACCTTCAGAGGTTCAATGACGATTATTTTACAACCATTTGGGACGGTTAGAGGTGCTCCCACTGAAGTAGCGACACGGAGAGCTCACTACTCCTTTCAAATGTAAGAGCTTTTTTTTGAATTACAAAGGCCCTTAATATATGTTTTTCTTTTCCATCTCTTAAAAAATTGTTAAGGATGTTTTTTAAAGCAAGGAATATTAGCTGCCACTTTTTTTATTTGAAGGAAGGAATTACCTTAGTTCCAACGATTGAACCATCCAAATTATGCCGGGTAGAAAAAAGCCGACTTTGCAAGATATTGCCAAAGAGCTGAATATTACACCTTCAGCAGTATCCAAGGCATTGAATAACCATCCTCGGATAAGCGAGAAAACAAAGGCGGCCGTCCTGAAGGTGGCCCGCCGGCTGAATTACCAGCCCAACCACCTTGCCAGTGCGCTGCGCAGCGGCCGCTCTTACCTGCTGGGCGTCATCGTTCCCGCCATTGATTATGCTTTCTTTTCCTCGGTAGTCCGCGGTATCGAGGAAGTAGCTACTCAATCCGGGTACAACGTGATTATTGCCCAATCCAACGACTCTTTTACCAAAGAACGGGCCAGCGTCGATGCATTGATAAGGACTCAGGTGGATGGCGTATTGGTCTCCATTGCCAACAGCACCACTCATTTCGATCACTTTCACAAGCTCATTGACAATGGAATCCCGCTCATCCTTTTTGACCGGGTCGGCGAAGATCTTCCGGTAAGTACGGTGGTCATTGACGATTACCAGGGCGCCGCACGGGCCGTTCAGCATTTGATCGACCAGGGATTCCGGCGCATTGCACACCTGGCCGGCTATAACCGGATTAGCCTGTACCGCCACCGGAGCAAAGCTTACCGCGACACATTGGAACAAAACGGACTACTCTTCCGCCCTGAATGGATGATCGAAAGCGATCTGACGCTGGCCGACGGAGAACGTATTGTTCAACAGATGCTCAGGCAAAAGGAAATCCCGGATGCGATCTTTGCTGCCGGTGATCACGCTGCCTTGGGCGCCATGCACGTCCTGCAACAAGCGAAAATCCGCATCCCGGAGGAAGTATCGGTAGTCGGTTTCAGTAATGAACCCTTTTCCGCCTTTATCCGGCCGGGCTTGTCTACTGTCGATCAACAGACCATAGAGATGGGGCGTATCGCCGCTGAATTATTTCTGAAGCAAATTCAAAGCAAGGAGCAAAATGCCGGCATAAGCCAAAAGGTTTTGTCCCCACAACTCATCGTTCGCGATTCTTCGCGCCGGCTGATCTAAAAAACACATTTTTATGCAAAAATTCAGTCTTGCAGAAAAAGTAGCAATTATCACCGGAGGCGCCAGCGGTATCGGCAAAAGCATCGCCCGGAATTTTTCCGCCAGCGGCGCCTATGTCCACCTGCTGGATATTGATGAAGCAGCAGCCAAAACAACAGTTGAGGAAATCCGTAAAGAAGGGTTCCGGGCTGAGCATCACCTATGTGACATCAGCGTTCAGGAACAGGTTGTAAACACGGTTGCCGATATCCGGAAACGCCATCCGATAAACATCCTGGTCAACAACGCCGGCATTGGTCTTGTCGGTAATGTGGAGCAAACTACGGAAGCCGATTTTGACCGCATCTTCCGGGTGAATGTCAAAGGCGTCTACAATTGTATTTATGCCTGTATTCCTCCTATGAAAAGCGAGGGCGGCGGTGTCATCCTCAACATGGCCAGCGTCGTTTCCTGGGTAGGTATCCCCGACCGCTTTGCCTACTCCATGAGCAAGGGTGCTGTGTTGACTATGACCTTCTCGGTGGCCAAAGATTATCTGGAACACAACATCCGCTGTAACAGCATTTCTCCCGCCCGGGTCCATACCCCTTTTGTCGACAGCTACCTCGCCAAAAACTATCCGGGCCGGGAGCAGCAGATGTACGATCAATTGGCCGCCACCCAGCCGATAGGCCGGATGGGCAAACCCGAGGAAATCGCCGATCTGGCTTTGTTTCTCTGCTCCGACGAAGCGAGCTTTATCACCGGAAGCGATTATGCCATCGACGGCGGATTTATAAAAATTAACAACTGAATATGAAATTAATTCGATTTGGCGATCCCGGAATGGAAAAGCCCGGGGTGCTCACCGATGACGGCCGGCGCCTGGACCTCAGTACCGTGGTCGACGATTACAATGAATCTTTTTTTCAACAGAACGGCATTGACGATCTGAAAGCTATCCTCGACTCCGACAAACAAAAATTTCCAGAGCTAAGCGCTGAGCTGCGCCTGGGACCGCCCATCGCCCGGCCTTCCAAATTCATCTGCATCGGTCTGAACTATGCCGAACACGCGCGTGAAAGCGGTATGGCCATGCCCTCGGAGCCCGTCATTTTCTTCAAAGCCACTTCCGCCATATGCGGCCCAAACGATGATTTGATCCTGCCCAGAGGATCGGAAAAAACAGACTGGGAAGTAGAACTGGCCGTCGTCATTGGCAAACGCGCCAGTTACGTATCCAAGGAGCAGGCCATGGTGCACGTCGCAGGGTACATGCTTCACAATGATTACAGTGAACGCAACTACCAGTTGGAGCGGGGCGGACAATGGGTCAAAGGTAAGAGTTGCGATACCTTCGCCCCTATCGGTCCTTTTCTCGCTACCAAAGAGGAAATAACGGACCCCCATCAACTCGGTCTGTGGCTGAAACTCAACGGTGCAATCGTTCAGCAATCCAGTACCCGCGATTTTATTTTTGATATTCCCGAAGTTATCAGTTACCTGAGCGAGTTTATGACACTGCTTCCCGGGGACATTATCTCCACCGGCACCCCTTCCGGGGTTGGTCTGGGCATGAACCCGCCCCGTTACCTAAAAGCCGGCGATGTAGTCGAACTCGGTATTGAAGGACTGGGAACGGCGCGACAGGAAGTCAGGTCGTTCGAAGGGGCCTCCTGATCGTTCGGGCCAGTTGGCGGTTAAAAGAGAAAACGCATGGCCGCTCTCTGTCGTAATGGTTCTCGGTCAGCCTGCCTTGGTTCCGCCGACGTTTCACATGGGTTTTCGGCAGTTTCGCGCCGCTGCTTACCACCCGGCAAGGGCGGGTGCAGAATTACCTTTCCAGTTCTGCGCTTATGCCGCTATCGGCGAAAGGAGGGCCGCCGTATTACAGGCGGCCCCGGGATGGAACCGAAGCTTGTCCGGTTCACAGGATAGAGTATCTTAATCACTGGCGTTTCCAATGTTTTTCGCGAATAAGCTGAAGCATTTGCCAGGATAATTTGATCGTTTTTCCCTGCAGCACGTAGTAGCCGGTTTCCAGGTCGAGGCCCCTAAGATCGGGATCGACTCGCCGGATTTCGTTGAAATAGCGAATATCCCGCTGCAGGCGTTCATCGAGCTGATCCAAAATGTTGTTTTTGGGATTGTGATTGTCCATCTGTTCATAACGTACTGTTCGAGGCTGCTCCTCTTCGGCGACTGTGTTTTCTGCGGCCAGAAAAAAAGGCAGGAGAAATACGAGGACCAGAACACCGGACCAGAACAGCCCACTGGAATCAGCTCCTGAAGAAGTTGCGGGCCTGTCGAACTCCTGCTGGCGTCGGTAGTGTTCCTGTCGGCGTCGCCGGGCGTCACGCTGCCGGGCGGTAAAGTCCGGCGTCGACCAATTAAAGCCAGGCTGGGAACTGGCCGGGCGCCGTTGCAAATCCTGTTTGTATTGCCAGCGCCGTACGGGATCTTTGAGTACCTGGTAGGCCTCATTGATCTCCTTAAATTTTTCTTCAAATTCCGGGCCGCCGCCGTTCCGGTCCGGATGATAGCGCTTGGATAATTGACGGTAAGCCTGCTTGATCTCACGGGCATCCGCCTCATTTGATACCTGAAGGATGTGATAATAGTTCTTCATAATACTTGGGCTTTGACACAAATATAAAACACATTCTTCAAATAAAGAACATTTTGTTTGTATTTTTTTATTAAAAAACAATTAAGTTCAAACAAAATAAACAAAAAGCAAGGCTGGAAAAACGCCTTATTCTTTTTTCTTTCGAATTTTAGTAAGCAAATTTGTATTTTGATTAATCCGCGCTGTATACCCATACAGCCAAAAGCAAAAAAGATTATGTCAGCACGATCGTTGCAATCTACCTGTCTCCTTTTGAGCCTAATTCTCTTTACCCTTCCGGCTCAGGCACAATCCGGTGAGCAAATCCGCAAGGACACCACCCTTATTCCCGGTACGGAGGTCACCCTTGAAATGACCTATATTCCCGGAGGCACTTTTCAGATGAAAACCGACGACCAGACGCAGCAAGTCAAAGTAGACGATTTTTGGATCGGCACCTACGAGGTGACCCAGGAGCTGTATGCCTTGTTTCAGCATCGCGATTACGATAATGACGAGAGTGACTGGGAGGAAGGGGAATATTCCGCCGACGCCGTCACCCGTCCCAGCCCACCTTATACCGATATCACATTCGGCATGGGCAACACGGGAACCTTTCCGGCCGTCAGTATGACCCAACAGGGCGCCTTGTTCTTCTGCTTTTGGCTGTATGCCAAAACGGGTGAGTTCTACCGGCTCCCCACCGAAGCGGAATGGACCTACGCCTGCCTGGCCGGCTCGGATGGTGAATATCCTCCACAGGTAGAAGACGACAATCTCGGAGAGTATGCCTGGCACTATGAAAACAGTGAAGAAAAATATCACAAAACCGGACAAAAGCCCGCCAATGCTTACGGGCTATACGACATGCTGGGCAACGTGGCGGAATGGACACTGGACAAGCACCTCGATTCTATCGCCTCCGATAGTATCACCGTGCTCGACAACCCCTGGCCGGAACCTGAAAGCCGCTACGGAAGGGTGGTTAAAGGGGGCTCCTTTGATGGTTATCCGGAAGATTGCAACTGCCGCTCCCGGGTAAAATCAACGGTTCAATGGCAAAAACGCGACCCGCAAATCCCCAAGAGCCTCTGGTGGAACACCGATGCGCCGTTTGTCGGATTCCGCCTGGTAAAACCGGCCTCCCCTCCGCCCGCCGAAGAGATCGAAGCCTTTTTCGAGCGGGCAATCAAGTGGTAAGGGAAAAATCAGCTCCTGAAAACTACAGGGAAAGCACTTCGAAATGCGTCTTTTACCTGAACACCAAGCTCATTACACCATTTTCACAAAACCTGTATTCATATGAAAAAGGACCATTCTTCCAAATTCAATCGCCGGCAATTTGTCAAATCGACTGGACTTGCTGCAGGCGGACTCATGTTAGCACCCTCAATGATGGCCGCCAAATCTTATATTGACGCCGATGATACCATTCGGATCGGGCTGATCGGATGTGGCGGTCGCGGCACCGGCGCTGCCATCCAGGCGCTGTCGACCAAGCAAAACGTGAAGCTCATAGCCATGGCTGACGCCTTCAAAGACCGGCTTGATGACAGCTATAAGCAGATTCAGGGCGAGCTGAAGAATTACGACATCGCTCCGCAGAGCCTGGATGTAGCCGAAGAGAACAAGTTTGTCGGTTTCGACGGCTATAAAAAAGTTATCGATATGGTAGACGTCGTGCTGATCGCTACCCCTCCCGGCTTCCGGCCCGAGCACTTCGAAGCTGCCATTAAGGCGGACAAGCACGTGTTTATGGAAAAGCCTGTCGCTACCGATGCCCCGGGCGTACGCAAAGTACTGGCCACCGCAGAAATGGCCAAGAAGAAAAAGCTCAACGTCGTGGTCGGACTGCAACGCCACTACCAGAAAAAATACCAGCAGTGGGTAGACATGCTGCACGAGGGCGTCATTGGCGACATCACCGCCTCGCGCGTATATTGGAACAGCCAGGGAGTATGGGTCAGGCCCCGCAAGCCCGAATACACCGAGATGGAATACCAGATGCGCAACTGGTACTACTTCAATTGGCTCTGCGGTGATCACATCGTCGAGCAACACATCCACAATCTTGACGTCAGCAACTGGGTCAAGCAAGCTTATCCCGTGCGCGCTTCCGGTATGGGCGGCCGCCAGGTACGCACCGGACCGGATCACGGCGAGATCTTCGACCACCATGCCGTGGAATACGAATACGCTGACGGTTCTTACATGTTTAGCCAGTGCCGCCACATGAAAGGATGCCCCAATAAAGTTACGGAGGCTTTCCATGGAACAAACGGCTCGGCGCCGCAACCGGGCGTTATTCTGACCCCCAGCGGCCACCAGATTATGGAATACAATGATCGCAAAGACGCCAATCCCTATCAGGTTGAGCACGACCTGCTCTTCGAAGCCATCGCCAACAGCGAATACAAATTCGCGGATGCCGAAAACGGCGCCAAAGCCACCATGACCGCCATCCTGGGCCGCATGGCCACTTATTCCGGTCAGGTTGTCGAATGGGAAGAAGCGCTCAACTCCGAGCACAGTATCATGCCCGAGCGCTACGCCTGGGATGCGAACCCACCAGTCATGCCCAACGAGGATGGTACTTACCCGATACCGGTACCGGGACAGACCCAGGTGCTTTAATTTTAAGAGAGGAATGAAGGATTGAAAAAATTCAATCCTTCATTACCCAGTCATTTCACAAGGAAGTGATTTTCAAAAAAAAAATATTTTTTTGAATAACGAATCTTGCAAGGATTTCAGACGGTGCGTATCGCGCGCCGTTTTTTTTCTTTTTCTGCTGGCCGCCGTTGTCATTAACACGTCAGCGCAGCAGCGCTACGTCTTTGAGCACCAGCAGATGGGCACGCTGTTTCGCATCGTTCTGTACGCTTCTTCCGATAGTTTGGCGCAGACGGCGACGCAGGCGGCTTTCGCCAAAATAGACGCACTGAATGCAAGCCTCAGCGATTACCTGAACGACAGCGAATTAAGTCAGCTCACTCAGGCCGATTCCGGCTCCGTTCGCGCAGTAAGCGACCCGCTTTGGGAGGTGCTGCGCCGAGGTCAGCAGATGGCCCGGCACAGTCAGGGCGCTTTTGATCTCACTATCGGCCCACTTAGCCGCCTGTGGCGTCGCGCCTTTCGCCGCCAAACCTTCCCGGAATGGGAGCGCATCGAAGCAGCCCGGCAACGGGTAGGCTATCAGCATTTGAAATTACAGCCCGAAAAACAGCAAGTCCGCCTGCTGCGTGACAGCCTCCGGCTCGATGCGGGCGGCATCGCCAAGGGTTACGCCGTCGATCAGGCTATGGCCGTGCTACAAAATCACGAAATACGCTGCGCACTGGTAGACGGCGGCGGTGACCTGCTGGCGGCTGATCCTCCCCCCGGCATGGACGGTTGGCGCATTCAAATCGAAAGCCTTAGTAAAGCGGATACACTGAGCGACGAAACCATCCTGCTACAAAATGGGGCTTTAGCCACCTCGGGCGATACCTACCGCTACCTCGAATGGCAAGGAAAACGCTATGCTCACATCATCGATCCACGCACGGGGCTTGGCGTCAGTCACGGTGCACTGGTTAGTGTGTATTGCCCGGATTGCAGCACCGCCGATGCGCTGGCCTCCGCCGTCAGCGTCGTTGGTCCCGAAGGAGAATGGCAAGCATTACAAAAACACTATCCGAAGTGTGCTATTCGGCTTCTCGTTCCCGAAAAAGAAACAGACTACCGTCAACTAGGATCCCTGCAACTCAAAAAAGAAGAAAAATGAACCGAAGAAACTTTGTCAAATCCGGCCTCATCGCCGGAACCGCTCTCTCCGCCGGAATGCACCCTACACCTGCAGAGGCAGCCGCGCGCCGGAACGAGGCTGAAGAGTTCCAACTCAAATACGCTCCCCACCTCGGCATGTTTAAAAACCTGGCCGGCGATGATCCCGTCGATCAGCTCAACTTCATGGCTGATCAGGGCTTTCGCGCTTTTGAAGACAACGGTATGAAAGGCCGCGATGTGAAAGTGCAGAAGAAGATGGCTACAACCATGGAGAAACGCGACATCGAAATGGGGGTGTTTGTCGCGCATAAAATTTACTGGAAAGATCCCAACCTGGCTAGTGGCAAGGAAGACTGGCGGGCCGAGTTCCTGGAACAGATCCGCGAATCCGTGGAAGTCGCCAAACGGGTTAATGCTAAATGGATGACCGTTGTCCCAGGCCACGTGGATCTGCGACTCGACAGCGGCTACCAGACTGCCAATGTGGTGGAAAGCCTGAAGCAGGCCGCCGCTATCCTCGAACCCCACGATCTGGTCATGGTGCTGGAACCCTTGAATTTCCGCGATCATCCGGGCCTTTTCCTCACCAAGGCGGCGCAGGCCTACATGGTCTGTAAAGCAGTGGGAAGCCCTTCCTGCAAAATCCTCTTTGACATCTACCACCAGCAGATCACCGAAGGCAACCTGCTGCCCAATATCGAAAACGCCTGGGAAGAAATCGGTTACTTCCAGATCGGTGACAACCCCGGCCGTAAGGAACCGACTACCGGCGAAATCAATTACTGCAATATCTTCAAATACATTCACAATCGCGACTTCGACGGCATCCTGGGTATGGAACACGGGAACGCTCAGCCTGGTGCGGAGGGCGAGCGAGCGGTGATTGAAGCCTACCGGACGGTCGATAAATTCTAGGATGAAAGAGTTAACCATTGGCCGTTGGCAGGTGAGCGTGGGGGGGAGTGGCGTTGCTATGTCAGCCTTCATGTGGGGATCGGAGTGCAGCTACCCACCTTTTGTAGGGGCTCAGTTGCTTTGCTTCTTTGCTGAGAGGATGGGTTGCCTGGAAAGTTCATGGGCCCAGCTATCCCCTCAACGAGGCGACGGCCGAATCCCCACAACCCTGAGGCAGCTGCTTCAGGGTCCCTACAAGCAGCCGCGCGAAGCGCCGGCAATCCCCACACTAAATGCTTACGGCCATTAACGGCCAACTTCCCGACCGCTAACTTTACAACTTTTTCCTAACTTTACCTCATGGCCGACATACAGCAGATCGACAATCACATCTGGCGGGCTACGGCTCCATTGGTGGAAAATATACCCTTGCATGTTTACCTGCTGAGCGGCAACGGCTACGCCGTCTGGATCGATAGCGGCAAGCCGGATATGTACGACCTGCTACGCGAAACCATGCAGCAAGCCAAAGTGTCTGATGATCACATGCGGATGATCCTCAACACCCACCCCCACCCCGGCCACATCGGCTGTAACGGGCGCCTGCGCAAACAGTGTGGCTGTCTGGTGGCCGCCCACCCCCGCTACGCCTCCTGGCACCGCAACCGCGCCGCCCACCTCAGCGACCTGGAAAAGCGCTTTCCCGAAATTCTGGCCGACCACAAAGACTGGGAAACCGAAATCTACAATCAACTCGGCCAGCCCCACACCGTGGATATACTCATTGACGAAGGCGCCCGCTTCAATCTAGGCGGACCGGAACTGGAAACCTTCCGCTTTTCCGGTCACATGATGGCCGAACTGGCCTGGTTCGACCATGAAACCCACACCTTCTTCTTCGGCGATACGCTCACCCTGATCGAAGCGCCTTTCCTGCACGGCCATATCACCGTTAAAGGCTACCGGGCCACGCTCAAACGCATCGGCGAATTGCTGGAGGAAAAAGAGGTGGAACGCGTGCTGCTCGCCCACCATCCGCCTTTCACCCGCGACGAAGCGCAACAGCTACTCATCAACCTCGAAGACTACCTCGATCGCCTGGATACCATCATCTTCAACCTGATCACCGGCCACGGTGAAATACACCTCCGCGACCTGTGGGAAGCGGTCTGCAAAACGCTGAGCCGACAGCTGGATCACCGCTCGCTGGGAACGGTCTACGCGCATGTGCAGTGGCTTATCGAAGAGGATAAGGTGGAAGAAGTGGAAGATAAAGTGTATAGTTCGATTGGGTAATTGCCTCTCCTACTCCTCCACCAAAAACCGGTACACCGTCACCGTCTCATACTCCTCCCCCGGTTGCAGCACTACAGAGGGAAAATCCGGCCGGTTCGGGCTGTCGGGGAAGTGTTCGGGTTCCAGGCAGAGGCCGTGGCGGTAGTCGTAGGTGACGCTGTCCCGGCCCACTATGCTGCCATCGAGGAAGTTGCCGGAGTAGAACTGCAGGCCGGGTTCGGTGGTTTCCAGTTCCAGCACGCGGCCGCTTTCGGGTTCGTGCACACGGGCAGCTAGGCGCAAGCGGCCGGGCTCGCCGCTGATAACCCAGCAATGGTCGTAGCCGCCGCCGTATTGCAGTTGCCGATTATCCGCTTCTATGCGGAGGCCGATGCGGGTGGGTTCCCGGAAATCGAAAGGAGTGCCTTCCACCGTTCGCAATTCGCCGGTGGGAATCAGCGTGCTGTCGACGGGCAGGAAGCGGTCGGCATTGAGCATGAGCTCGTGATCGAGGATGGGGACGCGACCGGCGCCGGCGAGATTGAAATAGGAATGATTGGTGAGATTGACAATGGTCGGGCGATCCGTGGTGGCGCGATAGGTCAGCTTTAGTTCGTTAGCGTTATTCAGTGAACAATCAATCGTCACTTCCAGGTTGCCCGGATAGCCTTCTTCCATATGCGGACTAAGATAGCTGAGCCGCAATACCGGTATCGTATCCTCAACCACTTCCGCTTCCCAGACGACCTTGTCGAATCCTTTTTCTCCGCCGTGCAGGTGATTGCCCATATTGTTGGTGACCAGGTTGTAGGTCTCCCCTTCCAGCTCAAACTTCCCCTTGGCGATCCGGTTGCCGTAGCGGCCGATCATGGCCCCGAAGTAGGGATGTTCATCGAGGTAGGGCGCCAGGCTTTCAAAGCCGAGGACGATATCCTCCATGTTTCCCTCCTTGTCCGGTGCGGCAATCGAGGTGATGATGCCGCCATAATTGATGATTTTGACGTCCAGGTCATTGGCATTAGCCAGGGTGTACTGGGTAATGGAGCGGCCGTCGGGCATTTGACCGAAGGTAGTTTGTTTGATGGTGGGTGTGCTTTCTTGTGCTTCTTCCCGGACTTCCCCCTCATTATTGCAACTGAGCAATATCATTGTCAGGAATAACACTCCGGGCAAAATTGATGACGTCGATTTCCTGATATTCATTTTGTATTTTTTTAAAGCCAACAGACGCTGGTAAAAGCAACTCTTGGAATTAGAAATAGCGGTATAAAGTAAAGAAAAAACATTTTAGCCTGAAAATACCACAATCAGGAATTGAAAGAAGTTCTTTCTCTTATTCGTGCACCGATATCATTTCAATATTCCTGAGCATAGGCAGAACCGTAGAACAGAGGAACACAGGAATTTTGAACCGCAGAAGTATCCAAAACCAGTAAAATTCTCCGCTCACTCCAGTATATCTCTCACCACCGCCCCGTGCACATCCGTCAGCCGGAAGTCGCGGCCCTGGAAGCGGTAGGTCAACTTTTCATGGTTCAATCCAAGCTGGTTGAGGATGGTGGCCTGCAGGTCGTGCACATGCATTTGACCGTTGAGGGGCGAATAGCCGAGCTCATCGGTTTCGCCGTAGGTGAAGCCCGCCTTAAGTCCGCCTCCGGCCATCCACATGGTGAAAGCCTCCTTGTGATGATCGCGTCCGCGGAAGGGATTGCGTTTGCCACCGCGGTTTTCCTGCATAGGCGTGCGACCAAACTCGCCGCCCCAGATGACGAGCGTATCCTCCAGCATCCCCCGTTGTTTGAGGTCCTGGAGCAGGGCGGTCATCGGTTGATCCACCTCGCGGCAGCGCTTGAGGAAGCCGCCGTCGAGCGACTCGAATTCGTTGCTGCCGTGCGAATCCCAGCCGCGATGGAAGAGCTGCACGAAGCGGACCCCGCGCTCCACCAGGCGGCGCGCCAGCAAGCAGTTGTTGGCGAAGGAGACTTTGCCCGGTTCGGTATTGTACATCTGGTGGATATAATCCGGTTCCCGGCTGATATCCGTAGCTTCCGGGACGGTCATCTGCATGCGGAAGGCCAGTTCGTACTGCGACACCCGCGACAGAATTTCCGGATCGCCTACTTCTTCATGCTCCTGTTTGTTGATGTGGCCGATAGTTTCCACGGCCGCGCGTCGCATATCCCGGGTGACGCCGTCGGGATTGTTGACGTAGAGCACCGGATCGTCTTTGGAGCGAAATTCTACGCCCTGGTAAACCGAGGGCAGAAAGCCGCTCCCCCACAGGCTTTTACCGGCGCTGGGCGCCGACTGTCCGGACACCAGCACGACGAAGCCCGGCAAGTTACGGTTTTCCGAGCCCAGCCCGTAGGTTACCCAGGACCCCATGCTGGGCCGGCCGCTGCGGGCGCTGCCGGAATGCAGGAACAGCTGCGCCGGGGCATGGTTGAACTCGTCGGTTTGCAGGGCTTTCAAAAAACAGACTTCGTCGACGGCGGAGGAGAAATGTGGCAATAATTCAGATACCCAGGCCCCCGATTCGCCGTGACGGGCGAATTGCACCCGCGAGCCCAGCATCTGGGGCACGCCGCTGATGAAAGCGAAGCGTTTCCCCTTCAGAAGCGAATCCGGACAAACCTGCCCGTCCAGCTTATTGAGCGCGGGTTTGTAGTCGAACAGCTCCAGTTGGGAAGGAGCGCCGGCCATGTGGAGGAAAATCACGTTTTTGGCGCGGGGGCGGAAGTGGGACAGGCGTGTTGCCATAGGGTTTTCTCCTCCGTCAACCGACGAAACGTCCGACTCACAGCCCAGAAGGGCGCCAAACGCGATCGCGCCCAGGCTCAAGCCGCTCTGCCGGAGAAAGTGGCGGCGG
>CAZWDL010000002.1:39051-139818 GCA_964632995.1 uncultured Saprospiraceae bacterium
CGGGTGAGGTGGCGTTGGTGTAGATCCCGGAGTTCGTCAAAGATATTCATAATAGTTATTGTATTGACGGGTTGACTCAAAGTCACCCCGTCAATTGAAACACTCAATTTTTCACCAAAAACCCATCCAAATTTAAAATCACACTGCTCACATTGAGCAGGGCGGTCTTTTCCGCCGTCATCTTCGTACCGGCCGGGAGGTCCATGCGGACAGTTTCCGCTTCCTCATATAATTTTACCGTTTTATCATACAATTGCCGCAATTCTCCGAGCCGGTGGCTGTCCGGTTCCCGCAGCATAACCAGGCGGTAGCCGTAGCGGAGTTGTGCATCGATATTCTCCGGCCATTTTTCCTGCATGCGGTCGGCCAGCGCCCGCGCGGCTTCCACGTACACCGGATCGTTGAGGGTCACCATGGCCTGCAGGGGCGTATTGGTGGGGATGCGGCGCGAGACGCAGAACTCGCGGCTGGGGCGGTCGAAGGTTTCCAGAGAAGGATAGGGAATGGTTTTGCGGGAGAAGGTGTACAGGGCGCGGCGGTAGCGATCTTCCCCCGGACTTGTCTGCCAGCGGGCCGTGTGCCGGATCACGTTCCACACGCCCGGCGGCTGGTAGGGCATCACGCTTGGCCCGTACATCTTCTTGCTCAGCAAGCCGCTGACCGACAGCGCCTGGTCGCGGATCTGTTCGGCCGACAGGCGGAAACGCGGACCACGCGACAGCAGGCGATTATAAGGATCACGCTCGAGCTTTTCGGCGCTTACGCTGGAAGATTGCCGGTAGGTATCTGATAAAACTATTTCCCTGAGCAAGCTTTTGACGCTCCATTTGTGTACAAAGACGAAGCGGGCCGCCAGGTAGTCGAGCAATTCGGGATGACTGGGCGGATCACCTTGCGTGCCGAAGTCTTCCAGCGTTTCCACAATGCCCCTTCCATACAGCTGGGCCCAGAAACGATTGACGATAACGCGGGCAGTCAGCGGATTTTCCGGGTCCACCAGCCAGCGGGCCAGCCCCAGGCGATTGGGTTCAAAATTGTCAAAAGGAAGATTCAGCGAAGCCGGCACGCCAGGCTGCACCTCCCGGCCGTGCACCAGCCAGTTGCCGCGTTCGAATACGTGGGTTTTCCGGCTGGAATCGGACGGCAATTCCCGCATTACCGGTACGGGACCAGGTTTTATAGATTTCAGATCGGCCACCTGTTTTACAAAGGCATCACTAAGCGTATCTCCCTGAGAACGCCATTTTTTTATTTTTTCTTCTAAAGCGAGCTTTCGAACCTTTTGTCCCGGAGAAAGTAGTTTGTGTCGAGGCCTTTCGTCCGGCTGGTCGGCATCGGCGCTATTGTTGAAAAAAGCCATCGCTCCGTAGAACTCTTCGTGCCGGAAAGGATCATAAGGATGACTATGGCATTGAACGCAGCTCATGGTGACTCCCTGCCATGCTTCAAAGGTGGTATTCAGCCGGTCGATCACGGCGACGGTGCGAAACTCTTCGTCGTCCGTCCCTCCTTCCGTATTGGTGTTGGTGTTCCGGTGAAAAGCCGTGGCTAACAGCTGATTACCGGTCGGTACTTCCAGTAAATCACCGGCCAGCTGTTCGATGGTAAACTGATCGAATGGCAAGTCGCGATTAAAGGCGTCGATCACCCAGTCGCGGTAGCGCCAGATGTGGGGCCGCAGCAGATCCTTTTGATAGCCTTGCGAATCGGCGTAGCGGGCCAGATCGAGCCACATAGTGGCCCAGCGCTCACCGAAGCGGGGGGAGGCCAGCAGCGAATCGACTACGCGCTCGTAGGCGTTGAGACGGGTGTCGTTCAAAAAGTGATCGGCGTCGGATAAGGTGGGCGGCAGCCCGGTCAGGTCGAGGAAAACTCGACGCAGCAGGGTCAGGGAACCCGCCGGGGGCGCCGGGGACAGTCCTTCTTCTTCTAGTTTCTTTTGTACAATTTCATCTATTGCGGAAATTTCATCCGCCTTGGTCCTGGCAATAGTTTCTTCGGTCAACGGAACATAAGCCCAGTGTTGCTCCCAGCGGGCGCCTTCGTCTATCCATTTTCCGATAAGGTCAATCTCTTCCCGGGCCAGCGGCTCCCCCTCCGGCGGCATTCTTTCCTCCGGATCGGTACTGCTGATGCGGCGAAACAACTCGCTTTCCTCGTGCTTACCGGGAATAATGGGCACCTGTCCCGATTCCGTTTTGGCGAAAGCCTCCGATTCAAAAAGCAGGCTGAATCCCCCATGCTGCTTGACGCCGCCGTGGCAGGAAAGGCAGCGGCGATTGAAGACCGGACGGATATCTTCGTTATAACTCACCGGAGCGGGCGTAGGCTGGCAAGCGGTAAGCAGAAGACACAGGCCGGAGAATAGCCGAAGCACACAAGCATGTATGTGAGGAAAGTAAGGCAAGGATCGGTCTTTTATCATAAAACGAAAAAAACAGGGGGTTCCCTTATTCTTCTGCCATTTTTCCTTTTTCCGGCAGGGCGGTAATCACTTCCTTAATAGCCTTGTAAAGCAGCGGCCCAGTCTCCGGCCCCAGCGAGTTGATTTCGCCGTAGGGCGACTCCTCGTAGTCATAGATAAAGGGCGGCTTTTCATCCCATTCACTTTTGGGAATGATGTAGCCGATCATATCGTTGGAGAGGCCTACAGTAAACTGATATTTGCCGGTCATAAAAGAGCGAATGGGTGGTGTTTCCAACGGTTGCAGTTCATAGTCCTGCCCTTCCGGGGCCTCCACCCCGCCGTTGAGTATTTCGGGGTACAGCTCGCCGGGCTGATGTAAAAAGGACGCAGGCCCGAGGGTCCAATAGGCAACTTCCGAGCGCACCTTCATCCACTGCGGAGTACCGCGATCAATGATTCCGAGAACTGCCGCCAGGCGATAAAGGGTATTGTCCAGCGGCAGCAGCACCGTTTTAGCCCGTAGCCGGATCGTTCCTTTCCGGATTTCGGCAACGGAAGTATCCTGCAAGGCTTTCAATCCCAGCAGTGCCAGCCAATGCCCCTGAGCAGCGGCCTTATCAAACGAGGGTTCCCGGTATACCGTATCCCGGAAGGGATCCTGAATCCCGAAACCGGGCGAAGTAGTCATCAGCCCGCCGATGGCGCCGTTAACGTAGACGGCAACACCACCGACCCCTTCGGCGCGCAGGGTGTCGTCGTGAAAGACGCCTTTCTCCATCCCTTCCCGCAGGTAGTGGGGAAAATCGGAACTCAACAGGAGGTTTTCATTCCAGGTGGTTTCGGGATGATTGGCCCAGGCATAGAGCAGACCCAGCGTGGTATCCCTTTCGGCATCTACCGCCTGCAGCATGCGAATGCCGGGGTCCCGCACGATGGGTTTTCTGGAATCCTCTACCAGCGAGGTATCAGCGCCACTAAGGTTCTGGGCGAAACGGAGGCGGGCCGGGCGCAGGTTCATCACGGCTTCTTCAACAGCGTGGACCGACTGTAATTTGACAAATTCCAGGTAGGCCGGATCTACACCGGATTCGTACTGGCTGCCGCCCCACAGCCCCAGCAAGTCGGGCCCTTCATGGGTGTGAGTGCTCGTAACGATGGCGTAGTCGACGCCAAGTTCGCCGGGCAATCGCTTCCGGATATCGATGATATCATCGCTCATAAAACCGATGGCATCCAGGGCCAGCAGAGCGAGGCGGGTATTCCCATCATCGATCACCATTACCCTGACCCAAAGAGGATCGTGCACCCCTTGTGCCGGGCGCCGGTTTTGAAAACCGGCGATCCATACGGGGTCGAAGCGGTCGTTGCCATTCTTGTCTTGATAATCTTCCGAATCATCAAAACGAGCGTTACCGTTCTCGTCGGTCCAATTGTCTTCGACCTCCGGAGTGATGGATACGGCTGCGAAGCCCGCCCGCAAGCCGGCCGCAGTATTACCGTCTAGGGTCAGAGCTATTTCGTAACCAGGATGGCGATCCTGTAATTTAAGGTAAACATAGGCAAATAGAGCGATGGCCACAACCGTGAGAAAGGCGAGTATTCCCAGGATCCACTTTTTCATAATTACAATCAGTTTAGGGCTTGAAGATAAGCAAATCTGAGCACGAGGTCATTTGTCTGAACCCGGATTAGGCTCCTGGTCCGGTCAGAAGGTCGGCATACAATTCTTATTTTTGCGCAAAACGAGTTTCCATGTCTGAACTTTTATCTTTTCCCGGATTACCGGCTATGCACTGGTTCTGGCTTTTCTTCAGCGCGCTGCTCATCGGGATGGGGAAGGCCGGTATAAAGGGAATGGGACTAATCGTAGTGCCGCTGATGGCCTCGGTATTCGGAGGGAAAGTGTCGGCCGGCCTGATTGTGCCGATGTTGGTGATGGCGGATGTATTTGCTGTGCAGCACTACAACCGGCACGCCCGTTGGGAGTATTTGTGGAAGCTGCTGCCTGCGGCCGTCGCCGGTGTACTGATCGGCGTATGGGTGGGGGACCTGATCAGCGATGATATTTTTAAGACCCTCATCGCCGTATTCATCATCAGCAGTCTGATCCTGATGCTGTGGCAGGAACGGGGAGGGCTTCCGCCGGAGATCACCCAATCCTGGTATTTCGGCACAGCCTTCGGTCTAATCGGCGGATTCAGCACCATGATCGGCAATGCCGCGGGGCCCTTTATGGCGGTCTACCTGCTCTCCACCCGCCTGCCCAAGAACAACTTCATCGGTACCGGAGCCTGGTTCTTTTTTCTATTGAATCTATTCAAAATGCCTTTCCACATCTTCGTATGGGAAACAATTAATATGTGGAGTATCCGCCTGGACCTGCTCTGCATCCCCGTTATCGCTCTGGGCATCTTTATCGGCATCCGGGTTGTACGTCTGATTCCGGAACGGACCTTTCGCTATTTTATCATCATCATGACCACTATTATTTCGATAAGATTGGTGTGGCAGGCGCTTGGGAACTGATTTGAAGAGGAAGGCAAAAACGCTGCGGCTTGCCCTGAGAACGAAACCGGCGTGCGGTGAAAGCGCTTGAGGAGCGAATTTTTCACAGCCCCTCCCCTTTCCACATTAATCGTTCGTCGCTTATTCTCCTCCGCGTTCCGCATTCCGCTTACGGGTTTCTTCGTGGATAATCGTACCCTGTTCCAGCAATTGCTGACGTTGCGCCTCCTGTTTTTGCTGAATTTCTTCGACGAGCTCTTTTACATTCAAAGGTTTCCCATTGAGGTTGCGATGGTAAGTGAGGATCAGGAAGCGGGCCATGTCTTCAGGATGATAGATTTCCAGATTCGTGCGCAGGTAATGCGACAAGCGGGATCCTTCGTAAAAGCCCCAGTTGAGAATGATCCAGCGGCCCAGGCTAAAATGCAACTTTGTGACGGCAGTGTTCTCGTTCACCTTCCGGAATTTCTGCTTGGATTCCTTGTCGATGAGTTGGTTGAATTGCACGAATGCATCCGGGACGTCTTTAGGGATGTAGACCCCATTGAGGTATTCTTTTTGGATGCGTCGTTGATAATTCTTTCGAAACGCTTCTTTCGTGGCCGGTGGCTGCCCCGGCAACAGGACCGGAAGGAAAAGAGCAAAAGCAAGCAGCAAGATCAAACGATGCATATAGATCAGGTTAAATTTGAATAATGGAGATAAATACCCGGATAGGTATATTACGATTAAATAACTGGAAATGCTTGCTGATTATTGCTGCAAAGCCTTTCTGAGGGCAAGCGGTAAGGGCGCCCAGTGAAAGGGACACCAAAAGCCCCGAAGCCGAAAATATTTGATGATTTACAGACTTGTGAACCCTGCACCCCACTCTTGAATGGGCGCCTCGATCAGAGCCGAAATAACCTCAAAATTCTTCGATCAAACATAACTATTAAGTATCGCCGCGATATTTCTTGTTTTTGCCACAGATCACTCGGGTTTTAACAGATTATCATTTTGGGCAATCTGTGAAAACCCGAATGATCCGTGGCTTTTATACTGACTCGATTGATTTGAGAGGACTCTCAAATCAATCTGCGTCGGGCATGAAAAAACTTTACCGGCGAAACCAGGATAGTGAATATCAAGGATCAAACGCTCGTTATTGAGCACTAAAGTGCCTACCAGCGGATCAGGGCACTGCCCCAGGTGAACCCGGAGCCGAAGGCGGCCAGGCAAACCAGGTCTCCGTCTTTTACGGCGCCGGCTTCCCAGGCTTCACACAACGCAACCGGGATGGAGGCCGCGGTGGTATTGCCGAAACGCTGGATGTTGTTCCATACCTGATCATCTTTCAGCCCCAGCCGCTTTTGAACGAACTGGCTGATGCGCAGGTTGGCCTGGTGCGGTACGAACATATCGATATCCTCTTTCTTCAATTCCGTTTCATCAAGGGCTTCCATGATCACTTCCGGAAACTTCTGTACAGCCATTTTGAAAACGAACTGCCCCTCCATGTTGGGAAAAATCTGCCCCTCTTCCACCATGTGCTCAGTGAGGAACATCTCGCCGTACTCGGCATCCGTATAACCAAAGTCTACCTCTTCGCCCATTTTTTTGAAATGATAACCGCCATGCGCCCCCGGATTGATGAAGGCCAGCTTTTCAGCATAAGCGCCGTCGGAGTGTAGCTTGGTTACCAGTACCCCCTTATTCTCTTCTTCGGTGGGTTGTAAAAGCACAGCGCCGGCGCCGTCACCGAAAATGACCGTCACGTTGCGGCCGCGGGTACTGAAATCCAGCCCCATGGAGTGCATCTCAGAGCCGACCAACAGCACGTTTTTGTACATACCCGAACGCAGAAACTGATCGGCAACTGAAAGTCCGTAAATGAAACCCGAGCATTGATTCCGGATATCCAGGGCGCCGATTTCGGTATTGGTGATCCCTAGCTCCCGTTGCAGCAGCACTCCGCAGCCGGGGAAGTAATAATCGGGGCTCAGGGTGGCGAAGATGATAAAATCAACTTCTTCTTTTTCGATGCCGGCCCGCTCAATGGCGATTCGAGCGGCTTCAGCCGCCATGGTGGTCGTGGTTTCCTCGTGTTTTTTTCCGTACCGACGTTCCTTAATGCCGGTTCTTTCCTGTATCCACTCATCTGAGGTATCCATTACTTCTTCCAGGTCCTCATTTGTGACAACTCGTTCGGGTACGTAATAGCCGATTCCACCAATTTTTGAACGCAACATAATTTTTCTTTATTAGTTAGGGTTTACATAATATCCATGAGGCCAGCAGGATAAACGTTGTTCCGAAATGCGGGCAACCACCGAAAAATCGACATTTATCTCCAGTTTACAAAACACCGGCCCCGTTTCCGGCCTGCAAAGATAAATTATTTCCAAATCCCCTTCGTTCCGCGGGGAACAGTAGGCCATTAACCGGTTTACCTGTATCTTTACTCAAATAAGTTAAGCTGTCATGACACCCATCCAACTAGGTATAGTAGAAGATGAAAGTCTGGTGCGGGAATCCCTACAGGAATACCTGGGCATGCAACCCGACATCCAAATTGTCCGATCTGCCGAATCGATGGAGGAGTTTCTACATTACCTTCCCGGTATCGCACAGCTCGACATGATGCTGCTCGATATCGGGCTGCCCGGCATGTCGGGGCTGGAAGGCATCGAGGTGTTGCTCAAAAAACGTCCTGATGTAGATATTATCATGCTGACCGCTTCCGACGATTATGAGAAGATATACGCGGCGCTGCAGGCCGGCGCCATTTCCTATTTATCAAAACGCACGCCGCTTCCCATCATAAAAGAAACGCTACTCACCGTTTACCAGGGAGGCTCTGTCATGTCTCCCGAAGTAACGCGTACGCTCATTCAGCACCTCAAACCAACGGCCTCAACCCCTTCATCCGTCTCCGCTGACTCCGTGCTGACGCCCCGCCAGGCTGAAATCGTGCAAGGCATTGTTGAGGGATTGAGCTACAAACTCATTGCCGATAAGTACGACATCACCCTGGAAACGGTGCGCGATCACATAAAAAAAATCTACAAAAAACTGGGGGTCAACAGTAAGGCTGAAGTCATCGCCAAATGGGCAAAGGGAGAAATCTGATTGTTTTGTGGTAAAATTGGCCAGACCATACTATTTTTGAAAAAGGAAGGATAGAAAACACTTGAAAAGTCGATTCAACGACTGACAAACATACGTAAACGTATTTACTGTACGTTCAGTATTGGATAGTAAGTTTTAACGTAAAGCGCTTCTGTAATCCTATGGCGATCAGGTCAATCCGGTTATCAGCCCTTCTCAGGCATGGACTGTTGGGAGTATCACTGTCGCTGCTCCCCTGCCTGCCGGCGTCTGCCCAGAAAAGTATTCCAAGGGCGGAATACTATTCTATTGACGATGGCCTGTCGGATCGCCTGATTAATGACATTATTCAGGATGATCTGGGCTTTACCTGGATCGCCACGCCCAACGGGCTCAACCGCTTCGACGGCTACCAGTTCATCACCTACAACAACCACCCCGATAACGAATTCACGATCTCCGGAACCAGTGTACAGCGAATCGAACAAGACAATCAGGGTAACCTGGTTCTGCTCTATCAGAACAATAAGGTCTTCTTCGACCTGTTCAGTCCCAAGACCAATGAGTACACTAAAGTGCGTTTGACGCTGGAAGACGGTATTACCGGCTTTGTCCGCACGATCTATGTCAACCCGCAAGGCCGGATTTATGTCCTTTCCGTTCACGAAAACGGCACGCACCTGTACCGGTATCTGCCCGGTGAAGAGCAGTACCTTCAGCTGCTCTTCCGCATTCCGGAAGTACATGCTTCCGTCAGCGCTTCCATAGACATGGTTCAACTCTCCGACGGTTCCTTTCTGATCAATGACGAGGAGCTTGGCCTGCGTCTTTTTAACGGCAATGGTGCGCTACTCAAATCTTTCGATATGGAAGACTTTGATTGTCTCGACGATATCAGCCAGTATCCTTGTTCCGCCCAATTTATGCATCAGGATAAAAACCGTTCCGTTTGGCTGAGCTTTAGCCAGATCCCCGGCGTATTTCGCTACAACCCCAGCCGGCAACACTTCGAACAGGTCAATGGTTTGCCGGCCGAAGGCAACTATTCTCATATCTGGGAAGACGAGGCCGGTAATGTGCTGCTTTCGCAAAGTGAATACTCCAGTTCTTACTCCGATGTGATGCAATTATACTGCATCAAGAAGGACAGTAGTGTTTTCGATTTCTCCTATCTGACCTCAATCAGTCCACGGATCCTTAGCGCCTACGCTCAGGATTTCTTTAAAACGATCTTTCTGGCCATTGAGACCGGTCTGAGTATCGTTCAGAACAACCGGTCGAAGATACGCAATTACCTGGCACAGAACCTCGACGAGTACCGCCGGGGCAATGTCATGCGCGGCATCGCGGGTGACAACACCGGCACCGTCTATTTTGCCAGCGAGCGCGAGCACTGGTATGCTCTGGATCTGACCACCAATACGCTGGACACTCTACACCTTATCGATCAGTCCAGCGGCCGGCCGATCCAGCTCAATCGCAGCTACGATATACAACTGGACGGGCAAAGACATCTCTGGGGCTTTACCCGCACGCGGTTCGGAAAAGGCAAGCTGATCAAACTGCATCTTGAACAGTGCACTGCCAGTACTTATCTTTTCGACTATCCTTTCACCTCCTTTGTCCGGGGCTTTGATGGAAAGTTGTGGCTTACCTCACAGCCTCAAAACGAGAAGGGCTTGCTCGTCTCCTTTGATCCGAAAACGGAAGATTTTGATGTTTACCTGGATCACGACCAAAAGAATCCACTTAAAAACAGCGCTCCTTATTATATTATGGAGGGACGGGACAGCCTTCTGTGGATAGGAACGGACGACGGGCTGTTTTGCATCGACCGTCGGACTACCCGTATCCAAAATTACCGTTTCCAGCCCAACAACCAGTCGATCGGCCTGTCCAGCAATACGATTTATGTCATTCATCAGGATAATAACGGCCTCCTTTGGCTGGGCACCAACAACGGTATCAATATCCTGGACCCGGAAACCGGGATCGTACGCACGATCGACAAACGCGACGGCCTGGCCAGCAACACGGTTTGCGGCATCCTGCCGGATAAGAAAGGCAATTACTGGATTAGCACCTTCAACGGATTGTCCTACTACGAACCCAAGCGCAAACAGTTCCGCAGCTTCTACGCTGAAGACGGATTCAGTCACGACGAATTCAACCGCTTTTCCTTTTACCGGGACAAACGGGGGCTTTACTTTTTCGGCGGCGTCAACGGGATGAATGTCTTCGATCCGGACGATCTGCTCATCAACGACCCTCCCCGTCCGGTAGTCTTTACCCGGCTGACGCGGTACAACTCCAAAGAGGGGGCAACGATATCCAAGTGCTCCCCTTTATGCGGACCGGAAGAGGTCATCATTTCCCCGCATGACATTTACTTCCAGTTTGATTTTATGTTGCCCAATTATTCCAGTCCCCGCAAAAACCAGTTTATGGCTTGGCTGGAGGGCTACGAAGATAGCACCATCTACCTGGGAAACACTCATAATGTCCGTTACAGCCGGCTTCCCGCCGGACACTATACACTGCATTTGAGAGGCGCCGATCCCAACGGCAACTGGAGTGAAACCAGGAGCGTGAACCTGGTGGTCAAACCTATCTTTTATCGCACCTGGTGGTTCCTAATGCTCTCGGTTTTACTAATCGTGTCTTTAATCTACTGGGTGTTGAAATCACGGCTCGAACAAAAGCTGAAAGTGGAGCGTCTTCGCACCAGGCTTTCCAGTGATCTGCACGATGAGGTGAGCGGGTTGCTCTCCGGCATCGCCATGCAAACCGATGTGCTGCAGGAGTTTGTTCAGGATGAATTTAGCCGCAAAAAACTAAAAACTATTGGAGAGAAAAGCCGTAAGGCCATGTCCAAAATGAGTGATGTCATCTGGTCTATAGATTCGCGTAACGACCGGCTGGGCGACCTGATACTGCGCATGCACGAACACGCCGAAGAGATCCTGGCGCCGCTGAGCATCGACTATCAGTTTCGCATCGATCAACTCGACCGCAGCATTAAGATGCCTGTTAAAATCCGTCAGGAATTGTACTTCATTTTTAAAGAGGCCGTTAATAACATTGCCAAGCATTCCAATGCGACCAGCGTGGAAGTCTACCTGGTCAACAACGGTCCTGACTTTGAAATGATCGTACACGACAACGGGACGGAACAACCCAAAGTGACCGTCAAAACCGGTCAGGGGCTGGCTAACATCCGCATGCGGGCACAACGCATCAACGCCCGGCTAGCCATTACTAATGGCAACGGATATACGGTGGAGCTGCGGATGAAAAAGTTTACCTGAATCAACGTCCTCCCTCCGGTTGCCTTCGAAATCCAATCGTTTTCTTATTGAATAAGAAGCCTTCCTTATCAAGCTTGAAAGTAGATACATCTTCCACGGTCAGCAGGTGCAGGGAAGTTTTATTGCGTTCTTCGCGGGAGAGGGCGGCGATACGCAGGTTTTGGTTTTTGACAGCTTCCATTACCAGGCTGCGCACCGTACGGGCATTGCCGAAGTACTTATCTCGGTACTCATAAATAAATTCCAGATAGCGTTCCAGGTGGTCTTCCGCTTCCGGCGTCGGCAGCAGTCCTTTTTCCGAAAACATCATCAGGGCAATCTGCACCAGTTCTTCAGGAGTATAATCGTCAAACTTGAGCACTTTGTCAAAGCGAGAGCTAAGACCGGGGTTCGCTTTGAGGAAGTGCTCCATATTGTCGGGATAGCCGGCCACGAAAACGAAAAATGCACCCCGGTGGTCCTCCATTCTTTTGAGTAAGGTCTGTATAGCCTCGTCCCCGAAGTCGCCCTGCCCGGCGCCGGCTTTCATCGTAAGCGCGTAGGCCTCGTCGATGAATAAAACGCCGCCCAGGGCCTGTTCCACTTTTTCCGAGGTTTTGATAGCCGTTTGTCCGACGTAGCCGGCGACCAGCCCCTGCCGGTCGGTCTCCAGCATGTGTCCCCGTTCGAGTACGCCGAGGGCTTTGTAGATTTGAGTAAGGATGCGCGCAACCGTCGTCTTGCCTGTCCCGGGGTTACCGATGAATACCGTGTGCAGGAAAAAGTTGTTGAGCACATCACGATTTGTTTCGCGATAGAAGCGCACCAGACGCACCAATTCGTGAATTTGCGCCTTGATGTTTTCCATTCCGATGAGGCGGTTGAGCTCGTTGAGGGAGTCTTCCAGCAGCACTTCGTCGATCGGAATTTCAGGAATATCACGCCTGGGTTGAATATCGATCTTTTCAACGTCCTCCAGCTGAATCAGTGAGAGTTCTTCTTTCTGCATGCCCCGCGGGTTGTCGGCCGACATAACACGAAGGCCGAGATTGACCTTCGATTTTTCAATCAGATCAAATACGAACCGGGCATTGCCAAAGGTTCGGTCTCGTGTCCGGTAGGCATCCACGATGATTTCATCAATTTTTTCCTTGGCCCCGGCGGGGAGAAATACACCTTTCTGTTCGCAGGCATAATCGGCGATGCGCGACAGTTCCTGAGGCAGATAGTCGGAAAATTCAAAATGTAGCTTAAACCGGGATTTCAGCCCTGGATTGGAATCCAGGAAATGTTTCATTTCTTTGGGATAGCCCGCTACAATGACGGCCAGATCCCCCGGCCCGTTCGACATTTCCTTGACCAGGATTTCGATCACCTCCCGCCCGAAATCCTTGCTGTCGTCGTTCGAACGGGCCAGCGCGTAAGCTTCATCGATAAATAACACTCCGCCCCGGGCCTTTTCTATTGCTTCCTTTACCTTTGGCGCGGTTTGCCCGATATATTCTCCGACCAGGTCCACGCGATCCACTTCGTGAACATGCCCTTTAGACAGCAGGCCCATTTTTTTATAAAGTTTCCCCATCATTCCCGCTACTGTGGTTTTACCTGTGCCGGGATTTCCGATAAAGACCGAGTGGACATTGATTTCTTCTTTCTCCTCAAACCCTTTTTCCTGTCGCAGCTGAAGAAACTGAATGTATTTGGCATGATCACGCACCTGTTTTTTGATATCGGTTAATCCGATCAGGCTTTCGAGTCGTGCCATAACATCTTCGAAGCTCTGCCCCAGATCGTCTTCCGGGTTGAGGACGACGGGCGACTGGCTGTTGGGCAGCAGTACTCCGGCAATTCCCTCTTCAAATTCTTCATTCACTTCAAAGGGGACCACGGCCAGCAGCCGGTCCATAAAGACAATCTCGGCCGTGTACCGGTCTTTACGCCAGGAACCCTTTACATTCGACCCCCAGCCTGCGGTTATCTTGATAAATTCATCCTGCTTTTCGATGCGTTGCAGGCGAACAACCTGCCCTTTAAGTTCACGGGCGTCGTTGTAAAATTTGGTAAACAACTCACACTGCCAAAATTTGCTGCGGTGCATATTCCTGAGGACCATTTCGACGTAAATGTAACGTGTTTCTTCGCTGCTAAATCGCTTGAAGTACACCCGGTCATCCTCAATGACATCGTCGTAGGGCCCTTCGTATAAGCGGAAAGACTGTACTTCTAAGTAAGAGTTCTCACCAGGCATCACTTCGTTGCCGGCATCTTCCACATAGAAATACTTGCTGGCTACTTTTTCCTTTTCTATCCAGGCTTCCCAAAAATAAGTGCCTTTTTTCCAAAAGGCTCCTTCGGTCTTGTTCCCCCAGCCTTCCCGGATATACACGACATTGTCGTACTTGCTGACTTTTTTTCTCAAGGGTAAGGAACAAATCTCCTTTTTGCCTTTCTTCAGGGAATAGCACTTCAGGACCACATCGATGTCCCAGTCTTTCTCATCAAATAGTTTGTTGTAAAAGGAGAGTTCTGCGTATACATAGGTCGTTTCGTAGCGGTCAAATACCTGCCGGTACTTTTTCTTATTATCCGCGAGCCACTCTGTCGACGCGTATACTTTGAGTTCCCGGAATTTAAATCGCTTGTAGCCGGGACTTACATAGCCTTCTGCCATTCCTGCCTGCCTTTTTATCAAACAATCATTGAAAATAAAGAAAAAATTGGAAAGGAAAGATGGCCTTGTCAGAGAAAGAGAAAAAAGCAATAAAAAAGGTGTGTCCTCTAAAATCAGACACACCTTCAAAAACCACCTATCTAAACTAAATTGCTTTTTATTAGCGTTTTTTTTTTAGAAATGTGGAATTGAAACAGCGCGAATATCAAGTTGTTTAAAAAAATCGCCTTTTTATATCAGCCTTCCCCAGCCCGAGCGATTCCTTCTTTGTCCTTTTAACGATACTGTGTATTTTGCACTTAATGGCATCGGTAAAACTTCATATTCCCGTCCTGGTCCGGCAGGTTGTCATTGATGATCGGCAGCACTATCATATGCGTCCTCTTTTCATTCAACATCCGGTGGCCACCAACCGGCAATTTAAAGGAGCTCTCAGCCGCTTACAAAAGGAGGTCAGGGATTACTTTAAAGGCTTCACCCTCAACCGCGACAATGCTAACGAATTGTTGTGGTTTCAGTTCTATCCGCAATTGCGCTACAAGCAATACGGATTCGAACTATTACTGAACAAGCAGTATACCCGGGCCCGGATCGGCAGCGTTA
The DNA here is from genome assembly GCA_964632995.1 of uncultured Saprospiraceae bacterium. Taxonomy (GTDB): domain Bacteria; phylum Bacteroidota; class Bacteroidia; order Chitinophagales; family Saprospiraceae; genus CAZWDL01. Next base: position 53,615 of record CAZWDL010000002.1, read on the forward strand.
TTTTCCAGGTTCGAAAACATACGCTGGTGCTGCTTCCCGGATTCGATAATTTCCTGTTTATGGCCGCGGGCTCCGGAGAAGGAAAACCAAAGCTGAAAAATCAGGTTGAACAGGTCGTGAAGCGCTTATTGCAGCGATACCGCGAGGAGGAACCAGACTTCCAGCCGGAAACGTACTTCTCCGACAAGCGGGAGTTTGTTACAGATCTGGACACCAACATTCACATAGAACACGGCGCCTTTAAATTCCAGGCTACGGGGGGTAATCGCTTTTTCGCCCTTTTTTCTCCGGAAACGGCATTCAGCGGAGCTGTTGAAATCGAAAAAGTGGGTTATGACCTCAATAGTGCTTATCCCTCCGAACTCCGTCGCGCCTATTACCTGGATGAAAAAGTAGAACAAGCCTACCGGATCGTCTATCAGCGTGAAAACACACCGCTTGTCATCGTTGGTCCGGAAGGCGTAGGAAGACATACCCTGATGCACGAGGTGGTATGGCAGTATGAGAACAAGCAAGAACAAAGAGGGAAGGACAAAAGACAGGAGCGCATCTGGCATATCGATCCCACACGAATCATTGCCGGGATGAGCATCGTCGGGATGTGGGAGAAGCGCTTCGAAACCATTCTGAACTACATTATTCGCCCTCACCCCGACACCACCTTTTCCGATAAACTGCTCATCGATAATCCGGTCGCTTTACTACGCATAGGACGCTCGGCGCAAAACAAGATGACGCTGAGCGATGTACTCAAACCCTATCTGGAGAAGCGCCGTTTACAAATTGTCCTGCTCGCAACACCGGAGGAGTGGAAAGTTATACAGGAGAAAGATCGACGCTTTAGTGATTTGTTTCAGGTGTTGCGCTTGCAGGAACCCGATATAGCGGTCGCCATACGCATTGTGCTGCAACAACGGCGGCGACTGGAATTGGAACAGGACACCCGAATCAGCATACAGGCCATTCGGCAACTATTTACTATTCAGCGCAACTACCTGCAGCACAAACCGCTGCCGGGCAGTGTCCTGTCTTTATTGCAACAACTGGCCGTCAAATACCGGGCCGGGAAGATAGATACTCCAGAGGTCCGTGAGGAATTCAAGACCTACAGCGGGCTCCGGGAATTTATCTTTGATGAAAGCAGGTTCTTTAGGCCGGGAGAAGTATTGGAGCAAATTCAGCAGCAGTTAGTTGGGCAACCCGAAGCTGCCCGGGCCCTCGCCGCGGTGGTTCACCTCATCAAAGCCCGGCTGGCCGGCCGCAGTAAACCGGTGAGCTCCTACCTTTTCATCGGCCCCACGGGAGTGGGAAAAACGCAGGCTTCAAAAGTGCTCTGCAACTACCTTATGGGAAGTGAAGATGCGCTGCTGCGTTTTGACATGAATGAGTTTATCGATGCCGACGCCGCGCAACGACTGCTCGGCGACGAGTTTCAGCCGGAAGGATTACTCACAGGGCGGGTTCGTTACCGTCCTTTTAGTATCATCCTGCTGGATGAAATCGAAAAGGCCCACCGCAAGGTGCACGACCTGCTTTTACAGGTACTTGACGACGGTCGACTGACCGATAGTCTCGGCCGCACCGTTGACTTCACGAACAGCGTTGTGATTATGACCTCCAATGTCGGAGCCCGGGAAGTGTCCAGCCAGCTAGGCTACCGCTCCACACCGGAAGATGAAGCCGCCATTTATTTAAAAGCGGTTCAAAAGGATTTCCGCCCGGAATTTATTAACCGTATCGATCAGGTCGTCGTATTCAAGCCGCTGCAACTTGATCATATCTACCGGATAGCACGCCTGCAAATAAAAGAGTTGCTGCAGCGCGACGGTTTCGTGCGGCGAACCACCATTCTCAATATATCGCAGGACGCCCTGCAGTGGGTCGCTCGCCGCGGTTTCAACAGCCGAATGGGAGGACGCGCCCTCAAACGCCAGATTGAGCGCGACCTGACCGCCTTGTCCGCAGAGCAACTCCTATCGTCTTATACCGATCATCCCATCATCCTGGACATACTTTTCGAAAACGACCGGCTGCGACCCAAAATTACCGAATTGCAATTTGTCGAACCGGTTTCCGATAATCAGCTGCCTCAACTACCAGATGACGGCCTGGGCCGCCGCTTTTATAATCAGCTGCTGGAAAATCTGGAGCATCTCGCCAATCAGGTGCATACGCAGGAATCCGAACAGCGTTCCCCAGAAATTATTATCGGTAAGAAAAGCGGCCGCGACCTGGACTGGCTCTACTATGACTTCACCTCCAAAATTGTAGAACTGCGCGACCGCATACAAACCCTCATGCTTGGATTCCAGGATAATTTTTTTACCAAAGCTCCCGCTATACCGCTTCGCCTGAAACGAAGTCAATATATTCAACGACGCCCTGCCAGCCGGGGAGAACGGGAAAACCTGCGCGACCGCCTCTTCCAGGAAGAAGGCCTGCGGGAAATTAGTGAGGCGTACGAGTATGCCGACAATCAGTTCGACAGCCTCAAATCCGAATTCATCGATCACTACCTGGATGTAGCCTTCCTGCAAATCTACGGGAAAGGCCTGCTGGAGAACCGCCCCGAACAGCTACGCCTCTCTTTTCATTCTTTGATTACCGGCCTCGGTCTCGCGGAAATCGATTTTCTCCTGGACCAATACACCAAACTGTTTACTTACCTGGATTTGCCTCATCAATTGCATCGAAATACCCGGCAGATCCTTATTGAAGGGTATGCGGTCAGTGATTTGCTAAGAGGAGAAACCGGCATTCATCTTTTTTATCAGGGCCATCGCAACCCCCTGCCTATTCAGTTGCAAATGGAGCTGGTTTCCGAATCGGGGGAAAAAAACCTAAGCGCCCCCTACCGGGTCATCCGCATCTACGACGGAGCGAACACCCTGACCGATCTCCGAACCGGATACTCCAACGCGCTTAACAGCACGCCCCACGAACTCAAATTACTCCTGTACATCGGTATTGACCCGAAGATCAGGAGACAACTTTTTATTCAAAAAAATTGAACCTGAAATTAATACTATCTTTGCCGGCCGGATCAAAAAACGAAGCCCGGATACCGGAAAAAACACATCACACAACATGAATCATCTCGAACCCTTCCATGCTGTCAGCACCTTCATCTTCGATGTCGATGGCGTGCTGACCAATAATCAGGTACTGGTAATGGAAGACGGACAGCTGTTACGCCATATGAGTATTCGCGACGGCTATGCCCTCAAACGAGCTGTACGACAAGGTTACCGGGTGTGTGTCATCACCGGTGGCGAATCGGAAGGCGTCAGGAAACGCCTCAATAAACTGGGCGTCACCGACGTATACATGGGCCGGCAGGAAAAAACGGAAGCTTTTGAAAGTTACGTCAGAAAATTTGAAATTGACTATGAGGAAATACTTTACATGGGAGATGACCTGCCTGATTATCCTCCCTTGCGCAAGGTAGGTCTTCCAGCCTGCCCCGCCGACGCCGTGCCGGAAGTAATGACCATCGCCAAATATATTTCTCCTTACAATGGCGGAGCAGGCTGTGCCCGGGATGTCATTGAGAAAGTGCTGCGCCTGCACGGAAAATGGCAGGAGAAGTAGGAAAGGAAGTCCGGATGTCATGATTGCCATCCGGCATTGAGTATCCAGCCCGCCCATCTGGTGGATAGTTACAACTCATCCGGCATATGCATTTCAAACTCCACACGCCGGTTCAGCCGGCGGCCGGTCTCCGTATCATTGTCTCCGATGGGATCGGATTCCCCGAATCCTTGGTAAGACATGCGCACCGGTCCGATGCCACGGTAGAGCAGGTAATCATAGCAGGAATTGGCGCGCTGCTCCGACAGGCGCAGATTACTTTCATCATTACCACGATTATCTGTATAGCCCTCAATGCGCAAATGGTAAAAAGGATATTTGCGCATGAGTTCCACGATGCTGTCAAGCACCTGTTTTGACTCGGGAAGCAAGATGGCGCTGCCCGTTTTAAACCGGATACTGCTTTTGGCGTTGGCGACCAGTTCCTTTTCGGCTTCTTCCAGAGAGGGGCAACCGCCATTTTCCGGATCTCCTGCCAATTCAGGACATTTGTCCACGTTGTCGGCCAGACCGTCTTCATCGGTATCGGGGCATCCAGCCATGTGTTGACCGCCATCCATGCGCGGACAATCATCCTCCCGGTCGACCAGACCATCACAATCTGTATCGGGTAGCGGACACCCTCCGTTTTCCACCAGTCCCTGTTCCGTGGGACAGGGGTCCAGGTTGTCGGGGATGCCGTCCGCATCGGTATCGGGGCATCCGGCGAAGGCAGCCAGTCCTTCGGCATCAGGACATTCATCCTCCGCATCGGCAATACAATCATTATCCCGATCGGGGCATCCGCCGGTTTCTTCAAAACCAAAAATATCGGGGCAATCGTCAATCAGGTCCATAATGCCGTCGCCATCCCGGTCGGGGCAACCGTTATTTTCGAAAAGGCCGGGCACTTCCGGGCAGACGTCCTCCGCGTCTTCCACGCCGTCGCCGTCCATATCCGGACAACCGTTAGCGGAGATATTTCCTGCCAGCCAGGGGCAGGCATCTTTTTTATCGACAATACCGTCTTTGTCACTGTCTTTGGGCGTGAGACGAAAATTCAGTTCCAGCCCACCCGACCAGAGCCAATCCCGGGAGTCGGGATTTCCGGCTTCGCTGATCCCGTCCAGGTAGTCAGTAAGCAGATAATGAGCTGTCAATGTAGCACTGAGGCTGAACTTTTCGGAGAGATCCCAACGCAGTCCCAGGCCACTAGGCAAGGCCAGGCGAAAATGAGGGAAATCCATTTGCCTATCCTCCTGTACGCCGCTGGGATAGTCTCCCCCGTTTTTGCCAAAGTCGGGCGCAGCGTTCAGATAAGCCGCCCCTACTCCACCGAATACGAATGGAGAAAAGCGTTTCCGGTAAGCGGGCATCCCGGTGGAATCAGTGAACCGCCGCTTGCCCAGCAGGTCAAACTCTACCAGCAGAGCACCCTGCCCCATCCAGCTCTCAAAGCTGAAGCCGCGGTTTTCCCGAATTCCAGGATCGCTGAAATGCTCATCACTTCCCGAAAAGCGGGCAAACCGAAAATCTGGACGCAAAGACCACTGCGGGCTGAGATAAAAACGGGTATATAAGCCAAGGGCAGGACCGATCTCTTTAATTTCCGGAGCCAGGGTTTCTACCAGGTCTCCTTGATAACTTGCCCCTCCAAGTAAAAAGCCACCTTCCCATGAGGGTTGCCCCCTCAATTGGATGATACACGCCAGCCATACTATAGCGGCGAGTGCTGTAGTTTTCATGTAAGCATGCATTTTATGTCCACGGGAAGATACCTTCCCCCCCTTTGATAATTCTTGCGATCGGATCGATGTCGAGTAGTGCAAAATTGAGCGCCTGTACGGCAACGGCTAACACTTCCGGATGGGCGCCTCAATAGAAGATCTGCCTCTTATTAATAGAAAGGTTAATATTAGAATTGTTGCGACGGCCCCGTCGCAATAAGTCTATTCCGCTGCCTGACGTTCTGGTAGTTTCCTAAAACCTCTTGCCGTTATTATAACGTCGCCAATTGAAATATAATACAAATTAGTAAAAATTATTCTCGATAAAAAAATGGCGGACTACAATGCAGCCCGCCATTCGTATCAGTAAGTCAGTAAAGGAAAGGGAGATTCTTTTCAGTAAATCCCCTTAAATTTTCAATTTCAGATAACTAAATGTAATAATTATTCCACAATTACAAACATGCAGTTATCCACATTATGTGGAAAAACAACGAAAGTAATTGATAATCAGATGATTATCATTGTTAATTATTTATCCAAATTTGTGTATAACAAACCGTATTTGTTCAAAAGAGCCGTTTTCGCTGAAAATACCACCCGAGCAGGATGCTGAGAAAGACGGAGATCCCTAAAACGAGATATAGGGCCCAGCCCTGTTCCTGTAAGGGCAAGGGAATATTCATTCCGTAAATACTGGCCAGCAAGGTGGGTACTGCCAGAAAGATGGTGATCAGGGTAAGCCGGTGAATAGTAATATTAAGATTATTGGAAATAATGGAAGCATAGGCGTCCATTGTACCGCTGAGGATATTGCTGTACACATTAGCCATTTCAAGAGCCTGGCTGTTATCGATAATAATATCTTCGAACAAATCGCTCTTGTCTTCGTCATTGCGCAAGTGCAGGAAATCGGTGCGCTTCATTTTCATAAGCAGCAACTCGTTGGCGCTCAGAGAATTGACAAAATAAACCAGGCTTTTTTCAATACTCAGCAGCTGTTTCAACTCCCGGTTGCGGCTGGAACTGTAAAGCTCTTGTTCGATGAGATTCCGTTTCAGGTTGAGCTTTTTCAAGCAATTGAGAAAGCGGTGAACGTTTTGCTCGAAGATCTGCAGGATGAAGAGCACATCGTCGGAAGGATTAAAGTGGCGCACCTTTTCATCCAAGAACAATTGCACAACGGGATTCTCGAAAGCCGTGATGGTGATGACGTGTTCCAGCGTAAGAATAATGCCGATGGGCACGGTGATATAGATGGAGTCGTTCTCATCTTCGGTCTGATTCAACACCGGGGTATTGATCACGATGAGGCGAACATCCTCCTCCCTTTCGTAACGGGAACGCTCGTCAATGTCAAGCGAATCGGTGAAAAAATCCAGTGGCACATCGAATTGTTGGGCAACCTCCTCGAGTTCCTCGTGACTGAAAGGCGGGGTAATATTGACCCAGCAGGATACATCAGGCTCTTCCAGTTCCTTGAGACGCGACTCCTCCTTTAAATAGTAATGAATCATATACTCCCTGTTATGCGACCGGGAAGGTCAACCTGCCCATGCGAATACATTGCCCCGAAGTAAAGTCACAAACATACGATTTCCAGGGCGCACTGTCAAAGGCATCAGCGGTATGTAAAGCGCATTTCATCAATAAAAATTTTGTAGAGCCTCAAATCGGCAGCAGTGCCCTTGCCCCAGCGGGGTGTTTTTCCTTCGCGGATGCGAAAATAATCGGCGACGATATCGGCCTGCTGTTCGTAATTAAATTGAAACAGGCTCTTTTTATGTCGCCTGGCTTTCTGCAAGCCCTCCACCCCGCCGTAATCGTATCCTTCCGCTGACCACTGTGCCCGCAGTGCCCGGGGAATATAACAGATTCCCAGGTGTTCGTATTGCCAGACGTGCATCAGTTCATGTACGAACAAATCGTCCGACATAGCCCCCCAACTGTTAACATGAAAGAAGCTGACGTAGCAGAAGCGCGCCTGCCGGGGCCCCAGGCAGGCGCGCTCGTCCAGCCGCACCCGGTCGAGGTCAAGGGTATTACCAAAAACAGAACGAGCCAGGATGCGTTCACGTTCCGAAAGGGGCCGGCTGTTGTACTTGATAAATTCAGCGAGCGTTTCAAAGATCTCCCCGGCTCCTGCGCAGTCGAGAAGTAGAAAAAGGAACTCCAGGGTCCAGTATGCGAAATGCTTTAACGGCTTACTTTCCCCCCGCCCTGTTAAAGCCCGGAAATATTCCTCCAGGCGTCGGCAACGCCGGGGAAGGTAGCGAAAAATATCTGCTGCTCTTTTTCCCGTTGCCAAAATTTTTACGGCGAGCACGTTCGGATGACGTAATGGCATAATTCTATAGTAATCTATGGCAACTATTCAGCATCGCTGCTTCGCGGCGATATTTATTATTTTTGCCACAAATCATACAGATTTTCACGGATTTCCCAAAATGACAATCCGTGTAATCTGTGGCTTTTTAAAAAACTTCCCTGGCGAAGCCAGGATGGTGAATAGTAATAATCTATTGAATAATCCGGGTCGACCCGGATTATTCCTGAGTTGGTCTATCATGAAGCCAAACTGCCCCCTTTCGGTTTATTTAAAACGAATCGCTTTCACCGGGCTGATGCTGGTGACCAAATAGGAAGGAATGATCAGGAAAAACAGGGTAATGAGCAGCGTTGCCAGGTTGAGCAGCAGGATGGCCCATAGGTTAAGGTCGATGGGAGCCACCGACAGGTAATAATTTTCTTCCTCCAGCTTGACGAACTGAAAGCGTTCCTGGAGCAAACAGAGCCCGATGCCGGCCAGGTTTCCCCAAAACAGGCCGACGCCGACAATATAGGCGGCGTAATACAAAAAGATCTTGCGTATAGTCCAGTTGGTGGCGCCGATGGCTTTAAGTGTTCCGATCATATTTGTCCGCTCCAGAATCAGGATCATCAAGGCAGTGATCATGTTGATAATAGCGACGACGACCATGAGGGACAGAATGACCACTTCGTTAATATCCTGCAGGTCCAGCCATTCAAAAATTTCCGGCAGTTTTTCGCGAATCGTTTCTGCGTAGAGATCACTGGGCAATTTCTCAAAATAAATGTATTCGGCCATTGGCCCCAGGTCATCGATATCATCGATGAAGACCTCAAATCCGCTGACCTGATTTTCCGACCAGTTGCGCAGGCGTTGAATCTGCCGGATGTCGACGATGGCAAACTTCTGATCGTATTCCTCCAGTCCGGTTTTGTAAATGCCGGCTACGGTAAAGCGGCGTTTGAGCTGCTGTCCTTCCTGAACAAAATGTACGATGAAACGGTCCTCTACCCCTATGCGCAGGCGGTCGGAGGTTTGCCTGGAGATCAGAATTTCTGAAGAAGTCGCCGTATCGGACAGATTAAGTTTTTCTCCCTCAACGAGATACTGGTTCATGAAAGTCCAGTCAAAGTCACGCCCCACCCCCTTCAGGATAATCCCTTCGATTTCCTCCTTGACCTTAATAATGCCGGGTTTGAGTGCATAGACCTGAATGTGACGGACGCCTCCTTCGGTAAGCACCTGCCGCCGGATGACCTGTCCAAGAAATTCGCGATATTCCGTGTAGGGGATCCGGCCGATGGTGTCGAGCGTTGGATAAAAATCCTGGTTGGCCTGGATGGGGTTTGAATCCAGCAAATTTTGATTGATATCGGTATCCGTGATGTGAATATGGCCCCAGAAACCGAATATCTTGGTACTGATTTCTTTTTTGAACCCGGCGATCAGCGCCGTGGAAATAATCATCACGGCCACACTCAGGGCTACGGCTATCACCGCAATACGGATGATGAGCCGGGAAAAAGACTGTTGGCCGGCCGTGGCCACACGTCGCGCTATGAAGGATTCGAAGTTCATTTACATTTGCCGAAAGGCAAAAGTAAGAAAGATCGGGCAACTAAGAGGATTTAAACCACTTCAATAAGTAAAAGTACTGATGGATAAGCACCGGAGGGTAAACTTTTCTGCTACCGGTCAATAAAAACGACGCCCTGCTTTCCCCAGGCCCCGAAAAAAACTAAATTTGCGGCAAGTTTAGCAAAGCAAGCACATAAAGGCATATGGATTTTCTGGAAGAACTAAAATGGCGGGGCATGCTTCAGGATATGACCCCGGGTGTGGAAGAACGGCTTAAACAGGGTATGGTCACCGCTTATATCGGTTTTGACCCGACGGCGCCCTCCCTCACGATCGGCAATTATGTACAGATCATGCTACTCAAGCTGTTCCAGCTTTCCGGCCACCGGCCCCTGGTGCTCATGGGCGGAGCTACCGGCCGGGTAGGCGACCCCTCGGGGAAAGACAAAGAAAGGGAACTGAAAACCTACGAAGAGCTGGATGCCAACCTACGGCACCAGATCGGGCAATTTGAGCAATTCCTCGATTTCGAGGATAAGAAAAACGCCGCCCTTTTGGTCAACAACCTGGATTTCTACCGGGGTATGAATGTACTTGACTTCCTGCGCAATGTCGGGAAAACCCTGACGGTCAACTACATGCTCTCCAAAGAATCGGTGCAGAAGCGGCTGGAAACCGGCATCTCCTTTACGGAGTTCAGTTATCAGTTACTGCAGGCCTATGACTTCCAGGTTCTGTTTCAGGAATACGGCTGTATCCTGCAAATGGGCGGATCCGACCAGTGGGGCAATATCACCTCGGGCACGGAGTTCATCCGGCGCAACCTCAGCGAAAAAGCCTACGCAGTTACTACTCCTTTGCTGACCAAGGCCGACGGTTCGAAGTTCGGTAAATCTGCCGAAGGCAATATCTGGCTCGATCCGGAAATGACCTCTCCCTACCAGTTCTATCAGTTCTGGATCAACGCCTCCGACGCGGACATCCCCAAGTACATTCGCTACTTTACCCTCCGTTCGAAAGAGGAGGTGGAGCAGATGGAAGCCGAGCACGCCGACAACCCCCAGGAACTCAAACGGCTGCTGGCCGAAGAGCTGACGCGCCGCATCCACTCTGACCAGGCCTACGAGTCGGTACTCAAGGTTTCGGAATTGCTGTTTAGCCGAAAAGCCAGTCGCGAACAATTGCTTCAGCTCGACAATGCGGAGCTGAAGATCGTCGCCCGGGAAATTCCAAGTTTCCACATCGGCAAAAAGACGCTGGACCAGGGCGTGAACATCGTCGATCTGCTGGCAGAGGAAACGAGCATCGTCAGCTCCAAGGGAGATGCACGGCGGGCAATTAAAGGCAACGCTATTTCTGTCAATAAAGAAAAGGTGACCGATCACGCAACGACGATCAGCCGGGACACCCTGCTGCACGGCGAATACATGATGGTGGAAAACGGCAAGAAAAATAAGTTTATGGTCATCGCCGAGTAGAGATTTTGCAAGAGAGCAAACCCCGTTGTTTATTTGTTGTAAATTTAGCTGCCAAAGGCGCGCACTGTCCACTTTCGGAAAAAGAAGAAAAGAGTAACATACAATGGAGTTGATTATATACCAGGTAGACGCATTCACCGACCAACTCTTCAAAGGCAACCCGGCCGCCGTGGTGCCGCTGGAAGAATGGCTGCCGGACGAGCAGCTTCAGGCCATCGCCCTTGAAAACAACCTGTCGGAAACCGCTTTTTTCCGCCCGAACGGACGCGACTACGATCTGCGCTGGTTTACGCCCGCTAAAGAGGTCAAACTTTGCGGTCACGCTACGCTCGCTACTGCACACATACTTACCAAACACCTCAATCAGCAAAACAGCGCGCAGCTGACTTTTCAAACCCTCAGCGGCCCACTCATGGTACGTTGCAATAAGAAGGGCTGGTACATAATGAATTTCCCAGCCGATCACATATACCTCACCCCGCCACCGCGACAGATCAGAGAAGCACTCGATGTAAAACCCATTGAAACCTATAAAGGCCGGGAAGACATGCTGGTCATCCTCGCTAACCAGGATGCGGTCGTGGCGCTGCGTCCCGATTTCCGACGCCTCGAAGAGCTGGAATACCGCGGCATTATTGTTACAGCACCCGGGAAAGACACCGACTTTGCTTCCCGCTGTTTCTATCCCAACTATGGCGTCAACGAAGATCCGGTAACCGGTTCCGCTCATACCAGCCTGGCGCCTTACTGGGCTGGCAGGCTGGGAAAAAATGAGCTGAGCGCCTTACAATGCTCCCCCCGCAGCGGCTATCTTCGCTGCCGCGTCCTCAATGAACGCGTGGAAATCAGCGGGCAGGCCGTCACTTACCTGGAGGGAAAGATTCATATTTGATCTCCGGAATGCCCGCTCTCCTCCGTTAGTATAGGTAAAAGCGCCCGGGGTTCCCAAAACATACTGATCCGCTTCGCAAATAAGTGCCGGTCCAGCGACCGCATTATCATGACAGAATGAATTAGCCCGGAAAATTCACAAGGAATTGTCCGCGAATAATCCGGGTTAGCATGACGCTTTAACAACTTTTTAAACTTATTATTCTTCTCCAGGAACAATTTCCCAATCTCAACCTAACGCTCTATGCACCTAAGCGAAATACTGACCCATTTGGGAGAAAACCGGCAGGATTACTTTAATGCCGTCTCCCCCCCGGTGATTCAAACCAGCAATTTCACTTTTGACTCGCTCGAAAATTTCCGCAAGCAGTTCTCCGATGAGTTCAGTCACCACGTATATTCCCGCGGAAACAACCCGACCGTGGAGATCCTGCGTAAGAAAATCGCTGCGTTGGAAGGCGCCGAGGACGCGCTGATCTTCGGCAGCGGCATGGCAGCCATCTCGACAGCCGTCATCGCCAATGTAAAGGCCGGAGACCATATTATTTGCGTCGACTCACCCTATTCCTGGACCAAAATCTTACTCAATGATTTCCTGCCACGCTTCGGCGTGGAACATTCCTATGTCGACGGACGCGATATCCAACATTTCGAAGCTGCCATCCGTCCGAACACCACCTTGATGGTCCTGGAAAGCCCCAATTCGCTAACCTTTGAATTACAGGACCTCGCCGCCTGCGCCAAGCTGGCCAAAAAGCACGGCATCATCACCTGTATCGACAATAGCTATTGCTCTCCCCTCTTTCAACGGCCCCTGGATTTCGGCATTGACATCGCCATGCACACCGGAACCAAGTACCTCAATGGCCATAGCGACGTCGTTATGGGCGTCCTGTGTGCCAATCGCGAAATGATCCGGAAAATTTTCGAGCTGGATTACATGACACTCGGCCCGGTGCTTTCTCCCCACGACGCTGCACTGGCCATCCGCGGATTGCGAACACTGGAGCTACGCCTGCAGCGCAGTCACGACAGCGCAATGAAAATCACGTATTGGCTGCACAAACATCCCAAAATTGAGCAGGTGCTTTATCCCTTTCATCCCTCCTTCCTCCAGCACGAGCTGGCAAAAAAGCAGATGAAAGGAGCTGGAGGGCTCTTTTCCGTTTACCTGCGTGCAGCCTCCAAAATCAAGGCCGAAACCTTTTTCCGCCGCCTGGAACGCTTCCTGCTGGCGGTGAGCTGGGGCGGCCACGAATCGCTTGTGCTGCCTTCCGTAGCTTTTCACGATATTCCCGGACGGGAAGACAGCCCCATCCCCTGGAATCTGGTCCGTTTCTACATCGGCCTGGAAGATCCCGACTGGCTGATCGAGGACCTGGAAAACGCCTTGGCCGCAATCTGAATCATACTTGCTGTAAACTCCGGTGAGAACAGTTTTTTGATAAGGAGTCGGAAGAAGCTCCATTGTTTTGTTCGAGCACTTGCAAGATTTTTTCAAATGAGTAAATAAAAAAACCGTTATAAAACCAGAATGTTTTCACCATACAAAAGCTTGTTTTTAAAAGGTAAATCAACTACCTTTGAATAGAAACCATTAGGTATCTGTTTTTCAGTTAAGCTTCTGTCATGAAAAAACAAAGCAGTAATCGCAAGTACAATTTTCCCGATGCAGACCTCTACGTGCAATGCCTGGAACGGATCCGCTATGCCCACCGGGATATCGAACATTTTAAGCGATACGGTTATGACATCAACCGGCTGTACGGTTTCAAATCGAAATGCGATAAATTCCGCAACTTGCCGGATGATGACGAGCTGCTCGGCGATCAAATGATCACGACAGACAAAAAGTACCAGGCCTCAGAAAATCTGAAGAGCGCCATCCGCAGCATGATGACCCGCGTCAAAATGAAATACTCCAACCGCAGCGGTCGCTATCGCAAATTCGGTACCGCCAAAATGGGGGATATGACTGACGCCCAGCTCATCTTCTGTGGCCGCCGCGTGGTCCGCGTTGCCCGCCAGCAGATTGACTTCCTGGCTGAGGTGGGAGTCAACGAAAACGTAATCAAACGGGTAGTGGACGCCACGCAGGATTTCGAAAAAGCCGTCAATATTCAACAAGATAAAGTATCGGACCGGGATATCGCCGTCGAACACCGTACTGAACTGGGTAACGACTTATACGATGAACTCGTCATCTTATGTAATATCGGCAAGGATATTTGGGCGGAAATTGACCCGGTCAAATACGAGAACTACTGCATCTACGAAAGTAATAACGATCAAAAGATTGCGCGTAAGGAAGGTATTGAAACAACGCCCGGGGGAGAGAAGAACCAACTGTAACCCCGGATACTCGCAGGAGTGAAGCCACCCACCTTTGACAGAGGAGAACAAACCTGATTTGCAGCATTTGGAGTAATCATTAAGTTTTCACCTATCTGACAACATAATTTCATCAATCGACTCATGACGAAAATCTGCAACTATTGCCATACAGGAGCTTCTCATCCGCTATTATTCGGTATCGCTTTTGTCCTTATTGCCCTGTTCAGTGCCTGTTCCACCGAGGAATCAGCGGAATCTGCAGCCGCGGAACCTGCTTCTCTTTTCGTACAGCCCCTACTGGACCCCATTCCGGTTGATTCTATGGGCATCACTCTGATACACGAACATTTTTTTCTCGATTGGACGCCGGCTAAGCATATTGATTCTTCTACCTGGAACAACGATGCCGCCTTTGAGGCCATTCTTCCTCATTTGCTGGACGCGAGAGCGCGGGGTGTTCGCACCATACTGGAATGTACGCCTGCTTACCTCGGGCGAAACCCCGAATTACTACAGCGCCTGTCGGAAAGCAGCAGCATCCGGTTGCTGACCAATACCGGTTACTACGGCGCCCGGCAGGATGAGCATCTGCCTGCTCATGCCTTCACGGAAACAGCGGAGCAACTGGCGACACGGTGGATATCAGAGTACGAAAATGGTATTAACAGTACTCGCGTAAAGCCTGGTTTTATTAAAATCGGCGTAGATGACGGGGAAATACTTTCCGACGTAGACGCCAAACTCGTACGCGCTGCCGCCCGTACCCACCTGGCAACAGGATTGACAATAGTCGCCCACACCGGACCTGATGCTCCTGCCCTGCAGGAGGTTTCCATTCTCGAAGCGGAAGGCGTCGCCCCAGAAGCCTGGGTATGGACTCATGCGCAAAACGGCAGTCCGGAAACTCACATTGCACTCGCCCAAAAGGGCGCCTGGATCAGTCTGGATGGCATGGGCTACATCACGCCAGAAGAAGGAGACAGCAGTAAGCTCTACCGGTACCTCGATATGCTGAGTAATCTCAAGGAAAACAAGCTTCTTCACCGTGCTCTTATTTCTCACGATGCCGGATGGTACACCCACGGGGAACCTGGTGGCGGCAACTTCACCCCCTACAGCGTAATTTTCGATCTGGTTCTTCCCGAATTGAAGAAGCGCGGTTTTACGGATGAAAATATCCGGCAGCTGTTGGTGAAAAACCCTCAATCGGCTTACGCCGTGCAGGTAAGGAAAAAGAAGAGCTCCTGAGCAGTAGTTTCTTCCGTATAGTCTATACCCTGTAGTCACGATTTCTTTGGAATAGGCGGAAAGTTTCCATGCCCATTTGAGTTCTTTAACAAAAAAAGCCGGCCCCCGTCATTAAATGACGGGGGCCGGCTTTAACTGAAAGACTGACGCGCTTCCAGCGTCAAGAAAGTACAGTTACTACTTGTTTTCTCCTTCAAGCACCATTCCGAAACGCTGAGAAAGGAAATTCGTCAGCGATCTGGAATCATGGTAAAGGTTAGCGCTGTGGCGATCTTTCAGGATTTCTTCTGCGACCGCTCTGGCCATATCCCGGGGTGCTTCGAAGGAAGCAGCCAGGTAATTAGCCAACAGGTCAACATCACGGTAGTAATCTGTAGCGATGCGGTCAGCGAGAATATTTTCTGCGATTCTTTGATATTCCGATTGGTACATAATATTCAAATTTTGAGTAGTTAATTAATGATCTATTATAGACTGAGCCGGCCGGGTTACAATAAGCCACTAGCCTCAGATATTGTTCTTCTGTCGGTTCAGCCGTTGAATGACTTCCCTGCCAAGCAGGGAGGCACTACTTTTTCTTGGTAATCCGGCTTGAAACCGTTAATTATTTGCTTCGTGGAAACTGGAGACCCAGCACTTTTATGAGCGTATATGCTTTAAAATAAAAGCGTTCTGGGACCGGTTGGCTTTATTTGATTGGTTTGATTTGTACAGCGTAGTACAGAGATAGAACAGATTAAAGCAATTCCTAAGTTTTATAATATACAACTTTTTCTCCAAAAATGCAAGGGGGCCGCAATCTCGAAAGACCCTCAGCGGGTCTCCTTGCTTTCGGCAGGCAGGCAGTCAGTGAGCAGTAATCAGTTGGGGCAGGCGCCCGTCAGGACTTTGCGGTCGCCTGCCCCAAATCAAGTCCTTATTTTCAGCCGTATGTTTAGAGCATTTTCAAAATTTCATCCTTCGGCCTCAAACGGTGCCTTTTGCCACTGGGCTGTGTCTTTTTTTCAGGCAATAGCGCTACTATTCCCCCTCAAAAAAAACCTTCGCCCAGAGAGAAAATTCATCCGTTTGGAATTCGAAACTAAAATTTAAACATGCTCTAGGGCTTAAGCTTTGTCTCTTCGGCTGGAACAAAATCCAGTGAAACTGAATTGATGCAGTACCGTAATCCGGTAGGTTGAGGGCCATCGTCAAATACGTGTCCCTGATGGCCGTCACAGCGGGCGCACAGTACTTCGGTACGGCTCATTCCATAACTCTCATCCACTACCTCTTTGATGTGGTCTTCGCGGTAGGGCTCATAGTAACTGGGCCATCCCGTTCCAGACTTGAATTTTGCCTTGGAGCTAAAAAGCGGCAATCCACAGCCCGCACAGGTGTAGAGGCCTTCTTCTTTATTATCGAGCAAATCACCAGTAAAAGCCCGCTCAGTGCCGGCCTGCCGCAGTACCTGAAACTCCTCTTCGGTCAGTTCCTCCCGCCATTCGGACTCCGTCTTTTCAATGGGCTGCAGGGTATCCCCTTCGACGTCGATGAAGATCCGGTCTTGCCGGTCTGTAATAGCTTTATCTTCTCCTCTCATGGAGGATTCGCCTTCCTGTGCCTGATTGCATGCCAGGAAAATAAAGGTCATTACAAAGGCGAGCAGCCACTGTATCTTCGTATTTCTCATAAACAAGATATTTATTGATTGTTTTTGTTGCGGTTATTTGTGCCGGGCCGTCCTTTCCGGCTCCGAATCCGCGGATGGTTCCACTCTTCCCGTTGTGCAAAATCAACGATTCGCCGCATCATGGCCACCATGGACAGAAAGACCAGGTAGCTCATCGTCACGACGATAAAAATCCAGCGATAGGATCCCGCCTCACCGATGGTCATGGAGGAGAACAGCCAGGCGATTAATCCTGAGGCTACCGCCAGTCCCATAAAACTGTAAACCGACTTCCCCCAGTATCTCATCATATTATCAGCTGAGAGAGAAAACAGGCTGTTAAACAAGGCGAAACAAAGCATGAAGACCGCCGCCGTCATCCAGGGAAAGCGGGCGGGCACTTCGATAATTCCGGAGAAATTGATCAGTTTAGCGCCCAGAATTACTCCCAGGGCCGCGCCCAGAGTGACTACGGCCTGGAGAAAAGGATTGTAAGCCTTGGCAATAAAATTGGATGGTGACTGCATAATAATCAGTATGATAAAGCCCTAATCAAATCCTTTCCAAAAGTTTATCCGAATTCATCCGGCAAATACTTAGGAAAATCACTTTTAGGAGGTCTCCAATAATGGAAAATAAATTTATGGTAAAATATATACAGTGTAAACCGGGAAAAAGGCCAAGTGTTGAGGAAAGCAGGTAAAAAAGTACCTGCTTCACGAAAGATGGTTCTACTCCAGCTTACAAGGCCGTATCTGATACCAATTCTCCGAACAAATCGTATTCCGTGGCGTCATTGATGTGTACCGTGGCAAAATCTCCAATGCGCACGTAATTATGCGCTGCCGGCAGCAGTACTTCATTATCCACCTCCGGACTGTCGTACTCCGTACGGCCGACAAAAAAGCCGCCCTCTTTGCGATCGAAGAGCACGGGTAGGGTTTGCCCGATCAGCTGTTGATTTTTCTCCCAGGAAATAAGCTGCTGGGCTTTCATTACCCGGTTGGCTCTTTCGGCTTTCACCTCCTCGGGCACATCATCCGGTAAGTCGTAGGCCAGCGTATTCTCTTCGTGGGAATACTGGAATACACCGAGCCGATCGAAGCGCATTTCTTCGATAAAATCGATCATTTCCGTCACATCCTCCTCCGTTTCTCCCGGGAATCCTACCAACATGGTGGTGCGCAGCGCCAGATTGGGCACCCGTTTGCGGGCGATTGCTACCAGTTTCCTGGTCTCTTCTCTGGTAATTTGCCGGCGCATCCGTTTTAGAACCCGGTCAGAGGCGTGCTGAAGGGGCATATCGAGATAGTTGCAAATTTCCGGCCGCTCGGCCATCACCTCAAAAATTTCCGTTGGAAACTTGCTGGGATAAGCATAGTGAAGGCGAATCCATTCGATCCCCTCCACATCGGCCAGTGCGTGGAGCAGCTTTGGTAAGGCGCGCTCCTTGTAGAGGTCCAGCCCGTAATAGGTGAGTTCCTGGGCGATTAGCATCAGCTCCTTAACGCCGTGGCGGGCCAGGTTTTGCGCCTCCTTGACCAGTTGTTCAACCGGCTGGGAAACGTGTTTGCCGCGCATAAGCGGTATCGCGCAAAAGGCGCAGGTACGGTTGCATCCTTCCGAAATTTTGAGATAGGCATAGTGTTGAGGGGTGGTGATCAGACGCTCGCCGATCAACTCGTGTTTGTAATCTGCATTCAGCTTGGCGAGCAGTCCAGGCAATTCCAGGGTGCCAAAGTAAGCATCGACCTCGGGAATCTCTTTTTCCAGATCTTCCTTATATCGTTGTGAGAGACAGCCCGTAACGTAGAGTTTATCGATCCCTCCTTCTTTCTTTACCTCCGCATACTGTAGAATGGTGTCAATGGATTCCTGCTTGGCCAGATCGATAAACCCACAGGTATTGACGATAATGATATTGGCATCTTCGTCATTGCTGTCGTGCACCACCTCGTAGTCGTTCCCGCGAAGCTGGGTGATGATATTCTCCGAATCGACCAGGTTTTTGGAACAACCCAGCGTAATCACATTGACTTTATCTTGCTTAATTGTCTTTGTCTTCATAAAAATTTAGCTCCTCGATTCAAGTTCGCAAAGATACAATTTTAACAGGCAAATACAGACCCGCCCGCTCAGGGCCCGGCTTAAGACACCTTAGAAAGCGCCTGGGCTTTTGCCGTATCTTTTTCAAAAACAGAAAGGACGAAGGATAGTTCCCAAAACCAAGAACCGGATATTGAAATACGTTGTTAATATGCTACCATTCAACAAGAACAGTCTTACTAATCAAATCTTATTTAGTTAATTTTAAAGAGCCGTACTCTTGGGTAGGGCTCTTTTTAGGTCAACTCATGAATAACCCGGGTTAAGGCCGGGCAGGCCTTTCCCGACGGGGTAGTTTGATACGCCGGGCTTTTTGCCGGAAAAGAACGGTTCGCTCTGAAGCCAGCAGAACCCTTGCTGGGTCGACAAAATCAATCGCCTCGTACTGGGTAGGCGCCAAGCCCTTGGGTACCCTGATTTTTTGCATTGTTCCTTGCAGGAAGCGGCCATCCGGATAAGCTTCCAGCAGGAAAACGGAGGTTCGGGTAAGAGGAATGAAACCGAAAAGAGGCTTGAACCAATAAGCTACCAGGACCACTGCCTGTCCGTCGGGACTGATCGCCGCACCCGTAACAACGCGCTTTTTCAGGTAAACGCTATCCCGCAGTTCAGCCGTGTACCCGCCAGGCGCTGCGGGAAGCACGTAGTGTTTGGTATAGTCATTACCGTATTGCAGTCTGTTTTTGGAAAAGAGATGCAAGCTATCCCGGTACCAGAAGAAAGCTTCCATATCAAAATTCGCCGCCTCGGGCGGCGGCGGAAAACGTTCCTGATCCGGATAGCTAAACAAAATAGAGTCTATCGCGCCGGAGCCCAGATGGTAACGATATATGCGAAGGTCGCGCCGGGCATTGGCATTATTGCCAAAGTCGCCGATATAGAGATGCCCCTGCTCATCGAAGGCCAGGGCCTCCCAATCGCGGTTGCGAATCTGCGCCAGGTGGATATCCTCCAGCAGATTGCCCTCCAGGTCGGTACGGTACAGACGGGGCTCGTGGCCGCTGTCATTATGCCACCACAGGCTGTCAGCTCCTCCGTAATAAAAACCGGAAACCTCATTGAGTGCATCCGGAAGCGGAATTTTCCTGGGAATACGTTCCCGGCTGCAGGCCAAAATAAGCGGAAAAAGCAGTAACAAATATCGCATACAAAGATTTTTTCACGTTTAAGTAGAATGATTCCCGGTTCGAATAGAATACCTTTGTAAAAACCACAAAACTGCAAAAATATGCTGAGGAAATACCTGCTTCTCTTTCATTTCGTTCTCATTACTTTCGCGCTGCAGGCCCAGTTTGGCATCAACGCCAGTTACCGGATTAACGATATGCCAGAGTTGATCGGAACTGATATCAACAATCCGGCGCAGGAAGAAAACCTGCTGGAAAGTGGGTTCAACCTGGGGCTAGATTACTGGATCCCCTTGAGTAACATCCGTATTGAACTCCTTCCTGAACTTAACTACGGCCGTTACACGCGTACTTTTGAATCACAGTCTACGCTAAAAGCTCAGTTTTTTAACTTCTTCTTCAATGTCAACTTTTACCTTTTCGACTTAATGGGCGATTGCGATTGCCCTACCTTCTCCAAACAAGGCTCTCCCCTCAGCAAGGGATTCTTCGCTCAAATTTCACCCGGTTTTAGTTTCGTCGATACCGCAATTAAAGAGACCGATGAATCCGCCGGTGATTGGGGGTTCAATCTCGGCGCCGGCATAGGGATGGATATAGGTTTATCAGACCTGATTACGCTTACCCCGATGGCCGGCGTTCGCTATTACCCCAATACCAAATTTGCAGGCATGTACCTGGTCGAAGATGGTTCTTCCGGCGGCAGCAAACTGGACAACCAGTTCGATATTCTGCAATGGCATGCCGGGTTGCGCCTGGGCTTCCGCCTGGATCAGTGATACAGGAGGCTCATCAAAAAAGAGGTGATTTACGTCTTCGTGGAATCCCTTCGAATAACCTTACTGGTAATCCTCGTATATCCGGCGAACGGAAAAGAGGCGATGAGTAACGCGAAAAGAGCTACGATCGGGGCCGTTTTCCAAAAAGCGGCCTTTTTTTGTTGCCGCCGGCCGTTTTCCTCATTGTTAGCTCGTAGGAAAAATGGTCATATCTAACTGAAAATCAATTATTTGACGCTAAAAACAACCTACTTAAATTCGTAAGAGAGTACAATTTTGTTCTGTCATTCCGGGTTAGCTCGATTACCTTTGACCACTCCACTCGTTAAAACAAGACGAAAAATACAGGTAAAAACACTCATGCAGGAACTAAATCGATACAGCAGACGGCTGACACAGGACGAAACCCAGCCGGCGGCTCAAGCCATGCTCTACGGCATAGGCTTGACAGATGAGGATATGAATAAGGCCCAGATCGGTATTGTGAGCACCGGATGGGAAGGCAACACTTGTAACATGCACCTGAATGGCTTAGCCCGGCAGGTCAAAGAAGGTGTTCAGGCCAATGAACTTATCGGTCTC
Organism: uncultured Saprospiraceae bacterium; assembly: GCA_964632995.1. GTDB lineage: Bacteria > Bacteroidota > Bacteroidia > Chitinophagales > Saprospiraceae > CAZWDL01. The sequence goes on from CAZWDL010000002.1 coordinate 74,997, forward strand.
ATTTTTCATACTATCGGAGTCAGCGACGGCATGTCCATGGGTACTTCCGGCATGCGTTACAGCCTTCCCTCCCGCGATATCATTGCGGATTCCATCGAAACCGTGGTTTCGGCTCAGTGGTACGATGGCGTAATTGCTGTCACAGGTTGCGACAAGAACATGCCCGGCGCCATGATGGCCCTGGGCCGGCTCAACCGGCCGGCGATTCTGGTATACGGCGGTACCATAAGCCCGGGATGCTACGCTGACAAAAAGCTGGACATCGTTTCCGCTTTCGAAGCCCTGGGACAGAAAATTGCCGGTAAGATCGACGAAAAAGATTTCCGGGGTGTCATCAAAAACGCCTGCCCCGGCCCTGGCGCCTGCGGCGGGATGTATACTGCCAACACAATGGCTTCTGCCATAGAAGCAATGGGGATGAGCCTGCCTTACAATTCGAGTATTCCGGCTAACTCCGCCGACAAAGCGGAGGAGAGCCGGCGCACCGGCGGCGCCATGCGCACCTTGCTGGAAAAGAATATTCTCCCAAGAGATATCATGACCCGGGAGGCTTTTGAAAATGCCCTGACCCTGATCACGGTGCTCGGCGGCTCTACCAACGCCGTGCTGCATCTGATCGCCATGGCCAAATCCGTAGGGGTTCCGCTGAGCCTGGATGACTTCCAACGTATCAGCGACAAAACCCCCTTTCTGGCCGACCTCAAACCCAGCGGCCGCTATGTGATGGAAGATCTTTACAACATCGGCGGCGTTCCTGCTGTCATGAAATTGTTGATCGAAGCAGGTTACCTGCACGGAGACTGCCTGACCGTGACCGGTAAGACCCTGGCGGAAAATCTGGCGGAGGTAGCGCCCCTAAAAGAAGGTCAGGATATTATTCGTCCCTTCGACCGGCCGGTCAAAAGCAGCGGCCACCTGCAAATTCTCTATGGCAACCTGGCCGAGCAGGGTGCTGTGGCGAAAATTACCGGCAAGGAAGGAGAAATTTTCCAGGGCCGGGCCCGTGTTTTCGACAGCGAAGACGACGCCAACACGGCCATCAGCCAGAAGCAAATTGAAGCGGGCGATGTGATCGTCATCCGGTATTGCGGGCCTAAAGGCGCGCCGGGTATGCCCGAAATGCTCAAGCCCACCAGCGCCATCATGGGTGAAGGACTGGGCGATAAAGTAGCGCTGATCACCGACGGCCGCTTCTCGGGCGGCACCCACGGCTTTGTGGTAGGGCATATCACCCCGGAAGCCCAGGTAGGCGGTCTCATCGGCCTGCTCCGCAACGGAGATGAAATCGTTATCGACGCCGTCAACAATTTACTGGAAGCAAAACTTTCCAGCGATGAGATCGAACAGCGCCGGGCAGGCTGGCAGACGCCTCCGCTAAGAGCGGAAAACGGTCTGCTGAGGAAGTATGCTCGCACCGTATCATCAGCCAGTGAAGGCTGTGTAACGGATGAGGAGTAGCCAGGCTGTAACCCGGCAAAGCCCAGCCGACTGACTACTGTCGACTGCCTGCTCACAGCGGTTATGCCACAGGGCTTGCAAAACACTGATAGCAGTAATTAATAAAGCGAATAAAATCTTTACCGGGATCTTCCCGAAGCCATTACAAAATTAGCTTACCCATGAAACGTGATGACCATCAATCAGCTACAGCTACGGAACCACCAAAGTCAGCAGAAGTAAAAAAAGAGCATATTAAAGGAGCAGAAGCCGTTCTGCGCTGCCTGATTGAAGAAGGCGTGGATACCATTTTCGGCTATCCCGGCGGCGCCATCATGCCCGTATACGACGCCCTGTTCGACTATCAGGATAAATTGCAACACATCTTGCCGCGACACGAGCAGGGGGCCGTGCACGCCGCCGAAGGCTACGCCCGCGTGACGCGCCGCACGGGGGTATGCATGGCGACATCCGGTCCCGGCGCTATGAACCTCATCACCGGACTTGGTGACGCCATGCTCGATTCCACCCCCCTGGTTTGTATAACCGGACAGGTATACTATAATCTCTTGGGCTCCGATGCCTTTCAGGAAACTGATGTAGTCAACTGTACCATGCCGGTAACCAAGTGGAATTACCAGATTACTCAGGCGTCGGAAATCCCGGAAGTATTTGCTAAAGCTTTCCAGATCGCTAACAGCGGTCGGCCCGGGCCGGTAGTGATTGACATTACCAAAAACGCACAGATGGAAATGCTGGACTTTCACTACGAAGTCCGGCCCTTCATCCGCAGCTACCACCCGAAGCCGAAAGTGTCCGCAGAATCCTTGCGGGAAGCTGCCGCCCTGATCAACACCGCCGAACGCCCCATGATCCTCGCAGGCCATGGCATTCAAATCGCACACGCACAGAAGGTCTTCCGCCGCTTTGTCGAAAAAGCGGGAATTCCGCTGGCCTGTACTATTCACGGCCTGTCTTCCATTCCCTCCGACCACCCCCTGCATATGGGCATGCTGGGCATGCACGGGAACTACGGCCCCAACATGAATCAGAATGAGTGCGACGTGCTCATTGCCATCGGCATGCGCTTCGACGACCGGGTGACGGGTAACCTCGATAAATATGCCAAACAGGCAAAGGTGGTTCACATCGAAATCGATCCCTCGGAAGTCAACAAAAATGTGTACGCCGAGGTGCCGCTCATCGGCGACGCCAAAGAAGTACTTGAACAACTCCTGCCTCTTATCGAGGAAAAAAAGCATCCGGAGTGGGCCGCTACTTTCCGGGCCTTCGATGAGGTGGAAAAGGATAAGGTTATACTCAAGGACCTCAGCCCCAGCGAAAAAGGACACATAAAAATGGGTATGGTGGTACGCCAGGTCAGTGACCAAACTGAAGGCATGGCTATCGTCGCCACCGATGTCGGCCAGCATCAGATGGCCGCCGCCCGGTACTACGTCTATCGCGGAACCAATCAATGGGTTTCCAGCGGCGGCGCCGGCACTATGGGCTACGGACTGCCCGCCGCTTTCGGCGCAAAACTTGCTCAGCCGGAACGCGAATGCGTTGCTTTTATCGGCGACGGAGGCTTTCAGATGACTATACAGGAACTGGGGATGTGCGCCCAGTGGAACGTCGGCGTGAAAATTGTTTTACTCGACAATAACTACCTGGGCATGGTACGCCAGTGGCAGCAGCTGTTCTTCGACCGCCGCTACTCCTCTGTCGCTTTGAAGAACCCCGATTTCATCAAAATCGCGGAAGGATTTGGCGTTCCCGGGAAAACTATCTCCCGGCCGGAAGAGCTGAATGAGGCCATCGCTGAAATGCTGGCCCACGAAGGCCCCTACCTGCTCCACGTCAAAGTGGAGATGGAAGAAAATATCTATCCCATGGTGCCTTCCGGCTGCGCCGTTAACGAAATTGTACTGGAGTAGAATACAGGTAGAAGGTAGAGGGACGTCGATCCTTTAAAAGTCTCATATCTCTCGTCTCTCTACCCTCTACCAAAATTAAAACTTACCGCTCATGTCTGATGAGATTAAAGAATTCACGATAACCGCCTTTACCGAACACCAGATCGGCCTGCTATCCCGCGTCGTATCCATTTTTACACGGCGGCATATCAACGTCGAAAGCCTGACTACCTCCAAGTCTTCCAAGCCGGAAATCCACCGTTTTACCATCGTAGTGAAAACGCGGGAGGAAATGGTGCGCAAATTAATCGCCCAGCTGGAAAAGCAGATCGACGTCGTCAAAGCCTTCTATTACGAGAACCACGAGATCGTCTATCAGGAGATCGCCCTGTACAAAGTCCCGACACACATTTTCTCCAACAGCGAACGCGTGGAACACCTCATCCGTGATCACAACGCCCGCGTGCTCGTGATTGAACCGGAATACATCGTGATTGAAAAAACCGGCCACCCGGAAGAGACGGAAGCACTGCTCGACGAGCTCAAGCAAATCGGTATCTACGAATTTGTTCGATCAGGACGCGTGGCCATCGTCAAACCTATGGAAATGTTAAACACCTACCTGCGCTCTCTGGAGTCCGAACAAACGAATTGAAAATCAACTTACCGGATGTTTACCCCGTGGAATAGTTGCTTTGTGAATTCCACAGAGCTGCGTACTCAACCTGGTCTTTCTTAGTCCGGCCGATTGCCGACTGCTGACTGAGTTGTGGGCCATTATACTGCTTAATTTATCCCTCCCTGATAATTTTTTCCCTTCTTACTGCCCCGGGAAATCAATTCGAATAGTATATTAGCTGCGCTTATTGATCACTTTTCAAAACAAAGTGATTACTGATCACCTCGAAACTCCGTAAGATTCCGATGGGCATCCAGGACGCACAGATGCCTATCATTTTCTCCAGCACCCACTCGAATTAAAAAATACTGATGCTTCTTTTGTAACGGTTTACCGGCTGACAGAAGGGAGCGCTCCGTTTTTCTGCATGTGACGTTTTGCACAGCTGCAGACTTTAACCCGGAAATTCACAAAGAATTTTTTACTATAACTCAATAATCAATCAAGATGAAAAAGTTATTACTGTCTATTCCCTTTTGTTTGCTACTGATCAGCGGAGCCGCCCAGGAGCGTTCTTCCACGGAAGACGAAGCACAGGTCAGAGCCCTGATCAATGAGATCGTAGATCTGGTAGACGGGCTCCGCTCTCCCGTAGAAGCTAAACAATTGTATACTTACTACACGCCCAACTACACCGCTATCCGGACTGATTACCTCATTGACGGCACTTTCAAATCGAGTTCTATCGATGAGGAAACCTTTAAGATGCGCGTCACCCCCTTTTCCACGGATATAGATCAGCGGGTGGAGTACAAACTGGATAATATCCACTATCTCAAAGTGCTGGGCAAAACAGCCATTGCCAACTACACCGCAAATTTCAGCACTTATAATAAATCGGATAAACTAGTGGGAGGCACCCAGGTCATTACCGCCCGCCTGGTCAAAACAGATTCGGGCTGGAAAATTCAGAGTACACACGTTGCCGAAGTGAGAGATGACATGCAGCGCGCACTTTGTAATTACGAAGTTTTTGCTAAAGACAAAAACAACTACCTGCTGCAGGTCTACTATCCGGCCGGCACTTTCTTTCAGCAGGACCATCTCAATATCAAATTCTCCGAAACCGGCACCGCCGCCGCCACGATTACCACCGATCAGAATGAATTTCGCTGGGAATCCCAAAAGCTCTATCTTCCCAAGGAGAATGGCGGCAACCAGATCATCAACGCCGGGAATCGCGAAACTGTGATGGCGGAATTGGTGAAATATTATTACCCGAACCAATGCGCCACCGTAAAAAAGGCCAGTAATTAACCGGGAAGGGTTCCCTTTGACTTTTTCTAGATAAATACGGGGCCGATTCAACAAGGGCATAAATTTCCGGTTTTTTGGCCTGAAAGATATCGAAAGCAGCTTTAAACTCGGCCTCCGTCCGGCAAAACCCCTGGAAAACCCGGTCCCGGACGGTTTTTACATTCAAACTTTTCGGTGGAACCGCGTAACTTGCATTAACCAGTCCCGAATAGTCAAAATCATAGGGAACGGCCTACAGTATAGGAAGCCCCTCTTCCTTCCTGCTCAACAGCTTGGTATTGTGCAAGCTGGGAATCGACCAGTCGTGATTGCCGATCATAAACTGAAAAATGCAGAAGATATTGACGTAGTTGTAGGCTGTGGCGTCCTGATGTACATTCTTCTTTTTTATCGCTTTAGCACCCAGCTGCTGCTCCAGACGGCCGACCTCCTCAATCAGAAAAGCATAGGCTTCATATTCCTTGTTCTTCCGGCCGGTATCCACGTAAGTCATTCTGATCAGACGAGTGTCGAAGCTCTTCGGGGTAAACATCTGATACAGTTGGTAGGCCAGGTATTCCTTAAGTATGTATTGTTCATACTGATTACTTTGCTGTTCTTCCACAGGCACTGGTTCTCCGGTTCGGCTGTAGAAAAAGCCATCCTGGGTTAAGCCTCTCAGCACCCCCAGAAGTAAAAGGATAGTGAAAACCGTTCTCATAATATTTGGAATTTAAGGTTGGGAATCCAGAGGTCATTCCCGGCAATTGCGGATAAAATAAGACTCTACCTGTCCCGGACTTTCAATGATTCTAAAAAAGGAGTGAAGTAAATCGGTAATTTCCGTCCGGGCGTTTTGCGTAAGCGGATCAAAGCCTTCCACTCTGCTGAATAGCTCCTCGCGATGCGTGCGGAAACGATCCAGCACCCCCTCAAAGGTTGCCCGGGGCAGGCAGTAGCCCTGGTAAATGCGGTTGACCGGGGGTTCAGGCATATCCGGATCCGGTTCCCGGGAACCGTAAAAGGCGCCTACCATCCCCGCGAAGTCAAAGTCGTAAGGTACGGGATACAACACCCCATCGCGCTGCACCAGTTTTAGGTTGTGCAAACCCGTCACCGACCAGTCGAGATTGGCAATCATAAACTGGAAAACGGACACCAGGCTGAGTTGCTCCTGATCCACTTCTCTGGGTTTCACTTTTTCCACATCGACTTCCTTTCCCCCATTGCGGCGCGCCAGGTGGTCCGCTTCTTCGATTAAAAAACCGTAATGCGAACGGCCGTTTTCCCCCTCCGGCCCGGCATAGGTCACTCGCAACAGGCGCACCCGGAAACTGAGGGGGCTGAGCAGGTTGTACAAACGGTAAGTCAAAAATTCGCGGAAGAGGTATTGTTCGTAGCCGGCGCCTTCGCGACAATGGGTGACCAACTTCAGTTCATCGAGTACTTTCAGGGGGCTGAGCTCGGTCTCCGGATTGGAAAAGTCCAGCTTGATCGGCGGAAAATTGCAGGCCTCCCGTCGAGAGCTGCCTCGCGCCTTCAGCCGGATACGCATGCGGGTAAAACGCTGATCGCCGTTGTGGAAAATAACAATGCCGGGCAGATAATCCGGATCGTCCTTTTGGGCAATCAACTGCTCAAAATCAGTACGCAGTTCCAGGTGTAGCAGGCTATCCTCATTAAACAAATCGCTTACCCATGCGAAGTCCTGTGCCCCCTGTGGCAACAATTGTCCGGTGCGCGCATCGTACTGCCCCTCTTGGGCGACAAGTCCGGGAAAATACAAGTGACAAAACAAAAGGGTAAGACAGAAAGATGGAAACCTGGGAAACATCATGGGAACGGTACTCGATTAATAATTAAGATTTGTATAAATTGGGTTTGTATTCCTCCGGAAACTCATAAAAATCATCGTACCCATGCCTGGTCTGTGGAAATCTCTTGCCCTCTTTTTCTTTCTAATTCCCTACGGTGGAATCACCCAGGATACGGATACTACCCTTTTCGACCCAAGAGATGAAGTGGAACGATTCTATTTCAGCTCCGGTACGGAATTCATATTTTCCTTCGCCAGCGTCGATTATCTCGGCACCACGGACGGAACGCCGATGCGCTTTGCTCCCGTCTTCAACTTCCAGTCTTATTTCAATTACGATCCCAATGACTACTTTGGAATACTCGCCGGCTTTTCTATCCGAAATGTAGGGTTTATCTTCAACTTTCCGGATTCCGAGATCAAGAAAAAATACCGGAATTACAATATCGGAATTCCCGTGGGTCTTAAATTAGGGCGGATGAACGGCGCTTTTCTCTACGGCGGCTACGAACTGGAAATCCCGGTCCATTACAAGGAAAAAACTTTCATCGGCGGCGACAAAGAAGGCAAGTTCTCAGTCTGGTTCTCGGACAGAGTCCCCGGTATTTACCACTCTATTTTCTTTGGCGTTCAACTTCCCTACGCTGCCAGCCTGAAGTTCAGATACTATTTGAGCGATTTCTTTAACCCTAATTTCCGAAGGATCGAGAACGGCCAAACGGTATTTCCCTACCGGGACCTGAACGCCAGGGTCTTCTACTTCTCCGTGAGTTTCAACCTGTTCAAGGACGCCAACCTGTATATCAACGAATGACGCCATCCTCCTTCATCTGCTTGAGGATGAGCTTTGTCAGATCATCGATCACTTTTTCAGTGTTTCCTTCATCATAGGACTGGGAGAGGGCCCGCCAGATCAGCTTTCCTTCTTCCGTCTCGAATACATTCGTTTCCAGCTGTACCATCTTGCCGTAGTTAAAAGTACCCGGCTCCGGCACTTTCACGATCATCCGGCGATAGTAGCTGAAAAAATCGTTGTAATACGGGTTCAGCTGCTGATGCTTATCGCCTTTTTTGAACTTAGCCGCTTCCTTGGCATCCACCACCCGGGTGACCAAAACAGCGTCGATTCCGCTGTCCTTAAAATATTGCTCGAAAGTAGCCGTGCTAATTTCTTCCTCGGTGGAGATCGCCTCCAGTGAAGCCATCGCTTCGATTCCGGATTGCCTGTTCAGGCGGTCGCGCATCGCTACTTCAAAAGTTTTACGGACCAGGCGGTTGGGCGAGGTACCCACAACCAGGAATTTGTCGATACCCTGCGCCGGATAATCCGTATCCGACCAGGTGTCGACCAGCGTTGTTGTTTGTTTAGTACAGGACCAGCTCAGCAGTAAGAGTAGACTCCAGAATAAAAATCTGTTCATTTTCACTAGTTTTTTGATGAGGCCAAATTACAAAAGAAGCATCCTAAATTCGCGTCTCCCCTTGCTAAAAACAATCTTTTCCTATTATTCACCGTTTTTTATATAACACTTACCCGGTTATGCTGCCAAAAATACTGCCTATTGAATAGGGGAATCTTGCTGTGCAGAACATCCTGTAAATAGAAAATCAAAACACAATGGTTATGAAAACTATCGGCCTCCGGATAGCCTGTCTGTCCCTGTTCTTGTTTTGCGCCGTGAGCAGCTCTGCCCAATCGGACAACGGCCGTACCGGTATTCGTGCCGGCTTCCAAACCGCCCAGTTACAAAGCGATATCGGCGCCCTGTTCGAAAGCAACCAAAACCGCTACTTCGTAGGCCTGTACAAGGAATATGGGTTTTTCCCTCTGCTAAAATTCAACGCCGGTGTGGAATATTACGAAACCGGTTCCCGTGAAAACGGACTCGATCTCAAGCTCGGCTACCTGTCTATCCCGCTGGCCGTAAAACTCGATATCGGCCTGTTCAACTTCTACGGCGGTGTCAGCGGAGCTTTCCGGCTCTATGCCAACGAGCGCCACGACGGTCAGGAGCTTGACATCCCCGGCAATAAATATGGCCGTACCGATTACTCCACTTTCGTAGGGGGCGGTATCACGCTCCTCTTTGTTGGGATCGACATCCGGCATCACCGGGGAAAAACTGATGTCTATAATGGTTTCCAGAACAAGTTCTGGCAACTCGGCGCAACGATTAAATTTTAGCACTAAATGCCCGGCCGCAGCCGGTCGACCCTGCAAACGCCGAATGCCGGTTCTACCACCTGCTTCTCCTTATCCGGTTTTTATTCGGCTCCAAGCCATTGTTTTTGTTATATTTGGTGCGTTGGACATCCCCCATCTATGGAATCACAACCGTTCAAACGCGCTTTTTGGACACTGGCCCTCGCCGGGCTCCTGCTTGTGCTCTACCCTTTCCTGTATCGTCAAAGCCCTTTCCTGCAGGAACATTTCCGTACTTACCAAATCTCACCTGCCGCCTTGCGGGCTGCTCCCGCGGATACCCTAAGTGTGCAAGACAGCACCCTTGCACTCAGCGCTCCCGAGCCGCCGCCCAAATACGACGGACGCGCTACGCTCGCCGCTTTTTACGAGGTGTTGCACAAGCAACGCGAACAGATACGCATCGGCCACTACGGCGATTCGTCTATCGAAGGCGACCTCATCACCGGCTCCTTTCGCGACAGCCTGCAACGTCGCTTTGGCGGGCAAGGCATTGGCCTCGCTCCTGTGGTCAATCCCATCTCCGGCTTCCGGCGCACCTTACGGCATTCTTTTTCCGACAATTGGAACCATTGCTATATCGGTAAAGAAAACCGGCAGGAACTCCCACGGGGTATTAACGGCGAATACTTTACTTCCTGGGCAGAACCGGATACCACCCTGCAACCGGATACCCCGCCGGAAGCCGACACCCTGCGAGCCAAGGGGATGGAAGTGGAAAACGATCCCGCACACTGGACTTTTTACCGGCGCGCCGCCCTCTTTCCCGGAAGCAGCATTTTTCCTTCCGCCCGGCTGTTCTACGCCGCCCCGCAACCCGATTCTACCGGCTACCTCGATGTGGCCGGCCGGCTCTTTATCCGGGCAGGCAGGGAAAATATTGCTTTTGAGCTCGATGGCTCCGCCGCTGTAAATGAACAAATATTGAGTGCCGATCCCCTAAGGCGGCTACACCTGAACTTCGAGATCCCTCCCCGGCAACCGATTTATGGCCTCAGTTTCGAAAGCGCCTCGGGGATCATCGTCGATAATTTTCCCTCTCGGGGCAACTCCGGCGCCGGTCTGCTGCAAATTAGTCAAAGCACCCTGCGACAATTCCAAAACTACCTGGATTACGACCTGATTCTGATGCAATTCGGGCTCAATGCCCTCAATGAGAAAATGATAGATTACCGTTGGTACGAAAGGGAGATGGGGCATGTCGTCCGGCACTTCCGCAAAGCCATGCCAGGTATGGCTATCATGCTGATCGGCCCTTCCGACCGCGCCATCAAAATCGGAGGGAGCATGCAGACCGACCCCAGCCTGCCCCGCATCACCGCCGCCCTGCGCCGCGTAGCCGAAGCAAACGGTACGGCCTTTTTCAGTTTTTACGAAGCAATGGGCGGACAAGGCAGTATGATCGAATGGGTGGAAGAGCGGCAACCCCGCCTGGCCAATACCGATTACACCCACTTCAACTTCGCCGGGGCCCGGAAAGCAGCGCTGCTGTTACTTGATTTCCTGCTCGAAGGGTACGAAAATCATCAAAGTGAAAAGACGACACCGGAAGAAAGTAATAGAACAACGAAGGATGATTAGGGTAACCGAAACATATAAACCGGGCAACCTGGAGTTGGGGAGAGCCCCGAACCTAGGGAAGGGAAAGTATGATATTCAAGAATCCCTTGTGGAATGCATTTACAGCTTCTTTCGCACCAGAGGCCCAATCCTTCTCTTCCTTACCGGGATTGCTTATTCGTATCCGGCGATGGGGCAAAAAGCCGTTTCACCGGATATACCTTCGATAGATACAGCCGTTTACGACTTTCTGGATTACGCCAAAAATCACATCGGACAGGCTGCCGCGCTGGCTCCGTTTTTTCAAAAACTGACCCTGCTGGAAGCCGGAAAAACCCACCGTATCAGCATCGTTCACATTGGAGATTCTCATATACAAGCCGATCTCTGGAGCGGCCGCCTCCGCAGTCTCCTCCAGGAGCGGTTCGGCAATGCCGGACGAGGGCTCGTGTTTCCCTACACACTCGCGCGCAGCAATTGCCCCCTGGACTTGGACTTTACCAGCAATACTCCCTGGGTAGCCCGCAAGAGCGTCTTCCGGCGGGAAGGCCCTCCCCTGGGCATCAGCGGTATCAGCATCCAATCCGAAGGGCGGGCTCCGACCGTTGAAATCAAGCTCCAGGACCGCTACCACTACGGACAGGATTATCGCTTCGACAGGGTGACGGTATTCCATACCGCAGATGAAACCTTACAGCCCTGGCTGCCGAGGGCCCGGGCGCCATCCGCCTATGTCACTGCCGGCAACGGACGCCATCAGGTGGAATCGGGGGATACGCTCTATGACCTGGCGCGCCGCTACGGCTGCTCCGTCGCGGATCTGCAGCGCTGGAACGGATTGACAGACAGCCGGATTGACATTGGCCGGCGGCTCATCGTCAGCTCTTCCGCAGTGCCTCCTCCCGCCCCGGTCGAACTGCCACCCGGTGTTGAAAAAGAACCGCTTTCCGCTCAGTGCACCCGTTATCGACTCCCCGAACCTGTTAGTAGGTTGACGCTCGCAAGGCCGGGAGAAAAAACAGCGGGGGCCACCCTCTTCGGACTTATCCTGGAAAAAAGCAATCAACCGGGCATTCTCTATCACAGTATCGGCGTCAATGGCGTCACCTATTATCACTTTAACCGGGCCGAGTATTTCAGCGCACAGTTGCCCGTTCTACGCCCCGATTTAATAATCGTATCTCTGGGTACCAATGAAGCGCTGGCTACTTCTACCGAGGAAAGCAAATTCCGGGGAGAGGTGCAAAAACTGCTGGCTACGCTTCGGAAGGTAAGCCCTGAAGCCGCCCTGCTGCTGACCACCAATCCCGACGTATTGCGCCGCAAGCGCTACGACAACCCCGCCAACCTGATGGTGCGCAAAGTCATCCTGGAAGTGGCCGCTGAGGCTCAGCTGGGATACTGGGACCTGCACAGTCTTATGGGTGGACGGGGCGCCGTAAAAAACTGGCGTGAAGCCAGACTGGCGCACACCGATTTTATTCACTTCACTAAGGAAGGCTACTGGCTACAGGCCCGGTTGCTGTACCAGGCGCTAATGAAGGCTTACGATGGGAATTATTGACTGGCAGGACATAGCATCCTTTTTTCTCTACGATCCCAGCCGGCCGCTGTTGTTCAACAGTACTGCTTTCCTCGTATTGTTCGCAGCCTTTTTCGGGGTTTATATCCTGCTGCTACGCCGCTTTGACCTGCGACTGCTTTACACCCTGGCTTTTTCACTTTATTTCTACTACCTGTCCAGCGGTTTTTTCTTTGTTCTGCTCCTCTTTTCCACCCTCGTTGATTTCACGCTGGGACACTTTATCCACCGCAGCGCCACGCGGATAGAGCGGCGTTTTTTCTTGTGGCTCAGCCTGGCCGTCAATATCGGGCTGCTTGGATATTTCAAATACACCAACTTCTTTATTGAAACCGCTAACAGCCTGGCCGGCGCCGGCTGGGACCCAGCCAATATTTTCCTGCCCGTCGGCATCAGTTTTTTCACTTTCCAGACGATGAGCTACAGCATTGATATTTACCGCGGCAAACTGGCTCCGGTTACGGAGCGAATCGTCGATGTGCCCAGTTTTTTCCGAAGTCTGTTAGACTTTGCCTTTTTCGTCAGCTTTTTCCCTCAGCTGGTCGCCGGCCCTATCGTCCGGGCGGCCGAGTTTATCCCGCAGATCCGGCAACGGCCGCAAGTCAGTGAAAGGGATATCAGCCGGGCCTGGCTGCTCATCCTCGGTGGTTTGTTCAAAAAGGCGGTCATCAGCGATTTTATCAGCATCAACTTCGTCGACCGCGTATTCGAAAGCCCGGCCCTTTATTCGGGGTTTGAGAACCTGATGGCCGTTTATGGCTATGCCATACAGATCTATTGTGACTTTTCGGGTTACTCCGATATGGCGATCGGGCTGGCGCTGCTACTCGGTTTTCGCCTTCCGGAAAACTTCCGCCGCCCCTATCGGGCCGAAAGCGTTCAGGACTTCTGGCGGCGCTGGCACATCAGCCTGTCTACCTGGCTGCGCGACTATCTCTACATTTCGCTCGGCGGCAACCGGCGCGGTCGTTTCCGCACCTATCTAAACCTCATGATCACCATGTTGCTGGGCGGCCTCTGGCACGGCGCCAGCTGGGTGTTTATCGCCTGGGGCGGTCTGCACGGCATCGCGCTGGCCATCGACCGCTATTTGCGGGAGCAGGGGCGGCTGTTCGTGAACCCGGCGATCCGGGCGGCTTTCATTCTGCTTTGGGTGCACTTTATGGGCGCGATAGCCATTCACCTTTCTTACTGGACACACCTGCTGTCGGCCGACAACTACGTCCTCCTGTTCGAACACAATGCGCTGCTCGCCGCCGGGTGGGCTACGCTGGCGGGGCTGGCCTGGTTGCTGGACAAACTCCTGAGCCGTCTCTCCGGCAGGCAAACCATCGTCCTCAGTCGTGGAATAGCGATCTTCCTGGTTTTCCAATTCATCTGCCTCTGCTGGGTCTTTTTCCGCAGCGGCGCGCTCTACAATCCAATGCCGCCGCTGCAAACCACCGGCGAAGTCCTGACCCAAATGCTCACTGCCTTCCGGCCGGAGCTCATCCCACAAGTGCTGGAAGGGTACCGCCAGGTATTCGCGCTGATACTGCTAGGCTATCTGCTTCACTACTTCCCCCGGCCATGGTCAAAAGCCTTCGAAAACTTTTATCATGAGCTGCCCTGGCCCGCGAAGTCCTTCTCCATAGCTCTCGTGATCTGGATCGTCATTCAAACCGCCAGTTCGGAGGTGGCGCCGTTCATCTATTTCCAGTTTTAAGGCTATTTATTCGCGCCTTTCCTTAAATTTGAACACTTGAAATTTCCCAAGAACAATAGCCGCATAATGAATCGCACACTCTATCTCCTTGCAGCCCTTGTCTTCTTACCTTTTATATTGCCGGCACAAAACAGCCAGGAAGGGCAAAAAGCCATTGACCAGTTTCTGGAAGCGCATCGCGACCGGACTGCCAGCCTTCGCGCCTTCTTTCAGATGATGCCCAAAGGTGGCGATTTACATCACCACTTTACCGGTTCTGTGTATGCGGAAACCTACCTGCAGGTTGTCGAAGCGGAAAACTACTGGCTGCAGCTCGAAACCCTTGAAGTTCGCCCCGACAAACCCCGGCGGCGACGCAGGGCATGGGAACAGATACAAGAACTGATCGAGGAAGGACGCTATGCCCCTTACCGCGACCGGCTGCTGCAACGATGGTCCATCCACGAGTACGAAGTTCACCAACGCCGTTCCCCCGACGATCAGTTCTTCGGCGCTTTCGCCGCCTTTCTACCGGCTGTGCTACCCGCACTGGAGGAAGGCTTACAGGAAATCAAGCAACGGGCAATCGAAGAGAATGTCTCCTATATCGAAACCATATTCACCGGCGTGCTTTGCCCGGAAGGTTCCTTTATCTACCCCGAACCGGCCGACAAGCTGATGTGGTATATTCAGGAAAGGCGGGATGTGAGCGGACTGTACTCCTTGTTTGACATCCTGTTTGATGACCTGCAGCAAGGCAATATGGAGGCTTGCGCCAAAAACTATAACGACATGGTCCGGGGATGGCATGATTCCCTGGCGATGGAAACCGATTCTTTTGTAATGCGGTATCAGAATTACGTGCTGCGCACCAAAACGCCGACTCAGGTGTTCTCCGATCTGACGCTGAACTTCGAGTCGGCAGCACAAAGCCCCCTAATTGTAGGCGTCAATATCGTCGCACCGGAGCACAACCCCATCGCGGTTGGGGATTACTGGCTGCACATGCACATGTTCCGGTATCTGGGCCGGAAGTATCCGCAGGTGAAAAAAGCGCTGCACGCCGGCGAACTCTACCTCGGCCAGACCCCGCCTGAAGCCATGACCTGGCATGTACGCGCCGCCCTGAGCATTGCCGGCGCCGACCGCATCGGGCACGGGGTGACCCTGCCCTACGAACACAACTGGCAACAGCTGCTCGATACGATGCGTCAGGCGGATATCCCCGTGGAAATCAACCTCAGCAGTAATGCCTTCATCCTCGGCATAGAAAAAGAGAAACATCCATTTCCCATTTTCCATCAGGCAGGCGTCCCTCTGGTTATCAGCACCGATGACGCCGGCGTACTGCGCACTAACCACAGTGAACAATTTGTGCGCCTGTTCAGCGATTTTCCCAATATGAATTATGCCGACATCAAAGAACTGGTGTACAACAGCATCACCTACAGTTTCCTGGAAGATCAGGCACTGAAGCAGCGCCTTCTGCGAGACCTCGATGACCGTTTTGAAAGATTTGAACAACAGATGATCAACTGGATAGAGCCCGAAAAAAACTAAAGCCGTTCCGAAAAATTCACAGCCGAATTTCGTCTCCGCTAAACTAAGCCGGGCAATTCTGCGTTATACAAGGTATACGAAGAAATAAAATATTCGTCTCCGCTCAAGCTACTTCCCGTGATTTGTTTTTAAACAGTCTAAATCAAATTCATATTATCGACCGAAAATTTACGCTAGTCTAAACCATTCCCTTATAACTGCCGCCTTTCAAAACTGACGGCACGACAATGTTTGGAAAACCCGTTTTAACTATGCGTAGATCCCTCCCGGTCGACTATTTCAAGGACTGTCCCCTTCGGAGATTCCGTTCAGCGTTTTCGGATTACCGTGAAAAAATTTCCGGTTTAAGCGCTATCGTCTCTTACTCCAAAAATGAGAAAACTATGAGAAACTTACACTCAACGCAAATCAGTTTGAGAAGATTCTCAAACTATTTCGATGTCAGAACATCTTCCCTGCTATACGCCTTTTTATTGGTCTGCCTGCCGCTCCTCGCTACCGGGCAGCAAGCCTTCTCCGGCGTTTTTCACCAAACAGAGGAGTCGCAAATATACCTCTATGACATCAGCTGGGAAGAGCTTTGCTCACGCAACACCCAGCTGGGCGCCGAAGGATTTGAATTGACGGATGTGGAAGCAGTGCCGAAAGGTAACCAGACCCGATACTGGGCTATCTGGAAGGAAGGACAGCAATCTACCCGTATCGAGCGGGCCGGCGGCTGGGAAAACATGCTCAAACTCAAGCATCGAATGGCCGACGAAGGATGGATACTTCAGGATGTAGAAGGTTTTCTCGAAGAAGGCAGCCGCGAAACCTTCCTGGGTATCTGGATTAAAGGCAACAAAGATCACAAGGTGTGGAAACTCGACAGCTGGGACGGCCTGCTGAAACAAAGCGAAGTACTTGGCCGGAGCTACTACCAATTAACGGACATCGAAGCATTCCGGGGAGAGTACGGCATAACCAACTTTCTGGCGGTCTATCAGAAATTATCGCCTTCCGAACGCGCCTTCCCCATCCAGACTGATAATCCCGACCAATTTTACCAAGATAAAATCCGGCGTACCAAAAGCGGATATGCCATCGTCGACTATGAAACGTACCAGCAAAACGGCATCACCTTTTTGCTGGGATTGTACAAAAAAGCAGCTGTAAAGGATAACTGCCGGCACCGGCTCGACTGGACCAGTTTCGTCGCTTACCAACAGTTTCTCGGTGATAGCTTTAAGTTGATTGATATTGAGATCTCCGAAGGGGATGGCAACTTCATCGCCCCACCTGCCAACACTAACCGCATAGATCAGATGCCCAATATTTCCCAGCAGGTGCTCCGCAACGAAAAAACCGGCGCCCAGGGCGCCTCCTGCGCAACAGCCAATGCGCTGATATGGCTGGCACAACGGGGCTTTCCCCGGCTCTATGATCAGCAGCAGGGACAGGCAGGATACGAAGCACTGGCCCGGCGCCTTGCCGGTGACCAATACATGAAAGCCGCCGGTACACCCGGCTCCGACCGCTACACCGTAACCGAAGGATTGAGCAACTACATTCTGGACCAAGGATACGATATCAAAGAGATCGCCGTCCGGGGCGTTCAGCCTTTCGACTCCCAGAATTTATCCCCGGCTCTGCGTCAGTACCTGCGTATCGACGATCAGCCGGATAATACAAAACTCGATTTTGCCAAAGAAAGCCTCGTTGGCAACAGTATCGCTCTCCTGCAATGGGGCATTTATGAAGCTGATCCGCAGGACAGCCTCAACCGGGATTTTAATAAAGTCGGCGAACGCTGGGCCACCCTCGTCGGATACGGCCTCAACGAATACGGCAACGAAAACCCCAACGTTCTCATCGTACATAGCCCCACCAGCGGAGGAGAAGCTCCTATTTATCTCAGCGTAAAAGAAGTGAATAACCGGATTAAACTACACCGGAAGGCAAAGTTGCACATAAGTCCGCGCACAAGTATTCCTGCCGACGGGCAACCCTACCTGGAAAATGCCTTGCGCGTCGAAGGAGAACGCTTCGCAATATGGGAGAATATCATCGTCGTCAAACTGAACGAACCGGCAGTGGCGAAGTCGGAGCTCTTACGGCAGGATTGAAAGGCAGCAGGCAGTTTACCCGGCCTGTAACAGTTCTTCAATTTTTTCAGCGAGCGGCTCATACGATACGTACCCTTTATTGAGCAAATAAGCTTTTTCTCCCTGGCTCATGACGGTGGTAGGAAAGCCCCTGATGCCAAATTCTGCCGTCACGGCAAAGTCTTCTCTCGCCAGCTGCTGAAAGCGATCCACCCCCATCTGTTCCAGGAAGCGGTCAGCCGGCAGGTCAAACGGTTCGAGATAAGGACGATACGCCTCCAAATCGGCGGGCGGCATTCCGTCGTAATATACGGCCCGTTGCAGGGTATTGGCAAACGGTACGGTTTGATCCGGCAAATAGGAGCGAAAAACAGTCATCGCTACGGCAGGCAGGCGAGAGTCGAATATCATCTCTCCTTTCTCCAACTTATCCAGAAAAGCCTTGCCGAAAGTAACCCCTGTCGTTTCCTCTACCTGTTTGTAGGCTCCTTTGATATAAGGCGCCGCTTTCCCAATGGGACCGGCCCGCTCGCCGGTTACCATGCCCCCGGAAACAACCTGGAAGTCCATCTTATCTTGGTATGTTTCGTAAAGTTGCTGAATGACCGGGCTGAATCCATAGCACCATCCACATAGCGCATCGTAAAAGTAAAAAAGCCGGGGTTTATCACTCATAGGGTTGTATTTTGTGGATCAAACAATCTGGACGCCTGAAAGTTAAAAAGAAATTGAAGACTCGAAAGACGCAGATCCGACTATTTTTGCGCAATTTGTGAGTTATGAATTAATAGATTTTTTCTCAATGGGAAACCTCTTTGATCTGGATTTTACCGGTTCTGTTATATTTCTGATTGTTTATTACGGTCTTATCATTATCATCTTTTTCCAAATATTACTGGAAAATAAAGATCCACTAAAAACACAATCCTACCTCCTCTTACTGGTTCTGCTCCCAGTGATAGGGCTGTTCATTTATTTCTTCTTCGGTGTCAATTACCGGAAGCAAAAGCTATTTTCCCGGAAGGCGCTGACCGATCAGGCTTTTATCAACAAATGGATAGACATGTACCAGGAGCGCCTCTCACAAAACCGGGATCTGGCCGAAGAGATGTTCGCAGAGAAATACAAGTTGCCCTATCTGTTTTTCCGTAATGCCAATTCGGTTCTCACGGCCCGCAACAAAGTCAAGATTTTGAATAACGGGGAAGAAAAATTCCCCCTGCTTTTGGCTAAATTACGGGAGGCCCAACACCACATCCATCTGGAGTACTACATCATCATCGATGACGAAATTGGAACAAAGGTGATCGATATACTCATCGAACGGGCGGAAAAAGGGGTGGAGGTGCGCCTCATCTATGACGCCATCGGTGGCAACAGCCTGTCGGCAAAGGCGCTCAAACGCATGAAAGAAGCGGGCATAGAAACCGGTGTCTATAATCCGGTCCTGTTTACCTCCCTTGCCAACAAGGTCAACTACCGCGACCACCGCAAAATCGTAATCATTGACGGACAGATCAGCTTTACCGGCGGCATCAATATCGCTGATTACTACATCAACGATCCTGGCCTGGACAACCGTTTCTACTGGCGCGATACGCACTGTATGATCGAGGGAGACAGCGTTTACTACCTGCAGATGCTCTTCCTGCTGAACTGGTACTTCGTCAGCGGACAACTCATCAAACCCCAACCAGAATACTTCCCGGAAGTGGATACCCCCTCCGGTGTGGCCTGCGCCTTCGTCGGCAGCAGCCCCGACTCCGACAGCAAGTACATGATGGAAGCTTATTTCAGCATGATTACCAATGCCCGCCGTGAAATCCTGATCGCTACACCGTACTTCATCCCCAACGAGGGCATTCTTACCGCTATCAAAACCAGTGCCAAGAGCGGTGTCAGGGTCAAACTGCTCCTGCCGGAAAATTCTGACACCCCCTTTGTGCACTCCGCCAGCCTTACTTTCATCCAGGAACTGCTCGAAAGCGATATCGAAGTGTACCTCTATCAAAAAGGTGTCGTCCATTCCAAACTGATGGTGATCGATGAGGAGGTCTCCACCGTCGGCAGCGCCAATATGGATTACCGCAGCTTTGACAACAACGCCGAGCTGAATGCCTTTTTCTTCGATGAAGGCGTCGCTAAAGAATTGAAACAATACTTCGAAGAGGACCTGGAAAACGCCCGGAAGGTGACGCTCGAAGAATGGAGCGACCGCCCCTGGTGGCTCAAGCTCATGGGATCAGTGGCCCGCCTGGGAGCGCCGCTGTTGTGAGGGGTGACTTCAGAGTTTCAGTATTGCCAGACCATAAGACCAACCCCTACCCTCTTTCCAATTCCCGAAACTTTTCCTCCAGCCAGCTTTTGTTGAAAATCGCCGCTTCCCCGTCGATGGCGGCCCGCAGTTTTTGCAGTTCCCGCTTCCATTTCTCGGTGGAAAAATAATCCAAATTAACGCGCAGGTAGGCGGCGCGGCGTGTCAGTTTGAAGAGATTGTAATAGCCTTCCCGGCGGCTGTCGGCCAACAATTTATTGCGTTGCAGGTACTGCCGGAAAGATTCCGTCAGAGCATTCAGCGCTTCGTATTCTCCCAGGTCATAGTATGTACGCAAAAGCAGAGCTTTCGCACCCAGGTTATAGCGCAAATCGCTGTATTCCACCCGGATGAGCAGGTTGAGCACCTGCTCGTAATTGCCCGAGGCATAGTAATAGGAAGCCAAGTTAAAGCGGTAGGCGTTCTCGCGGCTTTCCGGACGGAGCGTTTCCCGGTAGGATTCGATGAAACGCTGAACCCAGTCGAGCGCCTGTAACCGGATGCCTGTGGTTACGATATTCTTGTAATGCCATTCCGACAGATAGCCCTCTTCCAGCAGTAATCCCTGTTCGAGTTGTGCTTTGTACAACTCGAAAATTTCCCGGAGGAAGCGCGAGTTGCCCCGGTTGATCTGTTCGATACAGTAATTTTGGAGCAGGTTGTAAATCGTTTCCCTTTCCGAAGAAGGAAAGTCCTTTTCGTAGTCCTTGAAAGTTTTCAGTGCTTTGAAATAATAGTCTTGTTCATTTTGCACCAGCATCTGGTAGAGTTGATAATAAACCATGATCACCGGGGATTCGACATAGACCGGGCGGTTACAACGCACCTCTTCCAGCACCGCCTCCAGCATGCCGGGCTGGTAGGTCACCTTCAGAATTTTGGAACGAACCTGCATCTCACAGGCATCGCGCAACTTCTCCGCCAGGAAGAACTGTTCCAACTGATTTTGTTTCTCCTGAATATGCCAATCCTCCTGCCGTCGTTCTACCTGATTGAAGTACCGATCGGCCTCTTCGGCAAAGCGAAAACGCCAGTACGGGGAACTGACGGCTCCGGAAGGAAGCGCCTCCATTTTTCTGTCCAGACGTTGCAACTCTTTTTCATACAGGCGATAATGCTTTCGCCGGCGAAGCCGCCGCAGCAGGTAGAGCTGTCCAGCCAGCTGATCTTCCCCGGCCTGCTCTACAGAGAGAAACTGCTCGGCCAGACGCTGGGTGTATGAAAAAATTACCGCCAGCCGGTTTTGATCATGGGGTGCTCCCGGATACAATTGCTGAAATAGCTGTACCCGGTTGCAGCGGTCTTCATCCAATCTCGGATAGACGTCACTCAGGTGAGCCACCAAATTGCGAACATCCTGGTGTTTGTTGAAATAGGGCGATTCTACAAACTCCCGGAACCGCGTCATCTCCTTCCGGGAAAAGGTGCGCAATAAACGGATTAACTTATTATTATACATGTTTTTTCCAAAAAAAATCAAGCCAAATATTTCATAAATACCTGTATATCAATATATAGCAAATTACACATCACTTAAAATAGCAAAAAAAACACCAAAAAACAGCCAGAAAAGTATTTTCCTTTCCCCGTTTCCGGTGACATATTTGTATCGTGAAAAGATTTATACTACTCGACAAAAGCAAATCCATGAACAGCTGCAGAAACACCGCCCTATCCCTGCTCGTGATTTTTCTCTCCTTTGCAGCCGCGCTCACTGCTCAGGATAATGAAAACTGTACTGGCTTCGAAGATCTACCCGCAGGAGCTGTATATGGGGAAAGAACCGGTTATGAGCCAGGCGATATTTTCTACGCCTTGGACAATATCCCGGTAAGCCTGGAAGAATTCAATTATTTGAACGGAACATCGGACTTTTGGAACGTCCAAGTCTGGACCGATGAAATCGGATGGGATTTCGGCTCCGGGAAAAAGCTTTTTGTCAGCAACATTAACCTGCGTCTGAATTTTAGCAGCCTCGGCACTACCGCCGACCGCGTTTGCGTGCGCATCTTCGATGGCGGTGGGGAAAATAATTTTTCAGTTAACGGCGCTCAAGTACAAATCTTCCGCAGCCCGATGCGCGGAACCGACTTCCCTTTGGAAATTGCCCCCGGTGTGACCATGACCGCCACGTACGACGATCCGGACAGCGACTTCATCGGCACCCTTTGTTTCGAGGGACAAATCGAAACCTTGCTTATCGGAGGGCAGGAGTTTGCCATTGACGATCTCTGTTACACTCTGAGCACAGCTCCGGAATATTGCAAAGCCGAGAGCCTTGAAGGATCAGTGACGGGGTGCAATGACGGGGGCGGGTACGATCTTGAACTTGCTCTGAATTCCAGCTCCGGAGTTCCGGCAAATACTTCCTATGAGGTATACGTCGCCAACGAATATATCGGCAATTTTGAGTCTGAAAACGGAGAAGTCAACTTATCTGGCATTCCCATCCCCGATACCACGGCCGTCGTCGCTGTTTGCGAATCCGGAGTGGTTCCGGGAGAAAGCCCGTGCTGTGTGTATTCTTTGATAGAAAGACCACTTACCTGCCCGCCGCCGCCCGATTGCCAAATCGGCGAACTGATCATTTCAGACGTGGAATGCATCACCCCCTACTACTTCAACGCTACGATCGACTTCGAGCACCGCGGCACTGGCGAAACATTCAAAATCATCATCGGAGACGGCATCTATGGGGAAGTGCCTTATGATGAACTCCCCTATCGCCTTCAGAGAATTCCCTTACCCTCCAACCCGGATGCTACCGAAACGGTCATCGGCATCTGCGATGTACAATTGCCTAATTGCTGCAAGCGAACTTTTGTGGAGTTACCGTGCCGGGCAGCAAAGTGCGAGTTTCAAGATCTGAGCGTATCTGACCTCACCTGCAACGAAGACGGTACTTATAACACTACCCTTAATTTTAACTTTTCCGGACAGGCAACGCGCTTCTTTTTGGAAACCAACGGCGGTTTCCGGGAATTCTTTGAAGTAGCCGACTTACCCATCCGCCTGGAAGGATTGCCCCGGCCTAACAATACCACCCGGGACCGATTCTTCATCTGCTTCCCGGAAATCATTGACACTGAAGAGCCCTGCTGTGAAGATGCCGTCATCGAACTTCCCTGCCCCGGGCCGGTTTGCGACATCCGCGACCTGACGGTCAACGACATCCAGTGCCATGAAAACGGAACTTACAACGCCACCCTCAATTTCAACCACGGTTCCGGCGTACAACGCTTTATCGTCGAAACCGGCAGCGGGTTCCGGGGAGAATTCAACGTAGCTGACCTGCCCCTTCGACTGGAGGGCTTACCGCTGAGGGAAGGCGCCCTTCGCGACCAGCTCTTTGTCTGTCTCCCGGAGGCAGCTAACTCCGAAGCCCCCTGTTGTGAAAACCTGGTCATCGAGGTTCCCTGTCCCGGCGCCGATTGCGGAATCCGGGATCTGGTGATCGATGACATCAGCTGTAACGACGACGGCACCTACAATGCCACCCTCAATTTCAACTATCCCTACGGCGCCCAGCGATTTCTACTCGAAACCGCAGGTGGTTTCCGGGAAAGCTTCACCCTGGCCGATCTGCCCCTCCGTCTGGAAGGACTGCCGCAAGCGGAGGGCGCCGCCCGCGACAAATTTTTTGTCTGCCTTCCCCTCTCAAGCAGTTCCAATGAATTATGCTGCGTTGAACAGAGCGTCGACCTACCTTGTAGTACAGTCCCTTGCATGATCAGCAACCTTCAGGTCATTCCCTCGGCCTGTAATGAGGAAGAGCGTTATCAACTCCGTGTAAATTTCCGGCACAATCAGTCCGAAGGAAAGTTTGTTCTCGGCATCAATGATGAGCAGAGAGGGATTTATCGCTACTCCGATCTGCCGCTGCTGCTGGGGCCCTTCGCCGGCCCGCTGGAGGAGCCCCTGCTCTTCACCGTTTTCGATCAAAATAATCCGGAGTGCCGCACCCGCTATCAGTTGGACCCCTTCGAATGCGAACCACCGGCCTGTGAACTGGGTGAACTCCGGGTCTACGATATTGAATGCCAGGATGATGGCACCTACACCGCCATGGTCGACTTCAGCCGCCGCGGCGCGGGCGAGCGTTTCTATCTGCACACCCGCGGCGGATTCCGGGGCGAGTTCGGCTACGAGGAACTGCCGCTGCGTTTGGAAAACCTGCCGCTGCGTCCCACCGGCGATGGGTTCGAATTCGAGGATGTCTTTGAAATTTGCGATTTATCTACCCAGGGATGCTGTCTGCGACGATCCGTATTCCTCCCCTGCGACGATAGTCAGTGCCGCTTCCTCGATCTGCGCGCTGAGGTGGAGGATTGCAACGATCAACAGTTCTACATTCAGCTTTCCTTCGACCCACAAGGCACCGGCAGCCTCGGCTTCCTGGCATTTATTGACGGTAATATTTTCGGTCCCTTCTCCTATGAAACACCGGAGGTCCGTCTCGGGCCTTTCTCCGCCGGCGGCAGTGAAGTCTACGATATTCTCCTGATCGACGCGGTACATCCGACCTGCTATGCCTATATGGAAATCGGTCCTGTCGACTGCGAGACGGAATGCCGAATCAGCGAGGTGAGCCTGGTTAATGAAGGCTGTGATCGTGAAGGCAGGCACCGCTTTCTGCTCGACTTCGAATACCGGCAGCCGGGCAATGATTTTTTTGAAATCTTTTACGGAGAAGAGCAGCTGGGCACTATTCCGCTTTCAGATCTTCCCTATCGCTTTGATCTCCTATTCCCTGAGGAAGCTCCCGAAACTACCACTTTCAAGATCTGCATCGACGATCAACCGGATTGCTGCCGGGAAGTCAGTATCGTAATCGAAAATTGCTTCGATGACAACCCGGAAAGCGATAAAGTGTGGCCCGGCGACGCCAATACCGACAACATCGCCAATCATATTGACCTTCTGCCCATTGGCCTGGCCTTCGGAACGGAGGGGCCGCCGCGTCGGCAGACCGGCGACACCTGGGAAGGACTACAGGCTGAGGACTGGACAGCGTCCTTCACCGATGGAACCAACTACAAACACGCCGATACCAACGGCGACGGCTTCATCAACGCCGCCGACACTATTGCCATCGCGGTCAATTACAACCGCACCCACGGCCGGGTCCAAACACCTGTAGAACTGCCGACGACCGACCTCGATCCCCCCATCTTCGTCGATCTACCGGATGCGGACGACGTCGCCGACGGAACAGAATTCCGCATTCCCATCGTCCTGGGCGCTGAAGAGTCCGTAGTTGAAGATATCTACGGCGTTGCCTTCACCCTAGAATTCGATCCAGAAGTCATCAAACCCGAAAGCGTTCGCCTCTTTTATCCCGCTACCTGGATCGGCGAACCGGGGATCAACTCCATGGCCTTTGACAGCCTCTTTGCTGAAGACGGCCTTATTGAAATTGCCCTGACCAGGACGGACGGCAACGTCGTCTCCGGCTACGGTCCCATCGCCTACCTCGGAGGCATCATCGATGATATTGCCGGACTGCATGAGATCAGGGTTGGAATAGACCGGGCGGTGGCGCTAAATGTGCTCGGCGACTGGATTCCTCTGCGGGGAGTTGAAAATTCGGTGGGAATGAGCGACGTCACCGATGAACTGGGTAAAATCGACCTGCGTCGAGGCCTCCGCCTCTGGCCCAACCCCGTCCGCGACCTGCTCAATATCCACAATCGCGCCGGTCTGCCCGTCGAATGGATCGAAATTCTCGATCCCCGCGGTCGCCGGATAGGAGCACGACTTTTTCAGCAATCGACCGTGCCGGTGAGCGATTTGCCGGAGGGTCCCTACTTTCTGCGAATGAAGATCGGAAAGCACGTGATTACGGAGCGATTTGTGAAAATGTAATGGAAAATAGAAAATCCGTAACCGAAAGCAGAAATACAGGATAAAACACCCCACTCCAATACGGATCAAATCCCAAATACTTATAGTTAGTATGGAGACCGCTCCTTCGGGAGGGGTCTCTCTTTGTCAAGGATTGGGGGATTGAATAAATTCCCATACATTCACTCCATGGAAAACACCAAAGACATACTTGCCCGGCTCGTCGCTTTTCCAACGGTGAGCCACCGGAGCAACATGGATATCGTCACTTACCTGCAGGATTATCTGAAAAATTACGGAGTGGAAACCCACCTGGTGCGGGACCCTGAGGAGGACAAGGCCTCGCTGCACTGCCGGATCGGCCCGGCCGTTAACGGTGGAATCATTTTGTCCGGCCATACTGACGTAGTGCCCGCGGAGGGACAGCCCTGGGATACGGATCCTTTCCAACTAACGGAGCGCGACGGCAAACTGTACGGCCGCGGCAGCGCCGATATGAAGGGCTTTCTGGCCTGTTGCCTCTCGGCCGTACCTGACATGGTAGCTGCCAACCTGAAAAAGCCTGTTTATTTTGCCTTTTCCTACGATGAAGAAACCGGCTGTCAGGCCGCACCGGCACTAATAGAGGATTTTAAAAATCACTACACGGAACGAGCCCGCTACGCCATCATCGGGGAGCCTTCCGAAATGCACCCTATCGCAGGTCAGAAAGGTATCAGTGTTTTCCGGACCACTGTCACCGGCTCGCAGGGACACAGTAGCCGCATCCGGCAGGAGGTAAGTGCTATACACGTAGCGGCTAAGCTAATACAGTGGCTGGAGGGAAAAATGGACATCCTGATCGGGGAAGGACACACCGATGATCGCTTTGATCCCAATCACACTTCTTTACACGTAGGCGTGATCGAAGGCGGCATTGCGCCGAACGTGATCGCCGGGGCCTGCACCTTCGAATGGGACTTGCGGGTGATTCCCGAGGACGACCCCCGGCAAATTCTGGACGAATTCCAGGCTTTTTGTCAGGAACTGACCTTATCCTTACAACAGCGCTTCGCCGGAGCTGCTATACAGACGGAAGTTTTGCACCCCTTTGTGCCCCCGCTCGATACGGCGGCCGACAGCGCCGTCGCCCGACTCATTACCCGCCTCAGCGGCTACAAAGAGCTGCAAACGGTAGCCTACGCTGCAGAAGCCGGGCAGTTTGCTGAAGGCGGCTTCGAAGCGGTTATCTGCGGGCCCGGCTCCATTGCACAAGCCCACCGCGCCAATGAGTTCATATCAGTGGATCAGCTTGAAAAAGGCGACAGCTTCATCCGGGCAGTCATTCGTTACCTGGAAAACACGGCATAAAAAAGAAACGGAAATGGTGCAATGACCATTTCCGTTCTTTTACGAATCAATAATTCTTATTTATGCTTACTGCGCCTGCGGGGGCATGATCACCTGATCGATGACATGCACCACGCCGTTGGAAGCTTCAACGTCCGGCTGCACTACGGTAGCGCCGTTGATCATCACCGTACCGTCGTCCGCAATGGAAACGGTAATTTCAGCTCCGTTGACCGTATTTGCAGTCATACCATCGGAAAGATCAGTAGATTTCACCTCTCCTTGTACGACGTGGTAGGTCAGGATGCTGGCGAGCTGATCCTTATTTTCGGGCTTGAGCAAGGACTCGAGCGTTCCCTCGGGCAGGGCATCAAAGGCCGCATTCGTCGGGGCGAAAACAGTGAAAGGACCTTCGCTCTGCAGCGTACTGACCAGATCTGCTGCCTTTACTGCCGCCACCAGAGTGGATAAGGACTCAGTTCCGGAAGCCAATGCAACGATATCGGGTTGCGATTCTTCCATGGGTTGCTCTTCCGCAGCCGCGGTTCCTTCCTCCATGGTTTCTTCAGTTGTTTCTTCTGCCGTTTCGGTCTGGCCGCCACAGGCAGTGAGCGTTACAGCAAGTAGGATAATCAAGAAGCGTTTCATTATAAACGGGTTTTTTTTAAGTGAAAATTCAAAGAGTAAACTGTAGTAGAGATGGAATGTTTAGAATTTTCAAAAAAAAATGACAATAATAAGCCCTCCTTTTTACTATTCGAAATCCTCATAAAGCAAATACTTAGCCCGGACGGCCATAAAAGTCCTCAGTTCTTCCTGCCAACCGGCGCGTATTTCACCGGCCGTTTTACCAGCGACGATCTGGGCGCGCAGGCTGGGGCCGCCGGCCAGTTTATCAATCCACAGGTTTTTCAGAAAGAAATTATCCTTATCGGGAAAGTTGCGGTAAAAGTCGATGAGATAGTCGATATTGACCTGCGCCATGCGCTGCAGCTGTTCCAACGGGGTTGTACTCAGATCGTAGCCCCGGCACTGTTGTCCTTCCAGCTTGGGGTTCATCGCACCAGGCCGGGGTACTGGCGTAAAGGTAAAGTCTCCTTCCGGATAATCAGGATGACCGATTACCTGAAATTGCTTGACGGTTCCGCGGCCCACGCTGGCAACCGTGCCCTCAAAGAAACACAGGGAGGAGTACAGATATATCGCTTTCATATTCGGAAGGTTGGGCGATGGCTTCACCGGTAGGTGGTAAAACGTGTTGTGATCGTATTGCTCGCATTTGATAACGGTCAACTCACAGGCAACTCCCTCCTCCAGCCAGCCTTCCCCGTTCACCATTTGCGCGTATTCACCCACCGTCATGCCGTGCGACACCGGTATAGGGTGCATCCCCACGAAGGATTCGTAGCCGGGCTGCCGCACGGGACCATCGACATAGTGGCCATTGGGATTGGGGCGGTCCAGCACCATGAAGGGTATGCCGTTTTTGGCGCAAGCCTGCATCACATAGGACATGGTGGAAATGTAGGTATAAAAACGGGCGCCCACATCCTGAATATCAAAGATCACCCAGTCTAATCCCTGCAGGTCTTCGGCAGTAGGCTCCCGTTTACTGCCGTACAGCGAGATCAGCGGAATGCCCGTACGGGGGTCTTTGCCGTCCTTGATCTTTTCCCCGGCATCAGCCTCCCCCCGGAAACCGTGCTCGGGCGAGAAGATTGCTTTGATATCGACACCCAGGCTATGCAGGGAATCAGCCAGATGGGTATTCCCAATCATAGAGGTGTGATTAACCAGCAGGGCTACTTTCTTCCCTTCAATCAGCGGCAGGTAGGCATCCATCCGGGCAGCCCCTACGACCACCTTTTCGAATTCCGTTTCACTGACTTCGGAATCGGGCGGCGCCGGCAGCTCGCTTTTGTTCTGTTGGTTACAATTCCAAAGCAGGCCCGCCAGGAGTAAAACGACAAGATCAACAGTTAGCTTCATCTTTTTAATTTAGTAGTTGGTTATGAGGCGACCAATATAGCAAAAACCAGTTTCTTGCCTTTTGGAGATTAAGGGAGGAAGACCTAATTTTATCGCCCTCCTGAAACCAAAAAACAAATACTTGTTTTTAAAAAGCAAAATGTTTTATATTAGGGCAATTGACGGGACAACCTCGAAATCATCCCCGAGCATAGAGATGACGCTTTGTGCGCTTCTACCTGCGGCGAAGACTAAACGCGATGGTGAAAGAGGTAAAGAGGTATCAGGGGAAGCAACGCAAAATCCTTACTAAAACCCGCAATTAACAAAACAGGAAGAGATGAGTAAGCTCTACGCCATTGTCGATTTGGAAACCACCGGAGGGCGATACATCCGGGACCGCGTCACGGAGATCGCTATTGTGTTACACGACGGCTGCCGGGTCATCGACACCTTTGAATCCCTGGTCAATCCGGAGTGCTACATCCCCTACGGAATCACACAGCTGACGGGCATCACTCAGGAGATGGTCAACGAGGCGCCGAAATTTTATGAGATTGCCAAGCAGGTAGTAGAGATGACGGAGGGCGCTATTTTCGTTGCGCACAATGTCCGCTTTGACTACAGTTTTCTGCGGGAGGAATTTTCCCGGCTCGGTTACACCTTCACCCGCAAGCAGCTCTGCACGGTTCGTCTGAGCCGCAAAACCTTTCCCGGCTACCCCTCCTACAGCCTCGGCAAGATTACCACCCATCTCGGTATTTCCATCGAGGCGCGCCACCGTGCTATGGGCGACGCCATGGCCACGGCGCAGTTGCTCGAGCGCATTCTCGTCAAAAACGGCAGTAGCGAAGCGGTAAAGAGCATGGTCAACCTGGGTATCCGGGAAGCCCTCTTACCGAAAAATTTTACGGTGGAGAAGATTCACGCCCTGCCCGAAGCCTGCGGCGTCTACTACTTTCATGACGAGCGCGGCGACGTGGTCTACGTAGGTAAAAGCATCAATATCAAAAAGCGGATTGCCGAACATTTTTCCGATAAAACCCAAAAGGCCAGTAAACTACAGCAGGCTGCTTACGACCTAAGCTATGAACTCACCGGCAGCGAGCTGATCGCACTGCTGCTCGAATCGGCGGAAATCAAGCGACTGCGGCCGCCCATCAACCGCGCGCAGCGACAGCGGCGCTTTCCTTACGTCATCCATACCTATACCGATCAGGGTGGCTACCTTCGCTTCGACCTGGCGCATACCACCGCCCGGGAGCGCAAAAAGTTGCAGGTCATCTCGGAGTTCCCCTCCATGGGACGCGCCAAGGGACGCCTCAAACGGGTGCGGGAGGCATTTGAATTGTGCACCCGGCTGTGCGGCATTCAAAAAGGCAATGGCGCCTGTTTTGAGTTTCACCTTAAACAATGCCACGGCGCCTGCATCCGGCAGGAACCCGTCACCTCGTACAATGAGCGGGCGGAGGAGGCCCGGGAGTATCTGAAAACCGTTTTTGAGGACAATTTTTTTATCATCGATCACGGCCGCTCGACCGATGAACGATCCGTAGTGTTGGTAGAGGATGGCCGGTACCGGGGGTACGGGTACTGCTGTCCGGAAGACTTTTCCGGAAATCCGGAAGCGCTGCGGGATTTCATCAAACCTTACGAGGGCAATCCGGAAACCACCCGCATCATACAGCGGTACTTAGATAAGAATAACCACGTACAGATACTTCCCATTGAGTAAGGTGGAACCGGGAAACTGTGAAACACCGTCCCTTCCGCTTACAGGATCTCCCGCATCTGCTTTTGAATGGCCATAGCGGCCAGACGGGCCTCATCGGCGAAGCCTTCGCGGTCACCGGCGTAGAGGATGCCGCGGGAGGAATTGACGAGCAGACCGAGCTGCTCATTACGACCATGCCGGCTAACGCCTTCCAGGTCGCCTCCCTGAGCACCCACGCCGGGCACCAGCAGAAAGTGTTCGGGGGCGATACGGCGGATTTCGGCAAACTTTTCCGGATGCGTAGCGCCGACAACAAACATGAGCTCATCGGGACTACCCCACTCCATCGTTTTACGCATCACTTTCTCGTACAAAAGCCGGCCTCCTTCCTGGGGCGTCATCTGAAAATCAACGCTTCCCTGGTTGGAAGTCAGCGCCAAGACGATGACCCACTTTCCGGGAAAACCGAGGAAGGGCTTCACCGAATCTGCGCCCATATAAGGAGCCACGGTAAGGGCATCGACGTTGAGATGCTCGAAGAAAGCCCGGGCATACAAACCTGAGGTGTTACCGATATCGCCACGTTTGGCATCGGCAATAACAAAATGCTCCTCCGGAATATACTCCAGCGTGCGTTCCAGGGAGCGCCAGCCACGGGCGCCAAGCGCCTCGTAAAATGCAAGATTGGGTTTGTAGGCCACGCAAAGGTCGCGCGTAGCATCAATGATCTGTTTGTTGAATTCAAAAAGGGGGTCCTCATACTGGGTGAGGAAGCGGGGAATGCGCCTGATATCGGTATCCAGCCCTACGCAGAGGTAGGATTGCTTTTTTTGAATTTGCTCAAAGAGCGCTGCTCTGGTCATAAAAAGAGGGCGAGGTAAAATAAACAATAGGAATGATCGACAGCATCTCAAAGGGTTTCTCCGGGGAGCACGACCGAGACCGGCTCTGCCCCGGCAACATTATCCATCCACTCTGATGCCGTTGACGGCCACGATACCGGAAACCTCCGGTATTTTCCCTTTGATAGCCTGTTCGATACCTGCTTTCATAGTCATGGCCGACATGGTACAATCCTTGCAGGTACCTAGCCATTTGATTTTGACGACGTGGTTATCGGTGACATCTACCACCTCTACATCTCCACCATCAACGGCAAGGTGCGGACGAACATCGTTCAGTGCGGCATCAACGCGTTGGATTAAATCTTTTTTCTCCGTAGAAGACATATGTTAGAATTCAGCGTTCAGCTTGCGATTAATATTTAGTCTTAAGGCAGATAACCGGTGAAACTCCCTAAAGTTGAGGAACGGCCCTATTGAGTCTGAATTTTTACTATCTGCGTAGGGTCCATCATTTCGTTACGTACCGTTATTTGACGGGCTGTGTTCCGGGCCACTTTCATGAGGGCTTCCGTTGTCAGCTCATCGTTCTCATCAAGAATGGCGGGTTTACCTTCATCACCCGATTCGCGAATTCCCTGGACGATGGGCACCTGGCCGAGCAACATGGACTCGCTCATTTTGGCCAGTTTTTTGCCGCCGCCCTGTCCAAACAGATAGTATTTGTTCTCGGGCAGTTCCTTGGGTGTAAACCAGGCCATATTTTCCACAACCCCAAGTATTGGCACCTCTACCGAAGGCAGGCGGAACATATTCATGGCCTTTACCGCATCGGCTACCGCCACTTCCTGCGGCGTGGTGACAATAATGGCGCCGGTAACCGGCACGGTTTGAACCAGCGTCAGTTGAATATCTCCGGTACCGGGCGGCAGATCGACCACCATGTAATCCAACTCGGGCCAGATACAATCATTGAAGAATTGCTTGATGATGCCGGCCAATCGCGGACCACGCAGTACGACAGCCTGTTCCGGTTCGACGATAAAGCCGATGGACATCACCGGTAAACCATAGGCTTCCAGTGGCGTGATTTTAGGGGAGCCGTAAACCTCCTTGATTTTCGGGCGCTGGCCCTGCAATCCCAGCATGGTGGGAATGGAAGGGCCGTAGAGGTCGGCATCCAGCAATCCAACCCTTGCTCCCAGCTTTTTAAGACCGAGCGCCAGATTGACCGCGATGGTAGATTTGCCGACCCCGCCTTTACCCGAAGCAACCGCAATGATATTCTTTACGTGTGGAAGCACTTTCGTTTGGCCCTGTCCCTGCTGTGCCTGAGCCGTACGCGCCATCATGTGTACGTTGACATTGGCCTCCGGGTATAATTCCTGCACTGCCTGCACACAGGCAAAATTCAGCGCTGCCTTGTTCTCCACATTCATGGAGGGCAGTTCCAGCGTGAAATTGATGTTTTCGCCGTCTGTTTCCAGATCCCGGACCATATTCATCGTAATGATGTCCTGGCCACTTTTGGGATCCTTTACCTGAGCTAGTGCTCTTACTATTTTGGTCTTATCGAAATCCATTGAATTACTCGTTTCTCTTTTACTGTCTTTACACAAAAATACAAACAATTAACCGTACCGAACAGTTTTAAATGCTTATTTCCGCGTAGCCAAGCCAGGAGCGGGTTGGCGATAGCCCGGTACCGGTTTTGATATTTATCAAGGTGAGGAATTTAATTTTAATGACAAAACCAGGCGGATGGTATTATCGCAAAAAAATTGTTTATTTGCACTGCCATGAAAGTCTACAACGACCTCAATAATCTTCCGGAGTTCAAAAACGCTGTGATCACCATCGGGTCCTTCGACGGGGTGCACCATGGGCATCAAAAGATTATTGAAAAGGTAAATCAGCTGGCGCGCAATATCGACGGAGAAAGTGTTTTGATCACTTTTCATCCTCATCCGCGCATGGTGGTTTACCCCAAAAGTGACGATCTGCAGTTACTCACCAGTATAGATGAAAAAGTAGATCTGCTGGAGAGATACGGCGTTGACAACGTGGTGGTGGCGCCTTTCACCGTAGAATTCTCTCAGCAGAGCGCCGATGAATACATTCGGAAATTTCTTCTTGAAAAGTTTAATCCACGCTACATCGTCATCGGGTACGACCATCGCTTCGGCGTGGGCCGGCAGGGGGATATCAACTACCTGAAATGGCACGGCCAAAAGGAAGGTTTTGAAGTTATCACCATTAAGAAGCAGGAAGTAGAGGATATTGCCGTTAGTTCCACCAAAATCCGCCGGGCCCTCGAGAATGCGGATATCCAAACCGCCACGCGCCTGCTCAACCACTACTTTACCCTGACGGGAACAGTGGTACACGGACAACGTATCGGCGCCAGCCTGGGTTTCCCCACTGCCAACCTGGAAATCACCCAAAAACACAAGCTTATTCCCCCCACCGGTATTTACGCCGTCCATGTTCTTCACCGGAAGGAACGCTACGGCGGTATGCTCTACATCGGTAACCGCCCTACCCTGCGGGATCACCACAACCGGACGATCGAGGTCAATATTTTCGATTTCGACAAAAATATTTACGGGGACAAACTGCGACTGGAAATCGTAGCGCACTTGCGGGAGGACAAAGCATTCGAGCATTTTGAAGCCCTCAGCGAACAACTGAAGAAAGACAAAAAAAAGGCCAGGCAACTATTGCGGACGACGGAACAGGCAATGGGTAAAAAAAAAATGAAACACCCCTTGGTAGCCGTCGTTATCCTCAATTTTAACGGGAGGCGATACCTGGAAAAATTCCTGCCCTCCGTACTGGCCTGCACCTACCCGAACTTTAAAATTTACGTAGCCGATAACGGATCCAGTGACGCCTCTCTCGAGTTACTAGAAACCCAATATCCGGAAGTGGAACGCATCGAGCTGGAACATAATTATGGTTTCGCCGCCGGCTACAACGAAGCGCTCCGACAGGTTGACGCCGACTACTACGTGCTGCTCAATTCGGATGTGGAAGTAACTCCCGGCTGGATAGAACCCATCCTTGAATTAATGGAACGGGATCTCACGGTAGCCGCTTGTCAGCCAAAAATAAAATCCTACCTCCATAAAGATACCTTCGAATATGCCGGCGGCGCCGGCGGCTGGATCGACACACTTGGTTACCCATTCTGCCGGGGGCGCATTCTATCGCACATGGAACGCGATAAAGGCCAGTACGACAGCACCCAGGAAATTTTCTGGGCCTCCGGAGCAGCTTTGTTCATTCGGGGCCCCTTGTTTCATGCCATCGGAGGCTTCGATCCCGATTACTTTGCTCACTACGAAGAAATTGACCTCTGTTGGCGACTCAAACGAGCAGGGTATAAAATAATGGCCCGCCCCCGATCAGTTGTCTATCATGTAGGCGGCGGTACGCTGACTTATAACACCCCCTTTAAAACTTACCTGAACTTCCGGAATACCCTCTATACCATCCTTAAGAACGAACCCCGCAAGCGGCTCCTCTGGCTGCTTCCCCTGCGCCTGCTCCTCGACGGCCTCGCCGCCGGCCTGTTTCTGGTACAAGGCAAATGGCGACACATCCAGTCTATCATTAAAGCACACTGGACTTTTTTTCCGCACATTCCCAAAACGATGCGCAAACGCCGCCAGAATGAAGAACTGATCCAAAAGGTCAGTATCCTTCCCGAAGCGAATCTCGCCGGCCGATACGAAGGGAGTATTATCTGGCAGTTCTATGCGCTAGGCAAGCGTGTCTTCCGGCAACTCGGATGAATTATAAGCTTGCCTGGTTTCCCTAATACCGCCTAGCGTTGAATAGCCTTTTTGCAAGCAGAACTTCCTTTTACACCGTGGGGCTGGTTGCTTTCACCTCTTTTTCCAGATACTCAGACGTAAAGTACTTGGATAAAAAGCGATCGACATTGTCGAAGAAAATGGATTGCACGATAACTTCAGGCTGGTGACCGAACATCAGTTTTTCCACTTCTCCCGGAGATAGGCGCACTGCTTTTCCTTCTTTGGCACAGTTGATGGGCTTACCGCTTTTAAGATAGTTCACCATTTCTTCCTCCAGTTCGGGAAAACAGAGTACGTCCCGGTAGGAATTAAAAGGATTGACGATGCCGTCATAATCGCTGCCCAGCGCAACGATTTTCCAGCTCTCTGCCGGGTCTTTGCCCATAACACGAGCTTCGTCACTGGCGATTTTGACAATGTGGAAAATATTGGACCAGAGTAATTCCAGGTAATGATCCTTGAGTTCCATCTCGTACCGGGCCACTTTTTCCCGGGCCTTTTCACTAGACCTTTTCGACAATCGCTTGATCTTTTTCTTGAGCTTTTTAGCCCGTCGCTTAAAATCGTTCCCTGGCATTCTCCCTTCGTGGAGCACCAGTCCGATGATCCCGTCTGAGCGATAAATCTCCTGTATATCTTCATCGGTCAGGTTAATTTGCCAGCGGCTGAAGAAGGCATCCTTATCCTGTTTTTCAGCATCTTGATGCTTTCCGGCTTCGGTCAGTGAAGGCCAGCCACTAACAGCGGCATGACTGGAAATGATAGGAATAATATCCTGATGCTGCTTTCTTCTTTCTTCGACATACTGGTAAAATGTTCGGCGAGCGGCAACACTCATGTGTTTCGTGTCGATCAGAATCCGCCGCCCCTTACTTCTGTCCAGCACTAGTTCCAGGACCTCTCTGCCCAGGTCGGAAAACCCTGCATTGAGAAAGGTTTCCTGATTGAAAATATGCCGCATGCCCGGTGAATTAGGCCAGGGTAAAAAAGAAATCAGGTTGGACTTGTCAGACATGCTGCGCGCATGCCCCGCCAGTAAATTGTTAAAGTGATGGCAAAAAGTAATGAAAAAAGGAGTGTATTCACTTTTTTTAGTATTTCTGATATTATTCAGCAGAGAATCGCGCAACAAGGTCGCTTCAGCGCTGTCGAGTTGCTCGTAGGTTTTGGCAAAAGTCGAGTTGTGCCTGTAATGACCAAAAGAATGCATGCCCTCGACGGTCAATATCCCCGTAATAGCCTTACCGTTCTTCATATTCTTACGGAACTCCTGGTAATTCCGGGCGATATTAAATTTGAATTCCGGATTATTCCTGGAAGTTTTTTCCATCTGCCGGAGCAGATATTCCCTTTCTTCTATGTATTGTTCGTAGTAGTTGACGCCATCGTCTTTGTCTCCGAATACGTTGTGTTCCAGGATAGTTTCTACCCGTTTTTTGGGGAAGCCTGCAACCGCGGCGCCCAGTGAAGCGTATTTTTTTTCCGGCAGCAGTACTTTTAACAGCAGACGAAAAGGTTGCCGTTGTTCCAAAGCGAACATTTGCCGTTCGACCGGATAAATACTGACAAAAAGGGCCATCACATGACCATGGGCGCAACCATCGAGGTGAGCTTGCGATTCTTTGGCAATTTCTTCAATTGCGCCCCGAATGGCGAAGTTCAGCTCCTTGAGCTCTTTTTCCTTTCTCGGGTAACGGTCCCAGATACAACGGCCTTCATTCTCAGGAAAGTTCTCATTGGCAAATCCCTTGAGCCCGGGATGTACGTGCAGATCTGCAATTTTAGTTTTCATGAGATTAGGGGTTTAGGTTAAAAAATGATTCTATTTTTATAACCTGCTCGACAGCAAACTAATTCCCAAAAACCCAGTTCTAATCCGTATTAGTATTGTTGTTTTTACACTATTTTTTTCGTAAACCGAACGGCGCTTGAAGCTTTCCGTTACGGATAGAAATTTTGTTGCGGAGTCTGCGTATTTTTGCTTTCCAAAATAATCATTCATGGTCCCGAAGAACGACCGGGGTTCATTCAAACCAGCAACTGAGGCATGGCCAAACAACGCGTGGATATCCTCTACCAGGACGATCAAATCATTGTAGTCAACAAACCACCGGGGGTACTGACGATTCCCGACCGGCACAAACCCGAGCTTTTCAACCTGCAACACTTTCTCAACGAGACCTACGGCCGGGTCTGGGTCGTTCACCGCCTCGACCGGGAGACAAGCGGAGTACTCGTCTTCGCCAGGCAGGCCGGGGCTCACCGTGATCTATCCCTGCAGTTCGAAAAGCGGCAGGTCCAAAAACATTACCTGGCCCTGGTAGACGGGCTGCCCACGCCCCGGGAGGCCGAAATCGACAAGCCCATCGGCCCGCACCCCGGGCAGGCAGGCAAAATGGCGATCATACGTACCGGCAAACCCTCCATATCCCGTTACCGGGTCCTGGAAAGCTTCCGGCAATTTTCCCTGCTCGAAGTCGAAATCATGACCGGCCGGACCCACCAGATCCGGGTCCACCTGGCCGCCATCGGGCATCCGCTGGCAGTAGACCCCCTTTACGGCAAACGCGAAGGATTCTATTTGTCAGAAGTGAAGGGGCAAAAATACCAGCTGGCTAAACATAAAGAAGAACGGCCCCTGATGTCGCGCAATAGTCTCCACGCCTACAAATTATCCTTTGATCATCCAGCTACAAAAAAGCGGATGGAAATTGAAGGGCCGCTACCTAAGGATTTCGGAGCGGTAATAAAACAACTGCGCAAGTGGGGAAAATGAGTTGATGCTGGGATTCCATAGGGCTAATGCCATCAGACCGGGGTTACCCTAGAAACTCATCCAGCTCAGCGTCCAGGAATTGCTGCATACGGTCCTGCAATTCATCGTAGGCTTCCAAAAGTTTCACTCCAGCCCGGGTTAGTTCGGCGCTCCCGCCCCCTTTCCCCCCCTGATGGGTAAGGATAATATCCTGGTTAGCCAGCTCGCTGATCTGCTCGGCGCGTCGCCGGGCCTCGTCATAAGAGATTCCAATTTGCTCCGCGGCTGCGGTCAGAGCCCCCTGTTCCCGGATATTTTTCATCAACTCAATCTCGTCGGGACCGAGAAACTCCTTACCACCCGCCCGTACAATAAGCCGACAATGAAAACTGACATCGTTGATCATAATGCTGTTCTATCTTTTTTGAATCTAATTTCTGCTCTTTTTACTACACAGTTGGCATACCACTTGTTTTTGAACATCAACTATTCCCGTATATTTGTTGCCGCTGAGCAGCGAACTCCTCAGCTTATTAACAAAATGCAATCCGTTCACCTTATGGCACAAGAAGACACCCAGGCGCCAATTCTGGACCTCGACAAATGTCGAAAAAAGTTTACCGAGCAGTCCGAATCCTATCAACAGGCAAATCCCTACCCTCATGCTCAGTTCGATAATTTTCTGGAAGAATGGGCGGCGCACGAAGCGATGAATGCTTTTCCTGCTGTAAAAGACGACGGCTGGATACACTACGTGCATGTCAATGAGAAAAAACACGGCCTGAATAAAATGGATCTGATTCCGGATTTCATCCGGCAGGTCATCAGCCAACTGAACAGCGACGAGTTCGTAGCCGTACTGAGTGAACTCACCGGCATCGAAGGGCTTCAAGCCGATCCCACGCTTGAAGGGGGCGGACTGCATCAATCACAGCGCGGCGGCTACCTGAACATCCACGCCGACTTCACCGTGCACCCTCATAAGCGCAACTGGCGCCGGCGGGTCAATCTCCTGGTTTATCTCAACGGGGGATGGCAACCCGAATACCGCGGTGAACTCGAACTGTGGACACGTGACATGAAGGAATGCGCCCAACGCATCAGTCCGGTCTTCAACCGCTGTGTTATTTTCAATACGGACGAGGATTCCTACCACGGCCTCCCCGATCCCATCCAGTGCCCGGAAGAAATGACCCGCAAATCCATCGCCCTTTACTATTTCACCGAAGAAAAGAAGGCGCCTAAAAAGCGTGGCACCAACTATCAGGCGCGCCCCGACGACGGCTTCAAACGCTTTCTCATCTGGGCCGATAAAAAATTGGTCAACACCTATAGCGCTGTCAAAGGTTATCTGGGTATCAATGATGATTTCGTCAGCAAAATCCTCAACAAACTGGGAGGCGGGAAGAAGAAATAGCACATCGCCCGGCATTTTAGAGGTGTTTTAGCCTCCCTGAGAGTTCTTTGACAGGCTTTTTTCGTTTTTCAGAAGCCTCCAAAATGCCCGGTTCCCGATCCTTATTTAATCGTTTTGTATCCGTAATCAAATAGCAGACCACAAATTATCATGTCGGACAGGCTTAAATACTCTCTGTTTTTCGCACTACTCGGGGCGTTTTTTTTTATTCCCTTTCTGGGAGGCGTGCATCTTTTCGACTGGGATGAGATCAACTTTGCGGAGATCAGCCGGGAAATGCTGCTGACGGAAGACTACCTCCGGGTGTACATCAATTTTCAGGCCTTCTTTGAAAAGCCTCCGTTCTTCTTCTGGATGCAGGCGCTGGCTATGGAGGCTTTCGGCGTCGGGGCGTTTGCCGCCCGCTTTCCCAATGCGATCTGCGGGATCATCACCCTGGTGCTGCTGTTCAATATTGGTAAAAAGCTGTACAACACCCGCTTCGGCATTATCTGGGCAGGCGCCTATTTCGGCTCGGTACTGCCTTTCCTTTATTTCAAATCCGGTATTATTGATCCCTTTTTCAACCTTTTCATCTTTCTGGGGCTTTACTTCTTCATCCTCTTCTACTGGAAGAAGGAAGGCACTGCCCATATTCAGTTGTCCAAAAACAAGTGGTTTTACTTATTCATCGGCGGCCTTTTTATCGGTATGGGCATTCTGACCAAGGGCCCCGTTGCCTATCTGATTACCGTCCTGACATTAGGTGTCTACTGGGTGTATCAGCGCTTCCGCTTTTATATCAACATCCCACAATTTCTGTTTTTCAGTTTTGCTGCCTCGCTGATCATGCTCACCTGGTACGGCCTGGAGACGCTGAAGCACGGACCACAGTTCATCATCGAATTCAACAAGTATCAGTACCGGCTTTTCTCCACTCCCGACGCCGGGCACAAGGGTTTCCCGGGCTATCACTTCGTCGTGCTGCTGGTTGGCTGCTTTCCGGCTTCCATCTTTGCCATCCGCTCCTTTTTCCGCTTTCCCAAAGAAGAACACAATGATCAGCAGGACTTTCGCATCTGGATGAAGTTTCTTTTCTGGACGGTACTGATTCTGTTCACCATCGTACGCTCCAAGATCGTCCACTATTCCTCCATGTGCTATTTTCCGCTGACTTTTCTTGCCGCGCTGACGATCGATAAAGTCCTTCGCGGTGAGATCGACCTGGCGCGCTGGATGAAAGTGCTGCTGTTGGTGATCGGTGGCTTGTTCGTGCTCGTCACCATCGCCATGCCTTTTATCGGTATGAATGCCGAAATGCTACAGCCCCTGTTCGACGATCCCTTTGCCCGGGGTAACCTGGAAGCTGATGTACACTGGAGCGGTTGGGAGATCCTGCCGGGCATATTGCTGCTGGCCCTGCTGATTTTGACTACCCGCTGGTTTAATCGCGGTAAGCCGGCCAAAGGCTTTCGCTGGCTCTTCGGCGGCACGGCGGTTTTTGTCATGCTGACGCTCATTTTCTTCATCAACCGGATCGAAGGCTATTCCCAGCGCGCCGCCATCGAGTTCTTTCAGGAACACGCCGGAGAAGACGCCTACTTCATCACTCACGGCTATAAATCATATGCTCATCTATTCTACACGCGAAAGCCGCCCGTCACCAATGAAAAAAGCTACGATAAAGAATGGCTCTTACGCGGTGATATCGATAAAGATGTGTATGTGGTCACCAAAGTACACAAGGCCGATGAACTGCGAAAGATTGAAGAGTTGAAGCAAATCGGGGCAAAGAACGGCTTTGTATTCTTTAAGAGAGAAGAGTGAAGGGAATTGGGAAAGAAAAGCTGGAAAGCCCACCTGCTCCGGAATTATTTCACCGAGATATGCGGTATTTTCCGTATATTCGAAGGGTAATTCCCATCATATGAACCTGAAATCTCTTAGTAGCCGCAAAGCATTTAAAGAGCAAAGTGACGAGGAGTTGATCGCCTTTTACCGGCGCAAACGCAACCCACGCATCATAAGTGTTTTATTCAACCGCTATTCCCACAAGGTCTTGGGCAACTGTCTGAGTATGCTGAAAAACAAACCAGATGCAGAGGATGCCGCCATGGAAATCTTTGAGAACCTGCTTAACAAACTTGATCATTACGAGGTCAAAAACTTTGAGGCCTGGTTATACAAGGTTACCCGCAACCATTGTCTGAAGTTACTCCGGGACAAAATCGATGTCCACAGAGAAGATATTGCTGAAATTAATCCGGATACTTTTGTGGAATTGGAGTCCGGTTCGGATCATTATATAGAAGAACGTCTCGAAGAACTGAGCGACGCCATTGACAACCTGAAAAAAGAGGATCAGCGCCATTGTATTGTACTCTTTTATCTCGAACAAAAATCCTACCAGGAAATCGCTCAGGAAAATGGTTACAGCCTCAATGAAGTCAAAAGTCATATTCAAAACGGACGGCGCAACCTTAGAAACTCCCTAAACTGAACCACATGAACCAGGATAACGAAAAGCAAAAAAAGAAGCTTGCCAAAAAAGAATGGCTGCGTTATGCCCGGAAGCCGAATCCTGCCGAAGATCATCCTTACCGCGATGCTTTTTCCCGGCGAGCCATCAAGGGCTTACAATATGTCAGGGACGAAGAAGATGCCCGTCGATCCTTACAACGCCTGGAATCCCGGGTGGAGCAACGGGTAAACGCAAAAAAAACAACTCCCCGCCTCGCATCATTTCTGATCAAAGTCGCCGCCGCCGTCTTGCTCTTACTCATTCCCTTTAGTATCGTATGGTATGATGGCCGGCCTGAATCTTCACAGACCGCCTTTGAACGACACTTTTACCCCGTGACGAGTAACATCCCCCAGTCCGGTCCTTTACGCGAAGGTGCTGCGGAGGCCGAAACAGACCTGCTGCGACAAGCTATCCTCGATTACGAAAACGACTCTTTTGCTTCCGCAAATGAAAAATTTGTCCAATACCTTCAGACGGCTCCTGCTGATATCGACGTTCGCTTTTACTACGGAGTGTCTTTACTGGCCGAAGGTAGAGCTACGGCAGCTATTAATCAGCTGAAGCAGGTACGCCGGCAGAGCAGTGTAGCCCCCTATCGGATTCCCGCGCAGTGGTACCTGGGGCTGGCTCACCTGAAACTGGGTCAGCAGGCTGAGGCGATCGCGCAACTTAAGCCGCTTGCTAATCAGACAAAAAGCACGCATTACCGGGAAAAAGCAGAAGTGTTATTGCTGGACATCAACTGATGTTTTTTGCTTCGGGTCCGACGACGCCACCAGAAAAAAAATCCGGATAGTAACAGCAGCAAACCCAGAGGCAAGGCAGGTAGGAAGGCCCGCGCCTCCTGCAACGCCACCGGGGCCGCATCGCCTGTATAAATGAATGGCGCCCAGTAATAAGGATGCAGTAGTAATTCATTTTCTTGCTCCAGATAGGAAAGTTTGGCTTTTTGTAAAGCCCGGTACTTCGCTTCCCCTGCCTCCAGATGCTCGTAGAAGCGAGCCATGAGTGCAGGCGTGGTTTTATCATTGACCGGCCACAGGCTCATCACCAGGTTAGGCGCACCGGCGTAAGCGAAGGCGCGGGCCAGACTGGCAATGCCCTCTCCCTCCTTGATCTTTCCGATGCCCGTATTGCAGGCACTCAGCACAATCAGTTCGGCCGGCAGGTGCATATTGTACAGCTCATAGGCGTGTAGAAAGCCATCCTCCTCTCCCGAGGTTTCCCTGGCAAAAACCAGCTTGGACAGGCTGGGAAACCGCTCATCAATTAAGGTGTGGGTCGTGATGTGCAACAACCCGTACCGGTCTCCTTTCCTCTTCAGCCTGCTTTCCTGAGCACTTGCTCCAATCCAGACATCGCCGGCGAAGCGGTTTAACAAGCGGACTTCCTCCTCGCTGCCCCGCAAGGGCGCAAATTCATTGCGGTAGGGCCGCAGCGCTTCGCTGAAATCCGCCACCTCCGGAGCAATACCGGCAAAGTCCGGAGCAATACCAAGCACGCGAACCGAATGATGCGCTGACTCCAAGCCCTGCCTCTCCAAAGCCAGGCTGGCCGAAAACAAATAACGGATGGCGTGATTGCGCAGCACGTAATCAAGCTTTCGCTGATCGGGGAAATCCTCTGCTGGCGCCGCCTCGGCGAGCAGGGCTTCAAAAGGAATGTAGCCCAGCGCCCCATCGGGAACCACCATGATGTCTTTCCCTTCAATTATCGATGCTACCGGCTCCAGTAACAGGCGGTATAAGGAATGGCTCTTTTCGTAAAAAGCCGGTTCCTGCCGGACCAATGCCCGGCGGTACCCCTCTACCAGTTCTCCCAAGGGAGCAGGAAGCGCCACGCGCAGGAAGTCTCTGGATTCTTTTCCGATAGCAAAGATGTACAGTGACTTCCCGGCCAGGAAATACTCTAGCAGTACTTCGTTTGGCCTTAACAGGTTCCTCTGTATATTGTCGGGTGTGGCGGTACTGAGATCGTGTTTCAGGTCGTAATAAGCCGGGTATTTCAGCTCGATCTGCCGAAGCAAAGCCTGCTGCTCCCGGCGCAGTTCGAATAAAATATTCTCCCACTCGTTTATCTTGTTTTGTTCGACAGGGATGGCATCGCGAAACTGACGGACGCGGTTGGCGTAGAACTCGATATTTTGCAATAATTCCCGTTCTTTTTCCACGACGGCCGCGGGGATGCCGTAAAAGGATTTGGCGTAGAGGTCGTGCATCTT
This sequence comes from uncultured Saprospiraceae bacterium, assembly GCA_964632995.1. Lineage (GTDB taxonomy): Bacteria > Bacteroidota > Bacteroidia > Chitinophagales > Saprospiraceae > CAZWDL01. Next base: position 119,482 of record CAZWDL010000002.1, read on the forward strand.
TTCCAGAACGAGCAGGGACTTGGTTTTCTCCGCATAATGGAAAACTAAATCCATATAGGCCTCATCCCCGCTTAGGCGATAAATCTCATACCCTGCCGCTACAGCCCCTGAATACAATTCGCGAGTATTTGCAGCCAGCAGTTCTTTGGATGTATTGTCCTGATAGTTCCGACGGGCGTAATCGATTAAGGAGTCCACCAACAGGTAACTATTCAAACTGTAAGACAGATCATTCTGGCTGCGATCCCGTTTCCCACGCAATTGCAGGAGTTGCGCCTTGAGCGACAACAGATCCAATACGATACTGGTATTCTGTATGGTATGCAAGGGAGGATTTTCAAATACCGAAGCGGGCCGGAAGTCATCGATGTCGTTCATGAGTGCTTCCTGCACGTAGTCCAGTGCTTCGTCGTAACGCTCCTGAGCCTGAAGCACACTGCCGAGCACGAGCTTGGAACTGGTATTGAGGCCACGCCGTCCGGTTTTGATGGCTACGGCCTTCCGTGCATACTGCTCGGCTTCCGCCAAACGCTGTATATACTGAAGCATGAGGGCCTTGTAGTGATAGGCTACTTTTAAAAAGTAGGGATCGCTGTGCTCCGCCTTTTCCATGCGGTGGAGAACATCGTCGATGTATAAACCAGCCCTTTTCTCTTCACCACTATCAAAATGAACGCGTGCGATATTGAGCAGGGTGGAAAGGATTTCATCGTGGTATTCACCGTATAATTCCTCTCGTAAGGTAAGCGCCTGGCCTAGATAATGCAAAGCTTCGCTATAATCGCCCATATCGCTGTAAAGCACCCCCAGGTTATTCCAACCCTGAGCGGTTTCTGTTTTGCTTGTCGTCAGTTTAAGGGCCCGCCGCTGGTAGTCGATGGCCCGGGCATAATCTTCCTTGACGCCATAAGCATAACTCAGACTGAGAAAGGTGGAAGCGATGCCATCGGGATAGTCGATTACTTCGGCGATCTGCAGGCTGGTGTCAAAGTAAGCAATAGCCCGATCCCACTGTCCCCGCCGGCCGTAGGCCATCCCCAGGTTGTAAAAAGCGTCGGCGCCGCGCTCGCTTTGGCGACCGTTATACTGAAGTATATGGTCAAAAGCCCGGCGGTAATAAGCCATCTGCTTTCTGTAATCGCCTGCCTTGGAATAGAAGACGCCAATATTTTGCAGAATCATCGAATAAAAGTCCATGGTGTCGCGGGCCGGACAGGCAATGGCAACGGCTTCGCTTTTCAAGCCTCTCTGCAATGCTTTTTTGTAGCGGCCCTGCCCGTAAAGGACTTCTCCCAGCCACAGCTGGCAAAAAGCTGTATGATAGCAATCACCGATAGACTCGAAGTAAGGCAAGGCCTGGCGAAAGGCCTTCTCTGCCTCCTGGTAACGATAGGCCTTGATCAGGGAGTCTCCTCGCTGCAGGGCCGTCATGGCCTTCATTTTCAGACTATCAGAGACTGGCAGCAGGGGCAGGCGGTTACGCAGCACAGTTCTATCTGTTCCTTTTTCTAAAAAGAGATCAGCGCCCATCACAGGCAATATCGTCGTGCAATACCAAAATAACAAGAGAGGGCCCCACCTCATAGATAGGAGTTTTGTGAAATACTTTTTCGCTCTGGTTCAAAAGATAGCAACTTTGGAGGGCCGGTACAAGGAAAGCAGGCTGCCTTTTTCTTATTTTGCCGCTTTATTTGCTTATTGGAAATGTTTTATGTCTTCACTACGAGGAACCCCCCTGCACGAACTCCTTAACCTCCCTCTCTTCTGGCTGCACATGTCGCGTCAAGGAGCCCCGTCTCTTCCTCCCGAACGCATCCCCTACGGACCGCATCCCCGGCAGTATTTTCTCTTCTTCAAGCCACATCCGCAGGTCAGACAACGGGCGGAAACCGTGGTCTATCTGCACGGAGGAGGCTGGCTGTTTGGATCGCCGGAGGTCTTCACACCTCACGCGCGGGTATTCCTGGACGCCGGTTTTCCGGCCATATTCCCATCTTTCCGCCGAATCCCCTTTCACAATTTCAACGACATGCGTGAGGACCTGAACCGGCTGCTGACCCGGTTACACCGCTTGTGGAAGGAGGAAGGCTGGACCGGCCGGCGTCTTATAGCCGGCGGCATGTCCTCGGGCGGACACCTCGCGGCTCATCTGGCACTAGACGGGTCTGCACTACAACAGTGCGGCTGGGAGGCTGCTGACATCGCCGGCCTTTTCTGTTGCGGCGCTCCCCTCGACCTGGACTGCATGCCGCTGACAGCTGTCGTACGCGCTATGGCCGGACCGCGTGATAGCGAGCAGTACCGAAAAGCGAACCCGGTTCTGCTGATTCGCAACCGAAAGAGCCCGCTTCCTCCTACCCTGTTGATTCACGGCGCTCACGACGGCCTGGTACCTATCGAAAGCGCACGAAGCTTCGCCGGGCAAACAGCTAATCTGCCGGATGTTCGCCTCCACTTTCACCTCATCCCGAACGGCAGTCATCTGGATGCAGCAAGCTGGGGCCACACAGAGAATGTAGTACGGAGGGAAATCCTGGGATGGATGTGCTTAATTCCTTGAATTCCCCTCGCGCGCTCTTTCCTATTTCTTCTCTCCTGTCTCCGCCCTGATGCTTTCCACCTCCTCTACCGTGGTAGGAATAGGTTCACCCAGTATTTCATATCCATCCTCGGTAATGGTCACATTATCTTCGATGCGAACACCGCCAAACTCCAGGTAATCATCCAGCTTATCGTAATTGATAAAATCACTGTGCCGCTGTTCGTCCTTCCACTGATCGATGAGTTCGGGGATGAAGTAGATGCCTGGCTCCACGGTGATGGTAAAGCCGGGTTGCAGCGCCTTGGCCAGGCGCAGGGCCGAGAGACCGAACTGCTCGCTGCGCTGCACATTTTCGGAGTAGCCGACGAGGTCTTCCCCCAGGTTTTCCATATCGTGCACATCCAGGCCGATCATGTGTCCCAATCCGTGTGGAAAAAACAGGGCGTGAGCGCCGGCTTTGACCGCTTCGGCGGGATCGCCTTTCATCAGGCCCAGCTCTTTCAGTCCTTCTGCTATTTTGCGGGAAGCCAGCAAATGGGCATCCAGAAAACGATAGCCCGGTTTCAGGGCCGCCAGGGCGGCCCGTAGCGCCCCGAGCACGATCTGGTAAATTTCTTTCTGCTGGGTATTGAAGGTTTTAGCAACCGGGAAAGTGCGCGTTATATCACCGGCGTAGTGCAAGCCGGTTTCAGCGCCGAAGTCCCCCAGCACCAGCCGTCCTTCGGCCAGCTTATTACCGTGGAAGTGATTGTGTAAGGTCTGGCCGTGGATAGTTAAGATGGCCGGATAAGACAAGCGTCCCCCCGCTGCTACCGCAATACCTTCTACAATGCCCGCCAGCCGGGCCTCCCGGATACCCGGGCGCGCGGCGCGCATCGCAGCCAGATGCATAGCACCGGAGATAGTCACCGCCTGTGCCATCTCCCGCTGCTCGGCAGCACTTTTGATGGAGCGTTGGCTGATGACAGCTTTGATCAAATCGAGCGAAGCGCCCGTTTTTATTTCTTCAATCGACTTTCCCAGCCACTGATGCAGTTTAATGATAGCATCGTGGCGATAAAGCGGAAGGTAATGGATCAGCCGTCCTTTTTCCAGGGCTGCTTTTAAATGATCTTCCAGGGTACTGTAGGGAGCCGTATTTTCGATGCCTGCATTGGCGGCCTGTCCTTCCAAGGAAGGCTGAGGCCCCGTCCAGACGACCATTTCGGTGCTTGCCTCTTCGCCAAACAGGGTTGTTTTTGCTTCCTCTACATCGATGAGAACTGCCAGATGTGGCCGGTCCAGCCCTGCGTAGTACAGGAAAGAACTGTCTTGTCGAAAAGGGTAAATATTATCCATATAGTTCATTGGGCTCTCTTCATTTCCGAGCAGGAGAACGAGCCCGCTATCCAGTTGTTCCAGCAACTGTTTACGGCGCTGGGTGAAGGTGGCAATATCAAACATGGGTAAGGTTTAAGGCTTTTTGAGATATCAGCTGTCGGAGACAAGGCCGGCTAATGTTCACCATTACTTTCAGTCTGGCACCTGGCATCCTGCCTCTCTACAGGCTGAAGCGATGAGAAGCAGCTTCTGATATCAGAATAAGTAGGTTCGATTATCTGATGACACTTTTTTTACTGTTCGTCCTTCCGGCGCTGCATCTCGTCGCGGATTTCGGCGGCGCGTTCGTAGTTTTCCTCGCTGAGCGCCATGTCGAGGAACTGTTTCAACTCATTACCATCGTATTCACTTAGCGGTTTACCGGGTTGCGGCCGGGTAGCCGGTTTTTTTTCTGTCTGTGCAGGTTCGCCAGCCTCCTGATCCCAGTCGACCCCGGCCTTATCCATAACGGAAGGATAAGTGTAAATCGGGCAACTGAAGCGCACAGCCAGCGCCAGCGCATCGGAAGTGCGGGAATCCAGCTCGACGGTGCGGCCATCGGATATTTCGCAAATCAGGGTTGCAAAGAAAATTCCCTGCTTCAGGTCAGAAATGACGATCTCTTTCAACTCCACGCCGATTTGTTGCAGCGTATTGCGAAAGAGGTCGTGAGTCAATGGCCGGTTAGGGCGAATCCCTTCGACTGCTAAGGCGATAGCCTGAGCTTCAAAACCACCGATGACTATCGGCAGGCGACGCAGGCCTTCTTCCTCCTTGAGCAGGACGATAAAGCTATTACTCTGCGTTTCACTTTGCGCAAGGGCAACTATACTTAACTCTAATTTTTCCATTAAGGAAGGACATTAATCGATGAAAAAATGAACATTGTATGGCGAATGCCGGGAGGACAGCAGAAGCCTATTTGTAGTTCTCCAACAAATCGCCGCTAAACTTCGTTTTGTCAGGCTCCGAAAAAATACTAAATGAACCGGAAAGACGGAAGGTAATGACAGAATTCATTTGGTAAAGCTTTTTTCTTTTGGTCAGGCATATTGTCTTTATCCATCTTTTCCCGAAAGGGGGATGATCTTGCTGCCTGGAACCGCCTTGGGTAGTGACATCCCCTCTTTATTCAATTCATAAATCAATTGTCCGAAAGAAACGCTTTCATCATTGGGCGAAAGTTGCTTGTGGAAATGCAACTTGCATTTCCCTTCGAAAGAAACTGTCAGCATATCGCAGAGGACGGCATTCTGAAAAACGCCGCCGCTGCAACAAACGGTCTCCACACCAAGCATATCGGCCATTTCTACTGCTACCGCGGCCAGGGTAGCATGAAACCGCGCGGCGACAATTGCCGGCTCCATGCCGCTTTTCACAGCTTCCTGCAGGCGACGCATCAGTGCTTTGGCATCTATCTGGTAATTGCTTACAAGCAACCCGGCCGTCCTGAAAGGTTCGACACTTTCCAGTCCTGCCCGGAGGATGTAGCCGGCGGCCAGCCTCTCCAGACGCATGGCTGCCTGCCCCTCGTATGAAGCACGATCGGTCAGATCCAGCAATGATGCTACTCCGTCAAACAAGCGACCAATGCTGGATGTTTGCAAAACTTTTTCCCGCCGCAGCATTTGCTGATATACCTTCCACTCGGTTGTGCTAAACTTTGGCCTCAGCCATTCCTCCGCTCCCTCCAGGTCGTGGGCCAGGGCCAGTGCTGAGATACGTGGTTCGCGCGGCATCTTATCGCCAAGCAGAAAATTGAAGTAGCTCAGGTGCCCCACCCGGCTGAATTGCCGGTCCTGATACAGGAACTGCTCGCCGCCCCAGACGTGACCGTCATCGCCAAAACCCGTACCGTCCCAGATAAGACCAAGGATCGGACTGCTGCTGTCCAGCAATTGCTGCTCGCCCAGCAGGGCAGCAAAGTGAGCCAGGTGGTGCTGAACTTCCAGCACCGGCGCCTGCCAGTATTCCGCCAGCTCTCGACCGAGCTGGGTGGCAAAGTACCCCGGATGCTTGTCGACGATCACCAGCTCCGGCCGGGCGTCAAGGAGTTGTAACAAATGATCCAGCGTGTGACGGAAATTTCGCTGGGTATCGTAACTGTCCAGATCGCCCAGATACTGGCTGATATAAGTATTGCGCTGGTGCAGCAGTGTAAAGCTGCTTTTTAGCTCAGCGCCCATTGCCAGCAGGCAGCCGGCAGGCAGCTTCAGGTCGGGCTGTATGAAGGTAGGGGTCAGTCCGCGGGAGCGCCGCAACAGAATACGTTGCTGCTTAAAGCTGCTAAAGCGTATCACCGAGTCATCCTGCGGCATCCGGATGATCCGGTCATTGCTCAGGATAAACCCAGCCAGCGCTGGCAGCTCCTCCAACGCTTTATCATCATCAAAAATAATAGGCGAACCGCTGAGATTACCGCTGGTCGCAACGATGGGCCGGTCCAGCGCCTGCAGCATCAATTCAAACAGTGGCGCATAGGGCAGCATCACTCCGATCTGCCCCAAGCCCGGTGCCAGCTCCTCCACTACAATGCCGGAGGCCGGCGCCGGTTTCAGGTCGAGCAATACAATAGGCGCTGCCGTACTGCGCAAGGCTTTCTCTTCCAGCTCGCGCAGCACCACATCTCCGCGCAACTGCTCCACCCCGGGATACATCAGGGCAAAGGGCTTATCCGGTCTGGTTTTCCTCTCCCGCAGACGCCGGATAGCGCCGGCATTAGTAGCATCACAGCACAGCAAATACCCTCCGATGCCCTTGACAGCTACGATTTCGCCGGCCCGGACCGCTTCTGCCGACTGTTGGATACAATGATCGTAAGAGGACGAAAGCAACTGCCTCTGCGCCGTGTACAGCGTCAGCCTTACGCCGCAGTCGGCGCAGGAGTTGGTCTGGGAATAGTAGCGCCGGTCGAACACCTCCTCGTATTCCCGCTTGCAGGCCGGACACATGGCAAATGCCGCCATTGTAGTGCGCTCGCGGTCATAAGGCAGCGCCTCAATGATCGAGTAGCGTGGGCCGCAGAGGGTACAGGTGATAAAAGGATAGTGAAACCGCCGGTCGGCTGGGTCCAAAAGCTCCGCCCGGCAGGCATCACAAAGCGCGAAATCAGGGCTTAGCAGCAACCGGGGTTCGCCCCGCTGCTCACTGTGTACAATCTGGAAATCATCGTAAATCACCTGCTCCGCCTCCCACATGTGATGCGCTGTTATCCTGGCCAGGGAAGGCGCCAGCCGAATAATATCTTCATAAAAGGCAAGCGCCTTTACACTGTCGGCATTGAACTCAATATGTACTCCGTCGACGGTGTTATTTACCCATCCCTTCAACTCCATCTGCCGGGCCAGTTTATACACGAATGGCCGGAAGCCGACACCCTGAACCTGGCCTTCTATGTGAATGTGATAGGTGTGCACGGTTGAACTGATTTCGGTTAATCGGATGCTGTTGAGGGAGGTCCTGCCGGTATTCCCCGGTAATTTGATATGGTCTTCTATCAAGCCTCCGCCATCTCTCTTATCGCCTGTACCAGCACATCCAGATCCCGGGTGGTCGTATACACGTTGGGGGTCACCCGCACACCGCTGATATTTTCCCAGACGATGGGTACGGTATGCACCTTATAGTCCCTGAACAACCCATCACCAATCTTGCGAGGCTCTATGCCTTCGATAGAGAACATTGCGATAGCGCAAGCGAACGCCGGATGCTGGGAGGTATGGATATGCACCCGTGGCAGATCCTTAACGCGATCGATCCAGTAATTTTTCAGGTAGTGCAGTCGCTTTTCCTTTCTCTCCGAGCCTATCATATGATGAAAATCAACTGCCTGGCCGATGGCCTGTTCGATGGCGAAGGAGCGCGTACCCAGGTGTTCGAACTTCCGGATGTCGTCACTTTCGGAATCGGGAGCGGCCAGCAAGGGATAGAGGTTTTTGATCTTTTCCTTTCGCACGTACAGCATACCGCTACCGAAGGGGGCGCAGAGCCATTTGTGCAGGCTGGTGCCGAAGTAATCGCATTCCAGCTCGGGAATCCGGTAGTCGATGTGGGCGAAGGTATGGGCGGCATCGACGAGCACCTCGATGCCGCGGCGGCGCGCTTCCCGGGCGATCTCCCGCACCGGCAGAAGCTGCCCGATCCAGTTGATCATGTGGGTGATGTGTACCACGCGGGTACGCTCGCTGAAGGCATTGACAAAGGTATCGGCAATTTGCTGTTTATCCTCGATAGGGAAATCGAAAGACAACCACTTCAGCACTACGCCGTCACGTTTTTCACGCTGTTTCCAGGCGTTGATCATATTCGGGTAATCCTGTTTGGTAAGCACGACTTCATCGCCCGCCTGCAGGCGCAAACCAAAAATGACCGTCTCCAGGGCCTCGGAGGAGTTCCGGTCTATGGCTAGTTCTTCCGGCGAGCAGCCTGCCAGACCGGCCAGTTTGCGCCGCAGCGGTTCTCTTCCCCTATCCAGCACCCGCCACATATAATAGGAAGGCGTTTCGTTACTGAGCTGGTTATATCGCTCCACGGCTTCCTGCACTACCCGTGGTTGCGGACACACACCGCCGTTGTTCAGGTTGATTATATTAGAGGATACGGTATAAGCCTGTTTGATCTGATACCAGAAGGTCTCGTCTCCAGCCAGCTCTGTGGCTGAGACCCCCTGCCGGTCTTGGAGCAAAGTCTGTAGGGATTGTCCCTGAGCAGAGTGGTAGAAAGGCAAGACAACGGAAGCTCCCGCGGCCCCGGCGAGTTTTCTGAGAAAGTTTCTTCGATCGGTCATAGGCAGCGCACTGGTTTGATAGATGTTCTTATAGGCTGCCTAAAATAAAGAACTTTAGGGAAGTTTCATCGTCTCATGGTGTCAAGATTGCCCGGTCGGGATATCGCTACCAAAGCAGAAGGCTCCAAGAATCCCTGCAACAAGGCCACCCTGCAATATGATCACAACAGCAATCCGGCTTCCTTCTTAATCGCCTGCAGCGCTTTATCCGGACCGGTGGCGTCCCTTTGTGACAGGAAGTTGATCAGAGCTGCGCTGAAATCCCGGCCGCTGGCTTTAGCGTCCATTTTTTCAGCGACCAGAGATACTGAGTTGACCGCATCATCGCGGGCAATTTTAATGATCTCCCAAAGTTGGCCGGAGACGTATACCTGCTGGGTAATGTTGTGTTCATATTCCTGCTGTATGGCCAGCAACAGGGAGAGCCGTAGTTCCGAGGCGCTCATACCTTCCCGGCGCACCCGCAACAGCAGGTTGGGCAAACTGATGCGTTCGCACATCAGAGAGAGCCGTTCATAAGCCTGCAAGCGCAAAGGAAGCGTCTCTTTTTGCTGATCCTGCCTGATCTGCAGCATTTTCAGCTGCTGCTGACCGTTGAGAAACTGCTTCAGCAGATAGTAGACCGTCAGAAAGACAATAAGAGCAGGGACGGTGATTTTTACAATTTCCAGTATGACGGATAACCAAACAGGCATAATTGGATATATTAATCATTAAACGGAGCAAAAATAAGCGCTGGGACAAGGATTACCAACCTCTTCTGCCATTTTCCGCAAATTCTGAGGACTTCGGCAAACCAAAAGGAAGCTGCTAACGTTTTTTTTGTAATTTTGTACAGATGTTGTTCATAAGTTATTCCTCTCCTAACCGGGCTGAGTAACTTCAAACAAATTCATCAGGAAAAAAATTGCGATTGCAACATGAGTGAAGCAAAAACAATGACACAACAGCCTATAACACTCACCGACAGCGCCGTCAAGGAGCTGAATCGAATCCGCCAGGAACAGGGCGTAGCTGAAGACCACGGTCTGCGTGTTGGGGTAAAAGGAGGCGGATGTTCCGGATTCTCTTATATCCTCGGGTTTGATATTCACAAAGAAAACGACGAAATATACGAAATCAACGGTGTTAAGGTCTTTATGCAAAAATCCCACGCCATATATTTACTGGGCATCGAAATAGACTGGGAGGACGGCCTCAACAACCGCGGTTTTTCCTTCAACAATCCCAACGCCACTGATACCTGTGGTTGCGGAACATCCTTCTCCGCCTGATTGAATATCTCATATACCTTCCCGAAAAATCCAAGCAGTATGGTGCCGCTTGGATTTTTTTATCTGCTGCCTGACTATCCGAGAGAATCACCTGATTTTTAAGGCCTTTTTTCTGCATTTTTGGCAAAGCCCTTTGATGAGGCAAGCTGATTTTCCGTCAAAAAATTTTCCCATTTTGGAATATTACTATAAAAACAGTGCTTCTGCTTCTAAAAATTCCAAAAATTATAGTTCTTTGACGAATTGTTATTGCGGTCAGCTCAAAGAAGAAACACTTCGTTCTATGTTCTTTTTCACCATTTTGCCCGGTACAGACTACCCATTACTCGACTTTTTCACTGACTGCACCGTGAAGTAAAGTAAAAAGCCCCTTCACCTATTTCAATATTGCAGGAATACATGAAACTATTTTCAATAAACCTATTCTTTATGAAAAAATTGATACTTCTGTCTTCTTTACTATTGCTTTTCTCCGGGCTACAGGCGCAAAACCCGGTGGTCATTTTCGAAGAGACTTTCGACGGTGACCTCGGTAGTTTCACCGCCGGCTCCGGCATACCCGAGGGTGCTACCTGGCAATTTGCCCCTTTGGGACTGGCTGATACTATTATCATTGACGGCCAGAAAGTAGGTGCATCTTTCTATGGCTCCTCCGGTCCAATCGATTCACCAACGGCCGATAACGGCGCCGCCCAATTCAACTCCGACGCCTATGACAACGGCGGCAACCCGGATGATTTTGGCAATGGTCCTTTTCCCGCCCCACAAACGGCTAACCTGACCTCTCCGGTGATCGATTGTTCCAACTTCTCTAACGTCGCCCTTGAGTTTTACCAGTACAGCCGCATGCTGCTCGACGACGCTACGCTCGTTGAGGTGAGTAGTGACGGCGGCCTCTCCTGGGAGCAATTCAGGCCTAATGACCGGATTTTCAGTAATGAAGTCAACGCAAGCACCGGACCGAGAAGCCGGATAGTAATTGACATCTCCGACATCGCCGCCAACGCCGCCGAGGTGCAGGTGCGCTTTGTCTGGAGTGACGGTTTCTATTACTTCTGGCTCATCGACGATGTTCGCGTGCTTGGCAATGTAGAAAACAACTTATCTATCACCGACTTCTTCTATCCGCTGTCCAGTTTTGCGACGCCAGCTTCGCAAGTTGCTACCGACACCTTCGGCTTCAGCGCCCGGGTAGCCAACCTCGGCACCCTGGATCAGACCAACGTCAGGCTGCGGGCAACTGTGTTCAGCCCCTCTGAAGATCTCTTTACCGACAGCATCACGTTAAACTTACTGCCTGCCGGAGAAGACACCCTGCTGACTATTCCCATGACCTTCGCCCCGGAACTGGATCAGGGCCCTTACGGCATCCTCTACGAAACTTTTTCCGCGGATAACCCCGATACCGACTTCTATCCGGAAGACAGTAACGACGGGGAAGTCTTTGTCGTTACCGACACTATATTCTCCAAAGAAGACGGCTTTCTCGGAGATGATACGGAATGGCCCAGCGGCTTCAATATCGAAGGCGACTATCAGATGGGCAATGTTTATTCCATGAGCCCCCTGTCGGGAAATGGTTACGCTGCTACAGAAGCTACCTTTGCCGTTTTCAAACCCGAATCCGCCGGCCCTATTGCCGGTAATGTAGCTACGATTTTACTCTATCGCGTCAAAGATCGTGTAGACCCCAACTTCGGCAACTTCAACATCAATTCAACCGGCGGTCCCGACGAGGACGATGACCTGGTGCTGGTCGGTTTCGGGTCGCATACCTTCACTGAAGATCACGATGCCTTTGAAGATATCGATGTGGCTCTGGAAAGCTTTGATGACCCCGGTGCGCCAATCTTCCTCGATCCCGGCGCCCGTTACTTCCTGGTTGCCGACTATCAGAACACCAGCAACGGCATCATCCACCTCATCTCTGATGACATCAACTACGCCAGCGGGCTAGTGTCTTCCCTCGTCTTCAGCGATGGCGCCTGGGGCGGCCTGGGACGCGGCAATCAGCCGATCATGCGGATGAAAGTCGAACTGATGACCGACACCGACGAAGTACCTTTGCCCGAAACAGCAATGACCTTATTCCCTAATCCTGCTTCCGACCTGGTCCAGCTGCAGCTAGACCTGGAAAATGCCGGCGACGCACTCATCACCATCGCCGATATCAGCGGCCGCATCCTTCAAATGCGCCAGTTCGATAATGTACAGCGGGAGACGCTGCGCTTTGACGTAAGCAACTATCCCGCCGGCACCTACCTGATCCGCGTAGGTACTGCCGACGGCACACGTACGGAGAAGTTCGTGATCAGCCGATGATCGCGGCTATTTCCGACTCGCCCTCTTACGCTTAAACGGAAGAGAAACCAGAAGACCGGATTGGAGGTACATCCACTAATCCGGTCTTCTTCGTAAGGGAGCGGGACCGGCAACCCCTTCACAAAAAAAGCAGGTCTCCACCATCTTCAGGAGACCTGCTTTTACTTTTCAGGCAACGGAGAATCCCCGTCCCTTTACATATTATCGATAATTTCCGTGCCGAACTCGGAGGTCTTCAATTTGGTAGCTCCGTCCATCTGGCGTTCGAAGTCATAAGTGACCCGCTTTTTGGAAATGGCGCCGGCAATACCTTTAACGATATGGTCAGCGGCTTCTTTCCAGCCCATATAGCGGAACATCATTTCACCGGAGAGGATAACCGAGCTGGGATTTACTTTATCCTGACCGGCGTATTTCGGAGCGGTGCCGTGGGTAGCTTCGAAGATCGCCCGACCGGTGTTGTAGTTGATATTAGCGCCGGGAGCAATGCCGATACCGCCCACTTCAGCGGCGAGCGCGTCGGAGATGTAGTCTCCATTGAGATTCAGGGTCGCGATGACCGAGTATTCGTCCGGACGGGTAAGGATTTGCTGCAGGAAGGCGTCGGCGATGACGTCTTTGATCAACAGGGCGCCGTTTTTCAGCGCTTTATCCTGCGCTGCGTTGGCGGCGTCTCTGCCTTTCTCCGCCGCGATCCGATCGTATTCAGCCCAGGTAAAAACCTTGTCACCAAACTCCCGTTCCGCCATTTCGTAGCCCCACTCTTTGAATTTACCTTCTGTAAACTTCATGATATTGCCCTTGTGTACCAGGGTTACCGAGGGCAGATCGCTGTCCAGAGCGTAGTTGATGGCCGCGCGGACCAGGCGTTCCGTGCCTTCGATAGAAACTGGCTTGATGCCCAACGATACGGTATCCGGGAAGCGAATCTGGGTGACGCCCATCTCTTCCATCAGGAATTTTTTCAGTTTTTCAGCTTCTGTGCTGCCCGTGTTGTATTCGATGCCGGCGTAGATGTCCTCCGTATTTTCCCGGAAGATAACCATATCCACTTTTTCGGGATGCTTGACAGGAGAAGGAACGCCCTCAAAGTGCCGAACCGGACGAACGCAGGCATAGAGGTCGAGTTTCTGACGCAGGGCAACGTTGAGCGAGCGGATGCCGCCACCGACCGGCGTAGTCAACGGCCCTTTAATCGCAACCAGATATTCCTTGATGGCGTTCAGGGTCTCTTCCGGCAGCCACTCTCCCGTCTGATCAAATGCCTTTTGACCGGCCAGCACTTCTTTCCAGTGAATTTTGCGCTCCTCGCCGTAAGCTTTCTCCACAGCGGCGTCAAAAACACGTACGGCGGCCGCCCAAATATCCGGACCGATGCCGTCTCCTTCGATGAAAGGAAGTATTGGATCATGGGGGACGTTTAATTTTCCATTAGTAATCGTTACTTTTGATCCACTCATTTGTTTGTTTTATTTTTTGTGGGAATTGGGTTTACAGGTAATAACAAATCCTTTCCCATACGTTTACAAAAAGCAGCACAAATGTAAACAATTATCAACGGTAATCGAATGATTTCACCGAATTATTGAATCTCGAAATCAGTGCCATGACTAATCCACATCTCGACCCCAGCGGGTCGCATTTTGACGCGGAAGAGCAACAGTTAGAAAAAAGCCTGCGACCGAAAGCGCTGGAGGATTTCAGCGGCCAGCCGAAAATCGTGGAGAACCTCAAGATATTTATTGCGGCGGCCCGACAGCGAGGAGAGGCACTTGATCACGTCCTACTACATGGTCCTCCCGGCCTGGGCAAAACGACCTTGTCCTACATCATCGCCAATGAGCTGGAAACCGCCATGAAGATGTCTTCGGGCCCCGTTCTGGAAAAACCGGGTGACCTGGCCGGCCTGCTGACCAACCTGGAGGAAGGAGATGTATTGTTTATCGACGAGATCCATCGCCTCAATACCGTCGTGGAAGAATACCTCTACTCGGCGATGGAAGATTATCGCATCGACATCATGATTGACTCGGGACCCAACGCCCGCAGTATTCAGATTACACTTAACCCCTTCACGCTCGTCGGCGCCACTACCCGTATGGGGTTACTCACTGCTCCCATGCGCGCGCGCTTCGGCATCAATTGCCATCTGGACTATTACGACGCCCTCACGCTCGAACACATCATCAAACGTTCGGCAAGTATTCTGGATGTGCCCATTACCGAAGAGGGCGCCAAAGAGATTTCCCGCCGCAGCCGCGGCACCCCGCGTATCGCTAATGCCCTACTGCGCCGCACTCGCGACTTCGCCCAGATCAAGGGCAACGGCACCATCGACGCCGAAATCGCCCGCTACGGGCTTTCCGCCCTTAACGTGGATGAGAGCGGCCTGGATGAAATGGACAATAAAATCCTTTCCACGATCATTCACAAATTCAAAGGCGGACCGGTCGGACTGCAAACCATTGCCACCGCCGTAGGGGAGGAATCGGGAACAATCGAAGAGGTACACGAGCCGTTTCTCATCATGGAGGGTTTTATCCATCGGACGCCCCGAGGCAGGGAAGCGACGGAGAAGGCCTATAAGCATTTGCGGGTCGTTCCTCCCGGGCGGGCGGGGACGCTGTTTGATGATGCGGAGTAGCCCCTGCGAGCTTCGGTCACCTCTCCGCTAGTTCCGCCGGTAATTGAATTTATAAGTTGCTGTGTACTTAGGATCCTCTGCGCCTCTGCGTACCACTTATTGTCAGAACAGCTGTCCTTTGCGCGCCATACTTACAGGGTGCCCCACGCAGAGGCGCAGAAGACGCAGAGGAAAATGCAATAGACAAAGGGCTACTCTTTCCTGAAAAAAATATCTCCACTCACCGTCTCCAGGGAGATGAGTGGCCCGCCACCGTTAAGGGTACTGGTGAGCCGTTTGGAATAAGGCGTGCTGCTGTTGTCAAGTGACAGAACCTCAAAATCGGTATAGATTTCGCCGGTGACCGAGCTGAAACGCAGGTCGGCATTGGCATCCCGGTGCAGACCGAAGTCGACAAAGCCGCTGATGCTCTTGGCCCGCACCGGTCCCATAAGCCCCTGGATTTCAAAATCGCCGGAAATGGTTTCCAGTTCCAGTTCGGCATCGGCGGGCAACAATATTTCATAGCGGACAGAGAAACACATGCAGGCTTCGCTGCGTCCTTCGTCGCAATACCAGCAACGGTACTCGCCCCAGCGATCTTCGTCGGTGTCGTAGGTAGTGTTGATCCGCAAGCCGGTATCACTTTCCCGAATAGTCATCTGGTGGATCTCATCCATCGAAGCTTCTGAACGCCGTAAGATGGTTTTTAGTCCCAGAGCATTGCGGTCCCAGGTGTTTACCGTAACCATTTTGGCGAATTTGAAGTCCAGGATGACTTTTTTGTTGGACGGCAGGTCATAAGTATTGTTGATGACCCGCTCGGTGATTTGAGCCGTCAGTGCTGCGCTTAAAAATAAAAACAGTAGGGTGAGGTGGGTTTTCATGATCAAAATTTTGTCGGTTTAATCGCTGATTTTAAGTGAAAAGGAGATGCTGGTAGCTGGTAACTGGTGCAGCCTAAAAGGGGCAAAAGAAAAACCGGTGGTGGAGAGTTGAGGAGAAGCCTTCGTCACCAGGGAAGCGTTCACCGTCCTCGTTTCTCATCCGCCACTTTTTTTGTGGTCGGATAAACCCCATGGAATTCGCAAAGCGACCATTCCTCAGGGTAAGGGTTCTCGGTTTCCTGAGGGGTCAGAGATTTGGACCCGCCTAAACACAGGAAGCTAAACAATCCCTCCACCACCGGATAAAGTACAGTCGGATGATCCTCACGAGCATCCATCCAGCACCCAGCACCCAGCTCATTCCTTCTTCCGCAGATAAATGTTATCGCTGATGGCCCGCAGCGAAATTTCCACGCCGCCGCCGTTGAGGGTGCCGTCGATTTTGGAGCCGCCCAGCCGTTTCATTTCGCCCTGGCTCCCGGTGTCAATATCCAGATTGGTATAGACCTCGCCCGAGATGGTCGCCAGGTTCAAGGTCGCTTTGGTATCGGCGGGCAAGGTAACATCGATGAAGCCGCTGACATTGGAAATAGAGGACGGTTGCTCCTGGTTAAGGCGTGTAAAAACGACTTCTATATCCCCTGAAGTAGTATTGGCTACTACCGGTCCGCTGATGTTCAGCAGGCGGATATCGGAACCGGTGCCCTGCACTTCGATCTCACCGTTGTGGTTCGATACATTGATCTCATCGCTCATCCAGCCTACCTCTTTGATCGACAGACTGGCGGTTGCCGGGATTTTCATCCGGTAATCGCCTTCCTGACCGGAAGCTTTTTTGATGCTGATCACGTTGTTGGACTCCTGCACCTGCAGTCCCATGTTGGTATTGTCCGTGGCGCCGTTATATAGGGGGCGCAATCCTTCCGCCCGCTCGGGCGGTCCTTCGTAGTCGTCCTCCGTTTCGATGACAACCTCGTTACCGTTATATCCTTCGATGGTCAAACTAATATTTTCGGCCATAATTTCCACCTTCTTCTTGCCGCTGGCGCTGCTAAAGGCTTTAGTGAATTCCTGGCCGTAGGCGCCGCCCAGGGTGAACAGGACGGCTGTCAAGGTCAATAAGCATTTTTGCATGGTCGGTATCATTTTAAGTTCGTTTTTGTGCAGTGTTAGTAATGGCTTCCCAGGACCGGAGTCTGCCGGAAGCAAATTATGTTGAATTAAAAAGTCTTTTATAATTCGCAGTGATTTAGGGAAGTATAGATAGTTTTCAATCGGCAGTCGGCAGACTCAGGTGCGGTGATGCTCGGCTATTACTCGATCCAGCATCCAGTTCACATCAACTGCTGAATTCCCGCCGCCGCTTTATTCTTCACTACTTCGTGCACTTCATCTTTTTCGATGATGCGCTCAAATTCATCCATAGCCCCCTCGGCCTTGGAGGCGGTGAGCACCTCGATCAACGTAATTTGGACTTCCGGGTGTTCCTGTAAATGCAGAGAGCGGGTAAGGTCGGCGATGACCCCGGGATATTCCGTATAATTCAGCAATGCTTCGGCCGCTTTGGCCCGCACGTTAACATTGTCGTCGGTATTGAGGGTGTTGATCAGGGCGTCGATGATCTGGCGGTCGGCGCCTCGGGGTTCCTGTTGCACCGTATTCAGGGCCTTAATCCGCTGGCTGGCGCTGGACTCTTCCAGCATGGAGAGCACCATCATTTTTCGTGTTTGCTCGATTTCGGAAACCAGCGTATTGATCTGTTCCTGCTGTCGCAGATTGCGTTGCCAAAGCGTCCCGAAACCAATACCGATAATGAGCAGGGCGATCGCTGCCGCCACGCT
Source organism: uncultured Saprospiraceae bacterium (assembly GCA_964632995.1). GTDB lineage: Bacteria > Bacteroidota > Bacteroidia > Chitinophagales > Saprospiraceae > CAZWDL01. Next base: position 137,116 of record CAZWDL010000002.1, read on the forward strand.
CCATTCCATACGGCGCAGCCGAAAAACCGGAGCACTTTTCTCCGGTTTGAGCACCGGCTTCTCCTGTTCATCCAGGAAATCGTAGAAGCGCTGACGCAATTGAGGGCGGGGTTGTTCTTCAGACGCCTGACTCATTTCGGTCAGAAGCTCCCGCAGGGAGGCCAGTTCCGAGCGCAGTGTTTCAGATTGCTGCAATTCCTGCTCCAGACGCTGTTGTTCCTGAGCCGGCAAGCGGCCTTCCAGGTAATCGATCAGTATTGATGTTTTATCTTGTTTCATGCTCCTTCCATTTTGAAGTATATATCCCGCAATTCCTGGATGGCCCGGTGCACCCGGACTTTGACGGCGCCTTCTGTCGTGCCCATCAGTTCGGCGACCTCGCGGTATTTCAGCTGCTGAAAACGGGCCAGAATGAGTACTTCGCGCTGCTCGTCAGGAAGCTTGCCAAGAGCACGATGCAGGCGTTGCTGTTCCTCGCGATCTTCCATCTGCCGGCTGACGGGCAGTTCGACGCCGGCCAACGTTTCCGCGCCCGAAAAATCGGAGGCCACCGGACGTTTTTTCCGGAAGTAATCAATCCGGGCATTGCGGGCGATCTGGTAAATCCAGGACCGGAAAGCACTGCCTTCTACATATGACTCCCGGTACCGGATCAGACGCTCGAAGACCGTTTGTGTCAAATCTTCGCTCAGCGAGCGATCGGCGGTCAGCCGCAGGAAAAAGTTGTACAGCCGAACGTGATAGCGTTCAAACAGGTGGGCCGCACAGGCTAGCTCGCCCTGGCTGAGCCGGTACATCAATGCTTCATCGCTCGCTTTACTGATCTGCTCCATTCCGGGGGCAATCGCTTTGTTACTATGGGTTAAGTTAGCTATTTTGCTAATCATTTTGATTGATTTCACCCTGGTTACTGGAGCCGGGGTGAATGGTTACAGGAGCAGCAAAATTTTTTCAAAAAATCCAGAAAAAATTTTCAGCGAATGCCCTTTAGCATAAAAAGGAAAGCGGAAGTCGGAAGTCGGAAGTCGGAAACGGCTTTGAGTTGGTGTCTTTTCCGCTTTCCAACTTCCGACTTCCGACTTATCCTATTCCTCCTCCCCCTACTCTACTCCTGCCAGCCGGAACCTGTCTATATCGACCACCCGGAATTTACTGAGGTCTTTGAGTCACGAGACGTAGAAGGTTGCTTCGTTTTATACGATGAAGCCCGGCGCCGCTATCACCTGTACGACAGCGCCCGCTGCTACCGGGGCTTCTTACCGGCTTCAACTTTCAAAATTCCCAACTCGCTGATCAGCCTGGAAACCGGCGCCATCCGCGATACCAACGAGATTATCAAATGGGACGGTCAGACACGGGACATCGAAGTCTGGAACCGCGACCACACGCTGCGCAGCGCCTTCCGGGTTTCCTGCGTGCCCTGCTACCAGCAGCTGGCCCACCGGGTAGGTGTACAACAGATGCGCTATTACCTGGAGCGTATCGACTACGGCGAGATGAAGGTAGATACCAACTCTCTCAGCCATTTCTGGCTGAGAGGGCCCTCACGCATTACGCCTATGGAACAGATCGATTTTCTGCGCCGGTTGTACCACGGTCAGCTGCCTTTCTCCCCCGAGCACATGCAGACGGTAAAATCCATCATGATTTCGGAAAAGACAGACGATTACACCATCTACGGCAAGACGGGCTGGGCGGTGGAAAATCGGCAGAATATCGGCTGGTGGGTCGGCTGGGTGGAGAAGAACGGACGGCCTTACTTCTTTGCGACAAATATCGAAGCGCCGGATAGGGTGACGGGATTCGCTGATAAACGGATTGAGATTACGAAGGTATTGTTGGAAGAGTTGGTGTTATAAAATAACCGTGCCCGGTGAAAAAGACCAGCAACTGAGCATCCTTGGCGTAAGTCGGTTGCCGGCCACGAACGTTTTCTGATCGGTTCCCAGGGCTACGGCGCCTTTGAAACCTGGCTCTATAATGCTAAAGGAGAAGTCCTGCAGCACTGGTCCAGCCACGGATACTACCTGCCGCTGGAGAACGGCGAAATCCGCGTAGTGGAAATGGAAAACCGCGTGCCCTCCCGAAGCCACGTTGTCATTTTCAAGCCCGATGGAACGGTCACCAAGGGACCTCACCTGCCAGGGTATTACACGACTTATCCGGTCCTAGATGAAGAGAACAACATCATTTTCTGGCGTGGGCAGGAACTGCTACTCATCGACAAGGATCTGAATAAACAGGTGCTATATACCGATCCAACTGTGCCGGATTCCTTCTTCCCTTCCCGCCTGCTGAGCAATCAGGAAGGGAACTTCGTCTTTGCTGCGCAGGAAGAGTTGTGGATTTTTGAGCAGCTATACGGAAAGCGTTGAAATGAATCAGTGTTATGAATCGCCATATGGCTATCTTTTATTAGGTATGGTCATTAAAGTTAAACAATGTTGGGGATAAGTCATTTTCCACAAAATGGATTTGTTAAAGATCAGGCCGGTTTTCCGGTTCGCCATTTTTTTATCTACCTTAGATTCTGCCAGCGGGGAAAGACCCAGAAATAATCCAAAACGGTCTATTTTTCGTACAAATATCGTACATCGTAAATGCCAGACAGCTATAACTTATTGATTTATAGATAATTATAGTCTAGCCCCCGTAGTTCAAGGGATAGAATAGGAGTTTCCTAAACTCTAGATCCAGGTTCGA
>CAZWDL010000003.1:0-117317 GCA_964632995.1 uncultured Saprospiraceae bacterium
CCCAAAGGTCGCTAACATTTGACGAACCGGAGGTGGCCACGGGCCTCTGCGTGCAGCTCCATGCTAGCGCGGCTGAATGAATAGCTTTGCGACCTTTGGCTTTCCACCTTCCGCTTTTTTACCCGCCGAAGCTTCAGTGGAGGAGGGCCGCCTTCCGATCACTTCCAGTAAATCTTGCTTCCATCTCCTATAAACGACGCTGCAAACAGAAAACGCCCCTACCCTTTTCAGCCGGAAAAAAACTGCTTTCCACCGCCTGTGACCGGAAGAATACCGGAAAAAAAAGAAAAAACCACCGGATGCGGTTTCTCCTGACTTTTGGTGATCTTTTTGTTTAGGGATTCGGTTATAACAATAGACAAAGCAAAGACCAAAATCCGGAAAACGACCCTCCCAAAAATCAATTTTCGGAACCCAAAAACCAATCGCCATGAAACTTGCCCCCCAATTTTTTCTGCTCGCTTTGCTTTACCTGCTACCTATCTGCACGTCCGCTCAACCGGTCCTCAGCAATGATTTCGCGGCCATTACCGCCCCCGACACTGTTGCGATACTTCCTGAAAAAGAAGGGGATGCCGAAGCCTTTTTTGAGCAGTATTACCTCTTTGCCATTGAGCTGAGCATGCACTTCAAGGTTCCTGCCACCATCATCCTTTCGGTGGCCGCCCTCGAATCCGGTTACGGCCGGGCCGCCTCGCGCGTTGTACAGGAATGTAACAATTTTTTCAACATCAAAACCTGGAGTGATACGGTTCCGCGCTGCTGTGTCAGCAAGGATACGATCTTCACCACAGGGGAGGTGGATTGCTACCTGTTTTTCGAAACCCCGAAAGAGAGTTTCCGCGCCTTCTGCCGTAAGATGCACGAAAAGCGCTATCGCCACCTGCTGTCCCTTCCCCGCTGGGACTATCGCAACTGGGCCCGGGGATTATGGGCCGCCGGCTATGCAACGGATCCCGTTTACGCGAATAAGCTGATCGGCATCATCGAGCGCTACCACCTCCGCCGCCACGACCCGGTACCGGTACCGCATCCCTACGATGAGCCGGGGATTGATCAGGTTTATCGTCAAACCGGAGTTTCCGGTGCAGCCGGGTCAAGGGTTCTGCAGTAGCCCGGTTGGCGTTTTGCCGGCTCGGCAGGCTCTGAGATCGGAGGTATATTGCTTTAAATACATTTTGGGAAATCCGTATAATCCGTGGCTTTTTTAAAAACTTTCCTGGCAAAAGCAGAATGGTGAATAGTAACACCATGAAACGCTACCGCAGTGTCAGGGTAGCCACATCGACGGCCTCCTGCAGTTCGGTGTAGCACAGTAGGCCTGCCGATAGTTCGCGTCGCAGCAGTTCGCGGTCGTCAAAACCATGGCGGAAAGCGGTAGCCAGCTGTTTCAGCGCCTCCGAAAACTGAAGGTGCTGTGCATGGTAGCAGGCTGAATGGAAGTAGAGCAATTCCGAAGCCTCTCGCTCGAAGGGCTCATCCGGGTCACGGCCAGGAAGAATGAGATTATTGAGGCGTCCGGTGAGAAAAGTAGCCAGCCCCTGGTGTTTGCGGTTCAGTTCTTCAAAACGGGGACTGCTGCGGCCTTCGAGGGGTATGGAAATGCGCTCCGCAAAAAGCTGTTCGAAGGGCCGGTCTTCCCGGATCAGAATCTCGCGGCCGCAGCGCAGGGTATTGTGACTTGAGATGGAGGAAGAAACACCGTAGAAGTGGTGAACCCGGCTGCGCTCTTTGGCGGCCACCCTAAAGAGCAGGTGGATGAAGAAGTTCCGGTCATTGCGCTGATGAATACCTACAGACAGGAAATTATTGAGAAAGTACGACGCCTCGCCCTTCATTATGCTGCCGGCTTGTTGGTGGTATTGCGCGACATTGATGTCTTTCATGATAACTTTACCATCCCGGGACAATTTCAGGGGAACGGCGTGAATTTCCGTTTCATTCGTGCTCAAATGATAGCAATAATACGTACCGGCAAGTTGGCGAAGAAAATCCTGCCCCACCGGTTTTAATGACTGTGCAGTCAGCAACTGATACTTTTCGAGAATGACAGGAGCATCTACGTACTGGTCCATCTCTCCCCGTAGAAAAGGATGCAACATGGATTCTTCTTCGAGTAACAGGCGTAAACGTCGCTCGTCATTTAGCGGAATTCGCTTGACCAGCTTTTTGGAATAGGGTTGCGCCACTCGTTTCAGCATAATACGACCGGCGATCGGACTGTGACCATCCTCCACCCCGGAATACACCCCTAAAAGGTACTCATTGCCCCAGTTATCCTCAATGCCCGGCGGATCTACATTCAAAATTATTTGCGTCTGGAAATATCCCTGCTGCCGCTGGTAATTGAATTGAGCAACGATATTGTTATGCCGGAAATCCAGAATTGTACCTCTATTTTCACCCGATACCCGCGACCAGAAGCGGATTCGGCAGCCTTCGTATACCTCAAAAGCGAGTTGATGAATGTACTGCCGGTCACGCCGGCTCTCCAGAATATAGCCCTGGTACACGCCTTGAAAGTCTTCCAGGGCCTTTAACAACAATCGCTGATCCCCTCCTATCTTCGGATGCTGGGCATGCAGCCCCGCATCAATGCGATGTACCCCCAACAGCAAATATACCAGAGGATCTATCCCGGGCTGCCGGATCAATTCTTCCGCCTCCTCCAAGGGCATACGTTGTAAAACGACCCGCCCGCAACTGGGGCCGGTTGCCGCAAAAATGCCGACAAACAGGTGCCCATGCAACTCGTCAAACTGCATTTTAAAGCAATTCAGCGCCGGAATATTGTCAATTTCACCCCGTACCGCATCTATCCGCTTATTGAAGAGCAGAAAAAACTCTCGCCCTTTCAAGCGGATAACCTCTCCTTTATAACTGGCGCGGGGGATCCCCGAAGCCCCGTCGTACAGCGTTAGTTCCGCCTGGTTGCCACGTACGAACAGTTTCGACTTCTCTACGCGGTCTTCCTTGTCGTAACTCCGGTTGAGGTGATAGTAAACGTAGTAAAGACCACTCTCCTCAGAAGCGGCTGCTCCCATATGAAGAAGCTTGCCCTGAAACTGAATTTCATCCCTTTCCGGGTTAATCGTCAGGGAAAAAACAGCAATAATTTTTCGAATACACTCGAGTCGCTGCGCATCCGTTACGTGATTATCTGGCTTTTTGGCACGACTGAGTTCCGTATCCCTAAGACCGGCATGCCCGGCAATTTGCTTTTGAAGTAACTTTTCTCCATAAATACTTTTGTATTGGTGCTGGATTGACCTGATGAGCCGTTCCAGCAATTCCGCCAGCTCACCGGCATTCATTTCCTGCAATTTTTTCATAAACGGGGTAGAATTACATAGAGCCTTCAACTGTCGCTAACCTGCTCAATTGCAGACAATTCTTTCAACTTGTACACAATTGTAGAGCCATCCCCCGACAAGCCATCCAATTGTTTGACTCAAAGGGAAATACCAAATATATTGCCACATATACCGGTTGTTGGAAAAATTAAATTTATTAAAAATTATTTTCCCAAAATAACTCATCCCGAAAAAACTACTGAATACCCTGAAAGCACCAATTGTCCTTTCTGAATAAAGCTCCCTTTTTCTAACCAAAAACCAAACACCATGGCTGACCTCTCTACCAGATCCCGTAGTTCCGGCTCCTTCGTATGGAAGCTTTTATTTGTGGCTTTGTTGGGAATCGTGGTTTACCATTACTCCGGTTCTCCCAGACCCGATGATATTCAGCATTTCCAGGAGGTTCCTCTCGACCAATTACTAGAAAGACCAGCTGCTTACCATCTCGACACTGTGGTAATCGTGAAATGCCGCCTGGTAAAAGGCAACTACGTACTATGGCGCGGTATTTACCACCTGGAAACGCTCGACGGCGCCAGGCGGCATCGGGTTTTCAGCAGTAATTTACTCGATATTACATACGGAAGCCGCGTACAAATGCTCTGCGTGGTGAAAGTGCTTTTCGATAACGAAAAGCGTTCCGTCTTGCACATCCGTGAGATCGCTACCGTATCCGTAGACGTCCCCAAACCACAAAGACCGGCCAAACGGAAGTACTCCACCGCTAAAGCCGGGTGAAAGACGCCTCTTGTGTAACTCCATTTTAAACCAAAGCTCAGGGCTGTCCGGTTGTTCCGGGCAGCCTTTTTTTTTCCTGCCCCACCTGCGTAAGGACTAAATTTTTCATGTGAGATACCGGTTTCTAAGCACTCGGGATTTCCAGCCCCTAAATCCCCCGCTGGCGGCTATCATTTGTACATAACTCTAGAGAAGTTTATGCCAACTGTCAACCGCGTATAAAAGTCAAAAGCACCGGAAAGCCTAATCCTCCGGAAACCCCTCCTCTATCCAGCACCGGAACAGGTCCAGTTCCCGTGGGGTGAGGTTATCTTTGCGGGAGCGGGGAAACACCGAACTGTTGGGCGGCATGCCCTGGGCGGGATCATCCCGCAGTTCGATTACGCGGGTAGGAATATCATCGAACGCCTGGCTGAGCCCTTCATAATTAGTAAAATCGAAAGGGCCGATGCCGCCGGCGCCGTCGTGGCAGCCGGAGTAGGCGCAGCTGCTGTCGATGACGGATTTCATCTGATCCTCGTAAGTAACGCGTAGAGTACCGCAAAGGTCCGGAGCTTCCGGTTCCGGCAGTTGATTGTACTCGCAAAAACTCAGCAATACCCAAATTAGTAAGGCGGGAAACAAAAGACGGGTGGAAATTTTCATAGGAAATCGCTTGAAAGGTAATCAAAAAGAAAGGCTCATCTATTCAAGAAGAAAATCCTGGTGATATTGAAACCAAAGTGGATGTCGCCCTCCAGCCACTCTCCGGTCGTTTGGGTGAGGAAGCCGCTGTGGGCCATGGAGGTGGAATTGGAAAGATGCAGCTGGAAAACATGGCCACCGGTAAGAATATCGACTCCAAGGGAGAGAGGGTTGTGGTAATTATTTCCATTGTCGTCGCCGGAGGGCAGCTGATCACCCGGCACGTAAAAGTATGCTGCCGTGATGCTCACCGTCGGCGATATATCCTGACGCGCAGCGATTCCAATCGCCCAAACGTCATTTTCTTCATCAAATTCCACCAGGTTGCGGTGTACGAGGGTGGGCATAAGCTGCAGGGAAAAGTCTTTACTGAATTTTCTGCCAATCAATAGTTGGTAGGTATAGGCAAAGCGGTAGGAAAAAACATTTTCGGGATCAGGGTTATTTTTGGTTCCGATGAGATCCATAGCGACCAGTCCGGCGACGGTGATGGGCATTTCCCGCTTTCCGGTGCTTTGCCACAGAAACTTGTATTTGACGAAGCCATCCCAGATATCCCGGAAACTGCTCCTTCCCAGTCCCACGGTCAGCCGGTCGCTGATACCGTAATCCACCCCCAGACGGATCATAGCATTATCGAGTCCGTAAAACTGGAAAAAAGCCGGAATTGAGTGTTCCAAAACGGTGGGAAATTTTCATATCCAGCACGCCGCCTCGCGTGCTCTCGATAGCGTGGCTGTTGATAACCCGGTTGCTCCGGAAAGCTCCCGTGATGAATTCAATTTCTTCTTGTTCCTGTCCCGGTGACAAGCTCCAAAACAGTAAGAATAGTATAGTGACACAATACAACCGTCTCATAATCAGCGATGGGTTAGAGATGAGAAAGAACGAGCTTTCTTCTCCAACAAGGCGGGAAATGAAGATGTTGGATAGCCGAAAAGGAGCCCCTGCAAAGGAAGGATTCAGACAATCTTTTTCATCAGGCGGTCGATCGTCGACTCCGGAGGCTGTCCGGCGTCGATAGCGCTGGTTATCTGACCGATGAGGGAATCAACCACAGGCCTGGGAAACCCCAGTCGGCGCGCCGTGACCCGGCAAAGCGACAGTTCGCGCGGACGCAGCTGCCCGTCCAGCAAAAGAACGAGCACCGCATCGTAAAGCTGCTCGATACAGGCCCGGATATTGGCGGGCATGGAAAAAGATAAGCGCCGGCCACGACGGAAAATCCCTTCTACCTCCATAGGCCCAAGTCCAGCTCTGAGCCCTACGCGAAAGAGCAGATCCCGGTCAGCGGTGGTTACCGGCCCTGTTTCAAAAGCCACTGCCAGAAGGTTTCGGACATGGTCGCGCCGCTGCGAAGGATCCCTACTGTCGAAGATATCGAAAGAAGACATAAGGTTTAGCTTTTTAGTTCATCGCAAATGCTCGGCCTCAGGGATTTTTTGAGATGACAGACAATACCCAGCCCATCCAAAACCTGGAGGCCGTAAGACAGATCTGCCATATCGGGGGGAGATAAGATGACGTGCGGTGCTTACAACACCAGCCGTTTAGCTGGTGTTCCGGTCAAAACGCCAATCACACCTGCACTGGAACAACAACAAATATATTATTTTGATGCGAATAGAAGAATTTTTCACTCCTTTTAAAATACAAATTTGTGGATTATTTTGTTTCCACCGGGTCAGAAGGGTGATACAGACTCTCTGCCACTCAGGCTGTGGCTTCCACCATAAAAAAAAGCCGGATTAAAAAATCCGGCTCTTGAAAGCATAAAAACGTCTATGGGATATGTATCGGTTAAGGGATTTCGGCTGTTGTCTTTTGCGGAATGGGTAGAGCGATTCCGTCTTCACTTTTCAGGATCACTTCGCTCTACCCACTTCTCGCATCTTGTCGCTCCTCCAAGGGAGCCGTTCTTCATGGGACAGTGTTGGGAATAGGTCAAACAAAATAGTTCATGGGAAAATAAATGTGTCAAACGAACAAAAACGGGATTATAATTTATCAGTAAAAAAATCGGTTATGGGATTTTACGTTTTTCGTGGAATTCTAATTAATTGCTAGTGTTTCATCTAATTGACAATTCAAAGGTAAGCGCAAACGACAGCCGGTGCAAATACTCTTTTACGCATTTTTCAACACCCTGATCGAGCACGATGTAACTCAGACATTTCAACAAACAGCCTAAACCCTTGAATAAACTGGTTAAAAATCAAACAATTTAATATTTTTCAAATATAATTAGCATCAAAAATCGAAACATCAATATTCTCTGATCTCATTTTTTCGTAGTTTTTTTTCATTCTCCCGTCAGAAAAGAATTCGTTTTGCCTGGAAATGGCAAGCAATCACTGTTTGACTTAGGGAAAATGACTATTTTTTCGCAAAAAAAATGAGGATGCCTCGCTCTTTCCGGCTGATCGGAAGTAGTATTATTTCCATGTTACTCTTCTTTTGTTGTCAACCCCGGGACCTCCAGCCTCCGGCGGCCGGGGTTCCGCTCGATCTGGCGCAGCAGCGAGCCGCCCGTCTGGATTCTGTGCGCTATATCTTACACTTTGACATTCCCTCCGATAAGGGGAGCGCCATTCCCGCCAGGCTGGAGCTGCATTTCAACTTATCCGATGCTACGAAACCCTTGTTTCTCGATTTCGCCGGCGCCCCTGAACAACTTCACAGGGTCAGCACACCTGAAGAAACGATCAAGACGGGGGTAGAAAACCAGCACATTCGCATCCCCGCTTCTTCCCTCAAAGAAAGGAACAACGTATTGATGTTGGACTTTACCGCGGGCGACATGTCCCTCAACCGCAGCGAGGATTATCTTTACACACTGCTGGTCCCCGACCGCGCCCGTACGCTATTTCCCTGTTTTGATCAGCCGGATATCAAGGCCCGTTATCGCCTCTCGCTAAGCCTGCCCGACGCCTGGGCCGCAGTGGCCAACGGAGCGCTGGAAAACAAAGAACCGGAGGAGGCAGGACGGCAGGTTTACCATTTTGAAGAAACGCTGCCCATCTCCACCTATCTTTTTGCCTTTGCCGCCGGCCGTTTTGAATCCGTTACCCGCGAGCGGGACGGCCGAAGTATGACGATGTATCACCGGGAAACCGACTCCTCCAAAGTAGCTTTAAACGCCGACACCATCTTTGACCTGCACGCCCAGGCTATCCGTTGGCTGGAGGAATACACGGACATTCCCCTACCCTTTGAAAAATTTGATTTTGCGCTCATTCCCGGCTTTCAGTACGGCGGCATGGAGCATCCCGGCGCCATCTTTTACCGGCAGCGCAGTCTGATGCTCGACGAGTCGGCCACCGAGAACCAGCAGCTCGGCCGGGCCCGGCTGATCGCCCACGAGACGGCGCACATGTGGTTCGGCGACCTGGTGACGATGAAATGGTTCAACGACGTATGGCTCAAGGAGGTCTTTGCCAATTTTATGGCCGCCAAGGCGGTCAATCCCAGCTTTCCCGATATCAACCACGATTTGAGCTTCATGCTCAGCCACCGGCCGGCCGCCTACGGAGAAGACCGCTCACCTGGCAGCCACCCCATTCAGCAAGAGCTCGACAACCTGCGGGAAGCCGGCACCCTGTACGGTCGCATCATCTACCAAAAAGCCCCGGTGGTCATGCGGCAGCTGGAGCAGCTCGCCGGTGAGAAAGCTTTTCGCGAGGGCCTGCGCGAATACCTCACTAATTTTGCCTTCGGCAACGCCACCTGGGACGAGCTGATTGCCATCCTCGACCGCCACAGCACATCTGACCTGGCCTCCTGGAGCGAGGTGTGGGTCAAACAAGCCGGCATGCCCGTCCTGCGCACCACTCTGCAGTATTCCGGTAACCGGATTCAATCACTACGCCTGGTCCAGGAAAAGCAGGCCCCTAACGGCGCTTACTGGCCCCAGCATACGACGGTAGCCCTGATCTACCCCGACAGTGTGGTCCGTTTTTCTGTCGATATTACCGGAGCCGCGACTGAGGTCGCTAATACCGCCGGGTACCCCCTCCCCCTGGCTGTTTTACCCAACGCCTCGGAGATGTCTTACGGCTACTTTCAACTCGATGCTCAAAGCCGCGAGTATTTGCTGGAAAATACAGCCGGGCTGGAGGATCCGCTGCTGCGCGGCGCGGCCTGGCTGGCGCTGCACGAAGCGGTGATGCGCCGGGACCTGGCGCCGGAGCCGCTGCTCGACGCCCTGCAGGCAGCCCTGCTGGATGAAAAAGATCCGCTCAACCGGCAAAATCTCACCAACCAGTTGAGTACACTCTTCTGGCGTTTCATCCCGCCGGCCGAGCGCCTGGCCCGCGCTACCGGGCTGGAGGAAAGCCTGTGGCAACGCACCCGCGAGGCTGGGAAGGTGAGCACCAAAGCTGCTTATTTCCGCACTTATCGCAATTTCGCACTCACTCCGGAAGGCAGGGAGCGTTTGTATGCCGTGTGGTCGGGCGACGAATCCATGCCGGAACTGCCCTTCTCGGAAAACGATCGCATCGCCATGGCGGAGGCCCTGGCGCTTCGTCTTCCGGATCGCTGCGAAGAGATATTAAACAAGCAATACGAATCCATTGAAAACCCGGACCGCCGGCAGCGCTTCGCCTTCATCCGGCCGGCATTATCTGCCGAGCAAAGCGTCCGGGACTCCTTTTTCTACAGTCTTAAGAAGGTGGGAAACCGTCATTACGAACCCTGGGTGGTCGACGCGGTAAACTTGCTGCACCATCCCTTGCGCGCCGAAGCGTCGATCTCCTATATCCGCCCCAGCCTGGAATGGTTGCAGGAAATTCAGGCCACCGGTGATATTTTCTTTCCCCGGCAGTGGATCGGCGCTACACTGAATGGCCATCGCTCGCCGGAAGCCGCCCGGATCGTCCGCAACTTCCTGGACGAACATCCGGACTACCCTTCGAGACTACGCAACAAGATTTTGATGGCGGCAGATTTGCTGCTCCGGGTGCAGGAGCCGGTGCTTGAATGACTTTAAGTCGGAAGTTTTCACTATTCGCTGTTCGCAGCTCCGCCAGGCTTTCACAATCGATAGGCAACTCCTGGCACAGCCAGCCCTGAATAGCAAAACACCTACCCGGCGCCGCCGCCTTTCGAGAGGCCTGGCTCTGCTTACCGCCGGCTGCCTACTGCAATCTCGGCCGCCAGCAGCTCATCCGGGATATCAAAGCTTTCCACCAGCGGCAGGGCGTCGTCGCGCAGTTCGGCGCAAAGATCATCGATGGCGCGGCGTATGGCTTTGGTTTTGTTGCTTTCCATGTATCCCTGTTCCAGGTACCAGCCCTTGTGTTGTTCGATGGTGTGGAGAGCATAGAGTTGGCGAAGTTTTTCCAGAACGGGCCGGAGAGTCTCGTCTTCACAGGCCTGCACGGCTTCCTGAAATTTTTCCAGCACGTATCGCTCGACAAAGGCATGAGCGAGCGCCAGCATGTGGGTCTGGCATTGCAGGTAGGCGTCATAGGCATTCATTCCGTCCCTGATCATATTGCGCATACGCAGGCTTACACTACGCAGCAGGCGATCCTGCCGGTATTCGAAGGCACTGCGGTGGAACTCGCCGTCGAGCAGATGTTCGCGGTCGGTTTTGCGGACGATGATGGGGTTGCGCTCCATGATATCGGTAGCGATATTACTGCCTACAAAACGCAGGATGCCGAGCACGCCTTCGTCGCTGAAGGCCTTTCGGAAGCGGGTCATAACGCCGCGGGCCACCAGTTGCATAAGAACGGTATTGTCGCCTTCGAAAGTGGTGAAGATATCGGTATCCGCCTTGAGGCGATCGAAGCGGTTTTCCGAGAGGTAGCCTTTACCGCCACAGGCTTCACGGCATTCCTGCAGGGCGCTGGTGGTAAACCAGGTGCTGTAAGCTTTCATCCCTGCCGCCAGGGTCTCTACTTCGCGGATGTTAGCTTCATTGCGGTTGAGGAACAGTCCGGTAAGCGCCCGGAGGGCAAAGTGCAGCGCGTAGCTTTTAGCCAGCAGAGGCATCAGGCGGCGCTGGTGACTGGGATAGTCCAGTAAGAGCGTTTCCGGCTCGGTATAGGAGGGGCCGAACTGGCGCCGCCGCAGGGCCCATTTGACGGCGATGGCGATACCGGATTTGGCGGCGGAGAGGCCTGCTCTCGGCACGAAGACGCGACCGCCGACCAGCGTACCCAGCATGGTGAAGAAACGCTTGGAGGGATCCTCGATCGGGCTGGTATATACGCCGTTTTCATCCACATCGCCAAAGCGGTTGAGCAGGTTTTCGCGCGGCACGCGCACGTCGTCGAACCAGATGCGGGCGTTGTCAACGCCGTTGAGGCCCATTTTGTACCCGTTGTCCTCAATACGCACCCCTGGCAGCACGTTGCCCTCTTCATCGCGCAGCGGGACAAGGAGGGCGTGTACCCCGTGATTCTTTCCCTCCACGATCAATTGAGCAAAAACGGTGGCCAGGCTGCCGTGCAAACCGTTGCCGATGTATTCCTTACCGGCCTCGTAATCCGGAGAATTGATGACGAATTCGTCGGTATCGGGATCAAAAATGGCCGTTGTTTCCAGGCCTCTGACATTACTGCCGTGCCCGGTTTCGGTCATGGCGAAACAGCCGGCCAGTTCCATTGCGGCTACCCTGGGCAGGTATTTTTTGTGGTGTCTTTCCGTTCCCAGCCAGTTGATGCTGCCGCCGAACAAACCAAACTGTACGCCGAACTTTATCGTGAGGGAAAGATCGTGGTATCCCAGCATTTCAAAGACGGCGGCGTACTCCCCCATTTCGCCTTCACCACCATAGGCTTCCGGGTAGGCCAGTGCGCCGAGCCCTTGCTCAGCCAGCAATTTGGTCCATTCCAGCACCACCTCGCGGTAATCTTCTTTGAGGCGGAGTTCGCGGTAGCGGAAGACGGGGTCTTTCAGTAAGGTTTTGACCCGCTCACGCGTCTCTGCGTAATCGTCGTAGAGCAGGGCAGTCATGGCGCTTGCCTGAAAAGAAGCTTTTTCTTCTTCGACTTTTTTATGGGATTCCAGGCCGAGGTCGTGGAAAATACTGTGGTAGGTTTCCGACTTGACCAGGCCGAGGCGCTGTTCGATTTCTTCCAGCGACTTCCGGGTCTCTTCTGAAGCCCAGCGCATTTTCTCTTCTCCTTTCTGACGGGCGCTGCGACGGGCCATCTGCAGGCCGAGTTCGACCAGCGACTTCCGGGCGTCGGGCGGCAGTTGCCGGGCAGCGCGCCGCAGTTCGATTTCCCAGTGTTTAAACAATTCGCGGGAGGGCGGTGAAGAAGGATCACTCCACTGCTCAACGACTTCCTGCTCTTCTTCACTCACCAGGTCAAGCTCTTCGACCCGGCGGCGCAGAAATTCCGCTTCCGACGGGCTCAGCACCTTGTCGGCCCAGGCCACGTAAAAAAGAGGAATCAAACTTTGAATACCGGGAGAGTAGAAAGGGAGCTTGGGTGGCTGTTTGGTCATGGCTGTGTTTTTCTATTAGAGACTTATATCCTGACGTCGCAATTGTTGGAGGGGGGTATGTATTAAGCGTCACCTATGGATCAGATCGGCCAAAAAGTTGAGAAGTTCAGTCACCATTCCTTCAAAATGGCTGGTTTAGTAGCAGATCTGAAAATGAGCTTCCCAGTTTCAGACCTGCTAAACCTCCTTAACCCGGATTACTCATGGTAAATCCACGAATAATGACGACAAATGATCGAAGATCATTGATTTTTTAAACATTTGTATCAGGGCTAACAGGAACGATTTAGCGCTAAACACCTAATGAGAATGTTCTCAAACAATTTACGTCGAGTATAACAATAGAAAGATCAGAAAGGGGATTTGGTTCAAAGCAACCTGGAGGGAACGATTAACAAGGTACAATTGCCGATATCGAATCAGTTTGCCTCCACATCTTGTTCTTCTTCCAAAAACTGCTTCAGCACGTCGACGGATTCGCGCTCGGAACCCATCAGATCCTCAATAGTCACATTGTTAAGCAATTGATCGACGGACTCTTGCACCATTCGCCATAGCGAACGGATCGAGCAGTCGACCGAGTTGGTACAAAAGGTTTGCTCTCCTGAGTGGCTGCCACAGAATTCCTTGTCGTAAAGCATACCGCCCAGGGCTTGCAGCGCCTCCCGGACGGTTATTTTACCGGCGGGGCGGGAAAGAACATAGCCCCCCTTATGTCCGCGATTGCTTTTGATAAGCCCGCCTTTGCGCAGGGTGCGGGTCAGCTTGGCGACATAGGACGCCGACAAGCCTTCCTGTTCACTGAGCTGAGGAATACTGATTCCTTCTTCGCCCTGCGCGCGGGCGATCCGCAGCAAAATCCTCAGTCCATATTCATCCAGTGCAGTGATTTTCATATCAGGTATATAATTTATAAGATGCAGAAAACAAGAACACCTTTCTCAGAACATGTCCAGGGCGAAGCGCGCTTCTTCACTCATCCGCTCCTTTGACCAGGGCGGATCGAACACGACGCGCAGATCGACATCCCGGACGCCCTCTACCTCAACGATTCTTTCCTGCACCTCCATGGGAAGGCTCTCCGCCACGGGGCAAGCCGGTGAAGTCAAAGTCATGTTGACATGGACGACCCCGTCATCATCGATATCGATTTCGTAGATTAACCCCAACTCGTAGATATCTACCGGAATTTCCGGGTCATAAACGGTTTTGATAGCGGCAATGACCTTTTCCTTTAATTGTTCTTTGCTTGACTGATCCATTAGTATGCTGATCTAAAACTATTTTTCTGGTTTATTGCTCTACTTGATAGCAGCCCACTTTTACCGAACAACGGGCGATTTCCAATTTTTTACGAACCTCGGAGCGAAGCGACGAGGAAAATGATAGCTTTCCGACTTCCGACTTCCGCTTTCCGACTTCCGACTCATTCTGTCGACACCACCTGCTCCTCCTCTTTCAAGGCCTGCAGCATCGTATGCCAGGCGAGGCTGGCGCACTTGACGCGTACGGGGAAGGTGCGTACGCCGGCGAAGACGGCCAGCTTACCCAGCTTATCGAAATCGGGCAGGTAATCGTCCTTAGTCACCAGGTCGTGGAATTCTTCGAACATCTTCCGGGCCTCTTCCACCGTTTTCCCTTTGAGTACCGAGGTCATCAGGGAAGCCGATGCTTTGGAGATGGCACAGCCCTTGCCGCTGAATTTGATGTCTTCGATCACCCCGTCTTTCACATCGATAAAAATATCGATATGGTCGCCGCAGAGCGGGTTATCGCCTTCTGCCGCGTGAGTATGCGGCTCCAGCGTTCCGAAGTTGCGCGGTGCGCGGTTGTGATCGAGTATGACCTGTTGATATAGTTCTTTGAGTTCGTCCACGTCTTTATAATCTTTTAAGATGTCAGATGTCAGATGCCAGATCGGCTGTTGATTCGCATCGTCTGACATCTGGCGTCTGATATCAATCATTTATCCTTTAAAAATTTCCACAATGTTCTTCAGCCCTGCCACCAGGCGGTCTATTTCATCCGTCGTATTATAGAGGGCGAAGGAAGCGCGGGTCGTGGCCGGCACCTCGAATCGATCCATGACCGGCTGTGTGCAATGGTGACCGGTACGAACAGCGAGCCCTTCGAAGTCGAGAAACTGACCGATGTCGTGCGGATGCACCCCTTCAATATCGAAAGATACCAGGCTGGCCTTTTTTGCAGCCGTTCCGATAATGCGCAGCCCTTCGATCGCTTTCAGTTGCTCGGTGGCATACCGCAGCAGGTGATCTTCGTGAGCGCCGATGGCATCAAAGCCGACTGTGCTGAGGTAATTGAGCGCCTCGCCCAGTCCGATTGCGCCGGCGATATTTGGCGTACCCGCCTCGAATTTGAAAGGCAATTCGTTGAAAACCGTTTTGTCGAAGGTCACTGACAGAATCATATCGCCGCCGCCCTGATAAGGCGGCATATCTTCCAGCAAGGCTTCTTTGCCGTACAGGACGCCGATACCGGTGGGGCCAAAAACTTTATGGCCGGAGAAGACGAAGAAATCGCAGTCCAATTCCTGTACATCTACTGCCATGTGCGGCACCGACTGCGCGCCGTCCAGCAGCACCGGCGCGTCGTACTCATGCGCCAGATCGATCATCTCCTTCACCGGGTTGATCGTGCCCAGTGAGTTGGAGACGTGAACGACGGACACTATTTTTGTTCGCTCGTTCAGCATTTGCCGATAGGCTTCCATATCTACCTCGCCGGCATCATTGATAGGCACCACACGCAGTTTGGCGCCACGCTCTTCGCAGATCATCTGCCAGGGCACGATATTGGCGTGGTGCTCCATTTCGGTGATCAGTACTTCGTCGCCCTCCTGCAGATTTTTTCTTCCGTAGGACGAAGCCACGAGGTTGATCCCTTCGGTACATCCCCGAACGAAAACGATTTCCCGGTCGGAGGCTGCCCCCAGAAATTCCCGGGTGGTGCTACGCGCCCACTCGTGAGCGTCGGTAGCCTGCTGGCTGAGTTGGTAAACTCCACGGTGAATATTGGTATGCTGATACCGGTAGTACTTATCCACCGCCTGAATCACCGATTCGGGTTTCTGGCTCGAAGCGCCGTTATCGAGGAAGGCCAGCGGCTTGCCGTGCATCTTGGTATGCAAAATGGGAAAATCACCGCGGATGCGTTCGATATTCAGGGGCTTTGTATCTATGGTTGCAGGTTTCATAATCATTGTTTTTAAGACCAGCTCATTTTTCTATCAAGCTCATCTGTTCTATCGTATAGTTCGAGTTGGGGTTGCCGGAATTTCACCAGGTTGCTACGGCTATTCTGCCACGGTTTTGACCGGGACTATCATCATCTTCCGGCGGCTGTCTCCCGCCTCTGCATAAAGCCTCGGCGAGCGAAGACTCCCAACTTTCTTTCATCCGACCCTCCCGCTTGAAAAGCGAATTGGACGGAACCAGCTGTCTACTACTGAGTGCCGACTGCCTACTTTTTCTTGCCCCACTGGGCGGCGAACTTCTCTTCCACCATCACATCCACCTTTTGGCGGACCTGTTCGATGGGGATGAAGTCGATCACCTCGCGGATAAAGGCGTGTTGCAGCAAGGAGCGCGCCTGCTGGTCGGTCAGGCCGCGGCTGCGCAGGTAGAACACGGCATCCTCATCGAGCTGCCCGATGGTAGCGCCGTGGCTGCAGCGTACATCATCGGCGAAGATTTCCAGCTGAGGTTTCGTATCCATTTGCGCTTTGTCTGACAGCACCAGGGTGCTGTTTTGCTGAAAAGCATTGATCTTCTGTGCGTCCTGACGCACCAGGATTTTACCGTTGAACACGCCACGAGCCTTTTCCGTCAGAATACCTTTAACCAGCTCATTGCTTTCCGCGTGGGGAAAGGCGTGGTCGATGAAGGTCTGGGTATCGATGTGCTGATCCCCCTTACCGAGAAAGACGGCGTGCATATTAGTCATCGTGTGTTCATCCTTCAGGAGAGCGCTGAGATTATTGCGCACCAGGCGGCCTCCCAGGTCTGCAGAGAACGAAGTATAGGTGCTGTCGCGCTGCTGATCCACCACGGTGTTGTTGATCAGGAAGCTTTCCTCATCCTTCCATTGGATACGGAAGTGACGAACCCGGGCGTTAGGCTCGACGATGATGCGGTTAACCGCGTTGGTCAGACAAGGTTCTCCCGCCTCCGAACCCAGCGTATGAAAGCTCTCCAGCACCGTCGCCTCACTGCCTTGCTCGGCAATGATCAGGCTTTGCGGGCTGATCAGCTGCGGCTCCTCCTGAGGTACACTGAGGTGCAGCAGGTGAATGGGCCGCTCCAGCGCCGTATTTTTTGGAACATGGATAAAAATGCCTTTGCGGGCGAAGGCGGCGTTCAGGTTGAGAAAAGGATCGTTGGAATTCTCGACCCACTGGCTATAATACTTTTCCACCTCCGCCTTGTAGGCATCCTTTTCCATGGCTTCTTCCACCGTGGTCAGGATAGCTTCGCCGGCCAGCTCCTGCACCTGTGACAAAGACTCGTCGTAGACGCCATTGACAAATACCAGGAGGTTGACGTCCAGGCCTTCGTACAGGTAAGGCTGCAGTTGCGCTGCATTCAGCTGCACCGGCTTGGGGGCAACGTACTTCGGTTTCAGCAGGCGCGTCACGCTGGTGTATTTCCAGTCTTCATCGCGCCGGGTGGGAAAATCCAGCTCCGGCAGCCGCTCGATGACCGCCCGGCGAAAGGCGTAGAGCGGGCGGCCTTTCTGACCGTTTAGGGAGGACTCCTGCACCTCGAACTGAGTAGTGAACCAATCTTTTATATCAGCGAATTTATCTTCCGCTACAATTGCCATGATTATTACTTTTTTGATCTGCCATTAAGAAAACAAACTCGAAAGTCAGCCTTTTCAGGCCATTGCGTCGGCTGCTTCCTTGATCCAGTCGTAGCCTTTTTCTTCAAGTTTGAGCGCAAGGTTTTTATCACCTGACTTGACGATGCGCCCCCGGTAGAGCACATGTACATAATCGGGTACGATGTAGTTGAGCAGGCGCTGGTAGTGCGTCACGATGATGAAAGAGCGGTCCTTACTACGCAACTGGTTGACCCCCTCAGCAACGATTTTCAGGGCATCGATATCCAGCCCCGAATCCGTTTCGTCCAGGATGCCGAGTTTGGGTTCCAGGACGGCCATCTGCAGAATTTCATTGCGCTTCTTCTCACCGCCGGAGAAGCCTTCGTTCAGGGAGCGGCGCAGCATGTTTTCATCCATGCCGACCATTTTGATCTTTTCGCGCAGCAGCTGCAGCATTTCCATGGCGTCGAGTTCTTCTTCACCACGCTCCCGGCGAATGGAGTTCAACGTTTGCTTGAGGAAGTTGGAGTTGCTGACGCCCGGAATTTCAATTGGATATTGGAAAGCCATAAAAATACCTTCGCGGGCGCGCTCGTCTACTTCCAGCTCCAACAGGTCTTCACCTTCAAAGGTGACGGCGCCGCCGGTCACTTCATATTCTTCACGACCGGCGATGACGTTAGCCAGCGTGCTTTTACCAGAGCCGTTAGGTCCCATAATAGCGTGAACCTCACCGGGTTTTACTTCCAGGTTGATACCACGCAGAATTTCTTTGTTTTCAATCTCTACTTTGAGATCCTTAATAGTCAGCATAGTTTATATACGGTTAAGTGGTTGTTAATGGTAAAGAGATCTCAGCGAGCGGCCGGTAGCGGCTACTCGCTGAAACGATTCGTCTGTTCCCTTCTTCAGTACGGCATTTTAATTATCCGACACTGCCTTCAAGACTGATTGCCAGCAACTTTTGTGCTTCTACGGCAAACTCCATGGGCAACTCGTTAAAGACTTCTTTACAGAAACCGTTGACAATGAGGTTGACTGCGTCTTCCTCACTCAGGCCACGCTGCATGCAGTAGAAGATCTGATCTTCCCCGATCTTCGAGGTCGTGGCCTCGTGTTCCATCTTGGCGGTTTTGTTTTCCATCTCGATGTAGGGAAAGGTATGGGCGCCGCAGCGATCTCCCATGAGCATGGAGTCGCACTGAGAGAAGTTGCGGGCATTTTCTGCGCGCTTACCGATCTTTACCAGCCCCCGGTAGGTGTTCTGGCTGCGGCCGGCGGAGATTCCCTTGGAAATGATGGTCGAGCGGGTATTTTTACCCAGGTGGATCATCTTGGTGCCCGTATCGGCCTGCTGGAAGTTATTGGTCACGGCGATCGAATAAAACTCGCCCACCGAATTATCGCCCTTGAGAACGCAGCTGGGGTATTTCCAGGTGATTGCCGAGCCGGTTTCCACCTGGGTCCAGCTTATTTTCGAGTTATTCCCTTCGCAGAGCCCGCGCTTGGTGACGAAGTTGTAGATACCGCCCTTGCCTTCACTGTCGCCGGGATACCAGTTCTGCACGGTAGAGTATTTCACCTGTGCGTTATCGGCTGCTTTAATTTCGACGACGGCGGCGTGCAGCTGATTTTCATCGCGCTGAGGAGCCGTACAGCCTTCCAGGTAACTGACGTAGCTGCCTTCTTCAGCGACGATGAGCGTGCGCTCAAACTGTCCGGTATTCGCCGCGTTGATGCGGAAATAGGTCGACAGTTCCATGGGGCATTTGACACCCTTGGGGATATAGCAGAAGGAGCCATCGCTGAATACGGCAGAGTTCAGCGCTGCGTAAAAGTTATCCGTGTAGGGCACCACCGTTCCCAGATGTTCGCGCACCAGTTCCGGATGGTTTTGTACCGCTTCACTGAAAGAGCAGAAAATAATCCCCATCTCACCCAGCTTCTCCTTGAAAGTCGTCGCTACGGAAACACTGTCCATAACAGCATCCACCGCTACGCCGGCCAGCATCTTCTGCTCATCGAGCGGAATGCCCAGCTTTTCAAAGGTGCTCAGCAATTCGGGGTCTACCTCGTCGAGGCTCTTCAGCTTTTTCTTCTTCTTGGGAGCCGCGTAGTAAATCATATCCTGAAAATCGACGGGCGGATAATTGACGTTCACCCACTTGGGCTCTTTCATCGTCATCCAGTGACGATAAGCTTTCAGACGCCACTCCGTGAGCCACTCCGGCTCGTTCTTCTTTTTGGAAATCTGCCGGACGACCTCTTCGCTTAAACCCTTGGGCAGGGCGTCCATCTCGATATCACTTGACCAGCCGTACTTGTATTCACTCTTGGTATGTTCCTCGAGCGTTTTCATTGATTCACTCATATATCGTGCTTTTTTTTCACCGCAAATAACGGAAATTATCCAAATTTACACAAAAAAGTATACATTAAAGTGTACAAAAAAGTACAAGAAAGGTTTGACGAGGAAAGGATTTTTTTACCGGTAATTTTTTCCGCCCGGTAATTTATATCTTGTGGCCGCAGAACCTGTACCCCGCAGGGAATTACGAGGATAGGAAAAATCTCTTTAATTAGAAAACCTACAGGTACAAATACTTCTTTTCGGGAATTGTTTTCGGAAGAAGCTAAAAATGTAAAAGCCGCTTTCAACTATGACACCAGCAGGCAGCCAACCGGTTACGGCAACGGAGCAACACTGGATCCGGCAGTTGATCAGCGATCACTACGGATTAACCCCCGAAATCCTACAGGTACTCCCGGGAGAGGCAGACCGGAACTTCTACGTAAAAGGCAACGATGGAAAGGAGTGGGTGCTAAAAATTGCCCGGCCCGGGACAGCAGTGGAAGGGATGGTCCTACAGCGAGCCATATTGTTACATCTGCAGGAATCAGCGGTATCGGAGCTTACCCCGCGGCTGCTCCCCGGTAAATCGGGCGAGTACTACCTTCGCGTCAACGGACCAGAGGGAGAACCCCGGCTGGTCCGGTTGCTCAGCTGGTCGCCGGGTCGCCTGTATGCTCAGGTAAGGCCCCATTCCGAGGCTTTGCTGACCTCGCTGGGCAAGGCCTGCGGGCGACTGAGCCGCAGCCTGCAGGATTTCGATCATCCCGCTGCACATCGCTTTCTCAAATGGGATCCGGCGCAGGCCTCCTGGTTGGGTGGACAGCTACATCAGGTGGAGGGGGCGGGCCGGCAGGTGCTGGCGCGGGATTTCTATGATCTATTTGAAAAAAAGGTGGAGCCCGCTCTGAAGCAACTCCGCTACGCAGTGAACCACAATGACCTGAATGATTACAATATACTGGTCGAGGATGGCGCCGTAACGGGCTTTATCGATTTCGGAGATGCGGTGTACACTCCGCTCATCAACGAGCTGGCCATCGCGCTGGCCTACGCCCTGATGCACCACCCCGATCCGCTGGCTGCCGCTATCCCCGTTGTGAGGGCTTACCACCGGGAATTTCCGCTCACGGAAAAAGAACTGGCGCTGCTTTATCCGCTGATCGCGATACGTCTGCTGGTCAGCGTCGTGAATTCGGCCATCAACCGGAAGGCAGAGCCCGATAATGAATACCTGCTGATCAGCGAACAACCGGCCTGGACCCTACTGGAGAAGCTGAGGAGCATTCCGCCGGCCCTTGCCCATTACTCCTTCCGCTGGGCCTGCGGTATGGAGGCCTGCCCGGCAGCCATCCCCTTTCGACGCTGGATCGACAGCAAGCCCCTTTTTTCTCCTTTGGTCGATACAGATCTACAGAGTGGACCGGTAGCGAAGCTGGACCTCAGCGTCGGCAGCCTGGATCTGGGCAACAATCAAAACTTCGATGATATAGAGACTTTCGACCATCATATTCAGGAAATGCTGCGCGAGCAGGGGGCCCGGGTGGGCGTAGGAGGTTATGGTGAAATCCGCCCCTTTTACACCAGCGACACCTACATCACTGAGGGCAATGAAGGACCGCAGTGGCGAACCATACACCTGGGTCTTGATATATGGATGCCGGCGGAAACCCCTATCTATGCCCCCCTCGACGGTACGGTTTACAGTGTGCAGGACAACGCCGGAGAACGCAACTACGGGCCGACCATCATCCTGAAACACCGCATCGATGAGGAACTCAGCTTTTACACGCTCTACGGGCACCTGAGCCGCATTTCCCTGAGTGATAAAATTCCGGGAAAGGCCATCAAACAGGGAGAGCGCATCGCCACGATCGGTCCCCGCCCCGAAAACGGCAACTGGCCGCCGCATCTGCACTTCCAGGTCATGCTTGACCCTCTGGATATGAAGGGCGACTTTCCGGGCGTCGGTTTTGCGCAGCTCTGGCCGGTATGGCGCAGTCTCTGTCCGGATCCAAACCCGCTGGCCGGCCTTCCCCCCGCCGGCCCCGTTCCGGAACCGGACAAAGCAGCAATATTGTATGGCCGCAAGCAACACCTGGGGCCCAACCTCAGCATTTCCTACCGGGAGCCCCTGCATATCCTCCGCGGCTACAAACAATACCTGTATGACCAGCAGGCCCGCCGTTACCTCGACACGGTCAACAACGTGGCGCATGTAGGTCACGAGCATCCGCGTGTGGTGCGGGCAGCCCAGCGGCAGATGGCCGTTCTGAATACCAACACCCGGTATCTGCACGAGCAACTCGTCCGGTACGCCGAAGCATTGCTGGCCAGGCTGCCTGCCCCGCTGGAAGTGGTCTATTTTGTCAATTCCGGCAGCGAAGCCAACGAACTGGCGCTGCGCCTGGCGCGCACCTGTACCGGCAGGAAGGATATGCTCGCCATCGAAGTCGGTTACCACGGGCACACTACGGCTTGTGTAGACGTGAGTTCCTATAAGTTTTCCGGAAAAGGCGGACGGGGGGCGCCCGCTACCACTCATGTAGTGCCTATTCCCAACCCTTATCGCGGCCCCTTCCGGCGGGAAGATCCGGGTGCAGGAGAAAAATACGCGGCTTATATTGGAGAAACAATAAAGCGGTTACAGGCGACGGACACTCCCCCCGCCGGGTTCATCGCCGAAAGCATCCTCAGCTGCGGCGGCCAGGTGGTGCCGCCCCAAGGGTACCTAAGCGCCGCTTACCGGCAGGTGCGGGAGGCGGGCGGCCTGTGCATCGGCGACGAGGTGCAAACCGGCTTCGGGCGCGTCGGCACCCACTTCTGGGCTTTCGAGCAACAGGGTGTCGTGCCCGATATCGTAACCATGGGCAAACCCATAGGTAACGGTCATCCCCTGGCTGCCGTCGCCACCACCCGCAGCATCGCCGAAGCCTTCGACAACGGTATGGAATACTTCAACACCTTCGGCGGCAACCCGGTCTCCTGCGCCGTCGGCAGCGCCGTCCTGCAGGTTATTGAGGAGGAAGGACTGCAGCAAAACGCACTGCAAACCGGGGCTTACCTCAACGATTGCCTGCATCAGTTACAGGAACTCTATCCCATCATCGGCGATGTGCGCGGCCCGGGGCTGTTCCAGGGCTTCGAGCTGGTCACCCATCCGGAAAAACGCACACCGGCCACCCGACAGGCCGGGTATCTGGCCAACCGCATGCGGGCCCACGGCATCCTGATGAGTACCGACGGCCCCTTCGAAAATGTCCTCAAAATCAAACCACCCATGTGCTTTAGCCCGCAGAACGTGGATTTTCTGACTGAAATGCTGGATAAAGTATTCAAGGAGGATCCGATGAGGTGAAGCCTGGGCTCTTAGCCTCAGCCCCGTACTCCCTGAGCAAAATCGTGACACCGCTTCCCTCTATTTCCCGCAACCCTATCCTCCCATTCTTCGTACACCAAATGATTGACAGAATTTTCGTAGTTTTCCGCAAATCCCGTTCGCATGTTGGAGAAGCAAGCCCTGTTCTGGATATTCATCGCTATTTTCACCGTCACCGCCACTATCACCCTGCTTGGTATTACCGGCGTCATCAAAACGATTAAAGAGCAGTACCTCAAGGCCCTGTTCACGGCGCTTATCCTAGAAGTAGTTGCCGCCGTACTCGTGCTCTTCAACAATATGGACTTCGGAGAACGGCAGGGGCACAGCCTGCAGGGCATTCTGACCCGCGCCGGGGTAATGCATACCCTGCCGGCGCAGACCGATCACGAAACCTATATCATCAATCAGCTGAGAGAAGGAAAGCAGGTCGCCGAACTGGAAGCGCAGCTCGATTCGCTTACTCAGATACTCGAAAGCCGGGAACGGGAACTGGCCGAATTTAAAGCAGAAATGGCAGAGCTCGACAAGAGCTTCTACATCAAGATTACCCGCCTGCGGGACCTGATCAACGAATACAACGGTTTTATCAACATCGCTTACCAGGATGCCGAAAAACAGAATGTCTACCGTCTGCTGGTCGATATCTTCGAGACACTGGGGCAGGTATCCAATGACACCCGGCTGTACCTGGACGACCAAAAGAAGCAGATCAACACGACCGCAGTACAAAAAATATACACCCGTTTCCGGGCCTCCTACGGCCGCCCCGTCGAAGACCTCAACCTCGTCTATATCGACGAATACGATACCATACAGATGCTGCGCAATTACCTCAACATCATCCAACCGGTGCGTTGAACTATTAACTCTTGCCATCTATCCCCCAACTTTCTGAGCAAAGCGAAGCAGTCAAGAGACTCTAAGTACAGGGAATTTAATCTTGTCGGATCAAAAAGACGTCAGAAACCAGATATCAGACGCCAGACCTTCCCAAAGAGAAGTATCCGGTCGTCAAAACTTCGTTCCTTGTACTTAGTGCCGAAGCCACTAGGGCTTCCACCGGAAGTTCCAGGTAACGGAGGGGATGACCGGGAAGAGCGCCACCTTGTAAGCGGTAGCCTTCGCCGTACCCGCCGCCTGATCCGTTTCGAAATCGTAGTAAATGAAGAAGGGGTTCAGGCGGCTGTAACTATTATATAAAGAGAAGCTCCAGGAAGAGGTGAAGTCTTTTTCCGAATCCGGTTGGGGAACAAAGGTTGCCGACAAGTCGAGGCGGTGGTAATCTTCGAGGCGGGCGCTGTTGCGGGGGCCGAATTCCTGCACGACATCCTGTCCGATAAAATAGAGGCTTTTCACCGGCGTGAAAGCCCGGCCGGAACCAAAGACGAAGGCGGCGCTGAGCGACCACTTGTCGCTCAGCTGATAATTACCCACCACGGAGAGATCGTGCCGCCGGTCGTGGATGGCCGGAAAGGTTTCGCCCTCGTTGATATCCGGAAAGCTGCGTTCCGTCCGGGAAAGTGCATAGCCGATCCATCCGTTGAGGCGGCCCTTGCGTTTTTTTAGAAAAAGCTCTACCCCGTAGGAGCGGCCCCGCCCGAAAACGAACTGATCTTCCAGTTCATCGGCGGCATTGTTGACATAGTTTTCTCCATAGTCGATCTGGTTGCGTAGCTTTTTATAGTACACCTCGATGGACGACTGGTATACGCCGCTTCCGAAGTTCTGAAAATAGCCGAGTGCATACTGCAATCCAATTTGCGGTTTGACAAGTTCCGAGCTCGGCACCCATACATCGGCCGGCAGGGTGCTGGTAGAGTTGCTCACCAGATGCAGGTACTGATTGGTAAGGGTCACCCCGGCTTTCAGCGAAGCCGAGGTCGACAGGCTGAGGCGGGTGCTCAGGCGCGGCTCCAGGCCCCAGTAGGTGACGACGGGTTCGCCACGGCTGTAAGCAACGGAGTCGCTTCGGGAAAGGTAGGGGCCCAGTTGGGTAAACATTGACAGGCGCAAGCCGGCGTTGATGCTGAGCGCCGGCGTGAGGCGCCATTCGTCGAGCAGGTAGGCGGCAGCCTCATGAGCATACTTTGGTTCCAGCTCGTTGGTGAAGCGCTCGTCACCCAGGCGGGCTTCCGCGATATTCGGGGTCAGTTCGTGATGGGTGTAATGCAGGCCGAATTTGATATTGTGGTTGAAAGCCGGAAAGTAATCAAAATCGACCTTGCCGTTCCAGTCTCTGACACCGGAAAATACCTCTATATTAAAATCGCTCTGCCCGCCGTTGAACCCGAAATCGTATTCATTATAAATAGCTGCAGCGTTCATAAACAGCTTGTCGCTAAACAGGTGGTTCCAGCGCAGGGTCGCGGTGGCATTGCCGTAGGGCAGCTCGAAGGAGAAGTCGCGCTGATTGTTATTCAGCTGCAGTACATCGCGACCGAAGTAGGCGCTGAGATAGAGGCGGTCGCGATCACTGAAGCGGTGATTGACTTTGGCATTGAGGTCGTAAAAATAGTAGTTGCTACCTGCGAAGTCGGTGTTGTTTACAACCGGTTGCGCGAGGTCGAGCGCGTAGGTTCGCCGGGCCGACACGATGAAGGAGCTCCGTTCCCGGATCAAGGGCCCCTGGGCGGTCAACCGTGAGGAGACCGCGCCGATGCCGCCTTCGATGAGAAAGTCTTTGTCGTTTCCTTCTTTCATCTGCACATCTACTACTGAAGAAAGGCGCCCGCCGTAGTTGGCCGGCATCCCTCCTTTAATCAGGGTCGTATTTCTAATGGCGTCGGCGTTGAAAACCGAGAAAAAACCCAGCAGGTGACCGGAGTTATAAACGACGGCTTCGTCGAGCAGCACCAGGTTTTGGTCAGGGCCGCCACCCCGGACGTAAAAACCGGCGGTTCCCTCCCCTGCCGACAGGACGCCGGGCAACAACTGTATGGCCTTCAGCACATCGACTTCTCCGAACAGGGCCGGCAATTCCTGCACGTAATCCATCGGCAGTTCCAGGGTGCCCATTTCTGTGCTCTTCACATTGTCCTCCGCTTCGCCGGCAACGACCTCCACTTCCTGCAGGCTGACTCCTTCCGAGAGGGTTATATTGAGGCGGCGGTCATTTGACAGGTCGATAGTCTCCCGCTTTTCCGCGTAGCCGAGATAGGAAAATACAAGGGTATAGTTCCCCTCCGGAAGGGTAAGCGAGTAAAAACCATAGGCATTCGACGCCGTTCCCCTCTCCGGCATTTCCACCGGATAAATATTAGCTCCGGTCAGGCTCTCCCCGCTTTCGGCGTCGCGAACGTAACCGCTGAGGGTATGGCTTTCCTGGGCTTGTATATAATGGGAAAAGAGCAAAGCCACAGTTAGAAGCAACTTTACTTTATTTATTACAGACAGCATGTTCTTCATCCTGATCACTACTTTAAACGCTCTGTAAACGAATAAAGACGGGAAATGCTTGCCAGCCTGCATACTTTTTCTACAGATAACGGAATCGACGGCGCCACCTACCCTTGGGAAGGCATACGGATTCTCCAAAATTTCATTTCAATGGGATAAGCTTAAAGCCCTGCTGTTTGAGCAGTCGCAGGACGCCCTTTCCCCCCGCCAGATGCCCAGCGCCGATAGCGACGATCGTCGTCTGTTGATGAAGCATCGGGCCGATGCGTTCAGCCATAAGGGCATTACGCCGGTAAAGCATAAGCTGACGCAGCCCCTGGGCGCCGCGTCGCGCCGACTGATACAACATCCGGATATTCTGTTGTTCGTACAATTCGGTCATCCGGAGCAGGTGCCGGCGGTGGCGGCCAATATGACGACCCAGAGCGAGTAGCCCGCTGATTTGATCGGACAGGGGAATACGCTGAAGGATTTCCAGCTGTTCCAGATAGGTTTCTATTCCCAGCAGTCTTTTTCCACGTTGCTCGGCAGTAAGAAAAAGATGCTGATCGAGTGCGAGGGGCATATCACGTGCAAGGATTCGTTCATCAACTAGATTGACGATGAGGATGGGTTTGTGATGACGAAGGGGGTGGATATCGATCCCTATTGACTTGCGGATGATCCGGCGCAGTTTCTCGTATTTTTTGTCGCCGATCAGTTGAGGGAGGGTCATGCCTCCGGGAAGCAATAAGCGTTGAGGATCTACCTGAGCATCCATTTCCTGCAGGTTGAACTCGGTCGCCAGGGCCTCGACCTGCTCGAGCCGGTCCAGTACGGGTTCCAGCAGCCGGAAAGCTCTGCGATCGCGCACGTGCATCGTACCGAAGAGGAAGGAGGGACCGGGCAGCCCCGCCCCTTCAATCTGCCATAAAAGCGTTTGATTCTTGTCCTTCATAAACGAGCGATCCCCCAATTGCACAGTACAATTGCGGACCAGATCTCTTTTTTGATGATATTGCTAAAGCCGGTTATTCGTACTTATAGGGCAAGACCTTGGAATCCTTTACGGTAGACAGTGTCATGAGGGTCTTCAGCCGCTCAATTTCTTCAATCTGAGAGAGCGTCTTGAAGAGCAACTGCTCGTAAGTGGGGATATCTTTGCAAATGATCTTAATGAGAAAGTCGGCCTCTCCGGTAATGATATAACACTCGGTGATCTCCCCGATTTCCCGGATTTTTTCCAGGAAGTGGTTCAAGGCATTTTCTTTTTGCCAGGCCAAAGAGACCAGCACAAAGGTTTTGACGTTCAGGCCGATAGCCTGAGGGTTCACCTGAGCATGATAGCTTTGAATAATGTCGTTCTGTTCCAGTTTTTTGACACGTTCCAGAGTGGGTGCCGGCGAAAGGCCAATCTTTTTTGAAAGATCCAGATTGGTGATTTTGCTGTTCTCCTGAAGAATTTTCAGAATCTTGAGGTCTATCTTGTCTAGTTTATCCGGCATTAGTTATTTCATTGTGCTTTAAAAAAATCGATGTAAGATAGGGAGCAAAAAAACAAATTACAAGCCGAACGGCCAAAAACCTACGTAAATTTTTTATTAATTCCCCTTACCAGAATTAATAGCAATAAAATTCTGAAAAAGAATTAATAGAAGCGGCTGATTACCAAAACATAGCGGTTTGTCTTTTCGCGCGCCGCAGGATGCGTTTACGAAACCTTGCTGTTCAGCAAGGTTTCGTAAACGCAAAATCCCGTTAGGGGAAGATACCCAGCGCCAGGTAGTCGGAGCTGATCTTGTTGATGGCATTGATAAAGGCCGCCGTACGAAGATCTTCCACTTTGCGTTTGCGTTTCACGATCTCGCGAATCTGGTGATAGGAGGTGATCATGGTTTCCTCCAGGCCCGAGCGGACCAGATCGATCTCATCGGCGCCTTTAACCAGGAGGCTGCGTTCCTTTTGTCCTATTGTATGACCGGTAAGACGCTCCACCAGGCTGACGAGATTGTCATAGGTTTTCTGATTGAAGCGCTTTTCCATTCTGCCGAAGCGCATATGAGAAAGATTCTTCAGCCATTCGAAGTAAGAGACGGTCACTCCTCCGGCATTGAGATAAACATCGGGGATGATTATTTTCCCCGCCTTGATCAGTTCTTCCTCCGCCTGGGAGGTCGTCGGGCCGTTAGCAGCTTCGGCGATGATCTTGGCCTTTATTTTATGAGCATTTTCGATGGTAATCTGGTTCTCGAGAGCCGCCGGAACCAGGATATCGCATTCGAATTCGAGCACGGCGCGGCGATCTTTCTTTTCAAAATTCTGAGCACCGGGATAACCGAGGATAGAACCGGTTTCCTTGCGGAAGCGGAGCAAATCGTGGATATCGATTCCCTTGGGATCATAGATAGCTCCTTCCACTTCGGAGACGCCGATGATGCGCGCGCCGCCTTCGTCCTGTGAGATCATAGCGGTGTAGGAGCCCACATTACCCAGGCCCTGAATAACCATGGTTTTGCCTTCCATTCCCGGTTTCAGGCCCAGTTTTTTCATATCTTCCTTGATGTTGACGGCTTCGCGGATGCCGTAGAATACACCGCGGCCGGTAGCTTCCGTTCTACCCCGTATACCGTTCTGGTTGACGGGTTTGCCGGTGACGCAGCCGGCGGCATCGATTTCTCCACCGTGGAAGGTGCGGTACGTATCATAGATCCAGGCCATCTCGCGGGCCCCGGTACCGTAATCCGGAGCCGGCACATCAATCGAGGGACCGATAAAGTTGCGCCGGACCAGTTCGGTGGTGTAGCGGCGGGTAATTTTCTCCAGCTGGCCGGGCGTATATTCCCAGGGATTGATTTTCACTCCGCCTTTGGCGCCGCCAAAGGGAACGTCTACGATAGCACACTTGTATGTCATGAGCGTGGCCAGCGCCATGACCTCCTCCTGATTGACGTGATTACTGTATCGAATACCGCCTTTGGTAGGTGACCGGTGATGGCTGTGCTGGACGCGGTAGGCCTCGATTACTTTCACTTCATTCCCGATTTTTACGGGGAACTGCATCTGATATACCGCGTTACACACCTTGATCTGTTCGAGCAGACCGTCGGGCAGTCCGGTGTGCCTCGCCGCTTTATCAAAGTAATTTTGAACGCTTTGATAAAAGCTCGGTTTCGGCTTAGTCATGATCCTTAATTTGGTTCTCTAATCTGGTTAGTTTCCTGTCTAGGTAAATCAAAAAAATAACGATTCCGATGAAGATGGCGACAATCACGACCACCACCACGTAAATCTTTCCGATACTACGCATAAAATCAGTGGACTCCGGCTGAGCCAACAAGCTGTTGGATAAGAATAACTGCAAGGTGAGCCAAAAGAATAATTTACGTTTCATGGAATCTTTTTTGCTGGGCCAAAAGTCGTAGATTTTTTTTATTTAACCAGCCGTTGACTGTATTTTTTTCACTTTTTCAAACGGTATGATGCTCCCACATTTTGCTGCTCAGCTGCTGAGCCCGGTAATACAAGCTGGCCATCCAGTAGCCTAAGAGGGTCCAGCCGATAACCGCCGGGTAAAATACCATGCGCATGGTATTGTCGAGATCCTGAGACCCAAAAGCAGGATTGCCTCCCGCTCCCGGATGCAGGCTGTCGGTCATTCGAGGAATCACGTATATCAGCGGAATCAGCGTAGCGAAGGCGAAAATATTGTATACGGCGCCCAGGCGCGCTTTCCTCTCCGGATCTTCAAACGAATTGCGCAATACGAAGTAGGCAAAATAAATCAGCAGGGCAATAGCCGTCATATTCTGTTTGACATCCCAGCTCCAGTAAGCGCCCCAGGTGTTCTTCGCCCAGATGGCGCCGGTGACCAACCCCAGGATGCCGTAGAGGATACCCACGGTAGTCAGCGCCACCGCCTTTTGATCATCCGCTTCCCGGAAACCGCGCAGATAGCGGATACTGAACACCACCGAGCCAAGAAAGATAAGCACCATCCCCAGCCAGAGGGGAACGTGGAAGTAGGTGTTGCGAATCGTCTCTGACAGGATATTGCGAAACGGGAAAGTCATTTGCTCCTTTTCGTGTAGGCGTCCGATCTCATCGGAAGGCCAGAGCGCCTGCCCCTTAGCCGGCGCGACAGAATCCTGCGTGATGAATACCGCGCTGGGTAATACCGAGGCCCCGTTATGGGCATCATCTACGATGAGCGTGAAGTCTTGTACTTTTTGATTCGCGGGTAAATAATCCGGTATCCGGAAGGCCAGTTCCAGTTGCCGTTCACCGAGCACTTCGATTTTTTCGGCAGCCAGCGCGAGGTCTTCCTTCATTTTCAGCCAGGCGCGCAGCCCTTCCGCACCGCGGGTGTAATCCGTATTATACCCCGTTACCTGCAGCTGAAGGAGTTCGCCCGTACCTCCGCTGGAAGGGCGCACCTCCAGTATCCCCGGCTTTAGCGGAACGACCATGCCGGCGATGAAAGTGTACAGCAGCAGCACCACGCTCAGTATTTTCCACCAGTATTGTCGAATCATTATGCTTTATTTATAAAGTAGATTAACCTACTTTTATTTACAGGGTAATGCTTCAGTCTCTCCATAGAAAAGGATACAACAAAAAGGCCATGCCGACCAAAATGAGATCGATAGCCAGCAGGATCAGGATGTCTGATTCCGTATCGGTATCCTGCAACAGCCCCAGTGCCTGAGCCGAGAGTTTGATCAGGGTCATCAGTATGGGGATGACCAGCGGAAAACTCAGTATGGCCATAAGCGTGGCGCTGTTGTCGGCCTTCCCCGAAATGGCGGCAATAAAGGTGAAGGTTATCGAAAAACCGACACTGCCCAGGAAAAGAGCCAGAAAAAAGGCGCCGGCGTCCCGTACGGGATTGCCCGCCACCACGCTGAAAGCCAGCCAGCTCAATAAACTCAACAGCAGCAATAATCCAATGTTGTACAGGATTTTAGATAGTATGACCGCTGTTGGATTGACCAGCTGAAAGTAATACAGCTGCCGGTTGCTGTTTTCCTGTACGAAGCTTTTCACAATAGCGTTGACCGAAGCGAAAAGCACCACGATCCAGAACAGGGCGTTCCACACATTGGGCTGCACCTGAATAAAAGAAGTATAGACGATAAAAATCGTGGAAAAAACGTAGAGTAGGATACCACTGATCGCGTATTTTGTACGCCATTCCAGGGTCAGTTCCTTCCCTAATAACCAGCCGATCTCTTTTAATAGCTTCATTGGCCGCAAAAATAATATCTTTCTTCCTGCTTTACAGCATACGGCGCATTTATATTGGATTGCTTTAACCCGGCGAGGGGTGCTGCAGCAGGAGGAAAGAGCTATATTTTCCTCCAACACTCCCATTTAATCCCAACTTTTCCTAAATTCGCATACCGGAATATCGCCCAAACCGTTAGGAATCCACTCGAATTATTGTCGCAGTTAACAAAATTTCAATTCGCTTCGAGAAAGCAGATAGAAAAGGTTAAATAGGATGCTGAGATTAGGGATCTTACTTCTCGGATTAATGATTACTTTACCTGCTACCGCCACGGAAAGCAAAAAATATTTCCAGGCGCCGGCCCAGTCCGGGGATGGCATTTATTCACTGCTACGCCGTTACGGTCTGGACAATTACTCCTGCAATTTTAAATGCTTTTACGAACTCAACAAGCTCGACAGAAACGAGCACCTCATTGCAGGACGAAAGTATTTTTTACCAATTCTTATATACAGCTTCAACGGAAGAACGATACGCTCCTCCATTGAAATTGATGACTGGGAAATGGCGGTGCGTATTCAGAAATACAATGAACAGATGCTGGTCAGCGAGTTGCGTGAAAAATCCTTTACCAAAGACCGCATTCTCTGGGTGCCCTATCACGAACTGAACTGCCCGGACGAACTGCTCGCTGTAACCGAGGCCGAGGGCGGCGAACGCGATGAAGACGGTAAAACAATTGAGGGCGGCAATCGCCGCTTTCCCATCTTCGGCGAAGCCTATGCCCATACCCCGCTGATTAGCACCAAGTTGCGCGGGCAGGTGTTCTATGTCGTCAGCGGGCACGGCGGGCCCGACCCCGGCGCCATGGTCAGCCGAAAGGGCAGTATGCTCTGCGAAGATGAATACGCTTACGACGTCGCACTCCGCCTCTGCCGCAACCTCATCGCCCATGGCGCTACCGCTTATATGATCACCCGTGACTACGACGACGGCATCCGCAGCGGCGCCAGCCTGGGATGTGACTATGACGAAGTGCTCTGGGGCGATATCAAGATGGTCCGCCAGCTCAAAGCCCGGCTTTTTCAACGCTCCAACGCCATCAACGCTCTTTACGAAAAACATAAAAAGCAAGGCGTAGCCCAACAAAAACTTCTCATCATTCACGTCGACTCCCGCAGCAAAGGCGAGCAGATCGACCTCTTTTTCTACCACAAAATCAAGGATAACGACAGCCGTAAGCTGGCCCTGCAGCTGCACGATACCATGAAAAAGAAATACCGCAAACACCGCTCCAGCGGCAAATACCACGGCTCTGTCACCGCCCGCGATCTTCATATGCTCCGGGAAACCTCGCCAACCGCCGTCTATATTGAGCTGGGCAATATCCGTAATGGATTCGATCAGCAACGCATTATCCTGGAAAGCAACCGGCAGGCGCTGGCTAACTGGCTGTACGAGGGATTGATCAAATAACCACCCGAATTATTCAAGGGGATTCCGCCGGGCCTTCTCCGTAAAGTCCTTGCGCCAAGCACCGCTAAGAATCCCCGTGAAACAGTGAAACCTTAACTCACTATCCATGGAAATTCACCGTAAATTTGTATATTAAGGAGGTGGACAACAAGGAAAAGCCATGCACAACAGATTTGTACCCAGATATCAACAATACTCTACAGAAAAGCTCGTTACCATTCTCGCCAAACGAAGAGAGTATCAGCGGGAAGCCATAGAAGCGGCTGAGTGTATACTCGCCGAACGGCGGATTCCCGCCGACACCTACATTGACTTACTGGACCGGCAGGAAGCCCTGCTGGAGGAAAGCACGTGGAAAATTGCCCGCCGGGCAAAAGAACCGCTTTCCTCCTGCGAGCAGAGTTTCATCCTGCTATTTCCGCTGCTCGGCTTGTTCGGCGGCCTGATCGCTTACATGCACTACGAAAAAAACGGTTTTACACTTAAAGCCAGACAATCCGCACAACTGGTCGCTTTCGGAATCCTCCTTTGGAGCGCCCTGCTCTTTTTCCTTTCCGGAAACGGGTTCTAATTAATCCGGCATCGTGGGCGGTTCCAGTAATTTAAAAAACTGATCGAGTTTGGGCGTGATGACAATCTCCGTACGACGATTGATGCTACGGCCGGAGGAGGAGTCATTGTCCGCTTTCGGCAGATATTCCGACCGGCCGGCGGCGGTCATGCGCTCCGGAGCCACGTAGTATTCTTCCTGCAATAAACGCACCACTGCAGTGGCCCTTCTCACGCTGAGATCCCAGTTGTCTTCCACACAGGAATTGGAAATGGGTACATTGTCGGTATGCCCCTCTACCAATACATCCAGGTCCTCATGATCATTGATGACCATCGCCAGTTTGCCCAGTACCTGATAGGCTTCCCGGCTTATCCGGGAACTGCCGGAACGGAACAACAGCTTGTCGGAAATAGATACATGTACCAGACCTCCCTTAACTTCCACCTGCACGTCTTCATCGTTGATATTGCTGAGAGAGCGCTTCAGGTTCATTACCAGCGCCAGGTTGAGTGAGTCTTTGGACTGTATTTTGGTCGTCAGGTCCTGTATAAAAGCGTACTGCTGATTGATGGATTCCAGCGATTGCTGAATACTTTCCGCTCCCGCCTTATTGACGACTGAGAGGTCAGACATACGGTCGAGCAGACTGGCATTGGTCATCTGCAAGTGTTGCAGCTGTTCTTCCAGCTGCGCTGCCTGTTCCGTCTTCAGGGACAGTTCTCGCTCCAGAGATCGCACCTTCTTCTTATTGCAGGCGCTGAATAACAAAGGCGCCAGCAACAGCATAAGTAATTGAAATTTTTTCATAGTCAAGAATGCGTTGTTTACTTTTATCAAACTGAGTTGAAGGCCGATTTAGTATACTTTCGTAAATATTGTGTTGCCGCTGTGCCGCTAAAGCGGGTAGAAAACCGGAATCAGTATAGTGGCCAGTATCCAGAAGATCAGATTCAGCGGAGCCCCGATTTTAAGGAAATCTGAGAAGCGGTAATTAC
Source organism: uncultured Saprospiraceae bacterium (assembly GCA_964632995.1). GTDB lineage: Bacteria > Bacteroidota > Bacteroidia > Chitinophagales > Saprospiraceae > CAZWDL01. The sequence goes on from CAZWDL010000003.1 coordinate 34,443, forward strand.
CGGCACTGTAAATCATGGTGTTTGTCTGATAGCCGACCGGCGTCATAAAGGAGGCCGAACCGGCAAAGGTGATGGCCAGCAACAAGGGCATGGGATCTACGTCCATGGTGCCGGCAACTGAGATGGCGATAGGCGCCAGCAAAGCGGCAGAAGCATTGTTGGACATGACTTCTGTAAGCAAGGAGGTAAGCAGGTAAAGCCCCGAGACCAAGGCAACGGGACCGTAGTTTTGCCCGATGAAGTTTATGAGAAAATCGGCCATCAGGTCAGCCACACCGCTTTTTTTCATTGCTGTGCCCAGGCTCAGGGCGCCCACCAGCATAACGGCAATAGATCGTTTATATCCACGTTCGATTAAGCTTCCCAGGTTTGGGGCAATCGCTTCAATAATACCGGTTTTAATCAGGGAGGCGCTTAGTACAAACATCGCCGACACCGTTACCGTGGCATTGTTAGCAAAGCCCTTTACGCCTTCCGAAGGTGTGATGACGCCGCTTATTACTAAAATCGATATAAGAGACAACCCCACCAAATCAACCGAGAAATACTCGGTGGCGAAAAGAATGATGGCCAGCAGAATAACAGAAATGGTGATAATTGCATCAATTCCCATGAAGGCTCGTTATAGCTATTCTGCTGACTCTATCAATCCGGAGTGCTCTTTTGTTCAGGATTCCCGATTGCTCCCGTTGGAAAGGATATCCGAGTAATACTTTCCGTCTTTTCCTTTTGCCAGGACCACCCCTTTATAATCCAGATACGTCCACTTCACTGTTTTTTGATTAAGCACCAGCTTCGGCGCTTCAATATGCACAGCTTCCCGGCAGTTTTTCATCAGTATTTCGCGTGCTTTCGCCTTAGAAATCTCTTTCATACAGCAATTCGTCGCTTTATTCCTACAAAAGGCTTTTTGTGTAACAAAATCATAATAATGGTTTTCGAAGAAGACACAAATTTAGCGAATATTCCCATTATCCGAGACTTATCCCAAAAAGTTTTACCTCTCCTCTCACCGATTCTCAGGACAACAACAGGAAAAGCCCTGTAAATCCAAGTGTTTATCCTATATTGCGCACCGAGTGAAATTCATGCGGAACAGAGATTTAAGGTGATCATGACCACTTTTCCCTAAAGACCGGAACCTGCTAATACCAATGATACATTTTTTATATCGCACACCTTCAGGCAGTCAAAATCATATTGTTATATACTTGCTTTTCGTGCTATTAATTGATCCATCGATTCTTAAGGGACAAAGCCGGATCGGACAGTGGCTGCAACGCCTGGATTCCATTCGCAACGAACGCCTGGAATCCGGCAAACCGGTATTCACGCCTTTCATTTCGCCTTCCTACGCCCCTGAAACGGAATTGATGCTGACCGCAGGCGGGCTGTATTCATTTAAAACGAATCCTCGCGACAGTGCCCTGGAGCGATCCTCTCTACCCTTTTCCCTGGGCATCAGCACCAACGGTTCCATAATCGGAAGCCTGCGCTCCAATATTTACGGCCCGGGTAACAGCTGGCGCAGCAACGGAGAGATATGGTTCCGTGATATGCCCGATCACTACTGGGGGGTAGGCTACCAGAATGCCGTCGACCGGGAGCAGTCGGACAGTATTACAAGCTATCACCGCACCTTCTGGCGCGTCCGGCAGGCGGTCAGTTTTCACCTCGGCAAGCAGTTTTTCACCGGCCCCCTCATCGATTTTAATCAAACGGTCGCTACGGATATTAGTCCGGTCATGGAAAAAGATCCCACCATACAACAGCAGGGAACAGATAACCGGAACATGGGATTGGGGATCGTCCTTGCCTACGACAGCCGCGATTTCGGCGAAAATGCTTACCGGGGCATGTTTCTCAACTTCACCTTACTCCACTATGAAAAAATTCTGGACGCCGATAACCGCTACACCAGCCTTGAAATCGATTACCGGGGCTATCTTCCGCTGGGACGGGAACGCCGCACACTCGCCTGGCAGGTACGGGCCCGCGACACCTTTGGCGAAGTTCCCTGGCCGGAATTGACTATGGTTGGCTCCCCCTTTGATCTGCGCGCTTACTACTGGGGGCGTTTCCGCGACCGATTCGGCGTCTTCGGCCTGGCGGAATACCGCCATATGTTTCAGCGAAAGCATCCCAATGAAGAAGGTAATCGTCAAAGTGCACACGGCTTTGTATGCTGGATCGGAGCAGGTACCGTAGCTCCCGGTGTGGGAAAGATCAGCTACTGGCTGCCCAACGCCGGCATCGGCTATCGCCTGGAAATACAACCGCGTATGAACCTGCGCCTGGATTTCGGCATCGGTAAAGGCAGCAGCAGCTTCTATGTGAACTTTGCCGAAGCATTCTAAACCGGTTGTAATTCCCTTCTATTCCTTGAACGAATGAACGGTTGACCAAAACTCAGGAACCTCAGAACTTCTACTCAATCGAACGCATGCCCTTCTCATGCGTTACCAGAAAAAATACCAGTTATCAAAACAAAGCAATATGAACTACCGAACACTAGGAAAGACCGGCTTCAACATCTCAGAAGTATCTCTGGGCACCTGGCAGCTCGGCGGCAAATGGGGCGCCGGCTTCGATGAGGAGCTCGCCGAACGAACACTAAAGACCGCCATCGACGAAGGAATCAACTTCTTTGACACCGCCGACGTCTACAAGGATCGTAAGAGCGAAGCGGTAGTTGGCCAGGTGGTGCGCAATCAGTCGGAGCGAATTTATGTAGCCACCAAGTGCGGGCGTCGCATCTCCCCCCATGTAAACGAGGAGTATCAACCCGACGTCCTGCGCGGCTTCGTGGAAGATAGCCTGCGCAATACCGGACTGGACACCATCGATCTCATCCAGTTGCACTGCCCCCCTACCGAAGTATATTACCGTCCCGAAATTTTCGAAGTGTTCGAAAGGCTGCGCGAAGAAGGCAAAATTCAGCATCTGGGAGTGAGCGTAGAAAAAGTGGAAGAGGGCCTCAAAGCCATCGAATTTCCCAATGTCGCCTCCGTACAGATTATTTTCAACATGTTCCGCCAACGTCCCTCCGAATTGTTTTTTCGCGAAGCAGCACGAAGAAACGTAGGCATTATCGTACGCGTACCGCTGGCCAGTGGTATGCTCACCGGCAAATTCGACCGCAGTACGACCTTTGAGGAAGGCGATCACCGCCATTTCAACCGCGACGGATCGGCTTTCGACAAGGGCGAAACTTTTGCCGGCATCCCCTATGAAGAAGGCATTCAGGCCACGCGCAAACTCAAGGCGGTTTTTCCGGATCACGATAACCTGGCGCCCGCCGCCCTGCGCTGGATACTGATGTTCCCGGAGGTGAGCTGCACCATCCCCGGCGCTTCCAAAGTGGAGCAGGTCAAGTCGAACGCACGCGCTTCCGAATTTCCCCGGCTGAAACAAGCGCAAATCGATGCCGTCAATGAGATCTACGAGGAACACATTAAGCAGTATGTGCACCAGCGCTGGTGAAAAAATTCCACTAATTAAATTGTGTAAAATTCACAATAAGTCGCAAAGTCCTTACATTAGCCATTAAAAACAAAACCTATGGAATTAAGCGCACCGGTCAAGGAGTTGATGTCAACCGATCTTAAATGCCTGGCCCCCGATGATCCGGTCAGTGAAGTGGACCGGGTGTTCGAGGAACATCGCATCCACCATATTCCCGTGATCAATAATGAAAAAGCAGTAGTCGGCGTGATTAGTAAATCGGATTTTCTTTACCTGCTCAGAGGTTTTACCGAAGATAAAACCGATCGCTTTCGCAAAAAAGCCATGATGCGGGCCTTCAAGGTAACGGAAATCATGACGGAAAATCCCGTCACTATGACCGTGAACGAACCCATCAGAAAAGCTGTTTCCTTGCTCGCTGAGAACCGCTTCCGCGCCATTCCGGTCGTTGACGAAAGAGGGGAAATCGCCGGTATCGTAACCACCCACGATATCATCGATATGGTCAATGAATGGGATGGGAAATGAAGAAGAAATAGGAAAACCATCCCGGGGATAGTCGCTTTGCGATTATTTCACCGGGATGGTCCGATCATGTCCCGCATGAGAAGTGCGATCGAACACAAAAAGAAAACAGGATCACGATGACCTGCACCCATCGGGCGTATCGAGAAAGGGATGGGTTATGCGATCCTCTAACCTGCTAACTTTTCAACGCTCACCCCTCCCCTTTCTGCGCAAGCACATCTCTTACCACTCCCCAGATATCGAATTCCATATCCGGTTCCACTTCTACCGGCGGAAAATCGGGATTGGCGGCCAGCAGAGTGATCCCTTCTTCTGAAAACTGCAGCTGACGTATGGTGAACGACCCTTCCAGATAGGCGATGATTTTCGCACCAGACCGCGGCTCCATGGCCCGGTCGACGATCAGGATATCGCCGGGTAATAGCCCCTCCTCCTCCATCGTATCCTCGGTGAGCTGAATAAAAAAAGTACTGCCCGGATTTTTGATCAAAGCCAGGCTCAGGTCGAGACGAACAAAGTGATAGTCCTCCCCGGGTATGGGAAAGGCACTGCCGTCTTCTTCGATAAACATGTAGGGATCCATATCTCGCAGGGCGATGATCGGCACCGTGTGAAACGCTTCAAAGACAATCATGATGCACAGTGTTTTACGGCTCAGTTTCCTCCGGAAACTGCTTGATTAAACGAAGAAACATAAAACCTCGCCACTCTGCCGCAGCCCAATTCGTAGCAGCTGGAAAGAAAGGCTTTTCAAAGATACATATCTTTTTAAGAATAAAAACTTTTTGTTTTAATTTGGTTTTATTTTTTTATCAAATGACACACTTTTGGTTAACCCCGAGTGTAATTGTCTTCTTCCCAACACTTACCCCAATAATTTCCCTGGAAAAAAATCCCGGGACCCTGGCCCGTCTTTAAAACGACATCCGAATTTAAGATCAACCTTTATCATTAGAGTTGTTACCGAAACAGTAACCTTTGAAACCTTCCGATCAGGTTTGAACATCTTTCTCATTGTTGTCTTTAATTTACTGGATTATCAAATACCTGAACCCAGCTATGGCCTACCAACCTATTGAAGATTATGGCATGATCGGCAACATGCGAACTGTCGCACTCATCGGTAAAAACGGCAGTATTGACTGGATGTGCTATCCTCGATTTGACGCACCCAGCCTATTCGCCGGTATCCTGGACGAAGAAAAGGGCGGGCGTTTTCAGATCGCTCCGGAGGAAGAAGATTACACCAGTAAGCAATTTTACTGGCCCGACACCAATGTTCTCATCACGCGTTTTCTTACCGGGAAGGGCGTTTGCGAGGTCACCGACTTTATGCCTGTCGGCAAAACGGAGATCGGCGAAGGAGAAAACCGGCTGGTGCGCATCATCAAGATGGTGCGCGGTCATGTACCGCTGCAAGTTTACTGCCGGCCGGCCTTTGACTATGCCCGCGCTGAGCATGACATTGTCATCAACGAACACGGAGCCGCTTTCCACGGGCCGGATCTGAGTATCGGCCTTTCCACCTCCGTTCCGCTGAAACAAAACGGACAAAGCGTGCATACCCGCCTGGAACTCGATGAAGGAGAAAGCGCCAATTTCGTCATCAAAGAAACCGAAGAACACGGCGCCTGCCGGATATGCTACTCCGACAAAGTAGCCGAGAAGGGCTTCCGCCAAACGGTGGATTTCTGGCGTAACTGGCTCTCGCACTGCAGCTACAGCGGGCGCTGGCGGGAGACAGTCTACCGCTCGGCGCTGACATTGAAAATGCTGACCTACGAGCCCACCGGCGCCATCGTAGCCGCTCCTACCTGCAGCCTGCCCGAACACGTAGGCGGCGAACGCAACTGGGATTACCGGTATACCTGGATTCGTGACGCCGCCTTTACCCTCTACGCCTTCATGCGCATCGGCTTTACGGAAGAGGCCGCCAAGTTCATGCACTTTATTGAGAACATCTGTGAAGATCCCGAGCATACCGGCCAACTGCAAATTATGTATGGCATCGACGGACGCTGGGAACTGGATGAAGAGCACCTTGATCATCTGGAAGGATACCGGGGCTCCAGCCCGGTGCGCATTGGCAACGACGCCTATGACCAACTGCAGCTGGACATTTACGGAGAACTGATGGATTCCGTCTACCTCTTCAATAAATACGGCAGCCCGATTTCCTATGATTTCTGGAATACCCTCATACGGCTCGTCGACTGGATCGGAGAAAACTGGGATCGCAAAGACGAGGGAATCTGGGAGGTGCGCGGGGGCAAAAAGCACTTTACCTACTCCAAACTCATGAGTTGGGTAGCGCTTGACCGCGGCCTTCGACTTGCCGACAAGCGTTCCTTTCCCGTTGAACGGGATCGCTGGATGAGCATCCGCGACAATATTTACCGCACTATCATGAATAAGGGCTGGAACGAGGAACGGCAGGCCTTCGTACAATCCTACGACTCCGAAACCCTCGACGCTTCCCTGCTGATCATGCCGCTGGTCTTTTTCGTCTCCCCTACCGACGAACGCATGCTCAAAACTATTGACGCCATAGACAAAACGCCCGACAAGGGCGGCCTGGTGTCCAACAGCCTCGTCTACCGCTACAATATCGAAGAATCGCCCGACGGCCTGCGCGGCGAAGAAGGCACCTTCAATATCTGTACCTTCTGGATGGTGGAAGCCCTGACGCGCGCCGGCCGCTTCGATGAAAAACGCCTGGAAGACGCCCGCCTTATGTTCGAACAAATGCTCGGCTACGCCAACCACCTCGGCCTTTACGCCGAAGAGACCGGCGCCCGCGGCGAAGCACTGGGTAATTTTCCGCAAGCCTTTACCCACCTTTCTCTGATCAGTGCGGCATTTAACCTTGACCGGACCCTGGGTTGAAATCACTGCGCCGGGAACGAAGTTTTGACGATCGGATACTCCCTATTGGAAGGTCTGGCGTCTGATATCTGGTTTCTGACGCCTTTTTGATCCGACAAGATTAAATTCCTTGCACTTAGTACACTGTGTAAAAAATTTAATAGTGTTTTGGGATGGGCATTTTGGTGAAAGGCAAGGCGCGAGGAGTGAGGGTAGCCGTAGCTACCTGATCGATCGAGCAACGCAGCATTTCGCCAAAAGGCACTGCCAAAACTGGACGCTACTTAGTTTATAGTGCACTTAGAGCGCCAAAGCTCTTAACCCTGACACAAATGTTTGAAAAGGGTTAAGCAATACTACTGCCTAAACTTTTTACGGAGAAAACTGTAAAATGAAAGTAACTGCTCATTTTTCCACGAATAGAAGCACAACCAAACCAACATGAGTTTCATGAACCGGCTTTTTAACAACGCCGACACCGGCCTGCCTTTCAACTGGCAAAACCTGAACAGCCTGGAGCAAATAGACGAAATCAAAAAACTATCTGAGGATAAACCTGTCGTCATATTCAAACATAGTACGCGCTGTGGCGTCAGTCATATGGCCCAGCACCAGCTGGAGCGCGACTGGAACTTTCAGCCCGAAGAGCTCGATTTTTTCTACCTCGACCTGATTCGCCACCGTCCGGTGTCCAATGCCGTCGCTGAAACCTTTGAGGTACGGCATCAGTCACCACAGATCCTGATCATCAAAAACGGAGAAGTCGCTTTTCACACTTCCCATCACAGGATCGGCGTGGAAATTATCCGGAAGCAGATCGCTGAGGAAGAGGAAAGTATTTAAGTGACTGTTGCCCGCTTTTATTTATCTTCGCCTCCATGAAGAAAACCATCATCGCCGCCAAATCTGATAATGATGTCATCGGGCGGGACCAGGAGCTGGCCTGGGAGTTGCCCGCCGACCAGCATTTCTTTTATAATCAAATCCGGGATTGCTTTCTGCTGACAGGAAGAGCGTCCTTTGAATCTCCACAGGGCAAAGATATTTTCGCAAATCGCGATGATGTCATTATCGTCACCCGGCAGGAGAAATACCGGGCCGGAGAAAAGCTAGTAGCTCACTCTGTTCGGGAGGCTTTCCGCCGCGCCGAAGCGGCCGGCGCCGAGCGGCTGTGTATTCTGGGCGGAGGCGAAATTTACCGGCAAACCATAGACCTGGCCGACGAGCTCATCATCACCGAAATACACGCCCAATTTGAGGGAGACACCTACTTTCCCCCCATCGATCCCCAGCGCTGGGAAGAAGATCGACGCGAAGACTACGCCGCCGACCAGCACAATCCTTTTGCCTATTCGTTTGTCTTCTATAAACGACGATTTATCGATTGATACCCCCGACCGGCGTGACTATTCCCTTTTACCGGCGTCCTGATTTTCGGTTGTTAAGGCTTGTTGCATGCAGGTTTTACCTTCTCATGATCAACTAAACCTGGTTTTTCTTTATTCATCTGCTAAAGACGGCGCTTCCGGAAAAGGAACAATGCTCTATACCATAGATAACCGTAATGATAATTTGGACTGCATTTATTATTCTTATTCTGATATTGCTAGCGCTGGATCTCGGCCTGTTTAACCGTACACCACACGCAGTCAGCACCCGGGAAGCGCTGCGCTGGACACTGCTGTGGGTCGCGGTGTCCCTCTTGTTCGGAGTCGTGGTCTATTTTGTTTATGAGCAAGGCTGGCAGGACAGTACCATGAGCGGCAGACAAGCGGTGCTCAAATACCTGACCGGCTATCTGGTGGAGAAATCGCTGAGCATGGACAACATCTTTGTCATTGCCATGATCTTTGCCTATTTCAAGATTCCCAACCGGTATCAGCACCGGGTACTGTTCTGGGGCATTCTGGGGGCGCTGGTTTTCCGGGGGCTCATGATCGGCGTCGGTGTCGTACTTATCCAGCAATTCACCTGGATTATCTATGTATTCGGCGCGCTGCTGCTCTATTCCGCTTACAAAATGTTGCAATCCGGAGAATCGGTCCACCCGGGCCATAACCCGGTTATCAGGTGGACCAAGCGCTTTTTTCCCGTCACCAAAGAACTTCAGGGCGATCGCTTCTTCGTCAAACGCCGGCATATCACCGCCGCTACCCCGCTGTTCATCGCGCTGATGGTTATTGAGACGACCGACATCATGTTCGCCGTTGACTCCATACCGGCCATTTTCGCCATTACCACCGACCCTTTCATCATCTTTACCTCCAATATATTCGCCATCCTGGGGTTACGGTCTATGTACTTTGTGCTGGCTTCCATTCTAAACAAGTTCTATTATCTGAAGTACAGCCTCGTCGGTATACTCTTCTTTGTCGGAATCAAGATGATCCTTCAGCATCATATTGAAATACCGGAATTGCTTTCCCTGAGCATCATCGTATTCTTTCTGGCCGGTGGTATTGTCGTCTCTCTGTTAATGGGTGATAAACAACCCGAAGAGGTCCCTCATGATCAGGAAACACTCGAAGAAGAAACAGCCAAAGCGATGGAAAAGCGGGAAACCGAACCGTGATTCGAAGCATCGTGTTGCATTATTATCTTACTATTGTCATTCGATGGCCACACATCTTTATTTCCACCCGGAATAATATGCTTTCCTTCGCCAAAAAAGGATTTGCGACTAGTGACTAATCGCGTCCTTTGCGTCTTATCGTCCAGTTCGGAATCAACGCCTGGCATCATAAGCCGGGAGTACAACACAAAATGCCATAACCATGATTAAAGATCCAGCGGCAAATGGCGCCTTTCACCTGCAGCCGGAATTGGAAGAACAATACCGAATCATACTCAACAAGAGTAACAGCCTGGAAGAGCGCCTGGAGGCCTTCGAATTCATTGCCGAATCGGAGGTAGGCGACACGCCGCTCATACGGGCCCGCAACCTGGAGCGCGAGCTGGGCATCCGGCAGGTCTATCTGAAGTTCGAAGGGGGTAACCCCACGGGAACTCAGAAAGACCGGATCGCCTTTGCCCAGTGTGCCGATGCCTTGCGCCGCGGCTTCGAAGGCATCAACCTGGCCACCTGTGGCAACTACGGCGTAGCCTGTGCGCTCGGCGCCCGTTTTGCAGGTTTAAAGTGCAATATTTTCCTTCCGGAAAATTATCATGCCCGGCGGGTGGAAGCGATGAAACAGCTCGGGGCGAGCATCATCCGCCAAGGGAAGAATTACGAAGGGGCTGTGGTTTTTTCCCAGGAAGACGCCGCCAGACGGGAATTCTACGATGCCAACCCCGGAGGAGAGAACACCCCCCTGCAACTGCGCGCCTACGGTGAAATCGCTTATGAAATCTACGACGAGTTGCGCGACGCCCCCCGGATTGTAGCAGTGCCCGTTTCCAACGGCACAGTACTCGCAGGCATCTACAAAGGTTTTGTCAGCTTATACCGGCGGGGAAAAACTTCCCGCATTCCGATGATGGTCGCCGGATCTGCTTATCGCAAAAATCCGATCGTACAGGCCTTCCTGCTTCAGAAAGATCACTGCGAAGATTTGCCGGCTAGCGTCATTCGCGAAACCGAAATTAACGAACCCCTCATCAACTGGCACTCCTTTGACGGTGATGTGACGCTTTCGGCCATCCGCGAGACCGGAGGCTGGGCACGCGACGTCACCGATAAGCAAATGACGCAACTAACCCGGATAATCAAAGAGGTGGAAGGCCTCAATGTATTGCCGGCTGCTACCGCCGGACTGGCCGCACTCTCCTCTCCGCCCGATCCGGCGCTGGTACAAAACGATCGCTTTGTGGCGGTGCTGACAAGCCGAAAATGAAAAATATGAAATCCGAAACAGGAAATTCAAAATACAGAAAACCTCTTATGAAACCCAACCAAGTATTAGACGGTAACGCCATCGTTTATTGCGAAGGCGCTTTCAATACGCCCGAGGGCAAAACAGCCCACGGACTGGTGCGCTTCACCGAGCGCTACCGGGTCCTCTCCGTAGTCGACAGCAAATATGCCGGTCAGGACGCCGGCAAGGTGCTCGACGGCAAAGACAGGGGCATTCCCGTTTTTTCCAGCATCGAGAAAGCGGTAGCTGCCGCCAAAGAGAAAGACACAGCAGCTCAATGGCTGGTCATCGGCCTGGCCCCCGACGGAGGGCGCCTGCCCGGCGCCGCCCACGAGCACATCCGCAAGGCCATCAACCTGGGCCTGAATGTCGACAGCGGCCTGCACGATTTTCTTAACGACGACCCCGAGATCGGCGGCTTCGCCCGCTTCAAACAGGTACGCATTCGCGATATCCGCAAAACGCCTTCGCGCAACCTCCTACACGCTTTTACCGGAAAAATAGAATCCGTTAAAGCGCTCAAGGTTGCCATTCTGGGCACCGACAGCGCCGTAGGCAAACGCACTACCGCCTGGATCCTGCTGCACGCCCTGCGCGATGCCGGCTACCGGGCCGAGCTCATCGGTACCGGACAAACAGCCTGGATGCAGGGCGCTCGTTACAGCATCATCCTCGATTCGCTGATCAATGACTTCGTCGCCGGCGAAATCGAACACGCCGTAGTTACGGCCTGGGAAGAACGCCGACCCGATGTCATCGTCATCGAAGGGCAGGGCAGCCTGATGAACCCCGCCTATCCCGGCGGACTGGAAATTCTGGCCGCCGCCCGTCCCGACCTCGTCATTCTGCAACATGCTCCCAAACGCAAAGACTACGACGGCTTCCCGGGCTACCCCATCCAACCACTGCCCATACAGATTCAGGCCATTGAGTTGCTGTCGGGAAAGCCAGTCAGAGCCATTACCATCAACCACGAAATGATGACCAAACTCGAAGTCGCCGAATCTGCCCGGCAAATCGAAGAAGAAACCGGCCTGCCGGCCTGTGATGTCTTATTACAGGGTACCGCCCAACTGTTGAATCTACTGGCTCCGCTCATCAGCGGAGCGCCGACGGAAATGAATAATCCGGGTTAAAGAACTGTCGCTGGAAGAGATTTATCAGCGGAAATATTAGCAGGATAGCAGGATAGCAGGAAATATTTTTAAAAAAAGTGACCTGCCTCTCTTTTGGCAGTCTTATTGCCATCGTTTTTCACTCAGTAACGGTAAAAAAGAAAAAAATGAGCAATACGATAGTAAGATTCTCTGACGCCGACCTGGAAGAATTCCGCCGGCTTGTCATGAAAAAGATGCAGCGGGCACAGGAGCAACTGGAATTACTGCAGAACCAAATTTACGAAGTCACCGAAAACGGCGACGGCGACTACGGCCAGGATATGATGGACGACAGCAACACCAATACCGACGTGGAAATGCTGAACAGCCTGGCCATCCATCAGCGCAAATACCTCCGCGAATTGGAAAACGCCCTCAGTCGTATCCGGCACAAAACCTACGGGATCTGTGAGGTTACCGGCGAACTGATCGATAAAAAGCGACTGCTCGCCGTACCGACAACCACCAAGAGCCTGGCCGCCAAACTCGGCGTAACACCGGCGGCACCGAAAGTGGTCGTTGCCAGTGAGAACGAAGAAATGGAAAAACGCCCGGCGCAGCGGCAGGAACGACAGGTGATCACCAAGATCATCCGGAAAGCACCCGCCAAAAAAGCTCCGGAATTCCAGATGGAGGACGAGGACGAGGAGGAATTCTTCTTCGACGATGAGGAGGAAGACGATAACAAGGAAATCCCCTTCCAGGATATGGACGAATTTTCGGATGAGGAAGGGAGGTTCTGAATGCCTGGGTGTTTGAGTTTCCGGGCGCCTGGGTTTCAGGCCGACCCGGCGAAAGAGTTTCGGACAAGAGTCCAGGAACTTTTACCTGTCTGAAGAAGGAAGATGGGCAAGAACTCGATCACTCTCTAACGGCTATGTTCTTCCGTATCCGGATACCATTTCTTCAGCCATTCCAGCGGGACTCTCAGATAGAAAGCCAGCAGCAGGAAGAAATCGATCACCACTTGCCGGAAGAAGCCGTTGCGTTCAAAGCGCCGGGCGGAGGTAAGCAACGGCTGTTGAATCTTAACAAATTTGCCTCTACGCCGCAATCTTCGTTGAAAGGCCAGGTCTTCCATCAGTGGAAGCCCGGGAAAGCCGTCCATCTCCAGGAAAGTAGATTTTCGCAAAAACAAGCCCTGATCGCCGAAGGTGAGAAAAGACAGGTTGAGCCTGGAAAAGGCGGAAATCACCCGGTACCCCCACCCGTTATTGTCAAAGCGGGTATAGAAGCTGCCGGCAACAGCTTCCTGATGTTCGAGCACCTCCAGAATGCGCAATAGAGCATCAGCGGGAGGCAGGGTATCGGCATGCAGAAAAAAAAGGATGCTTCCGCTGGCCGCCGATGCCCCCTTATTGAGCTGCCGTGCCCGGCCTCGCTCTGCGGTCAGCAGGCGGATGGAAGGAAAACGGCGTACGATACGCCTCGTCTCGTCAGAGCTTCCCCCGTCTACAATGAGTAATTCGTAATTGCCTCGCAGCTGTGTCAATCGCTGCAGTGTTGCCGGAAGGCCCCGGGCCTCGTTTAACGTGGGAATGACAATCGAGATGTCCGGTGAAGTAGAATTATTGATCACAATAGTTTGTTAGCAGATTTTTTCGACGTAATTTAATTTGAGAACCCTGATGCCCGGATCGACGGGGATCAGGAATTGTCTCAGTATCCTCTCAGGCCAATCAGGTCAGCAACTGACTGCCGTCAGGCGAGTCGTACTGACTCGAACGTGGGTTGTATTCTCAAACCTCACCTCAGTATAAAGTGTTTTTCTCCGGGCCGTTTTGATTCCGGCAAAGAACCAGACGCATCAAATTTTGCCGGCGATATTCTCAAATGTCTGTTTTTTCTCTTACCTTTTCCGTCCTAAAATCAACTTTAATCCGTTTTGAAAATTCAAAGATAACGTGAAAAAGATCCTGTTTCCCACTGAGTTTTCCGGTCATGCCGACCACATGTTTCGCTATGCACTCGAATTGGCCGATAAACTCGATGCCGAATTGATTTCCATGCATGCCTATGGCCGCCCGGAAGGATTTTCTATTGGTGATGACGAAGCTAAGAAAGAACGCGTACTGGAGAAGCTGCGGCAGTTCGCGGAGGAGCATACCCCGGAAGAATATGCCGACATAAAAATATCTTTTACCGCCGAACTGGATTACCCTTCCGACGCGATTATCAACGTGGCGGAGAAAAAAGATGTTGACCTCATCGTACTGGGTATGACGGGAAAGACCAACGATGTCAATCGGCATCTCGGCAGCAATGCCTTGAAAGTTATCCGCGCGGCCGATTGCCCGGTACTGGCTATCCCCGCCTCGGCAGATTACCAGCACATTGATAAAATCGTCACAACCACGGACTTTGACTTTGAGGATCTCATCGTTCTCAATTTTCTCAACCATACCTTCCCCGATGCCGAAGTCTGCGTAGTTCATGTCCTTGACAAACCCAGGGAACGCCAGCAGGCGGAGAAAAAAATCAAAGCCCTGGTGACTGCCTACGGTCAACACCAGAAGGTCAAATTCGGGCTGTTGGAAGGAAAGGACGTGGAAAAACAAATAGAGCAGTACGTAGAAAGTGAAAAGGCCAATTTGCTGGTGATGACTTCCCACCGCCGCAGCGTTATCCAACTACTGCTGGAAGGCAGCACGGCGCGCAATATCGCCAAACACACGAAAACACCTTTGCTTGTGTTTAGGAATGATTAGAGCCTGCATCAATCCGGGAACGGCGCGTTGAAAATAGGCAGCACCCGCAAACCTTTGCGGTTGCTGCGTGCAATATTGAGCAATCCGATCTGAAAACCACGCAGCTCATCGGCGATGTTGAGAATGCCGATCGTCAGCCCGCGTTGGGGAGCCTGAACATTGTTGAAAGCGCTTACTGCCACTCCTCTCATTTCCCCGATCAGACCGGGGTCGAAGGGTTTTACGCGATGATAGGCCGGGGCCACCGTCAGCCCACTGATGTACTCACTGCGCACCGTCAGCGCCACTGTGATTCCCTTGATATCTGGAGCCCCGATGCCTAGTCCTGCAATGTTGACCCCCCGCATCACTACGCCGCTGCCCATGCCCACACCTGCCAGGTTCAGGCCGATCAGCTCCGTGCCGGCGCCGATACCCAGTCCGGCAATATTTATTCCAATGACCTGGTTACCCGCACCGATACCCAAACCACCGATGGAAAGCCCCTTAACACTCTCTCCGGCACCCAGGCCCAAGCCGCCGATGTTGAATCCGATAACCCGCTCACCGGCGCCGAGCCCCAGTCCGGCAATATTAAGACCACCGACACTACCGCCGGCCCCAACGCCTAATCCGCCGATGTTGAGGCCGTAAACGTCTACCCCGGCTCCGACTCCCAACCCGCCGAGGTTTATTCCGCGGATCGTCTCGGCAGCCCCAACCGCCCCGATGCCGATGGAGATGCCGTTCTGCCGGGCGCTGCCCGCCGCCACCGGCAACCCGATCGCCAGACCGTTGACCTCCCCCGTCATGTCGAGCCCCTCATTCGGTGGCCATACCGTCACATTGATGCCGTTGATCCGGATAATATTTTTATCCACCGGATTTAGCCTTATCCCGGTAAAGCGCTGCGAATTACCGAAACTGATACCGAAATGCCTCGCCGGAATGTTGACCTGAGCACTGAGATCAGAAATGAAAAACAAGAGAAAGAACAGAAACAAATGGCTTTTCCGGTTCATCTTACTTTATTAGGTTGCTTTTTAACGAATAGGACGCAGAAAAGTATTACCCCGTTGCGAGGTTTGGTCTTTTCTGCATCCTAATCATGCAACCCTATCGCGGCTTTGAAGTTCGATGGGTTTCATGGTTGCACAGTCTCATGGTCTCTCACCTCCGGCGCATCAGTGAAGCCATGAAACACTGAAACCGTGAAACAATGAGTCTACTCCGAAAATGCATTTTTTGTTACACAGAGCCATACGGAGGTGTCACGGAGAATCACACAGACAATTGATAATCAAATAATTAACTCCGTGTATCTCTGTTTCTCTCTGTGTAATCCCACTTTTCGGAGTAAACTCAATACTGAAACCCGGAAACACCGAAACTAGCTAATACCCTTCATTCTGCTGGATATCGTATGCCTCCAGTTCCCTTTCCGGGATGGGCAGGATGAGCGAGGGCGCATCCCAGGGCAACCCGCCGGTAGTTAGCTGCCAGCGTTTGAAGTCGTGCAGGCGGAAGCCCTCGAAGGCCAACTCCCGCTGTCTTTCCAGGCGGATATCCTGCCGCGTGGGGCTGCCGACCGGAGACAATCCGGCGCGTTGGCGCACCACGTTGATGTCGTCTGCCGGGGCGGCGCCGGTAGTAGTATCAGCTTCTAAGTTGCCCTCAGCGCGGGTCAGGTACATTTCCGCCAGGCGGATGACCGGGATGTTCAGCGTCGGTTCGCCGTATTTGGCGCACTGTATCTGTCCGCTGTTCTGGGCGCCTACGCCGATGTAGTAAAATTCGCTGACATTGACGATGGTTGCCGACTGCGGCAGGTCGGTTTGCAGACCGCCACGCAGGTCTCCCGCTTCGAAAATCCGCAAATGCGGTTCCTGCACCTGGATGTCGCCCCGGCCGGCGCCGTTGAGGCTGGCGTAGAAGGTAGCCAGCCCGGCGTTGCTCATGCCCGCATTGCTGAGGGCAGTCTGCTGGATGGCGAATACGTCTTCGGAAGTATTGGCCGAATTGTTGAATGCACTGAGCGGATTGCCATTCAGGCTGTACAGTCCCGACTCAATCACCCGGCTCGCCGCTTCTGCGGCTTCGCGGTATCTGCCCTGCTGCAGATAGACGCGGGAGAGGATGGCCGCCGCCGTGTGGGTGGAAATACCGGTACTGTTACCACCGAAGGATTTCAGCAGGTTTTCGGCCGTCGTCAGGTCGTCGAGGACCTGTGCGTAAACCTCCGCCACCGTAGAGCGGCCCAGGTTGGCCGTGCGTTCCGCATCCTCGACGGTAGTGACCGGTTCCAGAACGAGCGGAACGCCGGGATCGGTATTTTCCGTGCCGGTCCCCCAGGGTCTCGACCAGAAGCGGACGAGGTTGAAGTACATCATGCCCCGCATGGTGCGCGCTTCCCCCTCTACGCGATCGCGTTGATTCTGATCCGCGGCGACGTCCAGGTTGGCCAGCACATTATTGATATTGTTGATCGCCTGGTACGCGCGCAGCCAGTTGCGGTTGACCACGCCGTTGGTAATGGTAATATCCTTGCCGAAGATTTCCTGGTACGTATTAAAGGACCCCCCCCATATGACATTACTGTCGGCCGAGAGCAGTTCGCTCATGATGTTGAAATCGCCACCGTAAAGCTCGCCGGCAAAAGAAGCGCCGAAGGCACCCTTGATCTCGGAATAGGCGCCGTTGAGGGCGGCTTCCAGATTCGAGGGGCTGGTAAATACTTGATCGGACTCCAGGCCCTGCCGGGGCTGAATGTCCAACTCGTCGTCACAGGAAGGAAAGAGCATCAGGGCCAGACAAGCTAAACAGATATATAATAAGGTGCTGATTTTCATGGTCTTTACTTTTTTTGAGTTAAAGCTTTTATTCAAGCCGGATCAGAGACCGATATTCACGCCGAAAGAGACGGTACGTTCCTGGGGAGCCGTGTAAAAGTCCACCCCCTGGATGATGTTCTGGTTCGTCGTGCTTCGGCCTGTGCCGATAAAGTTGACTTCGGGGTCCCAGCCTTCGTAGTCGGTCAGTGTCCAGAGGTTGAAACCGGAGATGTACACGCGCAGGCTGCGCAGTCCTACCTCCTGCAGGAGACGGCTGGGTATATTATACCCTATGGAGGCGCTTTTCAGACGCAGGTAAGCCCCATCGGACAGGTAGCGTGAACTCGTATTGTTCCCGATATTGCTCACCAGTTGGGCCCGGGGTACATCGGTGATATCGCCCGGTTGCCGCCAGCGATTCAGCTGATCCTTCGTCTGGTTGTCCACGAAGCCCGAAGCGTTGTTGGACTGGAATCGGCCGGCGGAGTTGTACACGTCGTTGCCGACCACAAACTGGAAGAAGAAGTTCAGATCGAATCCTTTGTAAGACAAGGTGTTGCTCATCCCTCCTACAAAATCCGGTGTGGGATCGCCCACAACCAGGTTGGGTGCGGCATTAAAACTGGCAGTGGTTCCCCCTTCCCCATCGTCGTAGAGCGCATCTCCGTTTTGGGGATCCACGCCGGCGTAGCGGCGCATGACGAAGACGCCGAGCGGCTCGCCTTCGCGTACCCGGTTAACGCCGGCGATGATATCGGCATCGCTTTGGAGCCGGGTTACCCGGTTTTCGTTGAAGGCGATATTAAAATCGGTCGACCAGCTGAAGGTCCCCACCAGGTTGCGGCTGCGCAGCACGGCTTCAAAACCTTCGTTCTCTATTTCGCCGACATTTTCGAAAATGGAAGTGTAGCCGGAAATGCCGGGCAAGGGGCGGCTGAGCAGCAGATCATCCGTTAGCTTCTTGTAGTAATCCAGTTCGAGCGTCAGGCGATCGCGGAACAGCCCGATATCGAGTCCGATATTGTACTGCTCAGTATTTTCCCATTTCAGGTCGGGACTGGGCAGTGTGGCGGGAGTGAGGCCGGAAACGGTCGTATAATTATTGCCGACCCATAGCCCCAGGCTGCCGAAGTTGGCCAGCGGCGCGTTACCGGTGAGGCCCCAGCTGGCGCGCAGCTTGAGAAAACTCAGTGTCAGGTTGTTGTCCAGCCAGGGCTCGTTAGAGATGATCCAGCCGGCGGAGACGGCCGGGAAGACCCCGTAGCGGTTGTCGGCACCGAACTTCGAAGAGCCGTCAACGCGGCCGCTGGCCGATAGAATATAGCGGTCGCTGAGCTTGTAGGTCGCTCGCATAAAATAGGAGAGAAAAGAAAAGCCGTCCTCTAAGGAAGAGGTAAAGATCGGCTCAGCGGCATTGGCAATGGTACTAAGTTCATCGGTCGGAAAGCCGCGGGCCTGCAGGCTGGTCACATCGCGCTGTGAGCGCTGGTAGGACATCCCCAGGACAGCCTCCAGGTTATGAACGTCGCCGAAAGCCCGGTCGAAGGTGAAAAAATTATTGGTGGTGTAGTTGAAGACCCGCACGGCCCGGCTGGAGCCCTGCCCCGCCGGGGCGCCGTCGAGCGTCCGTCGCCCCTGGAAGACCTCCTCACGCTGGTCCAGCAGATCGGTGCCGAACTCAGAGCGGAACGAGAAACCGGGGAAAAATTCGTAGGCAGCATTGATATTACCCAGGCTGCGGAATACGCTGGTGGTGAAGCCGGCGTATTTCTGCTCGATCAGGCCGTTATAGTAAATGGTGTTGGGGTTGGGCTCGTCATCTTCCAGAAAAGCCGGCTGGGTAGGCGCCAGGGCGACCAGCTGCAGCGGCGTAGCGAAGGCCGCGTCATTGGACACCCGGTCCAGCACGCTGCGCACCAGGTTGATACCCACGCCAAAACGAAGGCGCTCGCCGACATCCTGGTCCAAATTCAGGCGCCCGCTGATGCGCTCAAATTCATTGCCGATCAAAATCCCTGTCTGATCATTGTAACTGACCCCGGCGTAGTATTGCGTTTTTTCATTGCCGCCGGACGCCGACAAGTCGAGCTGTTGCAGTCCGGCCTCATCGTTGAAAGCCTGCTCTTCCCAATTAGTATTGGTTTCAAAATCAGAATTAAATCCGTCGATCAAGGCGTCTTCCAGTATCTGACGGGCATCGTTTTTGTCCTCCTCCGTAGCTGTAATCGGGTCGATACCCAAAAAACGGAGGGTAGCCTCCGTATACAGTTCGCGGTATTCCCCGGCGTTCAGAAAGCCGACCATCCGGGTAGGGTCGCTGAGGCCGTACTGATAATTCACATCGATATTTGTGCGGCCCTCCCGCCCGCGCTTGGTCGTGATGATCACCACTCCGTTGGAAGCGCGTGAACCGTAAATCGCGGCAGCCGAAGCATCCTTGAGCACCTCGATCGACTCGATATCCGCCGGGTTGAGGTCGGCCAGCGGATTGGTCGGCTGATTATTGGAGACACCCTGATCTTCCTGTGTCACCGGGATGCCGTCGACGACGAACAGGGGTTGATTGCTCGCCGAAATCGAAGAGTTGCCCCGCACGCGCACCTTGATGCCTTCCCCGAGCTTGCCACTGGCCCGCTCGATGAATACCCCGGAGGTGCGCCCCTGAATGGCTTGCTCAAAACTATTGACCGGCAGGTTTTTGATTTCCTTAGAGGTCACTTTCGCAATATTGCCGGTCATTTCTGAGCGGAGCTGTGTGCCGTAGCCCACGACCACGACCTCATCCAGGCCGATAGCTACTTCCTCCATCTCGACGTCGATAACATCGGAGGTTCCGATTTCGCGCCTCTCCGCACGATATCCGGTATAGCTGAATATCAGGGTGTTATACCCCTCCGGAACGGTGAGCTCGTAACTCCCGTCCAGGTCGGTCACCGTACCGGAGGCCGTTCCTTCCACGAGGATATTTACCCCAATGAGCGGCTCCCCGGTATGGTCCGTAACAGTTCCTCGAATAGTTTTTTGGGCGGAAACCCAGTAACTACCGCATAGCAATAGCAGGGCTACAGATATACATCTTAGCATGATCTTTACTTTTGGTGAATGGAATAGCCGTTTTCTGCTGTTGCAGAATAACGGTTAATGCTGTAAGCCTTGTTTGTTACTAATCCGAGGCGAAATCGCCAGTGGCGATGATGTGATTAAATCGGTGATGAGCCGGACTTTTTGCGTCGCTTGACGTCCGGACAGTTGAGCGTGAACCATTGAGCAGATACATTCCTCCCGGAATGCAATTATTCAATATAGATTTTGTAACCATAACGAGCAACAGAGCAATGGTGCTGCATCGCAGGTAAGCAAGATTATGTAATGGGGATGACAAAAGAGAGCTGGGTGCTGGGTGCTGGATTTCCCTTATATTGAATCAATTTTCAGGTAACGCCATCTTTATGAAAACACGCTTTCGCAAAATACTCAGCTATACCGGCAGGACTTTACTGGGCCTTTTCTCCCTGATCGTCTTGTATTTTCTTCTGGCGCTTCTTTTGGGACTCATTCCCGCGAATCCAGGGTTTGAATCGGCAGAAAAAGGGGTTCCCCTGTATGTGCTGTCCAACGGTATCCACACTGATTTTGTAGCGCCCACAACGCACAAAGCCATCGACTGGCGATCCGTCGTCAGTCCGGAAGCTTTTGCCGCAGAGGCAAACCAGGCTCCTTTTATCGGTTTCGGTTGGGGCGATAAGGGATTCTATCTCGACACGCCAACCTGGGCGGAATTGAAGGCTTCCACTGCTCTGCGCGCCGTTTTCCTTCCCAGCCCGACCGCCATGCACGTCACCTATTATTCCCGGGAACCAACAACCGGCGAAAATTGCCGGCGGGTGACCATCAATGAAGCACAATACCAGCAACTCATCCAGTACATCCGCTCTTCCTTCGAGACCAACAGCGATGATGTCCGGCTCATCCCCGACAGCGGTTATACCCCACGCGATAATTTCTATGAGGCCCTCGGAAGTTACCATCTATTCTACACCTGCAACTCCTGGGTTAACCAGGGGCTGAAACGCATCGGAGTGCGAACGGCGGTGTGGTCGCCCTTTGATAAAGGGATCCTTTATCAGCTGAAAAAGGAATGAGGGATTGCCCGCCCTCCCGATGCTTCTAAGTCGGCACTATAGCGGACGAGGAAGAAAAGTCGAACACCCAATCACCCCTTCTCTCAAGGTGACTTTCATCATTGCCCAGCCATTGCTGATGTCCTTTCTTTGGCATATCAAGTTTATCGAATATAATATTGTAGAGAAGTAAGAAAACATCGGGTGGTAATAGCTGGTTCTGAAAAGTGAGCCGGGAATATTTTTCAGTTTCTGCTACCCGGCTATACAGTTGTTAAGAAAGCCGTCGTCAATTGATGTCGGCATCTTTAGGCTTAACAACCCTGCACCCCTATATTTTGCCTAAATATACCATACCGATTAATATGCACTATTCTCCCCACGCTGCCACGTATTATTTTTTCATATTCGTACTCATCCTGTCGGGGAGTTTCATTCCTTCTCTTCAGGGAAATTCCTTGCATAAGCCAAAGGACCTTTCCCCGCCTACTCCCGAAAACTTCCGGGCCCAGGGTTACGACAGCCACGCCGAGCTACGCTGGTTATCGGTAGAAGGCACAACAGCCACCCGGATCATTATATACCGATCCACCGATAACGGAGAAAACTTCCTTGAAGTCGGCCGCCTGCTGCGCAGCGACACCCTTTATATTGACTGGGTGCGCCCGTTGGGTACAAAGCTCGACCTGCAGTATCGCATTAGCACAGTGGATGTCACCGGCGCGGAATCGCCTTTATCGGAGCCGATAATCCCCCCGATCAGGATACCCTGATGATCAACGCCAGCGCCGAGGTTGGTTCCTACATCAAGGAAGAAGGAAAAGCCTTCAGCCTGCTCATCGCCGAGCTGGATAATCCGCTGGACCTGTCGACCAACAACCAGTTCCGTATTATGGTCAACGCGCCGGTAGCCAGCGCCTTTATCCTCAAACTAGAAGGATCTGGTGAAGCCATCGAGGCGACCAAAAACATCGCCGTGGCTAATCAGTGGATCGAGTACACTTTCAACTTTAGCGCCGCCAGCGATTTTACAACGCTGAACAAGATCATCCTCTTCTTCGATCCGGGCACGGCCGAAAGCAGCGACACTTACCTGTTCGACAACCTGGTGGCCGAACCCAATCCCTGTGAAGGCGTCATGGAAGACCCAAGCATCCTGGATGACTTCGAGTGCCAGCGCAACGTGCAGTACGGCTTTCCAGGGCTTACCGATATTCAAGCCGTGGATAATCCCGATCCCTCCGGCATCAACACCAGCACCCGTGTGGGTGAGTATACCGACCGGGAAGGAGCTTTTCACGCTATGGTTATCCCTTTCAGAAACGACATCCCCTTAGCTGACCGAAATGTTGTCAAGATAAAAGTCTGGGCCCCCGTAACCGGAAGATTACTGGTCAAACTGGAAGGCGGCGCTTCGGCAGCGATAGAAAAAGATGCCCAGGTGGAACAAACCAATTCCTGGGTAGAATATTCCATTGACTTCAGCGACCAGGCCAACGCCAGTCATCGACAACTTACCTTCTTCTTCAATGCCGGAGAGGCTGATGTCGCCGGAGATATTTACTACATCGACGACATCCAGCTCGTAGAAAAAGAAGTCGTGTCCAACGTCCTCGAAGATTTTGAAGACGGCGCCAATCTGACCTGGCTGCCACTGGGCGCTGAAGACGTCTTCGGCACTTTCGACGGCGTGATCGAAAACCCGGACAAGACCGCGCCCAACACTTCCGATAATGTGGGCTCCTACACCAAGGGAACTTCCGAATTCGGCGGGCTGCAAGCCGACCTGCCCCTCGACTTCGACCTGGGCAGCGCCGCACAGCTCAACCTGCAGGTATGGGCCCCTGCCAACGCCAGCAGCCTGGAAATGCGCCTGTTCAGCCCCAGCCAGGGTTTGCAATCGGTAAGCCTGGATATCGAACAGGTCAACACCTGGATCGAGCTAAATTTCAGTTTTTTAGAATTCAGCGACATCGACGACTTCGAGCGCGTGGAAATCGTTTTCGACCCCAACCTCAACACGCAGGATACCTGGTTCTTCGACAACCTCAGCCAGGGTGAGGTTACCGCCAACCCCTGTGAAGGCGTAGATCCCGATCCGAATATCGTCGACGACTTCGACTGCCAGCGTAATATCGCTCCCACTACCGGCGCCGACCGCCTGGAGGTCATCCTCAATCCCGATCCCTCCGGCATCAACGGCAATGCCTCCGATCAGGTCGGGCAGTATACCGATCCGCTCGATCAATTCTCCGCCCTGGTTTACGACTTCGGCGGCCCCATCGACCTGTCTATCTTTAATCAGCTTTCGCTAAAAGTATGGTCCCCCAAAGCTGTACCCCTGGGCTTTAAGCTCGAAGGCGGAACCAGCGATCCGGTCGAGCTGACCATGGATGTTATGGAAACCGAACAATGGGTCGAATACGTGGTCGACTTCAGCGACCAGGCCGACGCCAACCACACCCGCCTGGTGCTGTTTTTTAACTTCGGGCAAACGCCGACGGAGGAAGACATCTACTTCATCGATGACATTGCCTGGCAACGCGCACCGATCATGGGTTGTGTTTCCAACTTCGAAACACCGGAATTCACTCTGGACGAATGGCAATACTTCGCCAACGGTGAACTTGCCGATCAGGTCGTGAATGTCGTAGTTGACAATCCTGATCAAAGCGGCATCAATACCAGTGCAACAGTGGGCGAATTCATCGAAAAGCCCGGCGGCGAACCCTTCGCCGGCATGTTCCACGTCAGCAACAATGAATTCAGCCTGCCGAACGACAACAAGACCATGCGCATGAAGGTCTGGATGGACAATCCCGGCCGCGTGGTACTGAAGCTGGAACGCAGTACTAATGATGCTCCCAATACTGGTGACGTATTCTCTGAGATGGATTATTCCGGCCAGGGCGAATGGCAGGAACTGACCTTCGATTACTCCGGTATCGTCCCCGATGACGCGCTGTACAGCACCGTCACTGTCATCATGGATTTTGATGATACCCCGGACGAAGAGAAGGTCTACTACTTTGATGACATCGCTATTGCGGACGCCGACTGTGGCATGACCACGAGCCGCGCCCGCGTCGAGCTGCAGCGCCTGCAGGTATCACCCAACCCGGCCTACCGCAAGCTGATCATCCAGAATGCGGAAGGACTGGAGCGCTTCGTCATCTACAACATGCTCGGTCAGCCGGTGCAGACAATACGCACTACCGGCCAGTACGGCATGGAGATCGACCTGGCTGATTTCAGCAAAGGTGTGTACATCCTGAACGGTTACGACCGCACAGGGACGCTCAGAGCGACGACGAAGTTTGTCAAGCACTGATAGTTGAGAAGTTTAGCATCCCGACCACTTCGTGACCAAGCTGTTTAGTTTAGGAGCCCCAATGAATCTGCGGTTAGTCCTAAACCAGGCCCCGACGAAGTCGAGGGGCGTCTAAACTTCTAAACCAGCAGCCCCAGCGGGGCTGTGTCTAAACTAAAGGCGCCGGGATGAACCCCTCCACGGGGATTTGATGATCCCGGCGCTATTTTTAAAACCCATTATGAAAGAACCTTTACGCTCCTATTCCACTATGCGCTATTTAAAAAAAACCATACAGTTTATTGCTCTGCTGTTTGTCGCATTCCTGATCAATTCTTTCGCTGTAGAACACTTGCGGGCCATCGATCCTGCTATCGACCAGGAACAGCAGAAGGAAGCGAAGCAGGATTTGCCGCGGGGCCATCATCTGACGGCTTCCATACTGAACAACCCTTTCGGCCCTGCAATCCGGGGTCCGTCCACACAAGATCCGGCGGGCATTGACGGGCGCGTCGATTCGGTGCTGGCGCTGATAAACCTGGAAGAAAACATTACCGTAACCAATACCGGCTGGCGCGCCGGAACCGAGATTGTTCAGTTCTACGTGCGCGACATGGTCGGCAGCGTCGGCCGGCCGGTGAAAGAACTCAAAGATTTTGAAAAGATCAGCCTGCAAGCCGGGAAGTCGAAAGAAGTTAGCTTCCGCCTGACCGCGGATGACCTGCGCTTTTACAACCGCGATATGAAATACGTAGCCGAACCAGGTAAGTTCCAGTTGTTTGTCGGGCCCAATTCACAGGAGGTGCAAATGGTAGAAGTCACCCTGGAATGAATACAAAGCACCTGACGCTTTGACCACTACGAAAAGCCAGCCCATTATTTTTCGGATTAAAAGACATTGACATGAGGATATTGAAAATATCACCCAGATCAGCGCAGCGGCAACTATTACTCCTGTGCGTTTTATTCCTGGCCGCTGGGCTCTCCGCACAGCATACGGTTAGAGGAACCGTTATATCCACCGAAGAGGAAGAAGCGCTGATCGGCGTTAACATACTGGTCAAAGGTACCGGTAGCGGTACCACAACCGACATAGACGGCAGCTATGAGGTCGAAGTGCCCAGTCCCAACGACACCCTGGTGGTCTCCTACGTGGGATACCGAACCCTGGAGGCGCCGATAAACGGCCGGAACACGATTGACATCAGTTTATCCCTGCAGCTGGAGATGCTCGAGGAAGTAGTCGTGGTCGGTTACGGTGTGCAGCGAAAAAGCGACCTGACTGGCGCCGTCTCTACCTTAAAGCCGGAGGAGATCACGCGTATTCCCAATGCCAACGTCGAACAGAGCCTGCAAGGTAAAATCGCAGGGGTGCAGGTCACGCCTGTTTCCGGGGAGCCCGGCGCCGGTGCTTCCATCCGCATCCGGGGAGTAGGCACTTTTAATAACGCCTCCCCGCTCTACGTAGTCGACGGCATGTTGCTGGACGACATCAGCTTTCTCAATCCCAATGACATAGAGTCCATCAACGTGCTCAAAGATGCCTCCGCCACCGCTATTTACGGTTCGCGGGGCGCCAACGGGGTGATCATCATCACCACCAAAAAGGGTACCGCGGAGGGGCGTACGGCTTTCAACTTCGACACCTACTATGGCTGGCAGGAACCGGTGACGACCATCGACCTGGTCAACGCGCCGCAGTACGCCCAACTGGCCAACGAGGTATCGGTCAATCAGGACGGCAATATCATTTACGAAAATCCGGATGCTTTCACCGAGAGCACCGACTGGCAGGACGTCATCTTCCGCACCGCTCCTCAGCAGTCCTATCAGCTGTCGGCCAACGGCGCTTATGAGAATATCAGTTTTAACCTGAGCGCCAATTATTTTCAACAGGACGGTATCATCCGCGGCTCCGACTTCGACCGAATCACCCTGCGCCTGAACACCGAATATCAGCTGCGGGAAAATGTCACCTTCGGGCACAACGTCACCTTTGCCAACAGCAACCGGAATATCGCTCCCGGGGTGCTCAGCTCCGCCTACCGGGCCGCGCCCATCTTTGCCCCCCGCGATTCGGCGGGCAACTTCACGGATACCAATCCGGTAGGCAACCCCGAAGCCTCCCTCTTTTATCTGGATAATAACCAAGCGCAAACCAACCGCACCGTCGGCAATTTATACGCAGAAATCGATATTCTCCCGGAATTGCAGTTCCGCTCCAGTTTCGGTCTCGATCTGGAAAACTCCGAGAGCCGGAATTTCGCGCCCGTCTTCTTTGTCTCCCCCCTCCAGCAAAACGAAGAAAGCAATCTCTTCCGGGGCTTTACCAAACGCCGTAACTGGCTGTGGGAGAATACCCTGACCTACGCTAAGGATTGGGGCGTGCATGCCGTTACGCTCCTGGGCGGCGTCACGGCTCAGGAAAACCGCTTTGAGTTCCTCAACGGCTCGCGCCGCAATATTCCCGAAGATCAGGAAGAACTCTTTTACCTTAACGCCGGCGACGTGGAAACCCAAGCCAATTCCAACGGCGCAGCGGAATGGGCCATGTTCTCCTACCTCTTCCGGGTCAATTACAGCTTCCTGGACCGCTACCTCTTAACGGCCTCCTTCCGCGCCGACGGGTCCTCCCGCTTTGGAGAAGAAAACCGCTTCGGCTATTTTCCTTCTTTTGCCCTCGGCTGGCGGATTATGGACGAGCCCTGGATGGAAAACCAGAACGTATTCAGCCGCCTGAAACTGCGGGCGGGATGGGGTATGATCGGCAACGACAAAATTTCCGAATATCCGGGACGGCCGGTAGTCACTCCTAACCTCAATGCTGTTTTCGGCCGTAACCAGACTTTGCAGACAGGCGCCTCTATCGTCGAACTCGCTAATCCCGAAGTGCGCTGGGAATCCACCGAGCAGTACAACCTCGGCCTGGAGATGGGATTCCTGGATGATCGCCTGCTGGCAGAGGTAGACCTCTACCGGCGAGTGACCGAAGGTATTCTGCTACAGATCGAGATTCCCGATTACGTGGGGGTCGATGCCCCTCCTTTCGTCAACGCCGCCGATATTCTCAACTCCGGCGTCGACTTCAAGCTCGACTGGCGGGATCGCGTCAATGACAAGTTCTCTTACAACCTGACCTTTGTCGGATCTACCGTTTACAACGAAACCCTGGAACTCGGTCAGGGCAAAGAAGCCCTTGACGGCGGCGGTCTGGGATACAACGGCATCCTCGGCACCCGCACGGTGGTCGGACAGCAGGTCGGCTCCTTCTTCGGATATAAAGTGGAAGGCATTTTCCAAAACGAAGCCGACCTGGAGCAGTTTCCGACCCGCGGCGGTGAAGTGCCCGGCGACCTGCGCTTTGCCGACGTCAACGGCGACGGTGTCATTACCGGCGCCGATCGCACCTTCATCGGCGACGCCATCCCCGATTTCACTTACGGGTTTACGCTTGGCGCCAACTATGCCGGCTTTGATTTGACGGTGGAATTCAATGGACAAAGCGGTCAGCAAGTCTGGAACGCTAAAAAAGCCGCCCGCTTCGGTATTTACAACTTCGAGGTCAGCTATCTCGACCGCTGGACCGGTCCCGGCAGCAGTACCACCGAGCCGCGCGTGACCAACGGCGGGCACAACTACCTGCCCTCGGAACGCTTTGTCGAAAACGGCGACTTCATGCGCCTGCGCAATATCGTTTTTGGCTACACTCTGCCTGCGGAGCTGATGCAGCGCATCAACATCAGCAACCTGCGCTTCTACGTCAGTGGCACCAACCTCGTCACCTGGACCGACTACAGCGGCTACACACCGGAAATCGCCGGCCAGAACGGCGGGCAAGACGTACTCAGTGCGGGAATAGACCAGGGCGTTTATCCCATACCGAAAACGGTCACACTGGGATTAAATGTGGGCTTCTAATGACGCCCCCCCTCTTTGCGACAAATTTTCGAACCGAAAATCTCATCCAATGAAAAAGCTATTCAAGATCCGACATATCCCGGTGCTGGTTCTTTTGCTCCTGACCGGCGCCTGCAGCGAGGAGTTCCTCGAAAAGAAACCACTCGTCACGCCTACCACCGAAACCTTTTTCGAAACCGAGGAACACGCCATACAAGCCACCAATGCGGTGTACAACCTGCTCCGCAGTTGGGAGGTCCACGTGTTCAGCTATATAGCCATAACCGACATCATCAGCGACGATGCCGACAAGGGCAGTGAGCCTAACGATGCGACCTTCCTGCTGGAAATCGACAACTTCAATTTCGACTCCCGCAACGTGGCTTTCTCTACCGTCTGGCGTGGTTACTACCGGGGTATTTACCGGGCCAACCTCGCCATTCAGAACATCCCGGCCATAGAGATGGACGAAACGCTGAAGGCCCGCCTCATCGGCGAAAACAAATTTCTGCGAGCCTACTTTTACTTTAATCTCGTGCGCTGGTTCGGCGGCGTGCCCCTCATTCTGGAACCCCTGCAACCTGGTGAATACGAACAACCGCGCGATCCCGCCCAAGCGATTTATGATCAGATCATTCAAGATCTGGAAGACGCCGCTGCCGCCCTTCCCGCTTCCTATGGCGGCTCCAATATAGGGCGGGTTACCAGTGGCTCTGCGAAAGGCATGCTCGCCAAAGTGTATCTCACCTTACAGGACTACCTCAACGCCGAAGAGTACGCGATGGAGGTGATCAACTCAGGCGAATACGAGCTGTTTCCCGACTACGACCTGCTTTTTCAGGAAGTCGGCGAAAATTCCTCCGAATCCGTTTTCGAGGTACAGAACGAAGCCTTTGAAGTAGGCGACGGGGGCTCGCAGTACAATCAGGTGCAGGGCGTGCGCGGCACCCCGAATCTCGGCTGGGGGTTCAACCGTCCTTCCGATGACCTGGTTGCTTCCTACGAGCGTGGTGACCCACGGCGAGACGCCACCATCCTCTACGTCGGCGAAGTGCTACCCGACGGTTCAGCTATCGTACAGGACAATCCCAATATGATCAACGAACGTTATAACCAAAAGGCCTGGGCGCCCGATCATCCCGGCGGACTGGGTAATGGCCCCGGCAATATTCGAATTCTCCGCTATGCCGATGTGCTGTTGATGGCCGCTGAAGCGCTGAACGAGAACGGCAAATCCGCCCAGGCACTGCCCTATCTCAATCAGGTACGCGCCCGGGCCCGCGGTGATCGCAGCGTACTGCCCGATATCACCAGCGCGGAGCAGAACGAGCTGCGCGAAATCATCTGGCGGGAGCGCCGCTCCGAACTCGCCATGGAGCAACACCGCTGGTTTGACCTGCTGCGCCAGGACCGGGCTGCCGAGGTGATGAAAGCCGTCGGTAAAGACTTCATCGAAGGCAAACACGAACTGATGCCGGTCCCCGCAACCGAAATCGACCTGAGTGGTGGGTTGATCCAGCAGAATCCGGGGTATTGAAGGCTGGATGCTGGGGGCTGAATGCTGGATGAACTTCCGCTAACCGGTACTCTTAAGGAAGAAAAACTAAACATCCAACCATGCAGCATTGGACCTACAAGGCGGCGGCATTTGTCACCCTGGTCATTGGGGTAGTTATAATTATGTATTACGGCAGCCCCTTCTTGCAGCCGCTGGCGTTCGGCGCCCTTTTCGCGATGCTGATTCATCCGATGGAAACGGCCATGCGTCGCAGAGGCCTGCCGAAATTTTTTTCTATCAGTATCAGTGTATTGCTGGTCATGCTTTTTCTTGGCCTTATCCTGCTGCTGATTTCCTGGCAGGTTTCGGAACTCAGCCAGGAATGGCCTGGCATTAAGCAGCGAATCCAGGAGATGGAAGCGGCAGTCCGGACCTACCTCAGTGGCCTTTTGAACGTACAGGAAGCAGATCTTAGCCGTACGATCCGCCCCTCGGCGGATATGATCACCACTCAGGTGATGAACGTTACCTCGCAGGCTGTCAGCATCATGGGTGATTTATTATTGATCCTGGTTTTTACCATTATTTTCCTGGCATCGCAGAAGCGCTTTCAGGCTTTCACCCTGGAAATATGGGGAAGAGAAGACAACGACAAAGAATTCCGGGCAATCATGCATGCCTCCAGCAGGATTGCTCACCGCTATTTGCGCGGCAAGCTGCTGGTGCTGCTGATTCTGGGCCTTCTGTACGCCGGCGGCTTCCTGCTGGCAGGTATTAAGTTTGCCATTCTGCTGGCTCTGCTGGGGTCCCTGCTGTCGCTTATTCCTTACCTCGGCAATGTCATAGCGGGGCTGCTGGCCATTTCGCTGGCCTTGGTATCCGGCGGTGGGCTGACCTCCATTCTGCTCATCATCGGCGTCATGTCGGTCACTCAGGTGGTGGAAAGTTACCTGCTTACGCCACTCATCCTCGGCGACCAGGTTGATTTGAGTCCTTTCGGAGCTGTGATCAGTGTTTTTGGGTTCACCATGGTCTGGGGCATCAGTGGCGCCGTTATTGCCATTCCGATGACTGCCATCATTCGCATCTACCTCGCGCAATCTAATCAGTTGCAGGCCCTCGGCCGCTTACTGGAGGAACGGTAGTACTTCAATGTTTAGGACGCCGATGCCGTGATTAGCGATGGCGGCTCAAGTCGCAGCCGATCCCAACCGGCCCCGGCGCCAGCTGGCTTGGCACCTGGCACCGGCCAAGGACTGTGGACTTTCACCCGACCAAGCTTCACTCGGCTGAATCGACCCTCGACCATCATTGAACATCCCCCCATTGCCATCGTTGAAATAAGTGAAATCAGTTATTTGATTAATCAAAAGCGAAAGTAACGATATGAATTATTTAGGTTTAGACGAAAAGAAAGTAACGCGAACGGTTAACGATATGAATCGTTTGCTTTCCAATTATCACATTTACTACCAAAATCTCCGGAACTTTCACTGGAATATCCACGGCGAAAATTTCTTCGACCTGCACAATAAGTTTGAAGATTTGTATAATGATGCCCGTGAGAAAATTGATGAGATTGCCGAACGGGTACTTACACTGCGCCATATTCCACTGAGCCGGATGAGTGATTACCTGGCTATGGCCAAGGTTGAAGAGTCAGACATACTACAGACTGACAAAGATATGGTCGATAAGATTTTGGAAGACCATGAAATACTCATCAGCAACATGCGCGAAGTAATCCGCAGTGCCGATGATGCCGGAGATGAAGGAACCATCGATATGATCGGCGGATTCCTGGAAGCCCTGGAGAAGCGTAGTTGGATGCTCGACGCCTGGCGCGAACGCAAGCTCGAAGCTGCCGAAGCTTAATCCCTCTTTCTTTTTAAAATAAGGCGTCATGAAAACATGGCGCCACTCTTTTTTTAACAAACCTTCTCAAGGCTTTCCTTCTCCACCAACTTGTCCTCCTTTTGATCTCTAACTGTTAATCGGATTACAGAAAACAAATACAAATATTTCTTTTTATGAGTAAAAAAATGAAGGAAGAAATAGAGAACCCTCAAAATCAACAGAAAGAAAAGAAAGTCAGCAAAATCCCTTTCAACTTTTATTCGTTTGCGGGTAGTCGGGGCTTACTGGCTGGAATACTAATGGGTCTCTACGTCTTGATGCTGGAAGTGTTGGGAGCCGGTGACAGCCTAGCGCTCAAGCTACTCAAATACTTCTTTTTGGCCATTGTCATGTACCGCGCGCTGCGCACTTATAAATTTGTTTCGCCGGCTGGAAAAACGTTTAAAAACGGCATTGTCATGGGAGCTGGCATTACTATTGTCAGTGGCCTCGTCTTCGTAGCCCTTCACCTGCTTAGCTTTTTTATCGACCAGAGCGTCGTGTTCGACCGCTTTACACTAAACAGCCGGGTGACCGATTTTCCCAAAGCATTGATGTTGAGTTGGGCCTACCTGCTCGAAACATTTGTGGTAGGGATGACCATTGCCTTTATTAGTCTGCAATTTCTAAAGGATGCAGCGCCTCCGAAGTAAATAGAAGCCTTGAAAACAACAAGCAGTAAAACAAATTACAATCATGGAAGCAAAGAACTATAGAACATTATCGGAAGCCAGCAAAAACCTGCACCAGCAGGGCTTCGCCGATCGTTTTGAAATGGAAGGCAAAAAACTAAAAAACCTCGAAAACGAGAAGTATTATAACCCGGAGGATATGCGTATCCGGGAAATGCATCGTTTTGAGGGAGTTTCCAACCCAAGCGATATGTCGGTCATATTTGCTGTAGAATGCGATGACGGACGGAAGGGAACGATCATCTCCTCTTACGGCACTTATGCCAACCGCGACCTGCTCAACTTCATGGATGAAGTAGAACGCACGTTTTAAATCAACTTCTGTAGAGCACCTGACTTTCTTGAAAGCGCGGAAAGGCCTCCTTGGATCGAGGTATTTTTTCCGTATTTTTCAAGAAAAAAGTTAACGCGATGAACCAACGTCCAATTAGTTTGCAGCGCATTACCAATGCACTTATTGCCCTGGTTATTCTCGTCTATTTCCTCATAGTCGCCAAGGCGCTGCTTATTCCATTGGCTTTCGGTTTTCTTTTTGCCCTGGTTCTGTTGCCGGTATGCGATTTCTTCGAGCGTTTCATTCCCAATAGAATCATCGCTATCCTGCTGACCTTTATAACTGTAATACTCCCCCTGCTCGGCATTTTTTTCTTTTTTGGATACGAATTTATCCGGCTGGTCGACAGTATTCCTTCTATCGAGGTACAGCTAAAAAAGGGGATCAATAATATTATCAACTGGACACAGGAAAACCTGGATTTGGGCGTTGAGGAACTGACGCAATGGGTTCAGCAAAACCTTACCACCCTGATTG
Source organism: uncultured Saprospiraceae bacterium (assembly GCA_964632995.1). Taxonomy (GTDB): domain Bacteria; phylum Bacteroidota; class Bacteroidia; order Chitinophagales; family Saprospiraceae; genus CAZWDL01. The sequence goes on from CAZWDL010000003.1 coordinate 68,055, forward strand.
AAGCCCCGCTAAGCTTCCTGACCAACAGCCTGAGTTCCTCCACTACCCTGATTGCGGGACTGGTCCTTAGCGCGCTATACACTTTTTTCATACTTTGGTACCGCAGCTCTTTCCGCAATTTTTTCATCTACCAGTTTGGTTCTTCCACCCGCGAAGAAGCCGATACGCTGCTCAACGATATACAGCGGGTCATGCAGGAATATTTGTCTGGCCTTGGTCTCGTTATGCTCATCCTCGGGGTGCTCAACAGCAGCGGCCTTTGGCTGATCGGAATTAAATACGCACCTTTCTGGGGCTTTCTCGGAGCCTTTCTGGCCATCATTCCCTACATCGGCACTACACTGGGCGGCATTTTGCCCTTTCTCTACGCACTGGCTACCACCGGAACTTTCTGGCAGCCTGCCGCCGTTGTGCTCCTGTATTGGGGGGTACAGCAATTGGAGGGCAATGTCATCACGCCTAAGGTAGTCGGCTCCAGCGTTCAGATCAACCCTTTGGCTGCTATTTTGGCCCTGATCGCCGGTGGCCTGATCTGGGGCATTGCCGGATTGATCCTCGCTATTCCTGCAATGGCTGCTTTAAGAGTTATACTCAGTCACATCGATTACTTCAAACCAATAAGCGAGCTGTTGGGAGAACGTCTATACTCCAATCATCAGATTTTTAAAGAAAAGTACGATTCCGAGCGTTTCCGGGTTATCAATTTTTTCCGGAACCTGGGGCCTGCACCAGAACAGAATGCGAGGGAAGAAGAAGAGTGATCAGTAAGTTTCTCATTTATGGTGACGATGTAAGCACAATTCCTTTTGAATAGGCAGGAAAGTCGGAAGCGACTGTAGGGAGCCTGCTTCTTCTGCGGGCGGAAGGCGGAAAGCGGAAGTGGGAAGGCAGCGTAAGGGCAAAAAAAAAATGACATATCCGGAAAGATATGCCACGCTTTAACGTAGATCTTTTGAGTTTTCAGAATTCTCAAAAGTTATTGGAAATCAAATGAAGTAGTTTTTTAGAATTTAGAATTGTTCCTCGATTTGGTATCATAGTTTTAGCGCGGACTAGAAGGTTTCCGTGGCAAAGCGTTCACGCAGCAGTGCCTTTAGTTTTTTGCGTGCAAAGAAAATGCGACTTTTCACCGTTCCCATCGGAATCTCCATGTGGTCGGCGATTTCATCGTAGTGATATCCTTGATAGAACATCATGAAAGGTACGCTGTAGGATTCACCTATTTCGTCAAAAAGCTCTTCCATTTCCTGCATAGTCAACCTGGAATAAGCGCCGTTAGCGACTGTGTTCTTATTCTCAATGGCGAACAAGAAGGTATCCAGTGGCTCATTTACAGTTTTACGCTTCTTCTCGCGCCGGTAGTTATTAATAAAGGTATTCCGCATAATCGTTGTCAGCCAGCCCTTGAAATTAGTACCGACTTTAAACTTATCACGGTTACCAAAAGCGCGCAGCGCTGTTTCCTGCATCAGATCCTTGGCGTCTTCTTTGTTACGCGTCAGTCTCAGTGCGAAGGAAAAGAGCTTGTCTTCGAAACTGTTGAATTGTTGAATGAATTGTAAGGTGCTCATAAAGGTGTATTTATTTCAAAGTTAAGACGATTGCTATAATCATTCACAATTTCTGCAATTCCTCAACGAGGAAAAGTACGATCTGTTCACAATATAAGCATAAATAACACAAAATCCTATTTCAGACGCCTTTAATTTAACCAAAAAAGCAAAAATAGCTGGTAATACTAACAATCCGCCCGGTTATTGTGAACCGGAAGAGCCGTTTTTTTCAGAGATGGCGCTGATGATTGCCTCATTGTGAGCCAGCAGATGTTCCATGAGAAGTAAAAAATTTTCGATATCGGCGCTCAGGCGTTGGGCATCTTCGTTCAGGTCTTCAAAACTTTCCAGCTTGAAGCGATAAAACACTTTGAACCCTTCGAGCATTTTCCGAATACGGATAGAGCGCTCAATAAATTTTTGAACACTCTCTTTATCCTTAATATCCAGCTTCAGTTTCCCAATGGCCCGGGCATCAATTTGCTCTATATCTTTTAGGTTGTCCACCTTACTAGTCCCATTACCCCTGATGGTTTCCATGTCTTTTTCGATGAGATCGGACATTTCCACGCCGAACAATTTGGAAAGCTCGACGATAAAATCCAGACGAGGTCGCACATTTTTACTTTCGTAGGCTGCAATACTGCTACGCTTCACCCCCACTTTATTGGCCAGAGCTTCCTGACTCCATTGGCGGCTTTTACGAAGATATCTTATGTTTTTTGAAAGATAATTCATCCTTTTTTCCTCTACTCTAATGGTTCAGCGGTCTTATTATTTCTCTGTAATCGAGAATGACAAAAAAACACCGAAAATTGTGTACATAAAAAACGTCAAATGCTAATATAGCATAAAAATCGGTGTCTTTTGTGAAAAAGAGAGACATTTTGTTGCTTTCCTGAACATCGGCACAGATAACCCTGTTCAAAAGATGACACAAGAGAGAAAAAAACTGAGACAGCTGAAAAGCTGTTATTTGTTCATCAAAACAAATTAGATTATGGATAATGGAAGTAGAAATGGATTGTGGTTTTTATTTGGCATGGCCGCGGGTGTAACTGCCGGGCTTTACCTCAATTCGGAAGAAGGAAAAAAAACCCGCCGCCAGGCTGGTGACCAGATTAATGAGTTTGGAAAAGATCTGGAAAACAAAGCTAAAGATCAGTATGAGCATCTTTCTTCCAATGTAAATGAATACGTAGACCGGGGTAAGCACTATGTAGATGACGTGAGTTCTTCCGTCAAGGAAAGTGTCAATAAAGTAGCCAATCGTTCCGGATCCATACTCGGCAAATCGAAGAATCGCTACGGTGAAAATGTAGAGAAAGCTAAACGGAAAATCAGAAAAAGAATCAGGAAGCTCGAAGAAACTATTGAAAACGAAATGGGATAAGATAAGTTCTTACCCACAAAATGGGAAAACGGCTTGTGATGCACTGCTCATAGCGTTGCAAAAAAGCCTTTTCCCATATTTTCGTTTCTGAAATCCAACAAACTCCGATTAACCGGCACTATATACTCGACATTCAAGAATCCGGCACTTTGAAATTCGGGAAGTTAAAAACGTTTTGGAAGCTCATCAAGCGATCTGCTGTCCAATTTGCTACTGACAATCTCTTTGTTCAGGCAGCTGCGTTGTCTTACTATACGATTTTTGCCCTTCCCCCTATCCTGCTGATCATTCTGCGAACCACCTCCTTGGTTTACCAAAAAAAAGCTATACAGTCTACCCTTTTTGGAATGATAAGTGATGTTATCGGACGGGACAGTGCACGACAACTGTCAGAAACGATCGATACGCTGGGATTGTTCGAGGATACCTGGTGGGCTACAGCCGTAGGTATAGGCGGTTTATTCATCACCTCTACCACCGTCTTTATTACCATACAGAATTCTCTGAACAGGATCTTCCGGGTTAGAGCAAAACCCAAATCAACCGTATTGAAGCTGTTGCGCGACCGGGTGCTGTCTTTCGCTTTTTTACTTTCCATGGGTTTTATTCTGTTGATTTCCTTGCTCATTGATTCGGCGCTTACGGCGCTGGGTAATTACCTCTCGATTTTAATTCCGGGTATTTCGATCATTTTAATTACCGCCGGCTCCATATTACTGCCGCTGTTGATCATCACCTTTCTCTTTGGCAGTATTTTCCGTTTTTTGCCGGATGCCAAGCTCAAGTGGCGGGAGGTCCGGACGGGGGCAATTCTGACCACGCTTTTATTTTCCGCCGGCAAGTACTTAATCAGTTTTTACATTGGCCGAAGTCAGACAACCAACCTCTACGATGCAGCCGGGGAAGTACTGATCATCATGCTATGGGTATTCTATGCCGCCAACATATTTCTTTTCGGCGCCGTTTTCACCCGCCAGCATGCCGAGCATTACGGGCGGGGAATATTGCCTGCCGATTACGCCGTTCGCATTATACAAAAAGAAGAAGAGGTAAGGGATTGAACAATAGTAAACTCGACGTAAATTGGTTTGAGAGGTTTCTCAAACCATTTCGACGTCAGTATAGCTATAGACACAAGCGATTTTTCAAGTAAGCAATATGTATAGTAAGCAAAAAGATAGAAAACGCATCATTATCATTGGCGGTGGTTTTGCCGGGCTGGAAGCAGCCAAGCGACTGCGCAGCCAGCCGGCGGATGTGCTATTACTCGACCGGAACAATTATTTCACTTTTCAACGGGTGCGGCTCCAATCTGATGTACTTTTATACACCCTTTTTATCGATGTGCCTCCAAAATTGGTGCCACCGCCCGGGGGTGCAGACTAAACCTCTCAATAAGAGCATATGCTGTACGGGCTCGACATTCCATCGCATCCCGGATTGATTGAGGCGTTGTTTGGCCACCACTTTGCAAGCGGCTTCCGTAACACCCGAGCCGATAGGATAGCCTTGTTTTTGATAAGCAGCATATTTCATGCGCGGCAGATTATTTTCAAAGTAGGTAATCGTCGTATCCAATATTTCCGGGACCGTGCTGCTCATGTGATCCCGAAGATGGCGCAACTCCCGCAGCAGATTGGCCGCCCCTTTGAACTGGTGTTTCAAATCGTAGCAGGCTTGTTGGAGCCATTCTTTTCGTTTATTTTCCGTCTTTTTCACCACCCCACTGACTTGGCCGAGGTATTCGCCGGCGTGATAAAAATCCAGAATCTGAGTACTGGTATGCGCATTCAAATAGCTCCAGTTGTCCCGCGCGCCGTCGGCCAGCCCCACATAGCTGACCCTTGGATACTGCTCTTTGACCCGCTCGATCTCCATATCCAACACCCGATTGAAGGTTTCCTTGCCGTATTCCGGCGCACAAGCCGTGTAGATGGTATGCAGGCGGTCGCCCCCTTTGCTATAAAAACTGATCGTCCCACACATCGTCTCCCGGTAGCCTTCGCCCAGGATCGGGGTGGTCGTCCCATCGCGACTGATCGCAATATGGCTGACCACCTCCTCCAATTCCGGCAATTCGTACCGCCATTCAAATTCCTTGTCCCTGGCCACTTCACCCACCGCCGCACTGATACGCTGAATGAGTTTACGACTGGTTATCCGGCCGTGGTTCAGCGACAGGTCCTCTTCCACCATCGCCGCCGACAATTGGGTGTACTTCCAGCTCACCATCCGGGCAAAACGTGGCGTACTGGTCCGCCCTATTACCCGGGCTCGTTCTTCCAGCGGAACCACAACTCGTCCCCCGCGGCTGGGCTGGTAGACATGCCGGCTTACTTCGACTTGCCCGTACGGCGTTTGGTACCTTTTTTTTCCTGGCCCCGGCTTGTGTGTTTTACGTTGTCCACAATCACCGGTCGGCCATCCGTATCAAAGTCCTGGAGCGATAGCGCCGTGGCCAATCGACCGACTTCCGCCACCGCTTCGGCGATTTGCTCTTCTTGTTCCAGCATGCTACCCTGCGCCTTGATATTCAGTGTGATGGTTACGCTACCATCTGCTTCGACTTTGTATTTCGCAGCCATATTCTTTTTACTCTCAAGTTACGCTATTTTTACATCAGATTGGAGCCACACCCTTTTCAACCACTTCTTTACCAGGTAGCGATGGGAGGATTAGAGCCCAACTCGGTGGCCTACCCGCTACGGCGGGTTTTCAAAAACACCGGCAATGTGAAAGTCCGCGTGGCCGAAGTGGAAGGTATTGCTCCTGACGAGCAGCAGGTGTACTCCAGTATCGGCAAACTGCCCTACGATTACCTCGTGATCGCCACCGGTAGCCGGCCCCAATTTTTTGGTTTGAATAAGGACCATCTTCTGCCGCTCAAAACAGTTCCCGATTCGCTGCGTTTGCGCAATTGGATATTACGGCGTTTTGAAGAAGCGCTGGTGGAAAAAAACGAGCGCAAAAGAGAGGCCCTGTTCAATTTCATCGTGGTCGGCGGAGGGCCTACGGGCGTGGAACTGGCGGGCGCCCTCTCGGAAATGAAGCGCTGGGTACTCCCCAAAGACTATCCCGACCTGGAGACCGAACGCATGCAAATCTATCTGCTGGAAGGGCTAAACCGCCTGCTCCCTTCTATGTCGCAGAAAGCTTCAACGAAAGCCCTGCAGTACCTGGATAAAATGGGCGTGCACATCGGCCTCAACAAGCTCGTCAGCGACTACGACGGTCGCTCGATTAAATTCGGCAACCAACACATTCCCAGCAGGAATATTATCTGGACGGCAGGCGTAGAAGCAGCCCCGCCGGAGGGATTCAGTGAAAAATCCTTTACGATAGATCGCCGCCTGGTCGTCGATCTTTACAGCCGGGTACGGGGGACGGAAAATATATTTGCTATCGGCGATGTAGCCCTCATGCCGACCGACAACTACCCCGAAGGCCATCCTATGCTGGCGCCCGTGGCTATGCAACAGGGAGAGCACCTGGGCCGAAACCTGGTCAATATCGTCAAGGGTAAAGCTCCGAAAGCATTCAAGTACAGCAACTACGGCATAATGGCCACCATCGGACGTAATAAGGCAGTAGCCGACCTGCCTGGAGCCAAAATCCACGGCTTCCCGGCCTGGCTCGCCTGGATGGCTATCCATTTGTTCAAACTGGTCGGCTTCCGCAACAAACTGGTCGTCATCATTAACTGGATTTACAATTATTTCACCTACGACAAGGCCCTGCGCCTCATTCTGACCAAGCCGAAAGAGGAAAAGGCCAAATTTAACAGGATCAAGGGCCCTGCCAAGCAGAAAGCCACCAAGCCGAGACGTCCCGCCTCTTGAACACTAGTATACTGTGTGAACGTTTATATATTGAAACAAAACATCAGCTATGCGATTCATTGCTATTGTATTGATTAACGGACTGCTCGTTTACCTGGCGGCCTGGCTGTTGCCTAGTGTCAGCGTAACGGGATATGGCATCGCCATCATAACCGGTATCCTGCTGGGCCTGGTCAATTTTTTCATCAAGCCCATCCTGACCATTCTCACCCTACCCATTACCATTCTAACACTGGGGCTCTTCCTGCTCTTTATCAACGCCGCAATGGTATTGCTGGTCGACTGGCTGATTACCGGCTTTGAAGTCCGGGGTTGGCTATCGGCCATCCTCTTTTCTATCATTTTGGCCCTGATGAACCTCTTTGTTCCCACTTTAGAAGAGTAGTTCCATTTTCGGCAACCCTTAAAGAAAAATAACTATGAATAGCAGCATTAAACTTCTTATCCTCTCTGTTTTGATCCTCTTTGGCGCCTGCGCCGGGGATTCTCAGCAAGCAAGTGAAAAAGCCGGCTCCGATCAGGCCGAACAGCAAGCTCAGGTAGCAGAATTTCGCGAACAGCTCGACAGTCTCGATAAAACTGTACTGACTCGCATTGAGCAACTGGAAGACAGCCTGCAAAGTGTCGCTGCCGATCAGCGCGAGGCCGTCGAACGCGAAATAACCTACCTCAGAGAAGTCCGCGAAGAAATCACTACCCGGAAAGATAATCTAAAAATAGAACACCGGGACAACTGGCATTTCTTCCGGGAGAACATGGAAAAAAGCCTGGTGGAAATTGAATCCAGGCTTAATCGAACACAACAACAATAAAATTCATTATATAATAAAAGCAACCGAGATTATGGCACAGATTGATGTAGATGCATTAGAAATAAGACAAGATACATCCGAAGGTAAATTTTACCTCGATATGAAAGGTAGCGCAGAGGCCTACTTAAAATACGACCTGCATACTGATCAGAATCCCAACGTCGTCGAATTTACGGAAACTCATATTCCCGACGAATTAAAAGGCATAGGCCTTGACAAGCGTCTGGCTATGGAAGGTATGCTGTTCTGTGAAAAGACGGGCTATCGCATTTATCCTACCTGCCCGACTTTCAACGGCCACTTCAGTAAGCATCCCGAATTCCATTACCTGCGGGCAAAACGTTAACGATCAACATTTTTTTACAATTTCCTGATCGAAATGGCGGTGATTCTTCACGGAATTGCCGTCATTTTGTTATTTTCGTGAACTTCTGGAAAAGTGGCGTGGCAGGAATCCTGTTTCCTTCCGGTTTTGTGTGCCGGGAATTCCGCTCTTCCTTACCGATTGGGGGCTTATTGAAGAATGTACCAATGTAAAACTCATTTACGCTTTCATGCCGAAGAAAGAACACATCATCCCCGAGAAGGAAAAGATCACCCTAAGTCGTTTTGCACGTAACCTGAAGTTACTGCGCACTATACGTGGTGTAAGCCAGCAAAAACTAGCGGATACACTCCATATCAACAGAAGCAATATCGCTTCCTGCGAAGCCGGTATCGTCCAACCTTCCGCCGAACGCTTTCTGGCCATTGCCAGATATTTCGGAGTCTCCCCGCTCGTTCTTGCCACTGAAGACCTCTCGCAGCATCCCACCGAGCACCTCCCTACCTCCTCTCCGGTGCTGGAGACGGAAGAGATCAGTGAAAAGCTGGATTCTCTGGTGCTAAAAACTATGGATCTGCAAAAGGTGATAGAGGGTTTCAAGATTTTCTACGAAGTGAAAAAAAAGCACTCCTCCGGTAACCCGGATCTGCTCTCCCTGTCCAATGACTTTGAGAACCTGCTAAGTATCCTCGAGAATTTACTGGAAACCAACTGGAATTTCCTTCAGGATATTCAAAAAAAAGAGGATTCAAGTGAATGAAATCCTCTTGTTACTGTTTAACTTATTGGTTCCGGGTTAGTTTATTGAAAAGCAGCGTTCATTTTAGAATCAGCCTCCGGCATTTCATCTTTCTCGACATCGTACACCCGGCCGCCTGTCTCAAAAGTCTTAACGGCGGCTCTTTCCACCAGATCTTCGCTATCGGGACGGCGCCTGTCATGCAATTTAACCTGTTGCTCTTCTTCATCGTAAACGCCCCATAAATGGGCATTTTTCCGGGTAAACAACACTTTAACTTTGCCCCCGTAGGCGGCATTGATCACTTCGGCTTCCTCCGAAGTAGCTTTGTCATCTTCTTTCATATCTGAAAACTGCTCGCGGTAATTGTCCTTGATGGTCTTGTGATGCTCCGTGAGTTGTGTCCAGGCCCGGGTGTGCAAAAACTCATTCGACAGGTCCACGGGATCTCCTTCTACGTGAAAACTCATCGTATCGGGATAGTTAGTAATATCCAGAAAGACGGGAACCAGTCGTTGAGGTGCGGCGAGAATAAGCGGTACCCGCAGGCCTTCCAGCGCGATATTCAGCCCTTCATCGATTTGACGGAAATACCCCCGGATATCGCGAATTTCCTTTGGCGCCTGTTCTCCCCGGCTATGCTGTATCGGTTTAGCAGTGGGGCCTTCGCCGGTGTACATGCGTACATCACTTTCGGCGTAGGCTGTTTTCATCGCTTCAGCAAAATCAACCGGGATAAGATTTTCGATTTCAATAGGACGCAGGCTGTATTGGGTCCCTTCGTACAGGTTGATATCATTGTGGCCAAGCGCGAGCAGAAAGAATCGACCCTCGCCACTCAGCACAGGCAATACAGGGCGCAAATAGAAGTGACGACCTACGTGTATAAAGGATTCGAAATCGACCGGCAGGATATAGTGCTCGAAAATCTCGTCCGAAACGTACACGGCGAGGCCGTCCGACAGGTAAGTCCAAAACCCTCTGTCGTCCAGCAATTCATAAGCGCGGTGGAGAAATTTAAAGGCTTCCTCTTTACTTTTACCACGCTCCTGTAAGCGGGAGGCGGCATCCTGAAGCAGTTTTTCAAAGTGTTCCCGTGCTTTCTGGCCGTCGCCCTCGCGCTGGGTAGGCATATAAAGAGTGATACAATGTTGCCCTTCAGCTTCTCTCAGGGCCTTAAATTGTTTATCCGTAATTAGCATATGGTGAATGGCTTTAAAGTTAGCGCCAATTTTTCATCCGTTCGTCGGATAACAGGTTTCCTGGTAAACGGACTCAACAAGTAAGTTGAATACTTGTTAATCTTTGGCAAACTGATATTTTCCTATATGTTGTTGCATTCCTTCAACGCATGTTCAGGTCCCGATGTTCAAGCGCCAAAAAGACTAACGTGTTATCATGAAACCTAAAAAGGTCATACAGACAATCGTTTCTCCTTTTCAGAAATTCATCAACCTGGAGGCATCAGGTGGTCTGCTTTTATTATTTATCACCATCATCGCCATGGCCTGGGCCAACTCCCCCTGGGCAGATACCTACTTCCATATATGGGAAACAAAGATCACCCTGATCGTAGGAGGTACCGAAATATCCAATTCGCTGGTCCACTGGATCAACGATGGCTTGATGGTAATTTTCTTTTTCGTTGTCGGCTGTGAGATTAAGAGGGAGTTGATGGAAGGAGAGCTATCGACTTTCCGCAAGGCCGCCCTGCCCTGCTTCGCCGCTTTTGGCGGGATGGCGGTACCGGTTGCAATTTTTCTTTTACTCAACCAGAATGATGCTGCAGTCAAAGGCTGGGGCATTCCCATGGCGACCGACATTGCTTTTTCACTCGGCATTCTGGCCCTGCTGGGCAATCGGATCAACCTGGGTATGAACGTTTTCCTGACCGCTTTCGCCATCATCGATGATATCGGGGCGGTACTGGTGATCGCTATTTTTTATTCCCAGGATATACAGTGGCATCCGGTGCTGATCGCCGGCATACTGCTGGGTGTATTGCTGATCTTCAATTACCTGGGTGTGAAAAATCTATGGATGTATTCGGTAGTTATCATCTTCATCTGGTATTACTTCCTCCAATCGGGTGTACATCCTACTATAGCGGGCGTATTATCCGCCTTTTGCATTCCTGCAAAGAATAAAATCCGGCTGGAGGTCTTTACAGAAAATGTCCAGGACCGGATCAGGCGCATCAGAAAGCGCTGGGAAGGAGAATCCAGTGGACGTTTTCTACCCAAAAAGGATATCAATACCATTAAGGATATCCAACGGGATACCCTGAAGGTACAGCCACCACTGCAACGCATGGAGGAGGATCTCAACGAATTTGCAATTTATTTTGTGATGCCTGTTTTTGCTTTCGCAAATGCAGGGGTGAGTATCTTTAACGGTGGATCCGGCCTGCTGACCAACCTGACCTTCAGCATAGCCGCCGGCTTATTTCTGGGAAAAGCCATCGGCATTTTCTCTTTCAGCTGGCTCAGCACTATTCTGGGCATTGCCGACCTGCCGGAGGGCGCCAACTGGACACAAATCTTCGGCCTGGCTTTATTCGGAGGTATTGGCTTCACCATGTCCCTATTCATTGCCAATCTCGCCTTTGAACCCGGCGGCTTGCTGGATCAGGCGAAAATGGGCGTACTGTTCGGGTCTGTCCTTTCCGCCCTGCTGGGCTATCTTATCCTGTATCAATCTACCCAAGAGAAAGGCATCGGGGAGGAACAACAACAAGAGCAAGAGACTTAACCGGGCTTATTCGCGGCTTTTCCGGCGATAAAGCCGCAAACAATCCGGCTTTAACTTAAAACACTCCCCGGACAAACCGTCCGGCGAGTGTTTTCTGAAGCATTAGAAGAATTTGTCAAAGAAGAGGATTATTTCCTGTGCATTAGATGCGGTAGCACCGGAAGGGAACGGTTTCTATGAAATTGGAAAGCCTTTCCGGTGCTGCCGTTCCACAAACAGCCCTCAGATATCGATCTCGATATTCCGTTGTTGAGGTACCGTTTCCAGCCGTTCCGTTTGCCGGGTCACCTCCAATATCTTGTTGTGCTGCTGCTGCAGCAGATCTTGGATACCGGCAGCTGTTTGCTTTCCTTGCCCCAGGCTTTCCCGGTAATAGTCGGACAGCGCCTGTTCCGTTTCATGGCAAAGGCTAATGACCTCCAGCCGTTTGTTGTCGGCCAGGGCTTCTTCCAGTTCCGGCCAGCGTTTTTCAATCAGCGGCATAAGGCCTTCGGTATTCTTGTTGGGCATGGGTGCCGGGCTCGTATTTTCGAGAAAGCGACGCACCTGCTGTCCGAGATCTTCCCGGTAAGCGGCCAGGCTTTTCAACAAGCCGGCTAAATCATCGCTTTTCGCCAGATCGGAGGCTTTGTTGTAATATTCTGCTGCCCGCTCGTGTCGCTGTAGCAGCGTATAAAGAATAACATATACCATTTCCGTTTTCATAATATTTAATAGTTATCAATCGAGAAATCCACAGCTGGCTTTTTGAACAGGACAATCACCTGCAGAACAACGCCTGCCTACGGGGACTTCTCTTTGTATTAGAAGTACGACAGCGGTCAGCGGAAGGAAAATTACTCCTCGTAATTATTGATCAGCGTTTCCAGCTCCTGCCGGCTTTTGCCGATGCGGCGCTCAATGCGGCCGAGCAGGGCTTCTTCGCCTCCAGGGAGAAAGTCGAGATCTTCCCGCCGAAGTGTGCTAAAATCCTCCAGCAGCCGACGGCGTATTTTTTCCCAGTTCCGGGTTAATTTTTCTTTTAGTTCTGGATCAATGGTTTGGTCACTCATATCTATGTCATTGAATTGAAAAATGCTGTTCATTTACTGGTCTTCCTTCAGCGGATTGGGCGCCTCCCGGCCGATGTCAGGTTTGGTCGGCTTTCCGGGCTTTTCCTTATCGCGTTTTGGTTTTTCCGGCTTATCCGGTTTTTCCGGCTTATCCGGTTTGGGTGGCTTTTGAAAAATCATATCGTTTTAGTTTTTATGTTGAAAAATTAGCTGCACTACTCTTTCTGCGACGCTCCGTTACCGGTTCGAAGTGCTTGATCATCGAGCACTTCGTTGAGCCGCTCCCCTCCCTTGATTCCAAAATCCAATGTCCGGATAGGAAAGGGAATGGTAATATTATTTTCATCGAAAGCTTTTTTAAGCGCCATGATCGCTTCGCTACGCGCCTGCAGGTAAGCCCCCTGGGAAGCATTTGTCAACCAAAAGCGCAGAATGAAATTGATGGAGCTGCTCCCGAAGCCGGTGTAATAAAAGTCTATATCCCGGCTGCTGTCATAGGAGCAGTTCGCTTTGATTGTCTCCAGGGTTAATTCCTTAACCTTGGCCAGATCATCACCGTAGGAAATACCGCATTCCAGCGCCACACGGCGCTCCTCAGTATTCGTGTAGTTCACCATGGGATTCTGAATAACCAGCCTGTTGGGAATAGTCACCTGCTTGCCGTCATTGCTGCGAATCAGCGTGGTCCGCAGGGTGATATTCTCTATGGTACCAAAGTAATCGTTGGTCTCCACCAGGTCTCCTATATTGTAGAGCTTACGAACGGAAAGTAAAATACCCGAGAACAGATTAACAATGGGTTCCTGCAGCGCCAGACCTATAACCAAACCGGCAACGCCTGCACCAGCCAGCAAAGAAGCCAGCACCGTGCTCAGATTGAGAATTCCCAGAGCGATAAAAACAAATATGGCGACGAAGACAAAAGTACTAATATTGGATACAACTCTGGTTATGGTTATGTTAGTACTCATACGCCTCAGCGCACTGTGAAAGTACCTCTTGACATAACGAGCCAGCCAGATTCCAAGACCAATAACTAACAGAGCCAGGATGAAATTGGGCAAGTTGGTTATAATGGTATCTAACCAGCCCACCAGCTTATCTGACAGGTTGTTCCACGACTCATTGAGCTGCTCTAATAAACCTTCCATACTCAATTTAACTTGTTAAACTGATACCTAGTTATTCAACAAAGCCTTATAAGACATGTTCACCCCGGTTGCTTCCCCACCTCCATTTACCCTTGCAAACATTCCCTTTTTTCCCACTCCAAGCCATTGAACATCACTCCCAGGGCCTCGTTGTATAATTGAACGTCAGTATTATTATAAAAACCCAAAACCATCTACATTATGGCAATTATTAATTGGAGACCCGTAGAACGCAGCACCAACCTATCCAGATGGATGGATGATTTTTTCAATGATCGTATGGACAGCATGATGAGCACCCCCACCGGCGTTTCTACGCCGGCCGTTAACGTGCTCGATGAAGAAGACCGCATCGAACTGCATGTCGCAGCTCCCGGACTCAAAAAGAACGACTTCGACGTCCGGGTAGACAATGGGATCCTGTCCGTAAGTGCCGAACGCGAAGAAGAAGAAAAAAAAGAAGAAGACAACTTTACCCGGCGTGAGTTCAGCTATACTTCCTTCCGGCGGCAGTTTACGCTTCCTGAAAATGTGGAAGATGAGGACATTAAGGCCGAATACGAAGACGGAGTGCTCAAAATCCACATTCCAAAAAAAGAAATGGAAGTAAAAAAGCAACCCAAACAAATTGAGATCAGCTGAACAAGCACAAGCTAAGTTCAGACAGGCCCCTGTCTTCCAAGCAAAGGCAGGGGCCTTTCTTAATCCTACGCTATCCAGGAAAAATTCTATAACTACCTTTTATCGTATGGCATTCATTGGCACAGCTATCAAAACATTTATAGACCTCCGTCACGATTTAATGGGAGGATTGGAAGACGCCGGGAAATTGCAGCGGAAGGAGCTCCGCAAATTGTTAGAAAAAGCCAAATCTACCTCTTTTGGGATTTACTACGGCTTTGATCAGATACTCCATTCCGATGATCCGGTGAAGGCCTTTCAGCAATCCGTCCCAGTATTTGAATACGCCCCTATGAACGAGCGCTGGTGGCGGCAACAACGCCGGCTGCCCAATATCACCTGGCCAGGCAGGCCCAATTATTACGCACTCTCTTCCGGCACCACCAGCCACCGCAGCAAACGCATCCCCGTCACCGACGACATGCTGGAATCCATCCGCTCGGTCGGCATTAACCAGCTGGAAACTCTGGCCAACTTTAACTTCGATCCGGAAATTTTTGAAAAAGACATTCTCATGTTGAGCAGCTCCGCGGAGTTGCAGGAACACGAGGGGCATCTCGAAGGGGAAATCAGCGGTATCAACGTTCGCAACTTCCCCTCCTGGACCGACGCATTCTATAAGCCCGGGCAGGACATTGCCAAAATCGCCGACTGGGATGCACGAGTAGATAAAATTGCCGATCGCGCGCCCGACTGGGATGTCGCCGCGCTCGCCGGCATCCCCTCCTGGATATTGCTAATGCTGAAAAAAGTGATCGAACGCCATCAGCTGGATACCATACACGATATTTGGCCCAACCTCACCGTCTACGCCTCGGGCGGCGTGGCCTTCGAGCCCTACCGCGAGAGCTTCAATAAGCTCTGTGAACACCCGCTTATCATTATGGACACCTACCTGGCCTCCGAAGGCTTCTTTGCCTATAATGCCCGTCCTGAGACAAAAGCCATGCGGCTGGCCCTGGAAAACGGTCTCTTCTTCGAATTTATTCCCTTCGACAAACGCGGTTTCGACGCTCAGGGCAATCTGCTGGAAGATCCGCTCTGCCTCAGCATCGATGAAGTAGAGGAAGGCAAAGAATATGCCCTCCTCGTTTCTACCGTAGCAGGCGCCTGGCGCTATATGATCGGTGATACGGTTCGCTTCACCGATAAAGACCGCTGGGAAATCCTGCTCACCGGCCGAACCAAGTACTTCCTCAACGTGGTCGGTTCCCAGCTCTCCGAAGATAAAATGAACCGCGCCATCCAGCAGCTCTCCAATACCATAGGCATCAGCATAAACGAATTTACCGTGGCGGCCTTGCAGAACGAACAGGAAGAATACTTCCATCAATGGGTGCTCGGCGGCGAAGATACCTTCGACGAAGAAAAGGCAAGGGATCTGCTCGATGATATTCTTCGGGACATCAATAAAGCCTATGATATGGCCCGCGGCAAGGCACTGCGGTATGTTAAAGTGAAAAGTGTTCCCAAACAGTCCATCTATGAATGGCTGGAGGAGAATAAAAAGAAGGGTGGACAAGTGAAGCTGCCCAAAATAATGAAACCAGAACAGATGCAGGACCTGCTCGAGTTCTTGAAGACGAGAGTCGATGGTCGATAGTCCAACTCCTGCGGTGGCCGGGCTCTCCCCCCCGGCGTATCAAATTACCCGCATCTTCAGTTGGGGCTAACTTCGTCGGTTCTTCTGTTTTCCCAGTCCCGAGTGACCAGGGTGGGAGAATCTTGAATTTTTCACCTCTACTGCCACGGCCTCATTTCCGGCCGGTCCATACAAACCTCTTCCTCTACTTCCTGCCCCAGCATCAATTCCACTTCTTCCGGCGACATGTAGAAGCGTTCGATACGTATCTTGTACTCATTGGGCAGGCTGGATTCCTCCAGGATAAACTTCTTGGTCGCCTTAATGTGTTCGCCGAAGCCGTGGTCGATCGCGTGCAGGTCGGCCATGCGCTCGGCCCCGATGCGGAAATATTCAAAGGCTACGTAACCGAAGCCGAATCCCATGAGGTTTAATCCTCCCCTTTTCAGGTAATCTACCAAATGGCCGAGTTCGTGAGCGAACCAGCCGGCCAACACCGCTTCGGGTAATTCATCGACCCGGATTTGACGATTTATCCGGGTATGATCGTTGATGTCAATCTGGTAATGGCGCCGTCGCCTGTGAAAAAAATGGCGGTTTAGCACCGGCTGCGCCTGCATGGTCGTATGCCGCAGCGGCCGGCATTTTATCCGTATGATATGCGGATGTAAAACCGGGAAGTAGTGAAGGGTCTCCAGGAATATTTCTTTGACCCGATCCGATTCGATATTGGTAAAACGGATGTGTTTTTCGTAAGCCATATGCTTTGAGTAAGGTTATTTCGGTAACAAACAACAAAAGCCTGAAAAATCGATTTTCAGGCTTTTGTCAGGGGAATCAGCTTTCAATCAGACGCGGCAGTTACTGGTCCATTCCGAAGCCGTAGTAATACACTCCCGGATAGTCTTTATAAACGCCTTTTAGAAGTACGCCGCCGGAGCCTTTCTGCCTGAGATATTCTTTGAACACCTCCACAGATGTGACCTTCTGCCCATCCACATTGGTAATGATAAATCCTTCACGCATTTTGGTTTCGCGGCTCAGCTTGCCGTCGCGCAGATCGGTTACCATCACGCCGCCTTCGATACCCAACTCTTGGGCCAGTTCGTCACTGACGTTTTCGAAGCTGGCGCCGAGCATGGCCTCCAGCGATCCTTCGCCGCCTTCTGCGGCAGCCATTTGGGTAGCTTCCTCGCGGCTTTTCAAGGTCACGTTGAACGTACGGCGATTGCCGTCGCGGTTGACGACGATCTCTACCTCATCACCGGGTTCGCGCTGAGCGATGACCTCTTGTAATCCGGCGGGTGAATTGACGTCGCGGCCTTCAATCTCGACGATCACGTCACCGGACTGAATACCGGCAGCGGCGGCAGCGCTGTTTTGCAGCAGACTGTCGACATACACACCCTGTACTATATCCAGGTTTTCCTCCTCGGCCAGCTGGCTGTTTACACCGCGAATCATGACACCGAGATAGCCTCTTCTTACCGTTCCGTACTGAATGAGATCTTCAATTACTTTATTGGCAATATTGGAAGGCACGGCAAACCCGTATCCGGAATAGGCGCCGGTGGGGCTGGCGATCGCGGTATTGATACCGATCAGGCCACCGTCCATATTGACCAGGGCGCCGCCGCTGTTGCCGGGGTTGATAGCCGCATCAGTTTGAATAAAGGATTCTATGGCGTATTGATCGCGGAAGATATTAATACTTCTTCCCGTCGCGCTGACGATGCCGGCCGTTACCGTAGAATTCAGGTTAAAAGGGTTACCCACCGCCAGCACCCACTCTCCGACTTTTACATTATTGGAGTTGGCCAGCGGAAGCACAGGCAAATCGTTTTCCTTAATTTGTAGAACCGCCAGGTCGGTCGTCGGATCTGTGCCCACTACTTTAGCTTTATAGCTGCGGTTGTCAAAAAGCGTAACATTAATTTCATCGGCCTTGGCGACCACGTGATTGTTGGTTATAACATACCCGTCCTGACTGATAATCACGCCCGAACCGGTGCCCTGCTGTGGCTGTGGTTGTTGCTGAGGCCCCTGGAAATAACGATCGAAAAAATCTTCCCCGAAAAAGTCGCGGAAGGGCTCCGGAATACGTTGCCGGGGTTGCTGGTTTGCTCTGACCTGCATCGTCGAGCGAATATGGACAACGGCATTCATCACCTTTTCAGCCACCTCAGTGAATTCAGTGGAAGGCGGAGTATTACTTCCCGTTTTGGTGTATTTCGCACTCGGTGCAGGAGTACTGTTTATATATTCTATTTGCACTTTTTCACTACGTTGAGTGAAATAGTCGTAGGCGCCGATAGTGATCAAACTCACCAGCAGCGCTACGATACCTGCGTAAATAATTGTTTTTCTCATTTTGCACTCAAATTTTAATTCAACAAATCTCCGCTACAAGCCTGATACATAAGACCTGCAAACTCGAGTTTTCTTTCTCGAAATCAATAGAAAAGATTTATCCCGACGATCCGTCTATATAAAAGTAGAGCCGTGGGAGATGTTCAGAGAGGGGAAAAATCTTTGATGCCGGAATGTCTGGATGGGTATAGGTGAATTCGGGAATAATCCGGGTTAAAACAACTGATCGATCCGGTTTTTCTGAATAGCCTGCCAGGCGGTGGCCCCGCACATTTGTACGACAAAATTGAGGTTGGCGAAGCGGGCATCCCCGGTCAGCCCTTTTTGATACCGATAATAAATTTGCTGCACGATAACGGCGATCTTGAACATCCCATAAACATAGTAGTAAACAATGTTGCCCACATCGCGTCCGCTTTTACGCGCATACCACTCCGCTATTTCCGAGCGGCTGGGGTTGCCGGGCAAAGTAGTGGGACTCAGCTGAAACTGCTGCATGATATCGGGATCATCGGTATTCATCCAGTAGCCCAGACTGGTGCCGAGGTCCATCAGAGGATCCCCCACAGTAGCCATTTCCCAATCCAGCACTGCGATCACCCTTGTCCAGTCGTTTGGGTCGAGAACGAGATTATCGTATTTGAAATCGTTGTGGATCAGGGCTGTTCCGCTTTCCGGCGGCAGATATTCAGCCAGCCAGCGGGCGCTTTTTTCCAGTTCAGGCACCTCGTCGGTTTTGGCGTTAAAATAGCGTTTGGTCCAGCCTTTGATCTGCCGCTCATTGTATCCTTCCGGCCTGCCCAGTTCGCCCAGCCCGGCCGCTTCGAAATCGAGTCCGTGTAATTCCACGAAGGTGTTCACCAATCCTTCCGCTGTTCCGTGCATCGTGGTAGCATCCGGAACCATCGCCTTAGGCATCTTCGGCCGCAGGATCACGCCTTCCACCCGTTCCATGATGTAAAATGTTGCTCCGGTGATCCTTTCGTCGTCACAATACAGCAGTGCCCGGGGCGCCTTATCCCAGTATTTCCCCAGCTGCGAAAGAATCCGGAACTCTCTCGACATATCATGGGCCGACTTGATCTTTGCCCCAACGGGCGGACGGCGCAGGACGAGCTGTCGCTCTCCCAGTTTGAGCAAATAGGTCAGGTTGGAATACCCTCGCGGAAACTGTTCGATCTCCAAGGTGCCAGAAGCATCTTCCAGACGTTCCTGCAAAAAAGCCTGCAGCCGGATGAGGTCGAGCTCCTCCCCTTCCCTGATATTGGTCGCCTGATCAATCCAAGATGACATGCAAATACTGATTTTTACTGGAGTTCGTTTAATCCGGGTTTGGAAACTTCAGCGGGAGTTTGAACAACTTCTCCCGTCGGGCAAAGCCGGACAACCTTTCAAGCTTTCGACTGATACCCTTTCAACACCTCCCTGGCTACGCGGCTCTTATGCACTTCATCGGGCCCGTCGTAGATGCGGGCGCCCCGTTCGTGCCGGTACCAGAACGACAGAATAGTATCATCGGTGATGCCCAGCGCGCCGTGCACCTGTACGGCGCGGTCGAGTACGCGCTGCAGCACGCCGGCCACGTAGAATTTGATGAGCGAAATCTCCACCTTGGCAGCGTAATCACCTTCCGCATCGATCTTACGGGCCGCTTCCAGCACCATCAGGCGGGAGGCATTGATCTCGGCGCGGCTTTCGGCAATCCAGTTCTGAACCGTTTGCTTATAGGCCAGCGGCTTACCAGGTGACAGCTCGCGGGAAACGGCCCGACGGCACATCATATCAAAGGCGCGTTCACAAATGCCGACCCAGCGCATACAGTGATGGATGCGCCCCGGCCCCAGCCGCTGCTGGGCAATGACAAAACCGGCCCCGCGCTTACCCAGCAGATTAGCAGCCGGCACCCGACACTTGTTGTACCGGATCTCTCCGTGGCTCAGGTAGCCCTCTCCCGCTTCTCCCATGATGGAAACGTTGCGCACCAGTTCAAAGCCCTGCGCATCTGTAGGAACGATGATCTGGCTGGCGCGCAGGTAGGGCGTTTCGGCCTTCGGGTCCGTCACGCACATGACAATTGCGAAGGCGGCGCCGTCGGCCGCCGTGGTGAACCACTTGTGGCCGTCGATCACCCAATCTTCCCCGTCACGCTCGCCGCTGGCGCCCATCATCAGCGGATTGGAACCGGCATACTCGGGTTCGGTCATCGAAAAACAGGAGCGGATATCGCCCGCCAACAGCGGACGTAACCAACGCTCTTGCTGCTCTTCCGTGCCGTGCTCGATGAGAATCTCCATATTACCCGCATCGGGCGCCTGGCAGTTGAACAGGTAATGACCAAAGGGACTGCGCCCCAGCAGCTCCGATACCTGTCCGAATTCGAGCAGGCTGAGCCCCAGTCCACCCCACTTTTCTGGTATCTGCGGCGTCCACAGGCCCAGCGCTTTTACCTTATCGCGCTTCTTGCGCAAAGCGGGCTCCATCTCGTTCCAGGATTTGTTCCGGAATTCGGGTTCAAGTGAAAACACTTCTTCTTCCATGAATATCTCCACGCGTTCCATGATTTCCTTAACGCGGGCAGAAACAGCCGGGATGGGTGTAGTCAGAGACATAAGAGGTCGATTGTTGTTGGGGAAAGATAGGTAAAAAACGGGAGTAGGATACAACTTCCCACTTCCGCTTTCCGCTTTCCGCTTTCCGACTTCCGCTTTCCGCTTTCCGACTTCCGACTTCCGCTTTCCTAGAACTCTCTGACCTTAATACTTCGGAACGACACCCGGTTACCATGGTCCTGCAGCAGAATATGTCCTTGGGTCCATTCGCCGAAGCCGGGCCAGTCTTTATATTTGCTGTAGTCGACCAGGGCGCGGAACATAGGAGTTTTGCGTTCATATTCCAGGACCTTAAAGCCGTTCAGCCAGTGTTCAACGTGATTACCGCGGCTGACGATACGGGCTTCGTTCCAGTTGCCGACCCCGTTGAAGGGTTTGCCGCGGCCGGGAACCGACAGGTTGGATGCCGGGATGAGATCGTAGAGCGAGGCGACGGTGCGATTGCCGGCCACACCCCTTTCTGCATCGGGATGTACTTTGTCATCCAGGATCTGGTATTCAAGGCCGATTTCCGAGCCGCCTTCCTGGTTAAGATCGGGATCCACAAAGTACTTGATACCGCTGTTGGCGCCCTTAGTGATTTTGAACTCCAGTTTCAGCTCAAAATCGCTAAACTGCTTTTCGGTAATGATATCGCCGAAAGCCGCTGACTCCTGCCCGCTGGATTCCAGGACGGTCAATTCGCCCTCTTCGATCACCCAACCTTTATTGGGAAATTCCGGGGAGTTGCCGCTGCGCCAGCCTTCGGTAGTTGCACCGTCCCAGAGCAGTCGCCAGCCTTGCTCCTGCTCCTGTTGGCTCAGGGTATTGGGAATGAGGTTTTGCTCCGGTACCGAGGGATGCATAGGCCAGCGTGCCGCTTCCAGCTCATCAGTCCGGAGGCGAATGTTGCGCCAGCGTACTTCACGCCCGGCCATGTACTCGTCGCCAATCGAATGTACCTGCAGGGCGATGAACCCCTGCGCCGTTTCGTTATCGACCACGTTCGCTGTATTCACCCCATTGACCCATATGCGCAGTTCATTGCCGATCGCTTCGATATGATAGGTGTTCCACTCACCGTTTTTAAAGGCTTCCTGCCCCATCGGATTTAGCGAAAGCGGATACAGCCAGCCGCGCCGCGCCTCATCGTAAATGCCGCCGCTGTAAGAACGGCCGCTGGGATCGATCTCCGCCTGGTAACCGTGCACCCGGCCATTGCGGTAATTGGGTGTGCTGTTGCTGCGAAACTGAATGCCGGAATTAAGCAAAGGGTCTACCTTGACATCCACTTCCAGGATAAAGTCGGCATACAGTTCCTTCGTCGCCAGAAAAGTATTCGGAGTGTTCATGCGGGATACCCCGATGATCATATCATCCTCCACCCGGTATTCCGCCTCCCCATTCAGTCGCTCCCAACCCTCGAGGGTTTCGCCGTCAAACAAGGAGCGCCAACCAGCTTCCTGAGCAGTTAAAACACTCGAAATAAAAACAAATAATAAAAGAAATTGACAGACATTTAGCGTCCGCTTCATGCGCTTATTTTTTATGATTTTTAAAATTGAATTGCTCACTTTGCACTTGATCTATAAGACCAATTTGAAAAGCTTTTACCCTTACAAACAAAATATTCCGTAGAATATTAGGATTTTACACTAATTCCCATCAAAATGTTTGGCGTACAAAGGTTTTTTTCTATATTTATGCAAACGATTGCATAGACTTGGGAAAAGGAAGAACAACCATCCACGATATTGCGAGAGAGCTTAACGTTACGGCCTCTACGGTTTCCAGGGCGCTCAAGGGGAATTCCACCATAAGTGAGCCGACCAGGAAAGCGGTGCTGGCTGTCGCCAAAAAGCTCAATTACAAGCCCAACCACATCGCCGCCGCTCTGCGCAGCGGCCGGAGTAATATTATAGGAGTCATCGTTCCAGCGGCAGACCGGAGTTTCTTCGCTAAAGTCATCCGGGGTATTGAAGATGAAGTAGCCAAGGCCGGGTACAGTGTGATCGTTTGCCAGACCTACGAAGATTACGAAAAAGAAAAAGAAGTACTCGATACTTTATTGCGCACCCGGGTTGACGGCATCATCGCTTCTATTGCTAAACAATCCACTCAGTTTGATCACTACCGGCGACTGCGGGAAGAAGAAGTACCCCTGGTGCTGTTCGACCGGAAAGTAGAATCCCTGGGAGTTGGCGCGGTAACCATCGATGACTTTCGCGGCGCTTACCTGGCTACCGAACACCTCATTCAGCAGGGCTGCCGGCGCATTGCTCATTTCGCCGGGCCGCAACATATTGACATTTACAAGAAAAGGCTGCAGGGCTACCGGCAAGCGATGGAAGACCAGGGCCTTCCGCTGAGTGACGACTTGATCCTGGACTGCCCTTCCGATGTGGAAACCGGCAAGGCCTGCGCCGCCAAACTCCTACAATTCTCCTATCCACCCGATGCCATTTTTTCCTCCAGTGATTATGCCGCCCTGGGCGCTATGCAGTTTCTGAAAAACCGCCATATCAACATACCCCGGGAGATGGCGATTGTCGGCTTCGCCAATGAGCCTTTTACCTCGTACGTGGAACCGGCCCTCTCTACCGTCGACCAGCATAGCCACCGCATGGGCCGGCACGCCGCGCGCCTGTTCCTCCAGGAAATAGCCAGCCCCCAAAACGACGACCCCAGGAAGACCATTTTGCAACCCGAATTGATCATCCGGGCTTCTTCTTTAAAGAAGGCCTGACGATATACTTTACACGCAATGCAATCGATTGCATTATGAACTGAAAACCTGGTTTAAAGAAAAACAAGCTATCATGAAATACCAGCACCACCTAAACCTTGCCCCCCAGGACTACGGTCGTTGTTCCTCCGCAGAACTGGTAGCTATGATCCGCTACGAAGGCGATACCCAGGCCTTTGAGCAGTTGTATCAACGGTACTACCCGCTATTGTGCCAGCGGGTGCAATCCATGATCGGTTGCGCCTACAAATCGGAAGAAATCGTTTCCGATGTCTTCATCAAAATCTGGAACAATCGCCGGGACCTGACAATCAGCAGCAGCCTGAAGGCTTATCTGTATACGGCCGTCCGTAACCAGACGATTGACTACATCCGCAAGCAGAACCGACACCGGGCCATCGACGGGGAAGTTCGCGTTTCGCTGCCTTCTGATTATACGTCGCCGGAAGAAGCCCTTATCTTCGAGGAGGTCCGGCAAGCGGTGGAAGCAGCCATTGATTCCCTCCCCCCACAGGGGCGGCATATCTTTCGACTGAGCCGGGACCACGGACTGAAGTACCGGGAGATTGCCGACAAGCTCAACATTTCCATCAAGACGGTAGAAACCCACATGCGGCGCTCCTTGATCGCCCTGAGAAGGCAACTTTTGCCTCAGGTAGCGAGCTAATTTCGCCCCGATCGAACATTTGGTAATCATTTTGTCTTATATCACCATTAGAAACACTGTTTAAAATAGTGAAGTACTCTTTTAACCTGGAAGGAAAAGTAGCAATTGTCACCGGAGGAGCCGGTGTATTGGGAGGCGCCATCACGGCAAACCTGGCGGCGGCAGGTGTCCGGGTTGGTGTTCTGGGCAGAACCGCCGGCAAAGTTGTGCGGGCCGCCCAGCAGATCAACGAGGCGGGAGGGCAGGCCAAAGCACTGATCGCCGATGTACTCGACCGCCCCCGGCTGGAAACTGCCCGTTCACAGCTACTCAATCACTGGGGACGTATCGATATGCTGATCAACGCCGCCGGCGGTAATATGCCCGGCGCTACCATCGGACCGGAGCAGACGATATTCGACCTTTCCCTCGATGACTTCGAGGCGGTCAGCCGCCTGAATCTGCAAGGCTCGGTGCTTCCATCCCTGGTCTTTGGGAAGGTGATGGCCGAGCAAAAAAAAGGCGCCATCCTCAATATTTCCTCCATGGCTGCTCAACGGGCGCTTACGCGTGTAGTAGGATATTCGGCCTCTAAAGCTGCTATCGACAACTTTACCCGCTGGCTGGCCGTGGAAATGGCCCTTAAATTCGGCGAAGGTATCCGGGTCAATGCCATTGCACCCGGTTTTTTTATCGGTGAGCAAAACCGCCACCTGCTCTTAAACGAAGATGGGCAATATACCGAAAGAGGCAATACCATCATCCAACAAACGCCGATGCACCGTTTTGGGGAACCTGAAGAACTCTGTGGCGCCGTTCAATGGCTCTGCAGCGATGCCGCCAGCTTCGTCACCGGCGTCGTCATACCCATCGATGGCGGTTTCAGTGCATTTAGCGGGGTTTGAGGCCCTTTTTTGATACTTAGCAGGAAAATTTGATCTCACAATATAAAAAACAGGGCTGTTACCTGTATATTACAGCCTATCAGACAAAATCGTATTACCGACAATGAAAAAACTGGAACAAACCTGGCGCTGGTTTGGCCCCGATGATCCGGTCAGCCTGACCGACATCCGGCAAGCCGGCGCCACAGGTATCGTCTCTGCCCTTCATCACATCCCCAATGGAGCCGAATGGCCTAGAGAGGAAATCCTCGAACGAAAGCACCTGATCGAAGCCGCCGGCATGCAGTGGTCCGTAGTGGAAAGCATCCCCGTTCACGAAGACATCAAAAAACGAACGGGCTACTACGAGCGCTACATCGAAAACTACCAGCGCACCATCCGTAACCTGGCGCAAAACGGCATACAAACCGTTTGTTACAACTTTATGCCGGTGCTCGACTGGACGCGCACCGAGCTCACCTTTCCCCTGCCCGACGGCTCTACATCCCTGCGATTCGATATGACGGCATTCGCCGCTTTCGACTCCTTCCTCCTCGAACGCTCCGGCGCCAAGAAGGACTATCCTAAGAAAATTGTCAAAGCCGCCGAAGAACGCTTCGACAATATGCGTCGTAAGGAAAAAGACCGGCTGACAAAAAATATTCTGGCCGGACTGCCCGGCGCAGAGGAAGAATACTCCATTGACGACTTCCAGGAGGTGCTCGACGAATACAAGGATATCGACGCAAAACAACTACAGAAAAATCTTATCGAATTTCTCAAAGCCATCGTTCCGGTAGCCGAAGAGACGGAGGTCAACCTCGCTATCCATCCCGACGATCCGCCCTTCTCCCTGCTCGGGCTACCCCGCGTAGTGAGTAACACCAAGGACCTGGACGCTGTCTTCAAGGCAGTCAAATCGCCGCGCAACGGCCTCTGCCTCTGCACCGGCTCCCTCGGCGTGGATCCGGACAATGACCTGCCGAAAATAGCCAAGAAATTTGCTAAGCAAATCCATTTCGCCCATCTGCGTAATATCAAACGCGAAGAGGACGGCAGCTTCTACGAATGCCCCCATCTCGACGGCGACGTGGATATGTACGCCGTCATGCGCGAACTGGTCACCGTCAACCAGAAGCGAGACATCCCCATCCCCATGCGCCCCGACCACGGCCAGCGCATCCTCGACGACCTCGAGAAGGAAGAAGGCAACCCCGGTTACTCCGCCATCGGCCGCCTGCGCGGACTGGCGGAACTGCGGGGGCTGGAACTGGGAATACTGCGGGGAATGGAGTGAAATACAAAAACGTAAGCGGCGACGCCTTAGAGGGGCGTCTCCACTTTTTTTGACTGTTCGTTTTCCGCTAATCGCGCCGCCCCCAGGTGTCCGTTATTCCGGAACGCCCGGAAAATGCCCGGAGCGAGACGCGAAGAGCGGCGGCGTCCTCTAAGACGCCGCCGCTCGCGCTCATCCTCTTAGGTGGCAGGGCGCCGATTTTCTCACAATAGGGCGTGAACTTACTCAAAAACGAAAGAGAAGTCCTGCCCCCTTTTTTGTGTTATTTCTTCCCCCTCCGGCGCCGGGATATTTCAGACCTTTAGGGCGCCGCCTCCCAGCGGAACTTTTTTTGAAAAACGACCTTTTCCATCATGTACACCCATCAGGAAATGCAGCAGCTCCTGTCCGTTTACCGCAACGGGCTGCTGGACGACACCCTGCCCTTCTGGATCGAGCACAGTGTAGACCGCGAGCACGGCGGCTTTATTTTTAACCTGGACCGCGACGGGGCTATCATCAGCCCCGACAAATCGGTCTGGATCCACGGGCGTTTCAGCTGGCTGCTGGCCACCCTTTACGCGGAGGTGGAGCCCCGCCCGGAATGGCTCGAACTGGCCCGTCACGGTATCGACTTTCTGCGGCGCCACTGCTTTGATACCGACGGCCGGATGTTTTTCGCCGTCACCCGGGAAGGAAAGCCGCTGCGCAAGCGGCGCTATATTTTTTCCGAAACCTTTGCCGTCATCGCCCTGGCTGCCTACGCGCGTGCCAGCGGGGAGGAAGCAGCCGCCCGGGAGGCCCTGGAGCTTTTCAAACGCACACTTCACTATCTGTAGACGCCGGGTCTGCTGCCGCCCAAGGTCAATCCGGAAACACGGCCGTCCAAAAGCCTGGGCGCACCCATGATCCTGATCGCCACCGCGCAGGAGCTGCGCAAGGCCGTAGACGATCCCCTTTGCACCGAATGGATCGACCGCTGTATAACCGAAATCGAGCAGAATTTTATGAAAAAAGAATTCGAGTGCCTCTTGGAAACTGTCGGTCCCGACGGCGCCTTCATCGACACCTTCGAAGGGCGCATGATCTGTCCGGGGCATTCCATCGAAGCCGCCTGGTTCATCCTGCAGGAAGCTAAAGATCGCGGCAATGACCCGAAGCTCCGGGACCTTGGCCTGCAGATCCTGGACTGGTCCTGGCAGTGGGGCTGGGATAAGGAATACGGCGGTATCATCTACTATCGGGACGCCAAAAACCTGCCGCCGACCGAATACTGGCACGATATGAAGTTCTGGTGGCCGCAAAACGAAGCCGTTATCGCCACCTTGCTGGCCTGGCAACTGAGCGGCGATGAAAAATACGCCCGCCGGCACCGGCATATCCATAACTGGACCTACGATCTTTTCCCCGATACCGAATACGGCGAGTGGTTCGGCTATTTCCACCGCGACGGGCGCCTATCGACCTCGCTGAAAGGCAATATGTGGAAGGGGCCGTTTCACCTGCCGCGGATGCAGCTGACTTGCTGGAAGATTTTGGAGGAAATGCGTGAGGCGAACGCATCCTGATCGGGCTATTAATAGAAGATTGATATTTATTTAGCATAGGGCAGGGAGCACGGCGCATGGGGTCGATTATCAACGCTTCAAATAGGACAGTCCAGGATGCACTAGATCAGACTCCCTCGATACGCGCTGATTTTCAGGCCCTTAGCTCCATACGCTATGCCCCATGCTAAATAGTTGCGAAGATTGTTAAATCCCGGAGGCAGCTTGGAACTGCCGCCGGGCTCCAATCAATACCCCGGCGTCTGTTGCAGCTGGGGATTCAGGCTGATGGTGTTGATAGAAATCGGCCACAAAATGGGTTGGTCATTCTCTCTCCCCTTCAGGCTGGGGACAATTTCGTAGGCCTTATCGAAGCGGACCAGATCGAACCATCGCTTCCCTTCGAAAGCCAGCTCGATGCCGCGTTCCATCAGGATGGCCTCATCGACGGCCGACTGCTTCATCTCGCCCTGGTAGTCGCCAATGTCTACCCGGTTTCTGATCAGATTGAGGTCGTCAACCGCTGCCATCGTATTCCCGAGAGCGTTCTGGATCTCGGCCCGCATCAGGATGGCGTCCGCGTAGCGATAGATTTTGTAATCGTCCGTAAACACGCGCTGATTGGGCGATACCTCTTCCCCCTCGTATTTATTCATAATGTGCCGTTGATCGCCGGACGGATCGGTATAGGACAGAAAATACAGGGTTTCCCGCGGATCTTCCTTGCCATTGCCGAGGGCGGCGTTGGCAACGATTTCATCGCGGAACAGTTGCGTAGTAGTGTAAAACCGTATGCCGCCGCGGATGAAGGGGATTCTTTCCTTGTCTTCGTCGGAGAGACCGTTCCAGAATGAGTCGCTGAGGTTGTAGCGGCCGGCGAAAAAGGTGCCGGCGGTTTCCACCAGATCCCAGTAGATGGAAAAGATGTCTTCGCTGGTGGCGACCGTCGGCCGGAATACGGCTTCGTAACTGTCCAGCAGCGTCAGATCGGGATGACCGATCACCTGATTCACAGCATCGAGGGCGGTATTCAAATCGGCATTTCCGCCCCCCTGCTGCTTGGCGGTCCACAAATAGACGTCCGCCTTCAGCATATTGGCAGCCGGCAAGGAAGCCGTATAGCGATCACCGACGCCGTCATCCGGAAACAAACTGACGGCTTGGTCGATGTCGCTCTTCACCTGCCCAAACAGGTCGGCGACCGGATCCCGTTGTGCGGGAAAAAGCCCCTCCTGGTTGGCCGATTCAAAAGGTACGGTGATCAGCGGCGCATCACCCCAGATCCGGGCGATCATGAAGTAGGCCCAGGCTCTCAGAAAATGCGTCTGCGCCAGCAAGTCCTCCTTTTCGCTTTGGTTCGTAAACTCAATATCCGGCACCTTTGCCAACACCAGGTTGATGTCTTTCAGCAAGCTGTAAAAAGCGCCCCAGTCCGTTCCGCCCGTAATGGGCTGAATCGTATTCCGGTTGACATCGTTGCCGGTACCCAGATCGGTCGCCTGGGTAGTCTCGGCCCGCTCATCGCCGTATAGGTACAGCGAGTTGCTGATGGAACGCATCTGCACGTAGATGCCGTTCACAGCGCTGCGGGCGTCGTCTTGACTTTGAAAGAAGCTGCTCACCGTAATGCTGCTCGGTGGCGCCAGCTTAAGATCTTCGTCGCAGGAGACCCCTGCGAAAGCGAGGATCATCATGAGGATGATATATTTTCGTTTCATGATATTGTTTTTTATGTGAAGGTTGGAAAGTTGCCGTTCCACTAATCTATTATTCTCCGACCGCGTAGCGGACGGGTGGGCATTATTCCATCTCAGAACCCGACATTAATTCCCAGCGAGAGGTTCTTGAACAGCGGATAGAAGCCGGAATCCAAGCCCGTCGTTTCGGGGTTGTAACCGCGGTAGGCGGTAAAGTAATGCAGGTTCTGCCCGGCCAAGTACGCCTTGACGGATGAAAGTCCCAGTTTATCGATTACCGTCGACGGCAGGTTGTAGGACAGCCGCACGGTGCGAATACTGAGGTAATCTCCTTTTTCCACGTACTGGCTGGAAGAACCGATCCACCCTCCTCCCGAAGCGGCGCTCTCAGGCCGGTGGTGATTTCGGGCGTTGCCGAAGTCAAAGAAAACAAAGCGGGGAATATCCGTCACATCGCCTTCTTCGTTCCAGGCATTGCGCAAGTCCGACGTACCGTTAATATTGCCCTGAGAGTTGCTGTTCATTCGGTAGCGGTGCTGATTGACGATGGAATGCCCGAGGGCGAAATCCAGGAAAACGTACAATTCAAAGCCCTTATAGCTGAACGTATTGCCGAAACCGCCGGTGATATCGGGGTTGACGTTCCCTAGGACCACCTGATCATCTTCGTCGATGATATTGTCGCCATTGGTATCCAGCCACTTAACGTCGCCGCCGACGCGCTGCCGGTAGTCGATGCCGTTGCTGGAAGTACGGTCGTTGGCGATCATATCGATCAGGCCGTCTTCCTGGGCTTCCGCCGTTGTTTCGTACACTTTTACAAACTGGTAGCCGACGATATTGCCCAGCGGTTCGCCTTCAGCGATACCGGCGATACCGGTTCTGCCGTCGGAGAAGACTACGCCGCCGATCCGGTTCTGCGCCAGATCGTTATCGGGAAGCTCCAGCACTTCATTGTTCAGAAAGGAAATATTGAAGTCGGTAGTCCAGTTAAAATCACGTTTGCTCACATTGACGGTCGACAGCGCGAATTCGAGCCCGCTATATTTCACCTTACCGATGTTTTCGGTAATGCTGTTGAAGCCGGAGGTATTGGGCAACGGCCGGGAGAACAGCAGGTTGTCCGTAATCTTGTTGTAGTAGTCGAATGACAACTCTACGCGGTTGTCAAACAGTCCCACATCAAAGCCGACGTCCGTCTGCGCGGTGGATTCCCATCCGAGTAGCGTATTGGGCAGGGCTGTAGCTCTCGCAGCCGCCTGGCCGTTGTACTGGAAGCTCGGGTTGATAACGCCTTGCGCCGTAAACAAGCCGACGTCGTTGTTTCCGGTCTGGCCCCAGCTGCCGCGCAGTTTAAAATCCGTAATGATGGGTACGTTGAAGAAAGGCTCTTCAGAGATACGCCATCCGGCCGACACACTCGGGAAATAGCCGATCTGGTTATCAAACCCGAAGCGAGAGGAGCCGTCACGCCGCAAGGTCGCCGAGAGCAGGTACTTTTGATTAAAGTCGTAAGACACCCGGGCGAAGTAGCCGATGAGCAGGTCTTTGGCCTTCGATGTAGACAGATTGCTGATATTCGGCGCGGCGTTCAGGGTGATGATGGCGTCTGTCGGGCCGCCTGAAGCGCTGCCGCTGAAATCGAAGAAGTCGGTATCTAGGCGGGAAGCGCCGACCAAAGCGGAAAGGCTATGCTCGCCGAAGGAGGTGAAGTAGCGCAGCGTCCCCTCGAATTGGGTCTGTCGGGATTCGCCGAGGCTGGAGCTCGCCGAGCGCGAATTGTTAAAGAAATTGGACTTGATAAAGGCATCCCGGAAGGTCTGGGCGGTGAAGTAGTTGGCGGTACCGGTGGCCACCAGATTTTCCAGGATATTGTATTCCAGCTTGGCGCCCAGGTTCAGCTTGTTAATACTTTCGAAGTTCAGGTAGTTGTTGGTGTAAAATACCGGGTTGGGCAGGCTTTCCCGGACACCGGGCGAGAGCGTGCCGTCGTCGAAGCGCAGGCGAACGGTAGGCGCCTGGCGGGCGGCCCGCCCGAAAATGGTATTGGTGCTGAACGGTTCGTCAGACATGCTGCGGGTGAAGTTGACGAAGGTCGAGGCGTTGAGCTTATCGCTGATCTGGAAATTGACGTTCGACTGAATGCTGAACCGCTCGTACTGAGTAGTGCTGGCAATCCCTTCCTGATTCAGGTAAGCCGCCCCGAGATAGTAAGTGAGATTTTCCCGGCCGCCGTCCACCGAAAAGTGGAGGTTATTGATCTGGGCGGTCTGGTATACTTCCTCCTGCCAGTCGACATCCTGGAAGATGATCGTCTGGCCCGTCACGGGGTCCGTCGTGCTCTGATACCCAGCAGGCGCCGGTTCGCCGGCGGGCAGTACACGGGGCGTGATAGGACCGTTCGGCGGGTTGCCGATACCGGTGGCGTTGGCGCCGGCGCCGAAAGCGCTGTTTTCATCCAGGAAGGAGCGGGTCAGGCCGACGCGCTCTATCTGCAGGTATTCCTCGGCGCTCAGCAGATCCAGCCGGTTGAGCAGGGAGCTGTAGGAATTACGGTAATTGACGTTGAAGCGGGCCTTTCCCGTCGAACCGGATTTGGTCGTAATCAAGACGACGCCGTTGGAAGCACGGGCGCCGTAGATGGCGGTAGCGGCGGCATCTTTGAGGATTTCAATGGACTCGATGTCTTCCGGGTTAAAATCTTCCGAAGAGCGCTGCACCCCGTCGATGATAAACAGAGGCTGATTGCTGCGGTTGATCGAGGATCCGCCCCGGATGCGGATGGTGGGGGAAGACCCCGGCTGGCCTGATTCCGTCAGAATACTGACGCCGGCAGCCTTACCCTGCATGACGCCCTCGATGGTCGTCACCTGCAAGTCCTTGATGTCTTCCTCTTTAACCGAAGCGATGGAGCTGGTCAGCAGCTTTCGCGACTGGGTTCCGTAACCGACGACCACCACCTCCTCCAACTGCGCGGCATCCTGTCGCATGACGACATCAATGGTTCTGCGCCCGTTGATGGGAATCTCCTGAGTCAGAAATCCAATATAGGAGAATACGAGGGTATCGTTCGATCCCGGCGCCTCGAGGGTATAGGTTCCGTCGACATCTGTCGTGGTTCCTTCCGTCGTGTTTTTCACGTAGATCGTCACACCGATCATCGGATCGCCATCGACGGCGGAGGTGACCGTTCCCGATACGGAAAAGTCAGATGCCTGGGCGAAAGCCGTCGTCTCTACCATCAGGAAGCCGAATAGGCACAACATCCTGAGCAGAAGGAACGACTTTTTTTTGTTAAGGCCTTGTTTCTTCATAACGATTAAATTTTGATGAATTTAATTGAACCTAGTGAGTGCGTCTACGCAAGTCCGCTATGACTACCTACACGCTTTTTTTCTGTAGAATGATGAAAAGGCGGGGATTATAATGTCCGATACAAAGTTGGAAATAAAAGCCTGCGGGGAAGGGTCAGGGAATGTCAAAGGCAGGCGCCAATTGTATCGTAAGGGGTCGATTCTCTCTGAGAGGTGGTTGGATCGTCTCATGGTCGCCGCTGAGGTTGATTCGGAATAAAATTAAAATGTGGAAGGCGGCGGATCACTTCGTTCCCGTCGCGTTGAAGGTGCGTCCGATTGGACGCAATGTTGAAGGCTCGCTGCGCTCGCGTCGGTTTGGAGAAGCCAAAGACTTCCTGGAAATTGGCCCGGAAATTTCAAAGAGGAAAGGAGGTAACCAAACTTAACGCGAGCGCAGCGAGCCTTCAACAAACGACCGAAGGGAGCTTCTTCAACGTGGCAGTAGCATATTGAACTGCCATCTTCAACATTCGGATTTATCTGAACCCGGCGGCTAGATTAATCAAGTTCCCACCGCCGCGGTTTGCTCCGGATAATACCCAGAGACGATCCACCCCCCTTTTGGAGACAAATAGCCGACCTGAAGGAAAATCGGTCCCTAAAATGGAATAAGCCGGCCCGGTAGTTTTAAGGACATTGTACCATCTTTGTTCCGAAGGCGCTTTTTTATGCTCAGGCGCCGGGTGGTGCAAGTTCCGGTGAAATGCGATCAATAATCAGACTTCTTGAATTATGCCGTTTACGAAATATTTCCTGCCGCTGTTCTTTTTGCTGTCCTTTTTCTTTACGCCGCTTACGGGCCAGGAAGATACACTCGGCGTCAATTTCGAATGGCATATTCTGAGTACCGTCCCGCCCGCCCCGGGCAAGCTGGAGCAGCCGGGCGTTGCCGGCGCTTTCACCGGCATTCACAACGGCGCCCTGATCATTGCCGGCGGAGCCAATTTCCCGGACGGGCCGGTTTGGGAAGGGAGTCCAAAAGTGTATCATTCCGATATTTACGTGTCGCGACTGCAGCAGACCGACACGCTGGAATGGATCAACGCCTCCCACTTTCAGCTTCCCCGGAAGGTAGGGTATGGCCTGAGCATCGAAACGCCCGAAGGACTGCTGTGTATCGGCGGTACGGATGGTGAAAAGCCGCTGGCGGAATCCTTCCTGCTTCAATGGGACGACAAAAACGAAGTAATCGAACTGGAAGAATGGCCGGCGCTCCCCCTCCCCATGGCCAACATGGCCGGCGCCCTGATCGACGGGACCGTCTATGTGGCAGCAAGCAGCGAAGGAGACAACAGCAAGTATTTCTGGAGTCTTGACCTCTCCAATCCGGCTGCCGGCTGGCAATCGCTCCCTGTCTGGCCAGGCGCTCCGCGCACTCATGCCGTCGGCATCGCCCAGAGCAACGGAGAGAAGGTCTGTTTCTTCCTGATCAAAGGCCGGTACCGGAGCCCGGAAGGCATCAGCCGCACCTTTTCTGACGTGCAGATGTACAACCCGGTCTTCAACCGCTGGGAGGTCATCCCTTCGGAGGAAGAAAAACCGGAAGATGCCGTCTTCCTGTCGGCAGGCACCGGCGTTCCATACGGCGCCAACCACATCCTGCTGTTCGGGGGCGCGGAGGGCCGGTTATTGAACCGTCTTGAAAGGCTGGGGCTGGAAATTGAAGCGGCGCAGGACACGCTGCTCCAAATACAACTGATTGCCGAGAGAGATTCTATCCTGCGCAACCACCCAGGCTTCTCTAAAGACATTTGGGCCTTCCACACCATCACCCAAACCTGGACCATCCTGGACACGCTGCCCGCCGGCAGCCAGGTGACTACCACCGCCGTTAAATGGGAAGACCGGATACTGATTCCCTCCGGAGAAATATCGCCGGGCATTCGCACACCGAATATTATGATCGGCGAGTTGACGGATTATCCGCACTTCGGAACGGTCAACACCATCGTACTCGTCGTCTACCTGCTGCTGCTTGTACTGATGGGCGTCTACTTCTCCCGGAACCAGCGAAGCACCGACGATTTTTTCAAAGGCGGTCAACGCATTCCCTGGTGGGCGGCCGGGCTTTCCATTTTCGGCACCCAGCTAAGCGCCATCACCTTCATGGCTATCCCCGCCAAGACCTACGCCACCGACTGGCTTTATTTCGTGCTCTCATTGACCATCATTATGGTCTACCCCTTTATCATCCGCTTTTTCCTGCCCTTCTACCGGCGTTTCAACCTGACCACCGCCTATGAATACCTGGAACTGCGTTTCAATCTCGTTACGCGCCTGTTTGGCAGTATTTTGTACGTTTTCCTCCAACTGGGCCGGCTAGGCATCGTCCTGCTCCTCCCCTCCCTCGCCCTTTCGGTTGTAACCGGCATCGACGTCAGCCTGTGTATCCTGGTCATGGGTGTGCTGAGCATTCTCTATACCGTGCTGGGGGGCATCGAAGCGGTCATCTGGACCGATGTATTGCAGGTCATCGTTCTGCTGGGCGGCGCTCTGCTTTCCCTTATTTTGCTGTATATCAATCTCGACAACAGCGATATCGTCACTTACATCGACCGTTTCGACAAAATGCAGATTTTCGACTTCTCCTTTGACCTGACCACCGCCACTTTCTGGGTAGTCCTTTTCGGCGGCTTTGCCACCAACCTCGCCCAGTACGGCAGCGACCAAACTATCATCCAGCGGTATCTGACGACCAAAGACGAAAAAACGGCGGCCCGCAGCATCGCTACCGGCGCCTGGATGGCTCTGCCGGCTACCCTGATATTTTTTACGCTGGGCACTCTGCTGTTCGTGTATTATAAAGTACACCCCGAAAACCTGAACCCGGCGCTGGAAAAAACCGACGCCATCTTTCCCTGGTTCATCACCCACAGCCTTCCGGACGGCGTCTCCGGGCTTCTCATCGCCGCCATTTTCGCAGCTTCTATGTCGAGCCTCGACAGCAGCATGAACTCCGTGTCGGCCGTCTTCACCACCGACTTTTTGCGCCGTCTCCGCCCCCAAACAAACGAAAAACGATACCTCCTGCTGGCCCGCTGGATTACGGTAGTCACCGGCGTCGTCGGCACCTCGCTGGCGCTGATGATGGCCACCTGGGGCATCTCCTCGCTCTGGGATCAGTTCAATATGATCGTCGGGCTGTTTACCGGAGGGCTGGGCGGCATCTTTTTGCTCGGCATTTTCAGCAAGCGGACCAACGGCGCCGGCGCCGTCGCCGGCCTGGTCCTGAGCGCCCTCCTACAATACGCTATCAAGGAATATACCGACGTTCACCTGCTGCTCTACTCCTTCACCGGCATGATCGCCGCCGTCATCACCGGTTATTTGGTGAGCAGCTTTACCGGTAGTAATACGCCGCATGCGGAAGATTATACGCTGGCGGGAATCAGAAGGAAAAAGTTGGAAAGTTGAAAAGTTGGAAGGTTGGAAGGTTGGAAGGTTGTTCTCAAAAGAAGTATTTTTTTCAGCCGCCTAGCGGTGTCCATATTTGTAGAAAAACGTTTTACACGACATTGGAGCTGCGTAGCAGCGTAATAAAAAATTAAAAGCACTGACATGAAACCACTTGCCGGACTGATCGCCGCCCCCTTCACCCCCTTTAACGACCGGGGCGCGCTGAATCTCGATAAAATTGAAACGCTGGCCCGCCTTTACGATAAAAACGGAGTCGCCGGCGCCTTCATCTGCGGCTCCACCGGCGAGGGGGTGGCCCTGACGGTGGAAGAAAAAAAGCAGGTGGCTCAAAAATGGGGGGAAGTCAAAGGCGACAACCTGAAAACCGTCTTAATGGTCGGCGGCACCTGCCTGCCGGAGATGCAGGCGCTGGTCGAACACGCGCAGGCACAAGGCATCGACGCCATCTCCGCCCTATGCCCCTATTACTTTCGGCCGGCGAACGTAGAGCGGCTCGTCGGCTTCTGCCGGCAGGTGGCCATGGTCACTCCCGACCTTCCGTTTTACTATTACCACATCCCGGCCCTGACCGGCGGGGATTTTTCGATGAAGCAATTTCTTCAACTGGCGGAAGAGGCTATTCCCAACCTGGCCGGCATCAAATACACCCATTCCAATCTGATGGATTTCCAGCAATGCGTCGGATTTAATGGCGGC
The DNA here is from genome assembly GCA_964632995.1 of uncultured Saprospiraceae bacterium. Taxonomy (GTDB): domain Bacteria; phylum Bacteroidota; class Bacteroidia; order Chitinophagales; family Saprospiraceae; genus CAZWDL01. Next base: position 105,156 of record CAZWDL010000003.1, read on the forward strand.
CGCTATACGCTTCTATGGGGCATGGATGAGGCCCTGCTTTCCGGGCTGGTCCTGGGAGCGGCGGGCGCCGTCGGCAGCACCTATAACTACGCGGCGCCGCTCTACCACCAAATCATTCAAGCTTTTGAGGATAACGATATGGAAGCTGCCCGGCGCTTGCAGCAGAAGGCTGTAGAGATGGTTGAAATACTGGTCAAATACGGAGGCTCCTCCGCCGGCAAGGCATTCATGAAACTGATCGGCGTCGACTGCGGATGGTTCCGGCAGCCTTTGTTTTCGCTGGAAGCAGAGCAGCTGAAGGCGATGGAAAAAGAGTTGGTCGCCATCGGCTTTTTTGATTTTTGCAGTGAGCTTTAAACCAAAGACCTTTTCATCGAATGGTACGCAGATATATTAAGATCAGTTATGATCTCTTATCATTTGCCTGTCTTGAACCAATAAAATTCTTTTTAAAATACCAGCATCATGAAAAATGACATTTACCGTTTATTGTCTCTAATAGTTTTAGTCTTTTTTTCTTCCCTCCTACAGGCGCAAATTGAAAACAAAGGGATCGACATCGAACACTTTTCCAAGGATTATTACAGCATTCCTTTTGTGGACCTCAACGAGGATGCAAGCCGTCAAGTGGTAGTCGATAAAGAACCCGGTCAGTACCTCGGGCACCCCACCACCGTGTTGCTGGAAGACGGCCGAACCATTTACTGCGTTTATCCCAAAGGCCACGGCAGAGGAGCCATCGTAATGAAAAAGAGTGAAGACGGCGGCCAGACCTGGAGCGAGCGGCTGCCCGTTCCGGAAAGTTGGAAGTCTTCAATGGAAGTACCGACACTCTATCCCGTGGAAGATGCCGCCGGCAAAAAACGAATCATCATGTTCTCCGGCTTGTTCCCTGCCAGGATGGCTTATTCCGAAGATGATGCCCGGACCTGGACAGAACTCGAACCGGTGGGCGACTGGGGCGGCATCGTCGTCATGAGTGATGTGGTTCCGCTAAACACCGGTAAAGGGCATTATATGGCTTTGTTCCATGACGACCAGCGATTCTTCACTAAAGAAGGACGTCCCCTGTCTGATAACTCCATGCCCATTTTCACCCTTTACAAAACGTTCTCCTACGACGGCGGACTGACCTGGACCGATCCGCAACCCGTCTTCCAATCTCCGGTCATTCATCTTTGTGAGCCAGGCATCATCCGGTCGCCCGATGGAAAACAGCTGGCTGTTTTACTACGGGAAAATTCCCGGCGGCAGAATTCCTACATTATTTTTTCCGACGATGAGGGTAAAAACTGGTCGGATCCAAGGCAACTACCCAATTCTTTGACAGGTGATCGCCATCAGGCTATTTACACTCCCGACGGCCGGTTGGTCATCTCTTTTCGGGATAACGCTTCCGCCTACAGTCGTTTTCGCCGCTTGAAAAGGGAATGCACAAATTGTGACGAGTCCCTCCTATACAAACAGGCAGGGCCTCTCAGTCCGACCACCGGCGACTGGGTAGCCTGGGTGGGCACTTACGAAGACCTGAAAGAAGGCAGAGAAGGCCAGTACCGCATCCGCCTGAAAGACAACACCCGAGGGATGGACTGCGCTTACCCTGCCATGGAACTGCTTCCCGACGGAACCATCGTCGCCACTACTTACGGGCATTGGGACGAAGGAGAAGAACCTTATATCCTGAGTGTGCGATTTAAGATGGAGGAGATCGACCGGATGGCGGAGGGGAATTAGTGGTTCGGCGGAGTATCCAAAACGTAGTGAATCAGGATTCTCAGCAAGCTCTGCAATGATTAATCCAAGTTGCGGATTAAAGCGGTAGAGGGATAATGGTAGAGGGACTGCTAGCGTCCGGGAAAAGCCTTGCTCAAGTCTCTCTACCCCGCCCGACTTCGCTGGGCGGGCAAGCCTCATCCTTCTACCTATGTCCTTATGCTCTCTTTATAGCAAGGTTGCAAAGTTTTTAATTTCAACAACCGTTAATTGAATCACAGTAATATGAAAAGAACCTTCCTTATCGCCTTCGCATTCACCGCAATTTGCTTGGCGCCATCTCCGGTAATGTCGCAGCAGGACCACTCCACCTATTACTACCAGCAAAAAAGCTTATTCGAGCGCCTCCCCAATACCCGTGGCGAAATTCTGCTGATCGGCGACAGCATCACCGACGGCGGAGAATGGAGTGAGCTGTTCAACAACCGGAAAGTCAAAAACCGGGGCATCAGCGGCGATGTGACGCAAGGCGTGCTCGACCGGCTCGAGGAAATTACGGAAGGGCGGCCGCGAAAGGTCTTTCTCATGATCGGCGTCAACGACCTGGCGCGAGGGATGCCGGCGGAAAAGATTACGGAAAACATCCTGCTCATCGTCGAGCGGATCCGGCGGGCTTCTCCTAAAACGAAAATTTACATGCAGAGCATTCTTCCCGTCAATGATGAATTCACCAGGTTCTCCAATCACGTTGATAAGGGAGAGGAGATAAAGGCGATCAATCAAAATCTGCAGGAAGGAGCGGGAGTACAATACAAATACATCGATCTGTACAACGATTTCGCCACGCCGGAAGGCAAACTGAATCCCGAATACACCAACGATGGCCTGCATCTTACCGGTGCGGGTTACCTGAAATGGAAAGATATCATTCAGAAATATATCAAGTAAGCATCAAAAGCCATTCCCTTTTCGCCGGTTCCAGCGAATGGCGAAAAGCGAAATGCGAATAGCTTCTATGACTCATTTTTTGAAATTCAAAAAACAACAATGAAACCCATTAAAAATATTTTATTCTTCTTTTGCACAATCGGGCTGTTGACCCAATGCAGTCATGGACAGCAAACCGTACAGGTAACCTCCGAAGCGCCCACCTACCCTGTTCTGACAAACGCGGAGCACAATCCGGTTTTTAAACTAAACATCGAACCGCTCCCCGGCCGGCAGGGAGGCATTTTGAACGCCGTAGAGATCAGCCTTGAAGGGACCACCCGGTTAGCAGACATCCAAAAAGCGGAACTGTTTTACACCGGAGAAGATCCCGAATTTTCTACCCAGCAACGCTACGGACAAGCGCAGCAACCCACCCAAACGACCCTGACCTTCTCCGGCGATCAACCGCTCTCTCCCGGTCCCAACACCTTCTGGCTGTCGCTGACCCTCGACCCGGAAGCCGACCTGCTCCATCGCATCAGCGCGCGCCCGCTGAGCGTCACCGTCGACGGGCAGCCGCAACCACTACCCGACACGATACAATATCCCCTCCAACGCATCGGCTATGCACTTAGGAAACACGGGCAGGAAGGCGTCGACACCTACCGCATCCCGGGCCTCGCCACCACCAACGAAGGTACGCTCATCGCCGTATACGACATTCGTTACGACAACTCCTCCGACCTGCAGGGCGACATCGACGTCGGCATGAGCCGCAGCACCGACGGCGGCGACACCTGGGAGCCTATGGAAATCATTATGGATATGAACGAATGGGGCGGCCTGCCCGAAGCCCAGAACGGCGTCGGCGACCCGGCCGTGCTCGTCGACCGCGAGACGAATACCATCTGGGTGGCGGGCTTGTGGATGCACGGTTTTCCCGAAAAACGCGCCTGGTCCGCCTCGCAGCCGGGCCTTAAGCCTGAAGAAACCGGGCAGCTATTGCTCGTCAAAAGCGAAGACGACGGCCGGAACTGGTCCGAGCCCATCAACATCACCGGGCAGGTGAAAAAGCCGGAATGGCAACTCCTCCTGCAGGGCCCCGGCAAAGGCATCACCACCTCGGACGGCACACTGATCTTTCCCGCTCAATTCAAAGGCGAAAACGAAATGCCGCACGCCACCATTCTCTACAGCCGCGATCACGGCCAAACCTGGGAGATCGGAACCGGCGCCAAGTCGAATACCACCGAAGCGCAGGTCGCCGAGCTCAGCGACGGCACGCTCATGCTCAATATGCGCGACAATCGCGGCAGCGGCCCCGAAGGACGCAACGGCACGGGCGCCCGCTCCGTCGCCGTTACCGACGACCTGGGACAAACCTGGACCGAGCACCCCACCTCTCGCGAAGCCCTCCCCGAACCTGTCTGCAACGCCGGCCTGATCTCTCACGAATATCAGGGGGAACGACTTCTGATTTTCGTCAATCCCGATCACCGCTACGAGCGGCGCGACATGACCCTCAAGGTCAGCCGCGACGACGGCATGACCTGGCCTGATCAATACCATACGCTCCTCGATAGCGGCCGCGGCCGCGGCTATCCCAGCCTGAGCAGCATCGATGAACAAACGATCGGCGTGCTGTACGAAAGCAGCCGGGCAGACCTGGTATTTCAGAAAATACGGGTGTCGGATTTGCTGGAGCAAGATTAACTAATCCAAGCTACCTAATTAAAACTTATGCGTTTTTTAAAAAAAGGGATTCTTACCGTTCTCCGGATGTGTTTAATCATCAGTCTTCTTCCCCTTTCCAGTTGTCAGCATGACGAACCGAAGCAGAAAAATGATGAAAGACCCAATATCGTTCTCATTATGTTGGACGATATGGGTTTTTCAGACTTGGGATGCTATGGGGGAGAAATTAAAACACCCAACATCGACCGGTTAGCGGCGGACGGCCTGACATTCACTCAATTTTACAATGCGGGCCGGTGCTGCCCCACCCGCGCAAGCCTCCTGACCGGTCTTCATCCTCATCAAGCGGGTATTGGCCATATGACGATCGATCTGGGAAGAGAAGGTTACCGGGGAGATCTGAATGAAAATTCGGTGACGATCGCCGAGCTGTTGAAAAATTCCGGATACCAAACCCTCATGGTGGGCAAATGGCATGTATCCAAATATTTTGAAGAAGGGCAGCCTGATGAAAACTGGCCCCTGCAAAGAGGATTCGAACGCTTTTATGGAACCCTTCCCGGATCCGGTAGTTTCTGGCAACCAATCGGATTGATGGATGGTAATGACTTCGTGGAGGCAAAAGGGGATTTCTACTATACCGAAGCGCTTACTGCCCATGCAGTAGAGTACATCGATGAAGCTTCCAGCACGGACCGCCCCTTCTTTTTATATACCGCCTACACAGCCCCTCATTACCCATTACACGCCCGACAGGAGGTCATTGAGAAATATGCCGGCGTATTTGCCAGCGGATGGGATACCCTCCGGCAAAAGCGGTACGAACGCCTGGCGGACCTGGGCCTAATCAATCCAGAATGGTCACTTCCTCCCAGAGATGAAATGAGCATCCCCTGGGAGGAGGAACCGAATAAAAAGTGGCAGCAAAACAGGATGGAGGTTTACGCCGCCATGATCGATCAGGTGGACCAGGGGGTTGGAAAAATTATCTCCACCCTGAAGGAAAAGGAGGAATTGGACAATACCCTGATCATGCTTTTTTCCGACAACGGCGGATCGGCTGAAGGACATCTTTATGGAAAAATTGAACGATTGAATATCCCCTGGAAGAGTAAATTGATCCCGACTCATACCAAGGACAGCGTAAAAGTGACTGCCGGAGATTTTCCCGGCCTAAACCTGGGCCCTGACAGCACGTACGGCAGTTATGGCCCTCGTTGGGCCAATGTTTCCAACACCCCCTTCCGCTTACATAAAAGCTGGGTGCATGAAGGCGGAATCTCTTCTCCTTTTATTGTTCATTGGCCAAAGGAAATCAAAGCAACAAAGGAAATCCGTCATCAGCCGGCTCACGTCCTCGACATCCTGCCCACGTGCCTGGACATAGCGGGTATAGCCTATCCCAAAGAGTGGGACGGCAACCCCGTCACGCCTATGCAAGGAAAAAGCCTCCTGCCCATCTTTGATAATACAGAAAATGAAGTAAGAACCTTATTTTGGGAGCACGAAGGCAACCGGGCGGTGAGAAAGGGTAAGTGGAAGCTGGTCTCTGAATACCCAGGCTCCTGGAAAACTATGAAATCCTATCCCAAAAACGGAGCCTGGGAATTATACGATATGGAAGCAGATAGAACAGAGACGAACGACCTGGCGGAGCATTTCCCTGATATCGTGAAAAGCCTGGCGAAAGAATGGGAACAGTGGGCCGAAAAATGCGGCGTTCTTCCATGGGGTATCTTTGACGAATCCAAAGATGATCCAATTTAGCTCTACTCTGTTACTTTAAAATTTTCACCGCGGAGTTCGCAGAGGACGCGGGGAAATCGCAGAAAATGACCCGAAAAAACATCGATTTTCTCTGCGATTGACTCAGCGATCTCAGCGGACACCGTGGTGAACAAATTTCTTTTTCTTTAAAGTAACAAAGTAATATTAGAGGCCATCCGAAAATCTCCGAATATAGCCGAGAAATAGGCTGGCCTTCTAGTCTTCAATGAAGATCCCCAATTTCCTTGGGTCGGGTCCAAGCCGAGCCATCCCTCTACCTTCTACCCTCTACCCTATTCCCTCTATCCTCACTCCGGCTCCGCATAAACTCCGAAGGCGAAACGCCAAACTCTTTCCGGAAGCACTTACTAAAATACTTCGGCGTTTTGAATCCGATGCTGTAGCAGACTTCCGAGACGGAGAGCACGTCCTGTGACAACAGCTGCGCCGCCCGCTTCAGGCGCATGGCCCGGATAAACTCCAGCGGTGTGTAGTCGGTCAGCGCCGGAAGTTTGCGGTACAATACCGGTCGGCTCACCCCCACTTCGCGGGCAAACTGACTCACGTCAAATTCGTCGTCGGAAAGATGTTCCTCCACCACCTGGATAGCCTTTTCCAGCAGGTCGGCGTCGGGTGGGGTCAGCGTCACCTCCGTGGGTGCGATTTTAATCTGCTCGCTGAATTTCTTCCGAAGTTTCTTCCGCTGCTCGATCAGATTGGCGACCCGCTTTTCCAGCAAGGTGGGGTTGAAGGGCTTGGTGATGTAGTCATCGGCGCCGGTGTCCAGCCCTTCGTAACAGAAGAGCAGCGAGGTGCGGGCCGTCAGCAGGATGACGGGAATGTGGCTGGTTTCGATATTGGTCTTGACCTGCCGGCAGAACTCGATGCCGTCGACCTCCGGCATCATGATATCGGAAATGATCAGGTCCGGCGATTCGTCCCTGGCCAGCGACAGCCCCTCCCTTCCATTACCGGCTTCGAGAATGTGGTATTTATTATAAAAAATTTCCTTCAGATAGTGCCGCACCCCCTCATTGTCTTCCACCAGCAATAAGGTGGGCGCATCGGGTTCCAGCTCCCGCGGCGCTTCGCGAATTTTGGCCGGCCCCCGAAATTCCGAAGCCTGGTAACGGGTGACATCGTCGCTGTTTCGAAAATCTGGCACGACCTGCTCCCCGGTAAAATGTGCCGCTCCTTTGGGCAGCGTGAGCACAAAGCGGGTGTATTGGCGGGGTTCGCTTTCCACCGTTATCTGCCCGTGGTGCAGCTTGACCAGGCTCTTGGTAAGGGCCAGCCCGATGCCGCTTCCGAGCTGACTGCCGGTATAATCGCTGTCGAATTTGTAAAAGCGGTCGAAAACGAAGGGGAGGTCTTCCTCGGCGATGCCCTTGCCGTTGTCTTCCACCGTCACCTTTACCTGATTTTCTTCCTCCTCGACGAGCACCCGCACCTTGCCGCCTTCCCCGGTAAATTTGAAAGCATTAGAGAGCAGGTTAAAAAAGACCTTCTCCATCATGTCGCGGTCGAACCACAGCTCGGCGGTTTCAGCCTCGTGATCGAACCTCAGGTCGATGCTCTTCTGCCGGGCAAATTCTTTAAAAGAAAGAATGATCTCCTGGGTGAATTCGATGAAGTCGCCCTTCGCTGCTTTGACATTGGCGTGCCCGGACTGCTGCTTGCGAAACTCCAGCAACTGATTCACCAGGAGCAGCAGGCGGTTGACGTTGCGACGCATTGTCTGCAGATGCTGCCGGGTTTCGCGGTCGCCGGCGTCAGAAGAAATGAGCGATTCCAACGGCGCGGCGATGAGCGTCAGCGGCGTGCGGATCTCGTGGGAGATGTTGGTAAAAAAGCGAAGCTTCATCTCATTGAGCTCCCGGATCTTTTTGCGTTCCAGGCGCTCCAGCTTGAGCTCGTTGAGTAACTTCCAGCGCGAGAGGGTGAAGTGGCGAGCCGCCCAGGTCAGGCCGAGAATCACCAGAACATAAAAAGCATAAGCCCAGCCCGTTTCCCAGGGAGCGTTCAGCACCTGTACTCGCAACATAGCAGGCTGGGTATTCCAGGAGCCGTCGCCGGTGGTCGCCTTCACCTTGAAGGTGTAATCGCCGGGGTCCAGGTTGGAATAAGGCGCGTAGCGGCGTTCGGCGTCGGTATAGTGCCAGGTTTCATCCTGGCCTTCCATTTTAAAAGCGTAGCGGACCTCTTCGCCGCCGGTGAAGTCCAGCGCGGCAAACTCGAAGACGAAGTCATCGACATGGTAGGGAATGACGATTTCTTCGGCGGCATGCACCGCCTTTTTCAGCAGCACCTTCTTACCGATTGGCTCCCCCGGCCGGATAGAACGGTTGAAAATTTTGACATCGGTAATCAGACAGGGCGGCGCGTCCTCTTCACGCTTCTCGATGCCGGAAGGATTAAACACATTGAAGCCTTTGGTGCCGCCGAAATACATTTCCCCTTCCTTCGTAACACAGGAGGCGCCGAGATTGAAGGCATCGCCTTGCAGCCCGTCACTGGTGGTGAAGTTGAGAAACATTCGCCGCTGTGGATGGAAACGGGAGATGCCTTTCAGCGTGCTGATCCAGAGGTTGCCCTCGCTGTCTTCTTCAATACTTTTAACGACGTCGTTGGACAGGCCGTCTTTTTCCTGGAATGTTTCAAAAGCCTGCGATATCCGGTCGAAGCGGTTGACGCCGCCGCCGAAGGTGCCGATCCACAGCTCTTTGGTGGTAGGCGATTCGAAGATATCGGTGATGATGTCATTGCTGATGCTGCTCGTATCGCCGGGAATATTTTTGTAGTGGACAAACTCGTTCCTGACGGGGTTGAACTGGTTCAGCCCGCCGCCGTAGGTGCCGATCCAGAGGATACCGAGGTGGTCCTCGAAGACGACCCGCACGTCGTTGCTGTTAATGGTATTGGGGTCGTCCGGATTGTCGTGGTAATTTCGGAAGACGCCCGCCTCCCGGTCGTAGCGGTTCAGGCCGCCGTCGGCCGTGCCGATCCACAAGTCGCCCCGGATATCTTCGCAGATGGTCCAGACGCTGTGAAATGACAAGCTGGAATTGACGGAGGGCGGCGGGTTGAAGGAGGTGAACTGGTGCTTATCGCGGTCGAACAGGTACAAGCCGCCGCCGTCGGTGCCGATCCAGAAATCGCCCCGGCTGTCTTCGAAGATAGTCTGCACGTTTTTGATAGCACCCCTGTTTTTATTTCCCGGTCCCGGCGCAAACGGCTGGAAAGTCCTACTCTCCGGATCGAACTGATTCAGCCCGCCGCCGTAGGTGCCGATCCAGATATTTCCCCGGCTGTCCTCCACGATCGATTTGACCAGATTACCGGTGAGGCTGCCGGGTTTTCCTTCGATCGAATAGTAGTGCTTGATGAGCTGCTTTTCGGGGTCGATCAGGTTGAGGCCGTGGTTGACCATGCCGAACCAGATGATGCCGCTGCGATCCTGATAGACGGTGTTGACAAGGTTGCCGTTCAGGCTGTAAGGATCGCGAGCCGAGTGCCGGTACACCGTAAAGCGGCCGCTCTCTCTGTCCAGCAGGTTGACGCCGCCTCCGTTGGTGGCAACCCAGAAGTTGCCTGAATGGTCTTCCAGAATAGCGTTGACGTAATTATGACTGATGCTGTACGGCTCCCCGGCATCGGCCTCGTAGCGGGTAAAGTCGCCGGTGGATTCGTCGAAGCGGTTCAAGCCCCGGAACTCCGTACCTACCCAGAGTGTTGCGTTTGCATCTTCGTAAATCGATTTAATAGAATTGCTGCTGAGGCTGTTGTGGTCGGCGGGGTCATATTTGAATTGTTCAAACTGCACCTCACCCGAAGCCTCCTTCGACAGGTCCAGGCGGTTTAGTCCTCCGGTGATGGTTCCGATCCACAAGCGGTTGGCCTTGTCGATGAGCATGGTCCAGATGCTGTCGTCAGCCAGGCTCTCTGGATTATCGGGATCGTACTGATAGCGGGTAATGACCGGCTCCGCGCGATTGTTGTCAAAAACCAGTTTGTTCAGCCCATTCCCAAGCGTGCCTACCCAAAGCACTCCGGTTACATCTTCATTAATGGCGTATACCCGGTTACCGCTCAGACTTCCCGGATTGCCGGGTTGATTTTTGAAACAAGTAAATATTTCCTGCTCTGCATCGAAACCGCAAAGTCCCCCGCCGTCGGTTCCGATCCACAGCATGCCGTAGCGGTCTTCGTGAATGGCTTTAATAATATTGCTGCTGATGCTGTTGGGATCGTTCGGATCGTGACGAAAAACCCGGAAGTTATAACCGTCGTAGCGCACCAGCCCCATCTCCGTACCTAGCCACAGGAATCCCTTCTGATCCTGAAGAATGCAGAAAATGTGTTCCTGTGGCAATCCGCTCTCCGTGGTGATCCGGTCAAACTTGAAATAGTTATCCTGCGTATTTCCCGGGTTCGGCAGGAAAGCTATCCACAGGACCAGTAACAAGAGGCTACGTTTGATAACCATCGGGGTTGCTTTGGTTAGGAAAAACAGGGATGATCAATAACTAATTGAGCTCGTTGGGGAAAGGTCGGGTTTAATGAAAATCGGATTCCCGGATTAAAAATGAAGATAGTAAAAATTGATTAATAGGGCGAGACGGAAATTCCTTTATTCTTCTTTCCGAACTTCCATCCGACTTCTCAAAATTTCTTACTTTAATTCCATTCGCAACCAGCACCATATCAAAATCCGAGAAAGTATGAAAAAGGCTATCAACCTGCTTACCCTGCTCTGCTTCGCCTGCCTCCCCCTCATGGCTCAGGAGGCGGACGAATCCCCTATGAAAGAGGCCACCTTCAGCGGCCTGAAGCTGCGCGGCATCGGACCGGCCTTCTCCTCCGGCCGCATCGCCGACATTGCCATCCACCCCGAGGACGACAACGTCTGGTACGTGGCCGTCGGCTCCGGGGGCGTGTGGAAGACCAAAAACGCCGGCGTCACCTGGGATCCTATCTTCGACGACCAGCCCTCCTACTCCACCGGCTGCGTGACCATCGACCCGAACAATCCGAATATCATCTGGGTCGGGACCGGCGAGAACGTCGGCGGCCGCCATGCCGGCTACGGCGACGGTATTTACAAGAGCACAGACGGCGGGAGCACCTGGAAAAATATGGGGCTCAAGGAGTCCGAGCACCTGTCCGAAATCATTGTCCATCCCGAAAATTCCGACGTCATCTGGGTGGCGGCCCAGGGGCCGCTCTGGAATAAAGGCGACCAACGAGGCCTGTATAAATCAACCGACGGCGGTATGACCTGGAGGAAGACGCTGGGCGACGACGAATGGACCGGCGTGACCGATATCGTCATCGATCCCCGTGATCCGGACGTCCTCTACGCCGCTACCTGGCAGCGCCACCGCAACGTAGCCGCCTATATGGGTACCGGCCCCGGCTCGGGCATCCACCGCAGCATGGACGGCGGCGAAACCTGGGAGGAGCTGACGCGCGGCCTGCCCAATTCCGATATGGGCAAGATCGGCCTGGCCATCTCGCCGCAGCAGCCCGACATCATCTACGCCGCCATCGAGCTCGAACGCACCACCGGCGGCGTGTGGCGCTCCACTGACCGCGGCGCTTCCTGGGAGAAACGCTCCGAAGCCGTCTCCGGCGCCACCGGGCCGCACTACTACCAGGAGCTGTACGCTTCCCCTCACCAATTTGAACGCCTCTACCTGATGGACGTGCGCATCCAGGTATCGGACGACGGCGGCAAGACCTTCCGCCGCCTGGAGGAAGAAGACAAACACTCCGACAACCACGCCATCGCTTTCCGAAAGGATGACCCCGACTATCTCCTGATCGGCACCGACGGAGGACTTTACGAAAGCTTCGACCTGGCCGAGAACTGGCGCTTTATCGACAATATGCCCATCACGCAGTACTACAAAGTAGCGCTCGACGATTCTGAACCCTTCTACTACATCTACGGCGGCACGCAGGACAACGGCAGCCACGGCGGCCCTTCCCGCACTGACGCCGGCGACGGCATCCGCAACGCCGACTGGTTCAAGATCCTGGGCGCCGACGGCCACC
>CAZWDL010000004.1:0-110430 GCA_964632995.1 uncultured Saprospiraceae bacterium
AGCATATTAAGCAAGGACGGAGCCTTCAGTCGCTCCGTAGGAGCTTTGTTCAACAGCACCTACCCAAAAGTGTCGGTTCAGTGCTTAAATCAAGCTTTGTGCTTCTATCAAAGTTCTGCTTGGTTGACAGTGTAGTGCTTCGAAATCGCCACCTTCGGGTAGCTGCAAACCGTTGAACAATCCCTAGCGAATTTTACCCGCTCAATCTGCTGTTTTTCAGTCTTTTAGCAGTTTTTCACTTTAACTTCCAGGCGTTAATCACTAAAACCACACGTCATGGAAGCTTATCAAAAACACCTATCCGATTTTGATGCTCACCTTACGCTGAAGAACTTCAGCAAGTCTACACGTAGCGCTTACGGTTGTGCTCCATGGAATAGTCCCTTCGGGAATTCCACAGGGCAGGCTCTACGTCAGTTTTTTGCCTACCGTGAAAAGCATGGAATGAATGGTCCCTTCACGCAGGAACAAGCTAGAGAATATATTCTATATCGTCATAATCAGGTCTTGAAGTGGCAGACCATCAACGGCGATTACTCGGCGATGTATAAGTTTTACCGGGAAGTGATGGGGCTGGACTGGGACGTTCAGTACATCCCGCGTCCGCGTAAGGAACGCAGTCTGCCGCCGGTGCTATCTCGTCATGAAATACAGAAGATCATTAACTGCGGGGGCACCTTCAAGCACCAGGTATTTATCCCGGATTATCCATGAATTCATCTGTTACGAAGCCGAACTGACCACCATTCTCGGACGTCCTCGTCAGTCGATGCTCACCGTATCTATGGATACGGCTGCGCGTCTCCTTCCTGCCTGCCCGTCTGGGCGGGTCTCCAAGCCTGGCAGCCATTTCGGCTTCTCACGACGAAGAATCCATGAATAACCCGGGATATGATGCTGTTATACAGCACGGGTCTGCGGTTGAGCGAAGCGCTGAACCTGAGACTGGCGGATATCGACGGCCCCTTGTGGAATAACTCGCTTTGCGAATTCCACAGGGCAGGTAGCGGCTGCAGATCCGGGTGGTAAAGGGCAAAGGCGCCAAGGACCGCTACGTGGAAAATGTAGGCGGCAAACCCGGCATGATCCCGATGGCTATCGGGATGCTGCACACCTGGGGCTCTGATCTGAAGTACCACGTACATGTGCATTGTCTGGTCACCTTCGGCGGCCTGGAGATGGGGCCGCCGATGAAGTGGAAGTGGCCGAAGCGAAAGAGGCAATTGGCCAGGTTCCGGAAGATATGCGGCCTTTTTCGAGCCACTTTCCTGGCCGGATTAAAGCAACTGATGGATAAGGGAGAGGTAGCTTATCACCGTTCTTTTGAGGACTTGGAAAAGGATCTGCTCAAAAAACGATGAGTGGTCAATCACCAATGGCCTACAGCCGATACGAAAGTGATCGAGGAATACCTGGGCCGCTATATCTGTCGGATTGGTATTAGCCATAAACGCTTCCATTACGATCCGAGTAGCAAGAATGTGCGCATTGAATACAATGATTACGCCCGGCGACAAACAGGAAAAACAGCCCCAAAGAAATATCGCGATCTGCCGCCGTTGATAGCGATGCATAAGTTCTTACAGCACCAGACGCCGCGTTACTTCCAACGGGTACGATACTATGGCTTGCATGCCGGTATCACTTACGCGAAGATCAAAGACCAGCTTCCGAATAAGTTGAAACGAAATGGCCAGACGGTCAGGACGGTTATCCAAATACTACGGGCTCTTTTAGCCGAAGAGCCCTATAAATGCGAACATTGTGGCGGCGACGATTTTGAGTTCGAAACCGTCAACATTGATCGCAGCTATCTGGCGCAACACGTCCTGCATCAGGGGCGAAGCCCACCGTCTGGTCAGGCAGACAAGGCTGAAAAAGGTGAAGAATTTTTATCGTAATGCATGCGATAAGCCTGGGTCTGCTGTCTTATAAAACTACGGAAATAGCTTGAAAAATGCTCCGAAAATGTGGTTCAATAAATCTTCTTCATCTCTCCAGGAACTGACATGAGAAATAGTAACCTATTTGCATCGAAAATCGTAAATTAGAGCGAGAGAAAGTGGGCAGACGGAATAAAGCCTTTCCCTAAGGGATGTTGGCCCCTGGCTCCGGGATCGTTCAACTGAACCCCGAAGGGCTCAGCGAAGCTAAATGTCTGCGCTGCTGCGGAATTGAAGTTGATCTGTATCGAGAGGGGCGCAGACATTCCTTTGAGTTAGTTGGTGGCCATTACCCTACCCTAACCTAGCATGGCAATATGCTCGAAATAGATGGGACAACACTTACACATTTAAAATTTCGACAATTCGATAGTTTTGTGGAACTTCTTGAGATCTATGAATTGTTGTTGGAAATCTTATACTTGAAAAAGAAAAAGTAATCATCGATGGCCACAATAGATAAACCGCTGACTAATTTACAGTTAGAGCTCCTGAAGCTATTCAGTATGAACTTACCGGAAGAGGAATTACTGGAAATAAGGAGGATACTTGCCAACTATTTTGCAGAAAGAGCATCTGACGAAATGGATAGGCTTTGGGAGGAGAACAAGTGGACGAATGAGACAATGGATGAGTGGCTTAGTGATGATAGCCGAGAGGCATCTGAAGAACAGGATACCTAATGCGAGTAGTTTTAGATACTAATAGTCTTTTAGTTAGCATAGGAAGAAAATCCAAGTATAGGCCAATATTCGATGCTCTTTTAGAAGGAAAAAATCCGCTTATTGATCTCTAATGAGATCATCAATGAATATGTTGAAAAGATTGAAGAAAAGACGAATGCAATTGTGGCGGAAAATATTTCGAATTTACTGATAAGTTCGCCAGATGTTGAGAAAATTGAAATATATTTCAAGTGGTCGATTATTACTATAGATACTGATGACAACAAATTTGTGGATTGTGCTTTAAACGGCCGAGCAAATTTCTTGGTGACGGATGATAAGCATTACAATATTTTGAAAAAAATAGGATTCCCTCCAGTTAAGATCATAAGAACTCCTGCCTTTTTAGAAGAAGTCAAAAAACTAACAGCGGAATAGGGAAAAGAACTATTCACGTGGTCCAAATAAACAAAATTTGATCAATGGAAAACGGCCACCAACACAGCAGCTACGCCAATAGCCTCCATTCGTCGGCTACTGCGTAGCTCAACCGTTGGGCACAAGCCATAGTGAAAACCCGACGACAGTCAGCTCGGAAAAAATTCACAATTCGTTGACAGGGAACAAAATAACCAGCAAATTTGTAATTATAAAGTAATTACAATTTAATGCAATGGAAATACCGATCATTCAAATAGGAAATTCAAAAGGAATCAGACTGGCAAAGACCATTTTAGAGCGATATCAGATTACTGATAAAGTAGAATTGATCTTTGAAGAAGGCTACCTAATTCTTAAGCCAGCGCATCATCCCAGAGAAGGATGGGAGTCGGCTTTTGAGGAAATGCACGAAAGAGGAGATGACGAATTGCTGATCGATGACATTTTTGAGGATGAACTGCTGGAAGAATGAAGAGAAAGTTGACTCAATACCAGGTCGTGATCGTCAATCTGGATCCAACTATCGGCAGCGAAATAAGAAAAACGCGACCTTGTATGATCATCTCACCGGATGAGATGAACCGACCTCTGAGAACAGTTATCATAGCACCAATAACTTCAAAATCGAAGAACTACCCGACAAGGGTTAAGGTTAGTTTTCAAGGAAATGAGAACTGGGTTGTAATTGATCAAATCCGGACAATCGATAAAAGAAGAATTACCAAATCCCTGGCCAAGCTTTCAAAAAAAGAAATCATTGAAGTCAAAAGAGTGATAAAGGAAACTTTGGTTGATTGAAAATGGAGCGATTGGCCTGCTCCCAACATGGTTTATACGAAAACACTCCCATTCGGTCGCACTACAGCTACACGGCACCGTTAGCTACCATTCAAATTAACAATATCCACCATCACAATATCTTAAGTTATACTGACGTCGAAATGGTTTAAGAAATCAAACCATCTTCGAGTCAGCATATACCGACTTAATTGGTTTGAGAAATTTCTCAAACCAATTTACGTCGAGTATAAATTGCATTGATCCCATAATTAGCGTACTTTTCAGAAGTGCCAAAATAGCGCGAAATGAAAAAACGGAACGTATACCAGAAACTGTAAAAGCAGCTATTCATCAAATTGATGAAACAGCCGAAGTCATTTTATTCGGCTCCAGAGCCAGGGGAGATTTCAATGCTGATCCGGATTGAGATTTTCTGATTTTGACTGATGAAGAAGTCACCTCCGAAAAAGAAGAATTGATCCGGAATGCCTTATATGATATTGAATTGGGCGCCGGGGAAGTAATTACCTCCATCATTGAAGAAAAGTCAGAGTGGGATAAGTACGAAGAATCATCGATTTACAAGAATATTGAAGAACAAGGAATCTTAGTCAGTTCTCCGTAGTTAACAATGAGTTATTCCAAAGAACAATTAGCCACCTACCGAATGGAAAGATCCAAAGAATCATTGGAGGAAGCCAAAATATTAGCAGCAACAAACCATTGGAATACGGTGGCAAACCGGACGTATTATGCATGTTTCTATATCGCTCCGGCTTATCTTATCCTCAATAACTATGAAGCTTCCACTCATAATGGGATAAAGACTGGATTTAACAAGGCATTGATCAGCAGTGGTAAGTTAGATAAGTCTTTCGGACAATTTTATAATAGCCTTTTTAATATCCGACAGGATGCAGATTACCGGGATTTCAAGGACCTAAAAGAAGAAAAAGTAAAACTTCTAATCGAAAAGGTCAAAGAGCTGGTTAATCGGGTGGAGTCATTGATTGAAGATGAACGGTTTATACCGTATTTCTTTTTGCTCTATAACCATTTGGCAACTGATTCAAGTCCCTCTACCATTATCCCTCTACCAGACAGAGGATATCCTCCGGGAGGAAGATATCGAAATTACTAGTGGTTAAAAGACTTCCAAAAAACACTCCTTACTTTTGTGGAATAGAAGGAATTGGCTCCCCTTAGATTCAGGCGCCGGAAACGATTCAAAATGAAACCCTGATAGACTACCTGTATTAAAATTTTTCCCTATTTTAATTTTATGAACCTCACGCAACTCATTTTTATATTCACGGTGCTGGTTATTAGTTTGCTTCTCAGCGCCTGCCAGCCCGAGCCGATCAGCTTCAACGAGCAGGTCCGGCCCATCCTCAATGACAACTGTCTGGCCTGCCACGGCGGCGTCAAACAAGCCGGTGGCTTTAGCCTGCTGTTTCGGGAAGAAGCCCTGGATACCACCGATTCCGGCGTGTACGCCATCATCCCCGGCGATCACGCCAACAGCGAAATGTACAAGCGCCTGGTCCACCACGATCCGGAGATGCGCATGCCGCTGGAAGCCGATCCGCTCTCGAAAGAAGAGATCGACCTGATCGCCCGCTGGATCGACGAGGGCGCCGGGTGGGAGTTGCCCTGGGCCTACCGCCCGGTGGAAGCACCGGAGCTTCCGGAGGCCGGTGATAATTGGGCCGCCAACGATATCGATCGCTTTGTCTACCGGCGACTGGCGGAAGCCGGACTGAAACCCGAGTCCCCTGCCGATCCGGCCGTTCTGCTGCGCCGCGTGAGCCTGGACCTGACCGGCCTGCCGCCCACCATCGAAGAGCTGGACGCCTTTCTGAAGGATACGGAGCCCGGCGCCTATGAGCGCGCCGTCGACCGCCTGCTGGCCTCGCCCCGATTCGGGGAGCGCTGGGCCGCCATGTGGCTCGACCTGGCCCGCTACGCCGATTCCAAAGGCTACGAAAAGGATGCCCACCGCAACATCTGGCGATACCGCGACTGGGTCATCAGCGCTTTCAACCAGGACATGCCCTTCGATCAGTTTACCATCGAACAACTGGCCGGTGACCTGCTGCCCAATCCCAACGCCGATCAGCTCATCGCCACCGCCTTCCACCGTAACACCATGACCAATACCGAGGGCGGCACCGACGACGAAGAATTCCGCGTGGCCGCCGTCATCGACCGCGTCAATACGACCTTCGAGGTGTGGCAGGCGACGACCATCTCCTGCGTACAGTGCCACAGCCATCCTTACGATCCCATCCGGATGGAGGAATTCTACGAGGTGTATGCCTTTTTCAACAATACCGTCGACAGTGATAATGATGCCGATGCCCCTTTACTGGAAGCCTACGAGCCGGCCGAAGCCGAGCGGGTGGAAGCGGTGATCGAATACATTCAGTCCCTGAATCCGGCAATCGACATGGATCAGGAAGCTTTGCTTTCGCAAAAAGTGGAACAGGCCTTATTCCCTACGCTGATGGTGCAGGATGCCGACGATTTCGAAAACGTCGTCTTCTACGGCCGCGAGGTCGTCAGCAACTGGAGCAACGCCGTGAAGGCCGGCGACGGGAAGCGTTTTTTTATCAAATTTGAAGATATTCCTTCCCGCGATCTGCAGGGCGTTACCCTCCAATACCGGGCTGACGGTCCGGATGCCCGTTTTGTTGTATATGCCGGTAAACCCGACGGTGAAGTGCTGGGCGCTATCAATCCCCCTTCCACCAAGGGCCGCTGGGGAGAAGTTTACCTTCCCTTGCAAGCCATGAAGGGGCAGGGTGATATCGTCTTCGAGCTCCTCAACCGCACCGGGCGCGTGCCGGAAGGAGCGCTGTATTTGAGGTCGCTTTCGCTAAAATATCAGGGTGGCTCCTCGAATGCCCGTCTAAGCGCCCTGCGCGACAGCCTCCGGCAGCTGCGCCGGCAGGCCGACTATACGCCCATTATGCAGCCGAAAAGCGAAGGCATGCGCCGCCGCACCCACGTCTTCAAGCGCGGCAACTGGCTGGTGCACGGTCAGGAGGTATCGCCTGATATGCCCGATGTGTTTCCACCTGTTGAAGAGAGCGGCGACCCCGATCGCCTGCGCCTGGCCCGCTGGCTGGTCAGCCCCGATAATCCGCTGACGGCCCGCGTGATGGTCAACCGCTTCTGGGCGGAGCTCTTCGGTCAGGGGCTGGTGGAAACGCTGGAGGATTTCGGCACCCAGGGCGAACGGCCCTCCCATCCTGGATTGCTCGACTACCTCGCCTGGCAGTTCGCCCGTGATTATCAATGGAGTGTGAAGGAGTTGCTGCGGAACATCGTCCTGTCGGCCACTTACCGGCAATCCTCAAGGGTAAGCCCCGAAAAGCAGGAACAGGATCCCTATAACCGCCTGCTGGCCCACGGTCCCCGTTTCCGCCTCAGCGCCGAACAGGTGCGCGACCAGGCGCTCGCCGTCAGCGGTCTGCTGCGCGACAGCATCGGCGGACCCGGGGTGATGCCGCCGCAACCCGACGGCGTCTGGCAGGTGGTATATAATGCTCAGCGCTGGGAAACGAAGGAGGAAGACCGCTACCGCCGCGGCCTCTACACCTACTGGAAACGCACCGCGCCTTATCCCTCTATGCTCGCCTTCGACAGCCCCAGCCGCGAATTCTGCGTCAGCCGCCGCATACGCACCAACACGCCGCTGCAGGCACTGGTGACGCTCAACGATCCGGTCTTTCTGGAAGCCGCCAAAGTGCTCGGTGAGCGAATGGAGGAGGAGGGAGGCGATGGCCTGGAGGAACAACTTCGCTACGGCTACCGCCTGGCCACCGCTCAGGAGCCTTCCGAAGAAACGCTGGTGACATTGCGCGGTCTGTATCAGGAAGCGGAACAGTCGCTGAATGCGCCTCGCCCCGAAACCATTGCACAGATTATGACGGAAGAAGTAGCCGGTATCGAGGAGCCGATGACCCTCGTGGCCAGCGCCTTACTCAATCTGGATGTCTTTTTGACCAAACGGTAAAATCCATATCAAATCATGAATATCCATCAGGAAGCAGAACAAAGAAAGTTAGCTCATCAGACCCGCCGCCATTTCCTGCGTACCTGTACGACAGGAATGGGCGCTATCGCCCTGTCGGGCTTCTTCGGCTGCAGCGCTTCGGGCAGCAACCCGGTCACGGAAGTCGATGCGGCCAGATTGCCGCATTACATCCCCCGCGCCAAGCGTATCATCTACCTGCATATGGCAGGCTCGCCCAGCCAGTTTGAGCTCTTCGATTACAAGCCGGAGTTGAACAAGCTACACGATCAGCTCTGCCCGCCCTCCCTGCTGGAAGGCAAGCGCTTCGCCTTCATCACCGGTCAGCCTAAGATGCTGGGCCACCAGGCGGAATTCAAACAACACGGCGCGAGCGGCGCTCTGGTATCCGACCGCTTGCCGTACTTCTCCAGTGTCGCCGATGAGGTCTGCTTCCTCAAAGCCATGCACACCGACGAATTCAACCATGCGCCGGCCCAACTGCTGATGTTCAGCGGCAGCCCGCGGCTGGGCCGCCCCAGCATGGGCTCCTGGGTGACCTACGGGCTGGGCTCCGAAAACGACGACCTGCCCGGTTTTATCGTATTGGTGTCGGGCGGCAAGACGCCCAGCGCCGGGAAGAGCGTATGGGGCAGCGGCTTCCTGCCCACGGTCTACCAGGGTGTACAGTGTCGCTCCCAGGGCGATCCGGTGCTCTACCTGTCGGACCCCCACGGCGTCGACCGCAAGCTGCGCCGCAAGAGCATCGAGGCCATCAACCAGATCAACGAACAGGAATACCAGGAAGCAGGCGATCCCGAAATCCTCACCCGCATCAAGCAGTACGAGATGGCCTTCCGCATGCAAATGTCGGTGCCGGAAGCTATGGACATCTCCCGCGAGCCTGATTATATCCATCAGCTATACGGCACGCAGCCCGGTGAGGCTTCCTTCGCAAACAACTGCCTGCTGGCGCGGCGCCTGGCCGAACGGGGCGTGCGCTTCATCCAGCTCTTCCACTGGGGCTGGGATTCCCACGGCGCCGCCGCTTCCGAAGCGCTGAACGCCGGCTTCATCGACCGCTGCCGGGAAGTGGACCAGCCCATGACCGCTCTGATCAAAGACCTCAAACAGCGGGGCTTACTGGAAGAGACGCTCGTCGTCTGGGGCGGCGAATTCGGCCGCACCCCCATGATGGAAAACCGAACCGGCAACGATAACCCCTTCATCGGCCGCGACCACAACAACGAGGCCTTCACCATGTGGGTGGCCGGCGGGGGCTTCAAACCTGGTATGACCTACGGCGAAACCGACGCGATCGGCTACGCCGGCATCCGCGACCGCGTACACGTACACGACCTGCAGGCTACGCTGCTGCACTGCCTCGGACTGGATCACGAGCAACTCACCTACCACTTCCAGGGCCGCGACTTCCGCCTGACGGATGTGCACGGGAAGGTGGTTGAGAAGGTGCTGGCCTGATGAATCAGCTTGATCGGAGGGGGACTTGTCGTTCGGGGTACTGATTAACCATGTCTTCTGTCGGGGTCTGCTTCTGCGGTTCTACAGTTCTTCTGTTCCTCCCTGCCCATCCTTCGGATGGTCAGGTAAATGTTCTGCGGTTCCGAAATTTTCACTAAGGTGCTTTAGGACCTCGGAGAGGTCGCATATCAAAAGAAACTGTGGAATAAATGCGATTTCTCTAGCGTGGGGGAGCAAAGATTCATAAGCCATGTTGTTTGCTTTGCGCTCTCTGCGCCTTTGCGTGGATTTCAGAAGTGTCTTTTCGCGCAAGCGAAAAGTTGCCTCTCGCTAGTGCCCGAAGCACTAAGCAATCCTGCAGCCGCGCTGCCGGGGAGCCGCACACAGAGGCGCTGAGTGCGCTAACCCGGATTATTCATGGATTCATCTATTACGATGCCAAATTGCCCGCCATTCTTGGGCGTCCTCCTCATTCGGTGCTCACCGTATCTGGGGATACGGCTGCGCGCCTCATTCGTGCGGGAGCCCAAGCCTGGCAACCACTTTGGCCTCTCATGACGAAGACCCCATGAATAATCCGGGCTAAGCCTGCCGGCTCCGAAGAAGTCCGCGGAACTCCACCGGAGTCTTGGGACCGGCAAGGCAGGGAAACGCAAAGCGCTTCTTTCTTTGCGTCCCTTCGTGGCCTTTCCGGTGAGGTGAATTATGAGACGGCTTTAAAGGAAGGAGGGGGGACACAATACAGCCGCATCGCGGCGACGTAATAAATTCACGGCAAGATCCACCCCACGCGTAACTGCAATCCGGCAAAGAAAGGTATAAAACTATCGAGCTCATTTTTGAAAAAGGACTCGTCCTGTAGGCCGTAGTCGGTCAGGGAATAGGAAAAATAGGGGACAAATTCGACGGTGACGGCTTCGCTCAGCGGTTTTTGTATCCCTATTCCCGCATCGATACTCAGACCGAATTTTCTGAAAAACTCATCGCTGCTGCTGGAGAAAGGTTCGGAGAATCTGGTCCGGCTAAAGTACTGGGGAACGATACCCACTTCGGGCGAAACCCGGAAGCCTTCTTCGGAAGGCTTAAAGAGTCGATAATGAACCCTGAGCGGAGCCCTGAAGAAATGATTGCCTCTTTCCAGCGTATATTGACCACCCCAAAAAGAAAATTCTCCTTTTTCGGTATACCGGCCATTCAGATATTCCAGCCCCACAGAAACGGCTATTTTTCTGGAAACCGGCAGCTTACCCATCAGCCCAAACGAAAAAGACAACGCTGTTTCCGTTTCTCTCGGCGTGCAGCCTTCAAAACAGGTGAAGTCTCAAAACAGATAGGGGGACTCGGTATTGAATCCGTACATCCCGCCGGACAGCACCAGTTTGAAGTTGCGTCCGTTCTGCGCATTTGCCGAAAGGCTAATCAATGTAATCAGAAGAGAAAAGAGGAGGTTTTTCATAAAGTCATAGCTATTGTGAGACGCTCTGTATGTTCGGGTTCATATTATTACAAATGTTCTATTTAGAGTAGACCTTCATCCGTAGTCGAAAGGTTGGGTGAGGTAAGGGGAAATCGGAACAGGGAAAAGCTGAATTCCCCCCGGTCTCCTTATCTCATCGGGTCAAAACAGAATTGAGTTCACTCTGAAAAGTAGAATTACACAGAGATACACGGAGAAGTCACAGAGAAACACAGAGTTAACCTATTGAATTTCAAATTTCCGTGACACCTCTGTGTAATAAAAAACACTTTTTCGGAGTAAACCAAGAATTAGAGTTATAGTCAATTTTCAGATGTATAGAAGACCTTTTTACTTAAGTTATGCCGGCCAGGATGGAAAAGGATAGGCGCTATTCCTCTACTTTTTATCTTACCGCTAAGTAAATCTACCTGCCATGAGAAGAAGCCTACTGCTATTTTTCACAATCCTTATTTTTTCTCTTTTTTCAACCGCCCAGAACCAGGCCCAATACGTCTGGCCCGATACCGACTCCTACGGCCGCTTCCAGGTCGCTTATTTCCGGTACACCCTCGAGCTGGAGAAAGTCCCGGAGGAGGCCTTTTTTCACCTCTTTGCCGATTCCCGCTACCACCTGCTCGTCAACGGTGAGGTCGTCAACTTCGGGCCGGCGCGCTTCTATCCCGATCACCCGGTGTACGACACCTATGATCTGCGTCCCTGGCTACAGGAGGGCCGGAATGTGATCGGTGTAAAGGTCGTCTCGAACGGTACACACACCTTCCAGCTCCGGCGGCAGCCGGCGGCCTTCATCGCCTGGGGAGCAATAGCAGGTCAAGACCTGATCACCCCCGGCAACTGGCGCTGCCACCGCGTCGATGGCTACAACGCCCAGGCGCCCAAGATGACCTTCGCCACCGGCCCGATGGAGATCTACGACGCCCGCAAAGACGCCGCGATCCTGCGCTGGGAATATCCCGGCTTCGACGATTCCGGCTGGGACAAACCCGTTGCGATAAAATATCAGGAGGCCTGGGGAGAACTGGAGCCCCGCAATATCCCTCATCTCACCCAGGAAGTATGCCGGCCGCGCCGATTGCTGGGAAAATATACTTTGAAAAATGAAGAGGAGATTATCTCCTTCCGGGTGAAAACGACAGATACCACACGCACCGAATACCGTCGCGATTATCCCTTGTTCGGCTACACCTACATCTACTCACCCCGTGCGCAACAGGTGGAGATGGGTATCTGGTGGGGCAATCACTATTTGAACGGGGAAGGTCCCATCCAGCAGCAGGAGGCCGGCCCCGAGTTGCCCCATCGCCAGCGGGCCACCCTCGACCTGCAGGAGGGCTGGAATTACTTCTTCGTCAAGCGCAACTCCTTCTGGGGCAAGTGGGATTTCTTCCTGGCGCTGCCCAGGGAGGCCGGGCTGATCCTGTCGCCGGACAAGGAAAAGAACAGCGCAACGGTATTCCGTACGGCAGGTCCTTTTACGCCTGAAGAAGAGGATAAGGTCAACGCGTTGGAAGTTCCCTTCTCGCCAGAGGAGTTGCCGGAGGGCCTTTCCGCTGCCTGGAAGGATCACCATCGCGATGAAGATGCACAGAATCCGGCCTTTGAAATGGCCTGGCGCTATCTGGGCGAGCAGCAGGAACATCAGCCCTGGCAGTTGGATGATATTATGGTGGAGAATACCGAAGGAACGGCCCTCGTCTACGACTTCCGCTACAAAAAACTGGGGCGCATTGTGATTGAGTACGAAGCCCCGGCGGGTACGGTACTCGATGTAGGCTTCACCGAAGACCTGATCGGCAAGCAGGTCAATGTCATGAAGCGGGTGGGCCTGTATATGGCTACGCGTCACGTGACCGCAGGTGGACCGGGACGCATGGAGACGCTTAAACCATACGGACTGCGCTACTTGCAGGTGAATATTCGCAAAAACACGGGTCCGGTGCGCATCAAATCGGTACGCGTGGTGCACCAGGTCTACCCCTTTGATCAGGTCGGTCAATTCGAATGCTCCGATCCACTGTTCAACACCCTCTGGGAGATAGGCTGGCGCACCCTGCGCGTCTGCGCCGAAGACTCCTATACCGATACGCCGTTTCGCGAACGCGGCCTCTACGCCGGCGACATGCTGCCGCAGATGGGCGTCACCCTGGCCGGCAGTACCGACCTGCGGCTGATTAAGCGTAGCCTGGAACTCTTCCAGGATATGTACGCCGATGTGTTTGACCCGCAGGTGCCGCGTTATCCTTTCGAGATCGGATTACTGGAAGATTATCCCCTGCTCACCCTGGAAGCGCTGAGCTGGTATGTGGACCGGACGGGCGATCTGGCTTTCGCCAAAAAGCTGTTTCCCAATTACGACCGCCTCATCCGCCGACTGATGAGCGAGCGCAACGAACGGGGACTGGTCCGCAGTGATCGCGTATTTATCGAGTGGACGCAGATTCAGAAAAGTGATGTGGAGAATACAGCTTACCACGCTATCATGGCGCGTTATTGTCAGTTGATGGAACGCCTGGCGACAAAACTGGAAAAGCCGGATCAGGTGAAACAGTACAAGAGCTTTTACAGCCTACTGAAAGAAGAAATCCGTGATCACTTCTGGAACCCCGAACGCGGACTGTACGCCGACGGTATTAAAGATGGTGAACGCATAGACCACTATTATCCCATCTCCTCTGTGTGGCCCTACCTGGCCGGCATCACCGATGAGGAACAGGAAGCCCGGATTTTTCCTTATGTTGGGGAAGTTTTAAAAGACATCGGCGATGTCAACCGCCGTCGTATGACCACGCCCTACGGCGGATTTTACCTCATGGGCGCCCTTTATAAAAAAGGCATGCCCGGTGTTGCTGAGCGCTTCATCCGCCAATACTGGAGCCCCATGGTCTATCAGCACGAAGATACCGCCTGGGAAAACTTCGGCTCGGAAGGCATCGGTACGCTCAGCCACGCCTGGAGCGCCGCGCCGACCTACTACCTGACCACGCAGGTGCTGGGCGTTAACCTCGGCTGGCCTGCGCCGGCCGATCCGGAACGGGTTGTCATCGCGCCCCAGGTCGATGAGGTCAGCTGGGCGCGGGGTGTCGTACCACATCCCATGGGCCCCATCCATATCGAATGGGAGGATCGCGGCAATCACCTCTGGGTAGAGATCGATGCCCCGGAGGGACTGCAGTGGTCCGTAGAGCCAAAGGGCCGGCTGGCGGAGCTGGAGCTGTGGGTAAATGGAAGTCGGAAGTCGGAAATAGGAAGTCGGAAATAGGAAATCGGAAGAGAGATGAGAAACCTTAACGGTCCGCTTGAAAAGGGGAAAGAGCAGGTTCCTTAGCTTGGCAGACGGAAAACGTCCGGGGTGAGTGATTTTTTAGATCTCTTCCCCACCATCAAGCCATGAACATCCGTATCCAAACTACTTTACCATAAAAAAGCAAAACTTTTCATGGAGAATCTGATCGAACTCTTTTCCCAACCCTCCACCTGGGCGGCGCTGGCGGCGCTTATTGCGATGGAAGTTGTGTTGGGGATCGATAACCTGGTTTTCATCTCTATTCTGACTAATAAGTTGCCCGAGGATCAGCGTCAGAGGGGCCGTCGTATGGGCATCGGTGGAGCCTTGATCCTGCGCCTGGCGCTGCTTGGAACAGTAGCCTATATCGTCCAGCTGACGAGTCCTGTTTTCGAACTCTTTGATCACGCATTTTCCTGGCGCGACCTGATCCTGATTGCCGGGGGCCTCTTCCTCGTCTGGAAAGCGACCAAGGAGATTCACCACAATGTCGATCCGGAACCGGAACCGGATATGTTTGAGCCCCAAAAGGCTAGCCTCAGCTTTGCCGCCGCCATCGGGCAAATCCTGGTACTGGACCTGGTATTCTCAATAGACAGTATCATTACGGCAGTGGGCATGACGGAACATATCCCGATCATGGTAGTTGCCGTTATTACTGCTGTCTTAGCTATGCTATTGGCTGCCAAACCGCTTTCCGAGTTTATCAATCGCAATCCGACCATCGTCATGCTGGCCCTGGGCTTCTTGTTGCTGATCGGCACGACATTGATCGCCGAAGGATTTGGCGCCCACGTACCTAAAGGATACATTTATTCTGCTATGGCTTTTTCCGCTTTCATCGAGACGCTGAATATCTTTTCGCGTAAGTCACGAAAAAAGCGGTCGGAAACCGAAGCCGAGCCTGTTCCGCAGACAGAGAACAGAGAGGCGAAGTGAGGAGGATTTACTGTAAGGAAAAATAGAATACTCCCCGTCTTTCGGGAGAAAACCATTCTATCAAAAAACACATCCCACCATGAAGATCCATTTGTTACTTTTTCCCGTAATGATATCCATCTTCATCGTATCCTGCCAAGGCAATCAATCCGCGGAAAATGCTGAAGAAGCGACGGCTCCGGCGGTCAACTACCTGGAAGAATCCGAAGAAGCCTTTGACGAGCGAATGGAGTGGTGGCGCGACGCCACCTTCGGCATGTTTATCCACTGGGGCCCTTACGCAGTGCCTGCGGGTGTATACAAAGGCGAGCGCATCGAAGGTATTGGCGAGTGGATCATGGACAGAGCGGATATTCCGGTGGAGGAATACGAAAAATTCTCCCGGCGGTTCAACCCCACCGAATATGATGCCGATGAGTGGGTGCGCATCGCGAAGGATGCCGGTATGCGTTACATCATCATTACCTCCAAACACCACGACGGCTTCTGCCTCTGGGATTCCGAAGTTTCAGAATACGATGCAGTAGATTTCGCCGCTATCGGGAAGGACCTGCTGGCGGAGCTGAAGGCCGCATGTGACAAATACGGCGTCGAGCTGGGCTTTTACCACTCTATCATGGACTGGCATCATCCCGATGCGCAGGCGCCGCATTACCCGGACTACAATACCCAGGATAAAAAGAATCCCAACTTCGACCAGTATGTCGAAAATTACCTCAAACCGCAGGTGCGCGAGCTGGTTATGAATTACGATCCCGCGGTGCTCTGGTTCGACGGCGAATGGATTCCCGAGTGGACCCACGAGCACGGTCTGGAGATGTACCAGTTCATCCGCAGCATGAAACCCGACATCATTATCAATAACCGGGTGGACAAAGGCCGCCAGGGCATGCAGGGAATGAACCGCGATGATCAGGCTTACGCCGGCGACTTCGGTACCCCCGAACAGGAGATTCTGGAGACCACCTCCACCTACGACTGGGAATCCTGCATGACGATGAACGACTCCTGGGGGTATAAAAAGTACGATGACAACTGGAAGTCGGCCGAAGTGCTGATTCACAACCTCATCGATGTAGCGGCCAAAGGAGGTAACTACCTGCTGAATATAGGCCCCACCCCCGAAGGCCTCATTCCGGAACCCAGCGTGGAACGTCTGGCCGCTATGGGTGACTGGCTGGACACTAACGGAGAGGCCATTTTCGCTACCGAGCGTATGCAGCCCTTTAAAGAAGGGGAGGCGGTGTATTTCACGGTAAGCAAAGACGGCGAATTTATTTATGCTATGCTGTCGGAATGGCCGGGCGAAACCGTCCGGCTGCAGCAGGTGCAGCCCGCTGAGGGCAGCACGATCCGGCTTTTGGGTTATGACGGCGATCTCAGCTGGCGCACGGATGCGGATGCGGTGGTCATCGACCTGCCGGCGGAAGCTCAGGAGCTGTCCGAATACGCCTGGGTCCTGAAAATGAAGAGATAACGTTTACGAAACCTCCGAGGTTTCGTAAACGTACGCACCAAGAAATATTAACCAATAATATAACATGAACAAAGTCAAAGAAATCGCCAAAATGATCGACCACTCCCTGCTTCACCCGACTATGACCGATGAGGAGCTGCGGGAAGGGTGTCGACTGGCGCGGAAGTACGATGCTGCTTCGGTATGCATCAAACCTTATGCCGTTGGAATGGCCAGAGAGGAACTGGAAGGTTCCGACGTGCTGGTCGGCACCGTCATAGGATTTCCTCACGGTAACAGCACGACCAATATCAAAGTGGTGGAAACCGCCAACGCCATCCGCGACGGCGCCACCGAAATCGATATGGTCGTCAACATCGGTAAGGTGCTGAGCCAGGATTACGACTACGTACGCGACGAAATTGCCGATATTCTGGATGCCTGCCGGGGCTTCGATACCGCCCTTAAAGTGATTTTTGAAAACGACTTCCTGCCCGAAGACCATTACAAGATCAAGCTCTGTAAAATCTGCAGCGAGCTGAAAGTCGATTTCGTAAAAACCTCCACCGGCTACGGTATGGTAAAAGGCCCTGACGGGAAATACAGCTATAAAGGGGCCACCGAGCACGACCTGAAACTCATGCGCGAGCACTGCCCGCAGGAAGTGCAGGTCAAAGCCGCCGGCGGCGTGCGAACGCTCGATGACGTGCTGCGCGTACAGGCGCTGGGTGTTACCCGCATCGGGGCCACCGCAACGCAGGCGATTGTGGAGGCGGCGAAGGAAAGATTTGGGTGAAAAGCGGGGCAAGTCAGGAGGGAAGTCATAAGAAGTCATGAAGAGCCGGGGAAAGTTCTGGCAAATCAGAAGGTGAAAAGAACGGTCCTTTTCGCCGACCGCAGGGAGGCGAACATCCCCCTTTGTCGAGCGAAGCGAGACAAACATCCTTCCCTTTCCGAGCGATAGCGAGAAAACCTCCTTTTTCACCAACTGCAAGAAGGCAACATCCCCCTCTCGTTAAAGAACAACATTTACATCATCAACCCAAAACGTTAAGCATGTACAACATCAAGACAGCCGTAGCCGGAGCCGGCTTTATTGGACCGGTGCACGTCGAAGCGCTGAAGCGCCTGGGCGTAACGGTGACCGGCGTCGTAGGCGCCGACCACGAAGAGTCCAAACAGGCAAAAGACCGCCTGAATTTACCCAAAGATTACGCCAGCTTTGCCGCTATGTTAAATGACGATTCGGTAGACGTGGTGCACCTGGCCGTACCCAATTACCTGCACTTCAAAATGGCTAAGCGGGCCCTGCAGGCCGGCAAGCACGTGATGTGTGAAAAACCGCTGGCGATGGATAGTGAAGAGACGACCGAACTCGTCGAGCTGGCCGAAAAATCAGGTCTCCATGCCGGTGTCTGTTACAACATCCGCTTCTATCCGCTCAACCTGGAAGCCCGCGACCGCATTGCCAAAGACGAAATTGGGACTATCCACTCCGTGATGGGCAGCTACGTGCAGGACTGGTTGCTGTACGATACCGACTACAACTGGCGGGTTCTGGCCGATCAGGGGGGCGCCCTGAGAGCCATCGCCGATATCGGCACCCACTGGATGGACCTGATTATCTCCGTTACCGGACTGGAAGTAGAATCGGTATTCGCCGATCTGAAAACGGTGCACAAAACCCGCCGCCGTCCGAAGGGAGAGGTGGAAACCTTTAGCGGCAAGCAACAGCAACAGCAGGAGCTGGAAACTATCGATATCGATACGGAAGATGCCGGCGCCGTGATGTTCCGCTTTCGGGGCGGCGGCCACGGCGTACTGTGGGTCTCCCAGATGACTGCCGGGCGCAAGAACTGCCTGCGCTACGAAATCGCCGGCGCCAAACAAGCCCTGGCCTGGAACAGCGAATCGCCTAACGAACTCTGGATCGGCCGCCGCGATGCAGCTAACGGTTCCCTGCTGCGCGATCCGGGCCTGCTCGGCGATTTCGCCCGGCCCTATGCCCCCTATCCGGGCGGTCACAATATGGGCTTCCCCGACACCTTCGTGCAGTGCTTTCATGCCTTCTACGATCGCATCTCCGGAAAAACGGACGGCGCGCCTTACCCGACCTTTGAGGAAGGACATAAAGAGGTGCTGCTCTGCGAGGCGATCCTGAAGAGTCATCAGGAGGAGAAATGGGTCAAACTCTAAATACTAAACACAAACACTTCCATCACTATGAAACTCGGTTTTGTCACCGCCATCTTACCCGATCTGTCCCTGAAAGAAGTTCTGGAATTCGCCGCCGAGACCGGCTACGACTGCGTAGAGGTCATGTGCTGGCCTATAGGCAAAGCGGAACGCCGCTACGCTGGGGTTACGCATATCGACGTGACGGATTTTAATGAACAAAAAGCAAAAGAAGTTAATGAGCTGCTCTCGGCTACGGGCGTGAGCATCAGCGGCCTGGGATACTATCCCAACCCGTTGACCCCCGACAAGGAGGAGGCCAAAGTTTACGCCGAACATATTAAAAAGGTCATCCGCGCTGCCGCTCTGCTGAGCGTTAATCAGATGAACAGCTTTATCGGTCGCGACTGGCGCAAATCGGTTGAAGACAACTGGCCCCGTTTTGTCGATACCTGGACGCCGATCATCCGCTACGCCGAAGATCAGGGCGTGCGCGTCGGCATTGAAAACTGCCCGATGGCCTTTACCGCCGACGAATGGCCGGGCGGGAAAAACCTGGCCACCACGCCCAAAATATGGCGCCGCATGTTCGAGGCCATCCCCAGCGATCACTTCGGCCTCAATTACGACCCCTCCCATATGATCTGGCAGATGATGGACTACCTGCAGCCCATGCGGGATTTTAAAGACAAGATTTTCCACGCCCATGCCAAGGACGTGCGTCTGGACCGCCATCGCCTCAACGAGGTCGGCATCATGGCGCATCCCCTTGAATTCCACTCGCCCAAGCTGCCCGGCCTGGGAGAAGTCGACTGGGGCAAATTCGTCTCCGTTTTGGGGGACAGCGGCTACCGGGGCCCCATCTGCGTGGAAGTTGAAGACCGCGCTTACGAGGATACGATCGAAGACCGGAAAGCTTCGCTGCGGCAGAGCCATGACTATCTGCGGCAGTTTATACCGAAGCGGTAGCTTCTCGCTGTTAGCTGTTCGAAGCGGCGCAAAGCACGCCGGGGTTATGCCAACGACATGCCGAGGTAGCCTGCGAACAGCGAAGAGCCAAACGATTGGCGCCTACCCTCTGTCAGGTACTGGAGAAACACGCCGCCGGGCCGGATGCCAACTGCCGGCTGCCCAATATTCCCCCTCGCCGTTCGTTTTAAAAAAGTGTTGCTTTATTTTATCTTCGCCAAAAAAGACGAGATGTTGAGATATTGGAAATCCTTTCTTTTGCTGCCTTTGCTCTCCTGGCAGGTCAATACCATTTTCGCGCAAAGCGCTAGCGCTTACGATATCCCCTGTGATGAATTAGAAGACCATCCGGCCTTCCGGGAATCCGATAGCCTGCCGATGGAAGTACCCGAAGAAGAAGTGCCGGCCACACTTTCGGAGGCGCTTTCCAAACTTGATGAGGTACTCAATCCCTATCAGCAGCGCTATATCGCTTGTCTTCCGCCGGATGAAGTACGGGAAACCCTTCATCACGGCTTTGGCACCTGGGTGCGGAATGTTTGGAGTTTATGGGATGCCTCCCCCTTGCGGTTTCACTTTATCAAGCGTGGCGTCCTGCATCCGGATGATATGTCGAGCATTGTGCTTGTCTCTTACTATCGAAAGCTCACGGGCGCCCCGCTCAACGTAGAACAGCAAATCGACTATTTCTATAAGTACTGGAAGGCAAAAGGGGTTAATATTGACTCGATGTTGCTTTCGGCACAGCAGAATATAGAGCTGATCGAGCAGCAGCAGGACAAGGCAGGACAATAGAGGAGCGTGTAAAGCTGATCAAATATACCCCGGGTTATG
Source organism: uncultured Saprospiraceae bacterium (assembly GCA_964632995.1). Classification (GTDB taxonomy): domain Bacteria; phylum Bacteroidota; class Bacteroidia; order Chitinophagales; family Saprospiraceae; genus CAZWDL01. The sequence goes on from CAZWDL010000004.1 coordinate 20,466, forward strand.
CGAAATTCCTTTTTCTTTTCACTGCTTGTACTATTCCTTTTTCTCTCCTGCAGTCGCCAACCCTTATCGCTGATTCAAAAAACGGACGAGAAAGGGATGGTTTTCAAAGAAGTCAATTATAAGGAAATTGATTCTGTACTTCTTACGCTTCGTCTTTATTATCCGCCGTCTGCTGAAAAAGATGAACCCTATCCGGCTATTATTTTTTTCTTTGGTGGGGGCTGGCGCGGTGGAGCTATCACCCAGTTTACTCCTCAGGCGCGCCACTTCGCCCGCCGGGGCATGGTTGCCGTACTTGCCGATTACCGGGTAGAAAGCCGCCACGGAACGACTCCCTTCGACGCAGTAAGGGATGCCAGGTCGGCCATCCGTTTTTTGCGGCAGCACGCCGCACCACTGGGTATTGATCCAGACCGGATAGCAGGCAGCGGAGGATCGGCAGGCGGTCACCTGGCGGCCGCCGCCGCCACTATTGAAAGTGAGGTTGAACCCGGGGAATCCAGGAAAATCTCTCCACGTCCAAATGCGCTCGTATTGTTCAACCCGGTAATTGATAATGGCCCGGAAGGTTACGGTTACGAGCGGGTGGGAGGGGAGGCTCGCTTTCGCGAAATTTCACCCCTGCACAATATTCGTCCAGGCACACCCCCGACGATTATTTTTCTCGGAACGGAAGATTCCCTTATTCCGGTTAAAACGGCAGAATCCTATTGTCAAAAGATGAAATTGGTGGGCAGCCGCTGTGAGCTTAAATTGTACGAGGGTCGGGGACACGGTTTTTTCAATCGCAACCGTAGCCCGGAGCACTACCGTCAAACGCTGGATGCCACCGACCGCTTCCTGGTGAGTCTTGGTTACCTTCCGGTTAAGAGTAGTTCGAGGCAAAGAGATCAATGAGCTTAGCCGGCGGGTAGAGCTGATTCCCAGGACAGGCACTGTATACAGTGGTGTTCGGGATGTTAAAAAAACAACAGTCTATTCCTAAAACCTTTTTCGATTTGCGCTCAAACTTCCCTTTTACAGGAATTTTTCCTATCCGTTTGTTATCTTGCCGTCCGACAAAACAAAATTGCGGAAAGGATGCTGTCGGGCAAATGCATAGTGATTATCGGAGGCACGAGCGGAATCGGCCTGTCGGCTGCGAAGGCTTTTATCGGAGAGGGCGCCCGGGTGCTGAGCGTTGGTCCTGATGCGGAAGGGTGTCGCCGGGCTGAAAAAATACTCGGCGCGCAGGCAAGTGTCTTGCAAGGAGATGCCCGCGAGGAGCAAACGGCGGAAGCAGCGGTTGATCGCTGCGCAGCGCAATTTGGAACCGTCGACGCACTTTATCACATCGCCGGCGGCAGCGGCCGCAAATGGGGCGACGGCCCCCTGCACGAATGCACCCTGGATGGCTGGAATAAAACGCTGGAACTCAACCTGAGCTCCCTTATGCTGTCGAATCGCGCGGTGATCCGCTACTGGCGGCAGGCAGAACGCGGCGGCGCTATACTCAATCTCGGGTCGGTATTGGGCTTTTCTCCTTCCTCCCGTTTTTTTTCTACACACGCTTATGCGACGGCAAAGTCGGCGATCATCGGTTTTTCAAAATCGATTGCCGCCTATTACGCGCCGGACAATATCCGCGTCAATGTACTGGCGCCGGCGCTGACCGATACACCTATGGCCCGGCGGGCAATGGAAGACCCCGAAATCGTAGCTTTTGGAAGCCGTAAGCAGCCGCTGGACGGCGGACGTATCGGCACGCCCGCGGACCTGGACGGCGCCGCCTGTTTTCTACTTAGCGATCAGGCCTGCTTCGTCACCGCGCAGGTGCTGGCCGTTGACGGCGGCTGGTCCGTAAGCGAGGGAATAGAACGCTAAAATGATCTTCTGATTCCGGGCGATAATTTATTGAGACGGCGCATAAGTTTGCCCACAGCAGTGGTGTTTTAGGAAGGGTTAAGTTTCGCTGGTATCAATTTTTTAAAACTAAAATCAATCCCATCTATTCATGTCAGAAAAATATACACTGGGTATCGATCTGGGCGGTACCAATATCAAAGCAGTGCTGCTCGATGAGCAGTGTAAGACGCTGGAGGAATGTTCCGACTCTACCCGTGATCATGAAGGCAACCAACCCTGGAAGCAGGGGGTTAGGGATCTGTTCCACAGTTTTCAGGAGAAAACCGGTGGGAAAATTGATAAGATCGGGATCTCTGCTCCCGGACTAGCTAGTGAGGATAACTCTTTTATCGCTCACCTGCCTAATAAACTGGAGGGCATCGAGGAATTCCACTGGTCTGAATTCCTCGGCATGGAAACCAAAGTACTCAATGACGCCCACGCCGCCCTCATGGCAGAAAGCCAGATGGGATCCGGAAAGGGCTACGATAGCATCATCCTGCTTACGCTGGGCACCGGCGTCGGCGGCGGCGTTATCTATGAGGGCAAGTTGCTGCAGGGCAATAAAGGCCGGGCCGGTCATTTCGGGCATATATCCGTTTCCAATAACCGCGTGCGCAGTATCGTCGGAACGCCGGGCACCCTGGAAAACGCCATTGGCGAAACCACCGTTAAGGAGCGTAGTTACGGCCGGTATCAGTCGACGAAAGATCTGGTGGAAGCTTATCGGGCTGGCGATACCTTTGCGACCCTCATCTGGCTGCGTTCGCTACAGCAGTTGACGCGCGGCATCGTCTCCCTGATCAATGCCTTCTCTCCCGACATTGTAATTATCGGTGGCGGTATTACCAAAGCCGGTGACGCGCTCTTTGATCCGCTCAATGATTTTATGGATGTCTACGAATGGCGCCCCGGCGGCTTTAAAACCCCGATTGTGCGGGCGGAACTCGGAGATTATTCGGGAGCCGTTGGCGCCGGGGTATTTGCTATGAAGGGCGCCGGGTAACAGGCAGGTTGAAGGATTGAATGCTTCCCCGTTCTTCAATCCTTTTTATCCCGTCATAGCCGGGGGGCGATGGCGGGTAATCCTTCAATAATTCAATTCTTTTTACATGAGTTTAACTAAAACATATCTGGACCGTTGCCGGCAGCTGGCTGAAGCGGTCGAAAAACAAGAGCAAAAAATTCAGGAGGCCGCCGCCTGGTTTGCCAAAACAATACTGGCAGGACGAATGGTGCATCTCTTCGGTTCCGGCCATAGTCGGATTATGGTTGAAGAGATGTGGCCGCGCTACGGTTCTTTTCCCGGGTTCAACCCTATCGTCGAGCTGTCGTTAACCTATCACCACCAGGTGGTGGGCGCCAACGGCCAGCGGCAGGCGATGTATATCGAAAACGTGCCGGGGCTGGCGGCGCGCATCCTGCGTAACTTCGACCTGGATGAAAAAGATACGGCCCTAGTCATCTCTTCGAGCGGTTGCAATATTGTGCCCATTGAAATTGCGCAGGGATTTCAGGAACAGAACATCAGGGTAGTAGCCCTGGTTTCGCGTCAACATGCAGAGGGCAGCACCACCAAACATCCCGACGGATACAAGCTGACCGATTTCGCCGACCTGGTGCTGGATACCGGGGCGCCCCCGGGCGACGCCATGGTCCAGGTGCCGGGGCTGGATACGCCGGTATCACCCGGTTCTACCGTCGGCGGTACGATGGTAATCAACTGCCTTAAAGCCGAAGTGGCCCGGCTGCTAACCGAAGCAGGGCAGCCGCCAAAAGTCCTGAGCTCCGGCGCCGTAATAGGCCCGGTACGGGCCAGGATGCTGTTTGAATCGGCCTACGACGAACATGCGCACCGGCTGGCGCGATTGTTTGCCAAGGTGGGGGAGAGGGAGAGTGGGTGAGATGGAGAATGGAGCACAAAGGAAAAGTAATAGGGGGCAAAGCCTACAAGGGCATTTTATTGATGTTCACTTCCCCTACGACTGCTTCGCGTAAGTTCCTGAAGGGGAGACAAGGAGACAGCGAACTGCCCCGGGCCATGCACCGTCAACTTCAGAAAGCGAGCAAAATATACAAACCATGACCGACCAACCCATCCGCACTACTGTCATCGGCAGTTATCCTTTTCCCTCCTGGCTGGAAATGGCGCGCACGCATCTTGACGAATTCGGCCCTGCTGATATTTCTGAGATGCAAGACGATGCCGTGCGCGTCGCTATTCATGACCAGGTTGCAGCCGGTCTCGATGTCATCACCGACGGTGAGCAAACCCGTTTTGATTTTAATCTTTCCTTCTACGGTTACTTGCAGGGCATCGAGGCCAACAGCCATATTCCCCGGAGGTGGGGCCCGCCGGCGCACGATCAGCGGGGAAAGCACCGTATTATCGGAGAGATCAGCGCCCCGCAGGGGCTGGGCGCCGTCGAGGAATTCCGGCGCCTGAAACGTCTGGCGCCCCTGGGGCCGACACTAAAAGCCAGCGTACCGGGCCCCTTCACGCTCAGTGGTCGCCTGCAACCCAACGCTCAGTATCCGGATCGGTATGCGGTGACGGAGGCGCTTATTCCCATTGTTCGCCGGGAGCTGGAAGCGCTGGTAGCCGCCGGCTGCCGCGAGATCACCGTCGATGAGCCCTCTATGAGCTGCTATGCTTACAAGGAAGATACCAAGCGCTTTGTCGATATCTTCAATCGCACGGTGGAACCCGTCGTGGGACGCTGTCGCCTTTCGACTCACCTCTGTTTCGGAAACTTTAAAGGGCACCCGGTGGGCTATCGCAGATATGCACCCATGTTCCCCGATTTTATAGACTTCAAGGTGGATGAAGTGCACGTGGAAATGGCCAACCGCGAATTCGCAGAGCTGGATTGCATCGCGGAGATCGCCAAACACAAGGACGTGGCCGTCGGCATCGTCGATGTGAAGAGTTACTACATCGAAACCGTCGCCGATATCAAACAGCGCGTAAGAATGTGTCTGGAACATGCCCCCGCCGATCGCCTTTCCGTTGCCCCCGACTGCGGCCTGAGTCAGACGGCGCGCTGGGCCTCGCAGCGCAAGCTCGCGAATATGGTGGAAGGAGCGAAAAAGGTGCGGGAAAGGTTGTAGGAGGAAAAGTCGGCGGAGCAACTCGCAGGCAGTACCACAGAGCAGCAGTACGACCTGTTGCGGCAGGCCGCCGAGACTTCCCGCCTGGCCCCGGAGCGTATGTAGGCAAGGGGGGGCAACGAACCCTTCCTTTTTCCTCCTGTTAAAAAAAACTGAGGCTGCTCGGCTTCTTCACTTCTGAATCCGGGGCTACCGAGGTGCGGAATTACGACCCCGTTCCGGGAGGCTATACAGGCTGTACGCCACTGGATAAAATAGGCGGAAGGGACTGGGCAAGGTAGTACTGAGTTTATGCCTGTATTGACCCAAAACACAGGCCGGTCCCCGCTGGGGGAGCAGGTTCAGGGTGACAGCAGATAGCGACTATTTCTCCAAACCCATAGGAGTAATTGCTGCATAGCTCTGCCATCGAATTCCCGATGATCCGCTAGTGCTCTGTCCCAAAAGTAACTGTCGGTAATTCTGGCCTCTTTTGGCGCTGGGCTTCGTTGCTCATTCCTTACGTAGCTCCAGCTATGCGCGTCATGAGCGCCTCGCTCAGCACCAAAACAGCCGCTGAATTCCTCGAAAGAACTTCTGGTACAGAGCACTAGTGGGTGCCGCCAGAAGATTCTACCCGAATCGAGAAAGCGGTCAGAGACCGCAGGATATGGAGTTGAGGCCAGAGACACTCGACCAACAGTTAACTTTACTATACTCGACGTAAATTGGTTTGAGAAACTTCTCAAACCATTTCGACGTCAGTATATTTTCTGAAATATAGTCTAAAAACTTCTGGTGGCGTCTACCAGTTGAGCTTATTGAAAATTTCCCCGAAAGGGATCACCGTAAAACTTTCCCGATGACCGACCTCATACAACCCGTACAACAGGGAGAACAGCTTCTCCAGGATATCTATTCCACCCACGACGGTAACGAGCCGCATTTTTATCTCTGGTGGCTGGGACAGAGCGGCTTCCTGCTGCAGTGGCGCGGTCGCCACGTACTCATTGATCCCTACTTGTCGAATTCGCTGACCAAAAAGTACGCGGATACCGATAAGCCCCATGTGCGGATGACGGCCATTCCTATCAGACCCCGCTATCTGAACTTTATCGACGTCGTCACTTCAAGTCACAATCATACCGATCACCTGGATGCGGAAACGCTGATGCCTATTCTGCGCCAGAACCCCAGTATCGAAATGGTTATCCCCGAGGCCAACCGAGCATTTGTCGTCAACCGGCTGCATTGTGATCCGGACTTCCCAATTGGATTAAATGCCGGAGCATGTGCCAATTTGCATCCCTTTACGATTACCGGTATTCCCGCCGCACATAACGAGATCGAACGCGATGAGCGCGGCTTCTGCAAATTTCTGGGATATGTTTTCGAATTCGGACCTTGGGTGATCTACCACAGTGGAGATACGCTGTGGCGGGAGGAGATCATAGAAGCCTTGTCGGCCTACAACATTGATGTAGCTATTTTACCTATCAACGGCAACAAACCGGAGCGGCGGGTAGCAGGCAACCTCAATCCCCGCGAAGCCGCCGAAATGGGCAAAACTATCGGCGCCCGCCGGGTCATTCCCTGTCATTATCACATGTTTACCTTCAACACGGAAGATCCGGCCAACTTCGTACGTGAGGCCGAGCGCGTCGGGCAAGCTTATGATGTGCTGGAATGTGGAGAGCGGTGGAGTAGTGAAAGGCTGGATGCTTGATGCTGGGTGCTGGCTGGCGCTAGCCTTGGAATATTCCTGGATAAGCCTCGCTAAGCCCATTTCGACTTCCGCTTTCCCACTTCCCACTTCGATTTGGGCGCTGGATGCTCGTATCCAGATCAATCCACATAGACCCGATAAGTATTCGTCCAGTCTTCCCCGATTATTTTTACCAGGTAAATCCCCGAACTCAGGTTGCTTGTATCCAGCTGAAAGGAGGGCCGGGCCGGGCCGGTATTGGCCGGCAGATGTCGGAGTTGCTGGCCTTGTAAGTTGTATAGGGCCAGTTCGATGCCCCGTACCGGGCGGTCGAAGCGGATATTCAGCCGGATGCCGGCGCTAATGGGGTTAGGGAAAATGCTACTCTGCGGGGTGCCGGCAACAGGGTAGGAGGGCTCTTCCGGAGCTTGCCCTTCGAAGTATTGTTTTGCATAAGCAAAAGCCTCTTGTCCGATCTCGATACCCATGAGGCGGCCGGGAATATCGTCGGCCGGCGGATGAATGCCGCCCCAGATGCGGGACAGGCTGGTCTGGTCGGAGGCGTCGCGGTAGGTCGCCCATTGTAATACCACATTTACACTGGGCCCCTCCTCGAATACCAGAAACTCGTTCTTTCTGGCGAGGAACTCACCCATGCCGCCCGGAAAGAAGGGGTCACCGGTGAATAAGGTCATGATTTCCGCGGCTGCCCGCGAAAAAGTCGAGTGGCCGGAAACGTAGCCGGCGAAGGGCGGGGTGACGAAAGTGGGGCGCTGATAGGGCCACCAGCGTTCGGCGAGAATCCAGTCGACGCCGGCTTTGTCCATTTCCGGGTTCAGGATGTAATCCGGTCCGCGCCAGCCTCTGATCTTGATCTTGCCCACGTTGCCGCTGTTGAAACCGGCAGCCAGTGGATCATCCTCCCCGACGACTTCGATGATGCCGGGAATAAGGGGAATGCCGGCCGGGTGGTAATTCGGCAGCGAGGGATCTGAGCTTTGGCCGAGGTCGGCCATCAGGCGTATGGCGGAGACGGGCCGGAGGTAATCGTACCAGCCCTTGACGCCCCAGGCGGAGATGGCCGCGTCGTGCATAGCGCCGCCGAGGCTGAAATAGGCCTTGACATCCCACTCGAGGTCATCGAGCTCAGGTCCCTCACCCAGGAAATTTTTGGTCAATTCAGGATGATCGTTAACGTAATTGAGGATGGTAAACCAGTGACCGGGCGGCGTTTCCGAGTCGGGGCCATCGGCCCAGAACTCGGCGAGCACCCTTGTGTAATCGCCACGTGGAACGATTTGCGGTTTGTAAGGTTCGCCGGTATGCGGATTGATGGAATGCCCCAGGCTGGGGTCCCCACCTTCGATCAGGTCGTAGAACTGGTCGTATGTTTCATAGCTTTCCGGCAATTCGGAAATATTTCCGATGCTGCCGGGAGAGATATCCCACCACACGCCATCGGCCGGATCGAGATGGGAGGACCAGCCGGCGACCAGCGCGAAGCCCCATTGGTAATATTCACTGCTGCCCGAACCGTCGGGGCGCAGATAGGGGGGCGGGCCGGGATCGTGATAGACCCAGTATTCGTGGCCGTCGCGGTAGTGGATGGTCAGGTCTTCTTCTGTTAAAGAAAAAGGAGAGACGTTACCCCATTCCGGACTGAGGAAGGGTTGAACGTTGCCCTCAACAGGCTGACCGCTTTGATCGATGAAGACCTCGAGCGAAAGGGCCTGCCAGCGGTTGATGTCGTTGATATTAGGGTTGCCGGGAATGTCAGGAGCGATAGGCAGATTGGCCGGCCGGTAATATTGATTGGCATAGGCGTTTTGTTCGTTCGACATATCCTGCAGGCCGTAATCGATGTAGCACTGTGCAATGTAATTGCCGAGGGCTGCGGGGATGCCGGTACTGTAATTGGTTGAGGTAAAAGAGGGCGTGTACCCTAAATCCAGCAACAGGGAGTCGCAGAGGGCCAGCGATTCGCGCGCGCCCGGAGAACTCCGGAAGCGGTAGGCAATAAGGCGATAAGCCGCGTAGCTGATGGCTTCCTCGCGGGCGGCTTGGCGGTCATCCGGTGTGGGAATCCCCTCCAGCTCACAACCCTGAAAGCTGTGTACCGTCTTTCCGAGCAGGTAAACCTCGGCCACTGCATCGTAAACAGCCCAGGCGTCGTACATCGCTGCGGAAATGTGAAAGAGGTTGCGGGCGTGTACGGTAGGTCGTGCAAAGTCGTTGCGAATGGACTCCAGGAGCACCTCGTTCCACTCCCGGGCGACGGAGTGTTCCTGGGCCGGCAGGGAGATACTGAAAAACAGCGTCCCGGCAAGTTGCAACAAAAGGGAATGTTTTAATCGCATACCGAAAGTTTTCTCAATTATGTAAACCTCGGATCTCTAGATACCAGAAACCAAAGCATAAATGGACAATGCTAATTTTAGCGTATGACGAACGGATTTGCCTGTCTTCTCGATGTTTGTTTAAAGTCACCAGCTACCTTTCCTTTTTAAAAACTCCGGCTTTCTTCAGAATTTACATTTGCCGGCCCGCAACTGCCGACTGACTACTCTTCCAGCACCCGCTGTTTCATCTCGCCGGTTTCCTTTTCCTTCAGGATAACCTTTCTCTTCCCGTCCGGCATCTTCTCTTCCTTGATGAACCAATGCTGCTCGTCGTATTCCTTCGGGCCGATTTTTTCCACGGGCTCCTCGCTACCTCGCCAGAGCGGTAGGTCAACCGCTTCCCACTTCCGGGATTTGGCCGAGCGGTAGCAGGCGTCCATTATAGCATTAACGACATAACCGTCGTAAAAGGTCTCCATGGGCGACTTTTCCTGATCCAGCGCATCGAGCATATCGCTGAACATGTGCGTATAGCCCAGAGCGTTGACCTCGTCGCCGACGGGGAAGAGCCAGCCGGTATCGTTTTCGGCTTTTTCCGCTACGTAGTCCTTGGTGCCGCCGGCGGTGAATACCTCGAAGCCGGTGCGCAGCCAGTTGTCGATGCGCAGGCTTCCTTCGGTGCCGGCCACTTCGTCGCGCAGGTCCATTCCGCCGCGAAAGGTCCAGCTGACCTCAAACTGGCTGATGGCGCCCGTTTCATATTTGATGAGCCCTATGGCATTGTCCTCTGCTTCGATGGGTTTGACCAGCGTGTCGGCCCAGCACATCACCTCCACCGGCCGGATCTGCTTGCCGATGTAGTTGCGGCCGATCTCGATACAGTGGCAGCCCAGGTCGATGATGGCCCCGCCGCCCGACTGCTTCGGGTCCCAGAACCAGTCGGAGTGCGGACCGGGATGCGCTTCCCGCGAGCGGGCCCAGGTGACCTGGCCGAGCGCGCCCTTTTGCACCGAATCCAGCGCTTTGAGCGTCTTGGGGGTATAGCAAAGGTCTTCCAGGTAACCGTGGAAAACGTCTGCTTCCTCGACTTTTTTTAGAATTTCCAGCGCCTCTTGCCCACTAGTGGCCAGCGGCTTGGTGCAGAAGATAGACTTACCGGCTTCGGCCGCCAGAAAGATAGCTTCCTTGTGCAGGTTATTGGGCAGGCCGATGATGACGATATCGGTGTCGGGATCTTGAATGGCGGCGGCCATGTCCGTTGTATGCCGGGGGATGCCCCATTCTTTGGCGAAGTCGCGCGCCCGCTCCTCCGTGCGCGAGTAGACGACCTGCACGCGGTCATGCCCGCGATGCTGATGCAGACTCATGGTGTAAAAATGGCCGATCAGGCCGGTGCCGAGTAGCGTGATGCGGTGGGTGCTTGGTGTCATGTATGGCTATTTTTTTACGTTTTTCGTTTAGTATTCTGACTCGGGAAACTACTAAAAATCCGGAAATTTGGAAAATGGAAAAAAGTTTAAGCATGTTGTATTTCTTCTATTTTGTATCTTTCTGGTTAATTGACGGGGTGACTCCAAAGGCACCCCGTCAATTGAGTCACACTATCAATTGACTAAGCAAACCCGAAGAAACCCTCACCTGCAAACCCATTATCATGAATTATCTGATCCGGGGAGTTCTTCTCCTGGCCTTCATCCCTTTATTTCTACTTCCTTTACCGGCCCAGTACGACAACCCGCTGCGCATTGCCTTTACCGGCGATGCTATCATCACCCGTAAACTGTCTGTCTATGAAGAACCGGAATTTCTCAAGATGATCGAAACGATCCGGGAGGCCGACGCCGCTTTCACCAATCTGGAGATGTTGTTTCACAATTACGAATCCTACCCCATGCATCAGAGCGGGGGCACTTATATGCGCGGCGACCCTCAGCTCGCCGAAGAACTGACCTGGGCCGGCTTCGATATGGTCTCGATCGCGAATAACCACACCGGCGATTACGGGGTGGAAGGCATGCGTTCTACGCTGCGCTACGTGGAGGAGGCCGGGCTGGTTCACGCCGGCGCCGGAGAGAGTCTGGCGCAGGCCCGCGAGGCGAAATTCCTGGAAACTGCCAACGGGCGGGTGGCTCTGATTTCCTGTGCCTCCACCTTCCCCGACCATTCCCGGGCGGGAGAGACCCGCGGCGACATTCCGCCGCGCCCCGGTTTGAATCCGCTTCGCTACCGTACCCGGTATATCGTGACGGGCGAAGAGATGGAGCAGCTCGCTACAGTAGGGAGAAGCCTGGGCATGCTGTCCGATACCTTCCAGGTTGAGGACCGGCTTCGCCTGTTTCGGCAGAACTTTGAACGTGGTGAAACCCCGGCCGCAGTCACCGAACCCCACGCGGAAGATCAGGAGGCGATCGCTGCGGTCACCCGCAACGCCAGCCAGCTGGCTGATATCACCATCGTGACCATCCACGCCCACGAGCGCGACGGCGATATCACTGTTCCCGCCCAGTTCCTGGTGACCTTTGCTCGCAATATGATCGACGCCGGCGCCGATATCGTGGTCGGTCACGGGCCGCACGTCTTACGAGGGATCGAAATTTACAAGGGTAAACCGATCTTCTACAGCCTTGGCGATTTTATGTTTCAAAACGAAACCTTGCTGCGCCTGCCTGTGGAAAACTACAAGCGCTACGGGCTCGGCAGCGACAAGCACCTCGGCGATTTCAACGCCGCCAGATATAGCAATGACACGAGGGGCTTTCCCTCCCGGCCCATGGTCTGGGAATCGGTAGTAGCAGTGCCGGAGTGGGAGAACGGCGTGCTGCAGTCGATCGAGCTGTATCCCATCACGCTTGGCTACGGTCAGCCGCGGCAGGTGCGCGGCCGGCCCATGTTCGCGGATAAAAACTTGGGGAAGAAAATCATCGGGGACCTGCAGCGGCTCTCGGAGCCATTCGGCACTACAATTAAATGGGAGGGGGGAAAGGGAGTCATTCGGCCCTAAGGCGCAGCCTTCGCTAAGGCTTTCTTCTGAAAATTAGAAGTGCTATATAGTTGCTTGTCGTATTTGTAATCGCTTATTTACAAGGGTCATCCTTAATTTACAACTAATCTCAGATGAGTCACGGAACGCCACGAAGGAAAAGAATGAATCGGCAGAGCCGGCTGGCTGTAGCCAGGGAATGGTTAAAGGCCAATGCAGGAAAAAATTTGGTAAAGCGATACGCGAAATGGTACGGTGTGGACAAACTCTGTGCCATCGTGGAACTAGGCATGCTCGGTGTGGAAATCAATCAGCGATATAAAGAAGAGGTAAAACGATCTTACGAAGCGCTTGCAGAAATCCGGAAACAAAAGAAAAAACAGAAAGAAGAAGCTGTTGAATCTATTCAGCCCGATGGATGGAAGGACGAGCATCATGCCTTTATCGTTGGATACACTTCCGGCGGCTTCGCTTTTGGCATCACACACGAGGAATGGGAGCAAATCAAAAGGGAACAAAAGGAGGACGATCCCAAGACCCTGCTGACCTTTCGTAAGCGAAAGCTCAGTTAATAAGTCTGGTTTCATTTGACGTCCCTATAAAATTAAGTGATTTTCATTAATTGCGGGAGACAGAAAAAGGTAAAATGCAGTGGAATATTGAGATTAGGAGTATCTGATGGAATGATTGACGGGGTGACGTAGAATAATTGACGGGGTGACTCAAAGTCACCCCGTCAATTTAGGCGAGTCACCAAGTCTCAATTCCCCGTCGTATCCTGCACCGTCTGGGTTTGCTGTTCTGACAGCTGATCCAGCGACTGCCGCAGTTGCTCCAGGGCGGCGGAGGCTTCCTGGAAGCTGCCCTGGCCGGTAGCCTGGAGGTAGTTAGTGAAAGCCTCGTTGGCCTGCCGGATGAGCTGGGTCGTAGTTTGGTCGACGCCAGCCGTTGCGGTGGCAGGCGGCGTAACTTTTTCACCGAAGAGTCCTTCCAGGGCTTTCTCAAACGTTTCGGCATAGCTGAGCTGGTCGTTGTGCATGACGCAAACCAGCCGTAGTTCCGGGTAGGCGGCTGTTTCCGACTGCAGGTAAATGGGCTCCACGTAAATAAGGGTGTTCTCCACGGGGATAGCCAGCACATTTCCCCGGATGACGTTGGAGCCGCGCTGATCCCAGAGGGAAAGCTGCCCGGATAGGAAGCTGTTCTGATCGATTTTAGTTTCCACCTGTTGTGGGCCCAGCACCCGTTTTTCTTTTGGGAAATTGTAGGCCAGAAAACGCCCGTAATTGCCCGGGTCACATAAGCCGGCGATCCAGCCGATGGCCACCTGCCGGTTTTTTGGTGTAAAGGGCAGGATTAGCGAAAATTCAGCATGGGTGTTTTCGGGGCGCTGCCACATGATATAGTAAGGCTCTACAGGCTGTACCTCGCCGTAATACTTCTCCGTAGCGCGGATCCAGAGGTCTTCCTGGTTGTAAAATACAGCCGGATCATTCATGTGATACTTGGCGTAGATAAGCCCCTGCGTCAGCAGGAAGTCCGCAGGATAGCGAATATGAGATAACAGGGACTCCGGCATCTCGGCCCGTTTTTTCAGCAGGCCGGGAAAGATCTTATCCCACACCTGAATGATGGGGTCTTCCTCGTCGAAGATGTAAAAATCGACTGATCCGTCAAAGGCATTAATAACGGCTTTTACTGAATTGCGCATATAGTTTATTCCCGCGAATGCAGGATTGTGTTGAATGCGAAGTTGGCGTTGTTGTTCGCCCATTTTGTATTCGATAGTCTCCCGGGCGGAGAAGGGCTCGGAGTAGGGGAAGTAAGAAGAGGTAGTATAGCCATCGATCATCCAGTACAGTTGCCCCTCGGCTTTCACGACGTAGGGGTCAGCATCGAATTCCAGGAAAGGCGCCAGGCTGCGCACCCGCTCTTCAATTTGTCGCCTGAACATCAGACGGCTTTCTGAGGTAGGGTAAGAGGAGAGCAGTAATTTGACATCATCCATTTTGTAGGAATAGACCAGCTTTCGCCAGAAATTGGTCAGCTGTACGCCTCCCGAGCCCGGGTATTTGATATATTCGTTTTCATCACCCCGGGGATAGTCGAATTCCTTCTCAATACTGTTGGTAATCACGTAATTGTCGGTCAGCTCCCCGTAATAGATCTGAGGCTGGGTGATGGCGAGGTCCTCATATTGGGTTTCGGGGGGTATATCTTTAATCAGGAAATTAGGCAGGCCTTCCTCCGAAAATTCGGTGACCGTATTCATGGCGACGCCGTAGCCGTGGGTGTATATGAATACCTCATTAACAAAGCTCTGACTGCCGGCGGGCAAATTGGAGGGCACCATCTCCCGGGCCGATACCATCACCTGCCGGTATTTTCCGCCGTAGAAATAGCGGTCGACATCTACATCGTTGAATTCGTAGTACAGGCGAATTTCCTGAAACTGCTTGAGAACAGCATCGAGCGCGCGCCAGTCCCACAGCCGGATATTGGAAAAAATAGATTCATTGCTTTCCTTCATCTGCCGGGTGAAGGTATCCGAGACGGGAAACTGCCGGTCTTCCACCTTATGCAGGTTAAAGCCGTGACGAGTGAATTCGATACTGTTGTTGATATAGGGTTCTTCGTAGGATATCTCATTGGGTTGCACCCGGAAGCTTTGGAAGGCGCCGGGAATGAGGCTCAGCCCGATAAACCAGAAGATAAGTACCAGCAAGCCAGCTATTCCTACCGTATAAATCGGAGAGCCGTCCTGGTTGATGCGAAGTACGGCGGTCAGTCGCTGTAATATATTTCGGCCGGTGGGAATAAAGAGGGCAATACCCAATAAGGCGGTAAGAACGATCATCACCAGGTAAGTGGGCAGGATGATGTTCACATCTGTCCAGCCCGGCCCCGATACGGCGCCGAGGTCGGAGTACAGCAGGTGAAAGCGGTCGAGGTATTTACCCGCCGCGGCGAGGAGTAGCAGGATGCCGCCATTAATATACAGCGAGCGACTGATCCGGCGCTCGTTGCCGTCGCTGGCCAGTTGGATCTGGTAATCGTTCTCATCACGTTGCACCAGGCGGTAGCGGGCCAGGGCGGAAGCAACAAGGCCGATGACAGAAAGGATGAGCAGCACACTGTACACTTTATCCCAGAAGGGCAGAGCGAACAGGTAAAATCCGGTATCCTGCCCCAGCAGGGGATCCGCAAGGCCCGTATTTACCCTGTGCCAGAATTTGAGGATGGTGCTCCAGTTGCCGAATCCCCACACCCCGCCAACGACAGCCGACAAGGAGATGGCCGCGTAACGCACCAGTTTCCGGCTGCGGGGCAAAGGCAGCAATAAACCGGTGCCAATACCGGCAGCGACCAAGGCAGTAGATGCTACAATGGCAATTTTGGAAAGAAAAAGGGTCCAGAAACGCTCGTCGTAACCTATAGCGTCGAACCAAAGCCGCTCGCCCCAGAAGTCGAGAAACCAGAACAGGAGCACTGATGTGAGCAGGATGATGGCCCCGCCGGCGACCTGGCTCTTCCGCTCCGCGGCGAAACCTTTTATCAATACATAGGCGCCTAGACCGATAAGGACCAGGAATAGGAAGGTAAACATGAGGATTGCGTTTTGATGTCTACCTATTATAACAGACCAGGTAGGAAATGTTTTTTTCTAAAACCGTTTTCCTGGTTAATTCATTTGTTTTAGCTGTGTTTGATTTTTTCCTTTCCCCGAAAAAGCCGATTTTTAGTGCTAAACGAAAAATACCGATTGGCATGAAACCATACTATATTGCTTTGCTGGCACACTGTGTATTAGCGCTTTTCCTCAATTCCTGTCAGCCGGCCTCGCAGGAAGAAGAAACCACTGATAACCGCCCAAATATACTCTTCGCCATCGCCGATGACGCTTCCTTTCCACATATGGGCGCCTATGGAACAGATTGGGTAAAAACACCGGCTTTCGACCGGGTGGCCGCCGAGGGTCTGCTCTTCACCCGCGCCTACACCCCCAATGCCAAGTGCGCGCCTTCCCGCTCCTGCATCCTGACGGGGCGCAACTCCTGGCAGCTGGGCGCCGCCGCCAATCACTGGCCCTTTTTTCCAGATGAATACAAGACGTATCCGGAGGTGCTGAACGATAACGGCTACCACGTCGGCTTCACCGGCAAAGGCTGGGCGCCGGGTAAGGTGGGTGAAGTGAACGGCCGGCCCCGGCAACTGACCGGTAAACCTTATCAGGACCGTCGCCGCGATCCGCCGGCCAGCCATATTTCGGACAATGATTATGCCGCCAATTTCGCCGATTTCCTCGATGACCGCCCTGCCGGCCAGCCTTTCTGCTTCTGGTACGGAGCCACCGAACCTCATCGCGCTTACGAATTCGGCGCCGGTATCGAAAAAGGGGGGAAGTCAATCGAAGATATAGAAGAAGTGCCTCCATACTGGCCTGATACAGACACCGTACGCACCGACCTGCTCGACTACGCCTTCGAGATTGAACATTTTGACCGGCATCTCCAGGAAATGCTGCTTCTCCTGGAAATGGAAGGGATGCTGGCCAACACCATCGTTATCGTCACCGCCGACAACGGCATGCCCTTTCCCCGCGCTAAAGGCCAGGCCTACGAAGTCAGCAACCACCTGCCGCTGGCCATCCGCTGGCCGAAAGGGATCATCCAGCCCGGGCGAACGGTGGACGGCTATACAAGCTTTATCGACTTTGCTCCGACTTTTCTGGAAATCGCCGAGGTGCTGCCCTCCGACAGTTGGATGAAACCCATCACCGGTAAAAGCCTGATGGATGTCCTCAGCAATGAACACGAAGGCGCCGTTATGCCTATACGCGACCAGGTACTCATCGGCAAAGAGCGCCACGATGTGGGGCGCCCGGATGATGTGGGCTATCCCATTCGCGGGATTATTAAAGATAACCTCCTCTATATCGTCAATTTCGAACCGGAACGCTGGCCGGCCGGCAACCCCGAGACCGGGTACCTGAATACCGACGGCAGCCCCACCAAAAGCCAGATTCTAAACCTGCGCCGCTCCGGCGAAAACGAACGCTTCTGGGAATTGGCCTTCGGTAAACGACCGGCCGAGGAACTGTACCGGCTCGACCTGGATCCGGATTGTTTGAACAACCTGGCCGGCAACCCGGAATACGAAAATCAGCGGGCGAGCCTCCGCGAAAAACTCTTCGAAGACCTGCGCGCCCAGGAAGACCCCCGAATCGTGGCCGACGGCGCCGTCTTCGACGAATACCCCTACGCCAATGCGGCCGACACCAGCTTCTACAGCCGCTATATGGCCGGGGACTCGATCAACGCGGGATGGGTGAATCCTTCGGATTTTGAAGATGCGCCGGAATGAAGGGAGGAGTGGGAGACAAGAAGACGAGGTAATTTGTTACCTTGTGAGCCTGTTGCTATCTAGCAAAATTCATGGATTATATAGACCAAAAAGTTTAATTTAAAGCTAAATGTAAACCAAGCGGGACCGGTTCAGGTAAAACTTCCGCCTTTACGGTTTTCGAAGCCTTTCATCGCGAAGCGATGAGCAGAATGCCAGCATTCCGACTTCCGACTTCGCACTTCCGACTTTCAATCATGTGGGACAAACGCTACAATCAGGAAAACTACGTTTACGGCAAAGAGCCCAATGCTTTTTTGGCCTCTATTGATCTGAGCGCTTTCAAGGGCGAGGTCCTGTGTCTGGCCGGGGGGGAAGGGCGCAACGCCGTTTATCTGGCGCAGCAGGGCTTCGAGGTGACGGCGGTCGACCAATCGGCCGTGGGATTGAAGAAGGCTGAAAAACTGGCCGGAGAGCGCGGCGTGAGCATCCATACCGAGCAGGCCGATCTGGCCGGGTATCACATTGAACCAGGGCATTGGGACGGTATCGTCTCCATCTTCGGGCATTTTCCACCACCCCTGCGCCAACGCATTCACGGGGAGGTTGCCAAAGGACTGAAACCGGGCGGCTTCCTGATCCTGGAGGCCTATAATAAACATCAACTCGCCTACGGCACCGGAGGGCCTCCGGTGAAGGATCTGCTCTATAGCCTGGAAGAACTCCGCGCCGACTTCGGCGGCCAATTCGACTATCACATCGTCCGCGAAACAGAACGCGAGGTGATGGAGGGGCAGTTCCACACAGGAACCGGAGCAGTGGTGCAGATCTTTGCCGTCAAAAAATAGTCATGGAGAACAGTCATGAGGAGTCATGGGAAGTCGGTCGATCTAACATTTCCATTCTTTCCTTGTTGCAAAAGTGAAAAACAAATAACCAATTTCAGAATAGGATGACGGATGACTGGAAGCCCTTTAATCCATCAATCTATCAATCCTCAAATTCTTCCCTACCATGACTATCAACATCATGGCTGCTACCGGCCAGTTTGGCCGCCGGGTGGTGGAATCGCTGATTCAGGACGGTATCGATCCGGATAATCTCATCGTAACGGTTCGAGATACCGACAAGGCGGAACGTCTGTTTGACGTAGACTTCCACATCCGGTACGGCGATTTCGACGATCATAGTTCCTTGTTATCAGCCTATCAGGATTCCGATACCCTGCTGTTGATTACCAGCATGGCGCCGGTGGAGCCGCGCGTACAGCAGTTCGCTAATGCATTGAGTGCTGCTCAGGCAGCCGGCGTGCGGCATGTGGTGTTCGTCAGTATCCAGTCCTGCGATCCCGGGTCGCGCTTTCTCATGAACCCCTTTTATCTATATGCCGAATCGAAGCTCCGGCTCAGTGACCTGAACTGGACCATCCTGCGCAATGGTTTGTATCTCGATCCGGTTGCCGATTGGGCGCCCGAACTCGAGGAGATGGGGCGCCTGCCTTATCCCGTACAGTGGGGTAAGATCGCCTACATCAGTCGCGATGACCTGGCGCGCGCCGCCGCGGCCGCGCTGATGTACGAAGGAGCAGAAAACCGACTCTACGAACTCACCGGTCCGGAAGCCGTATCGATGACCGGTTTGGCGAAAGCCCTTAGCGAAGCGACGGGAACCCACATCGCCTTCGACCAGGTCTCCGATGAAGAATTCGCCCGCATTTGCCGCGAAAGCGGCGACTCCGACTATCTCGTCCGCACCCTGCTGAGCATGTACGAGGCGGTTGACCGCGGCGAGTACGAGCGCGTGACCGATCACGTGGAACAGCTGACGGGAGAGGCCCCGGAAACGGTGGAGGCGTATCTGAAGCGGAAACTTTAATTTGAAATAGGAAATAAGAAATTTAATCCGACCATGCGAAGCCTGGGCGGGAAGAAATACGAAGTTTGTCATTTTACAGGTAGAAGTACTGTTTTACTTTTGCACAAGAAGAGCGCATTCGATACACATGGTCATCCCACTATTTGTTATTCGTCCCTTTGGTCTACTACTGTTTTTATTAACAATTCTCCCTTTACTCCCGGCACAAGAGATAAAAAAGAGTAACGAAATACGGGTGGAAAGCGGCTGGAGCCGTTTTCAGCTGCGTGACGAGCTGCAGTCCATTTTTACCTACCAGGGCAGTAGCGTGCCTTTAAGCCTTACCTACCGGCGCACCAATCCTGATCTTCGGCACGGGGTGCAACTGTTCTTCAATCAGGTTGATTTGGATAATGACATCAGTTCGGCGGCGGTCGATGGCCTGTTGCTCTTCATCGAGCCCCGGCTGCAGTGGTCGCTGCCTTCCGAATCCAGGTTTCATTTCTGGCTGGGCGGCGCCTGGAAAAATCAGGTGTTTATCCGTGACTTCGACTATCGCATCAGCGGGCCGGATTTCAGCACCACGGCCGGCGAAGTCTCCGGAGAGGGATTCTCCAGCTTACACCTGTTGGGAAATGCGGACTACACGCTGGCGGAGCGCCATCTTTTCGGTCTGGAACTCAAGCTGGGCCTGCTGTCCTATCTCATCAGCCGGGATTACAATCCGCAGTGGCTGCCCTCCGTTTGGGAACTCGATACTTTTGTCGGGCCCGGACAGTATTGGGAGGTGGAAAACCGGCTGTATTATCAGTTTGCGCTAAGTGAACGCTTTGACTTGCGGTTCACCTATATTTTCCATTACTATCAATACCGGCGCAGTGTGAAAACGCAGGTTGCCAACCAGCTGCTGCTGGCCGGGGTAGGATTTAAATTTTAGGAGTGATGAAAAAGACCTTCTTTCTGATAAGTTTGATCTTATTTTCGTGGAGCTGTGATGAAATGCTGCTGGATACGACACCCGAGAACCGGCCGGCGGAGAACTTCGACCTGATATGGCAAAGCTTCGACCGGCATTATTCCTTTTTTGAACTCAAAAATATTGACTGGGATTCAATCTATGCGGTTTATCGGCCATTGGTTACCCCTGCTATCAGCGATGAAGAATTACTGGTAGTGTTGGGCGACATGCTGCTCTCACTGGAAGACGGCCATGTCAATCTCTACACCCCGCTGGGGGCTGTGGCCTACGACTTCACCGCCGGATTTCCGCTCAATGCCCCGGTGCTGGCGCCCAATTACCTGGAAACCCGCACTGATCCCAATCCGGTGCTTTTTTATGGGAAAATCAGGGGCGAGGATATCGGCTACCTGTTTATCGATAACTTCAGCGAGCAGGCCTCCTTATATAAAGCGATTGATGCAGTGTTGGAAAACCTGGGAGACCAATCCGCTTTCATTGTCGACGTGCGTTCCAACGGCGGCGGCAACGACGGCAACAGCGATCTTGTCGCCAGCCGCTTCGCTGATCAGAAGCGCCTTTACGAAAGAATCAAATACCGCAATGGTCCAGAGCATGATGATTTCACCGATTGGATCGATCGCTTTATCGAACCCGCCGGTCCTCAACAATTTCTCAAACCCGTAGCCGTATTAACCAACCGCAGCACCTTCAGCGCCGCCGAGGCTTTTGTGCTCGCTATGCGCATATTGCCGCAGGTTAGCGTCATCGGCTGCAGAACCGGAGGCGGTTCCGGTAACCCCATCTACCGCGAACTGCCCAACGGCTGGGCTTACCGGCTCTCCAACTGGGTAGTAGCTACACCGGGAGGGGAGACCTACGAACAAACCGGCTTAATGCCCGATATCGAAGTGAATATCACCCGTCAGGATTCGCTCGCCGGGCGCGATGCTATCCTCGAAACTGCCATCGAGCACCTCAAACAGCAGTAAAAAATGTTTAAGGGTTGACCGTTGTAAAATTTGTGTCAGCCCGCCAACTATTCAACTTGCCAGCTTTTAATTCTTCTTTTGAATCGATTTCAGGTAGGCTACCAGCGCATCGATCCGCTCTTTTACCTCGTGATCTTCCTGCAGATTCTCTCCGTTTTTTATAGCTACCCAGAATACGGGCATGTCGCTGTCAGCGTGGCCCATGATACGCTCCTTGCCTTCCACTTGTTTTGTGATTTTTTCCTTAGGAAACTTGCCGCCGTAACGCTGGCTGATGGTGGTCAGGTCCGTAGGCGGTGTGTTCAGCAGGTCGGCCATCGGTCCGTCACCGGATTCTCCATGACACATTTGGCAATAGGCGACATAGAGGGCTTCGCCCCGCTCTACTTCTGAGCGGGTATCCACATCACAGCTGGTGACGACCGACAGCAACAAGACAGTCAGCATCAGGATGAAAATTATGGGGATAAGGTGCAGACGGTTTGACATTTTGTTTTTCATAACTTGACTTTTAAAGTTGAGATTAGATAATCCGGTTTCTCTGACCCGTTTTTCTCTATCACTCAACCGGTCTGTTTTCACTTAAAGTAAAGCATTTGATTCCAAATTGGCAGTGAGTACAGTCATTACCGATAGCGCTATTCAGGTGATAAAAATCATTCTGCTGAATGAAGTTCCTGCTCGCACAATGTCCCGTTTTGAAATACGTAATTTACTTTAAATTTAGAAACTTTAGACAACTTCAAAGTATAATCATGACAGAGTTTCACCGTCAACTGAGTGACAAAGCTTTTCCGGAGTAGTTCGAGCAGACTACACTCTTCTCCGAGGAAGCAAAGCATCGTTTTTTGGAACCGGATAAGGAAAGAGTCAAAAGCTGATGCTGAGTCGGATAAGTGTTGTATCTTCAGGGGAATAAAAATCCAATCGCCATGGAATACCGTTTCACTCCTGTATCCATATTGACATTGTGCGTGATTCTATTATTCGGTCAGTGCTCTTCCCGTAATACGCCTGCTGAATCATCGTCTCCGGCGGACAACCGTCTCGGGAACGCTCACCTTGACGTAACCGGGTCTGAAGATGCCATACCCCACTTTGAAAAGGGCCTACTGCTTTTGCACAGCTTCGAATACGCCGATGCAAGAGAGGCCTTCCAGGAAGCACAGTCCGTCGATTCCTCCTTCGCCATGGCCTACTGGGGCGAAGCGATGACCTATCACCATCCGCTATGGCGCCAGCAAAACTATGCTGAGGGCCAGGCTGCCCTGAACAAACTGGCGCCTACCCCGGAAGAAAGATTGACCAAAGTTGGAACCGGATTGGAACGCGACCTGCTCCGGGCTGTGGAGCAACTCTACGGCGAAGGTGATAAATTCGAGCGCGATCGGGCCTACGCCAAATACATGGGCGAACTCTACGAAAAATACGAGGGCAATCAGGAGATCGCAGCTTTCTATGCCCTGTCGCTGCTCGGCTCGGTGCCCGTCGGCCGCAATGATGAAGTATACGGGCAGGCAGCCCGTATCGCGGAGGGAGTGATCGCAGAAAACCCCAATCATCCCGGTGCGCTGCACTATCTCATCCATTCCTATGACGATCCTGTACACGCCCACCTGGCCAAAACGGCCGCCGACAGTTACGCCGACGTGGCGCCCGACGCCGCACACGCCCTGCACATGCCTTCCCATATTTACGTGGCCTTGGGAATGTGGGGTGAGGTGGTCGCCTCCAACGTCGATTCCTACGAAGCCAGCGTTAAGCGCATGGAACGGAAAGAACTCTCGACCAGCGCCCGTAGTTACCACGCCTTCCATTGGCTGATGTACGGCTACCTGCAACAGGAGAAATTTGAGGAAGCGCAACTGATTATGGAAGACATGGACCGGTACACCAAGGAAGATCCTACCCGCGGCGCCCGTTCCTACCTCATCAATATGAAAGGTAACTACCTGGTAGAAACCGGCCGATGGGATTCGGAAATCGCCGATATTGAAATAGAGGAAAGGGACGATCTCAACATCGCTACCCGAGCCGCCTATTATTTTACCGAAGGCATGAAGGCCTACCAGCGCAATCAGCCGGATACGCTGCGCGCCGTGATCAAACAATTAGAATCGGAGCGGGAGCAAGCCACTTATCTTGTCAGTGATTCGGGCGTGCCGATGTGCAGCTCGGCCGGCTCCAATCGCAGCGCCCCTAATAAACAGGACCTCGGTCTCGCTGAAGTGATGGAAATGGAACTGCGGGCGCTGGAAGCCAGAAGCCGGCAGAACGATAAGGAGGCAGAAGCTTTTCTCCGAAAGGCAGTCGAGGTTCAGGAAGCCACCAGCTATGACTACGGCCCGCCCGCCGTCGTTTACCCGGCTTACGAACTCTACGCCGATTGGCTGCTTGAAAGGGAACGTCACGAGGAGGCGATCCTCCAGTACGATTACGCGCTCGAACGGGGGCCCAAACGCATGCGTGCCCTCAAAGGGAAAATGCAGGCCGCCCGGGCCCTCGGACAAAGAAAAACCGCCGCCGAAATCCAGGCTGTTCTCGATGACATAGCCCGCCGCGCTAAAGATGATGCGGAACAGCGACTTTCCCTAAGGTAGCCATTGTTCATAGTATGAACTACGCCGTAAGAAACACTGAAACCATGCCTCCCCCAAGCTCCGCTTCCATCCAATCCGCTCTTGAAGAACTGGCTGCCGCCAAACAGATTCGCATCCTCTACGGCTGCGAGAGCGGCAGCAGAGCCTGGGGCATGGCTTCGCCGGACAGTGATTATGACGTGCGGTTCGTCTACGTCCGCTCCCTGGAGTGGTACCTGTCTTTTCGCCAACGGACGGATACGATCGACCGGCCGGTAGAGAACCTCCTGGATTTGGCCGGTTGGGATCTGCAAAAAATGCTGAGCCACTACTACAAATCCAATGCAGTGGTGTTCGAGTGGCTGCAGTCGCCCGAAGTATATTTGGAAAACGGCCATTTGCGCGCTACGCTTTGGGACTGGCGGCAAGCGTATTTCTCCCCGAAGACCGCTGTGCATCACTATCTCGGCCTGGCCAAAAAAATGCTATACAGCGCCGCCGAAAATGAAAATGTCAAACTCAAACGCCTGTTTTATATTATTCGCCCGATTTTGGCCGCTCGCTGGATCATCGAACGCGACGCTATTCCTCCCGTACGTCTGTCTGAGCTCGAACAATTGTTGGATGAAATGCCCGCCGTCCGGGAGCAGGTGGCTGAACTGCTCGTTCAAAAAAAGAAAGGCTTGGAAAGCACCCGGGCCGAGTTTCCTTCCGGTCTGCAGAATTTCCTGCACACCGAAATCCAACGCTGTGAAACCATCGCCCGCCGCCTGCCCACCCGTCGCGGTGATCCGGAACGGTTGGAGGAGCTGTTTAGAAAGGAGGTGATGAAGGAGACTTAATACACAGTGTACTTAGGGGCAAGCTGGGTGGGTTGAACAGTCCCGACACCTGGTAGATGTCAGACGGAACTGTTCACGGTTCTCTTTTTTCATCAAGACCGGGAATCAGGAATATGTGAGTTGACTGACTGCCGATCGGAGCGAAGCGGAGATCCCGATAGCGAAGCGTATCGGGACTGCCAACTTTTACCCGACCGCCTGAAGGGCGGGCGGGGCCGACTGATTTGAACCTCCGTCTTTTCCCACAGTTGTATAAACACGAACTACCACAAAACGAAATCCGCTTATGCGATCTCCAACCGCATTGTTCATATGGCTCAGCGTCATCACTTTCAGCCTGTACTTTTCCGGGCATTTGTTCGATATGTCAGTTATCGTTCCTAACTGGCAGCTTGGAGACTTGGAATCCATTACGCGTTACCGTCAGTTTTTCCACGATGCTACGCCACGCAATTATTTCAATCCAGTGATTTTTCTGGGCGCCATTATTCCTGCCATCGCGCTTTTTCTGGGCTGGGATATCAATCTCCGGCTACGCAGCAGCATAGGCATCACTGCCATCACAGGTATCGCACTACTGGTGTTTACCCTCGTTTACTTCGATCCCAAAAATGAATACCTTTTTTACACAGAACAATTGGATGAGAAAGTAGTGGAAACCATGGTTAACCAGTGGGTTTACGGGGATATCGGGCGTCTATTTCTCTCGGGCGTCGGCTTTCTGGCCTCCCTCAATGCCATGCGCGAGTTCTACCGGCAGCGGCCGCCGCTTCCCTGATTCTTCTCCTTTAATTTTGCTGCAATTCCGCAAGCAGGGCATTTGCTTCTTCGCGCATAGAGTGGGTATCCTTGCCCGCAATTTTTTTCAGTCGCTGCTGAGCGGCTGTTTCGTCTCCTGTTTCTAAATGAGCCAGGGCCAGATACCAGCCTGCCGGTTCAGTGATCATAGGCGAGTTTTCTTCTACTAAGATGTCCTGCAGAATATTCCTGGCTTCCTCACCCTCACCCGTGGCAAGCAGGGATACGGCATAATAAAACATGTAAACAGGACTACTGCTTATTTTGGGTTCCGAGGCTTCGAAGCGGGCGACAGCCTCGCCGTAGTCGGCCTGCCGGTAGGCTTGAAAGGCATTGGGAAAAATTTCCTGCCCTTCCCGGACCGTTTCGTACAAGCTGAGCGGATAAGGATCAAAATAGCTGCTAAAGAAACTTTCCGAGGCGCTTTCCGCTTGTTGCATATCGATGACGTAGTAGGCCACTACGCCCAGAAGGGCTATGCCGACGGCAATGAGCCACCATCGGCTGCTGCGAGGAGCTACTTCTGCTTGAATAGGATCACTGCCTTCTGCGCGATTACGTGATTTGTAGCGGAAATCGTCTTCACTGCGCTCGAGGTCCTGATCCCTTTGTAATTCTCTTTCCGCCATTAGTTCGCGGCGGAATTCGTCATCGGCGACAATGCGGTCTTCCACCCGGCGACGCGTTTCTTCGTCGAGTTTACCGGAAACGTAGGCGCGTATCAGATCTCTGTCTTTACCTGAAATCATGATGTGATGGTTTTCTGTTTAACGCAACGACAGGGAGCCTGTTCAGCTGTCTTAATAGCGACCATACACGGGTAAAGGTTTTCCAAATCGAAAATTAAGGGTAAATTGCGGGAATGTTTTGTAAAACGGTAATTTCACCTGTTTCCATGGAAAGTTGCCGTCTTCTAATTGGGTGTAGTATGAAAATGAGATTATTATTTGTGTTTGCGCTGTTAGCCCTGGTCGCCTGTAGCGGTCCCCGGGAAGCGTATAATTTTGAACTGGAAGGGCAAAAAGCCAAAAACGTCGTGCTGATGATCGGTGACGGTATGGGGTTGACCCAGGTTTCCGCCGCGATGTTTTCCAATAATAAGAGTCTGGCGATGGAAGGTTTTCCGGTCACCGGACTCCAAAAGACGCACTGTTATGACGATCTAATCACCGACTCCGGCGCCGGGGCGACCGCTATGGCCTGTGGAGTAAAAACATTCAAATTTGCCGTTGGTGTCAATCACGATACGGTAGCCTGCAAATCTATTCTCGAAGAAGCAGAAGAACGCGGGATGGCCACTGGACTGGTAGCGACCTCAACCATCGTTCATGCTACGCCGGCCGCCTTTATCGCGCATCAGCCGATGCGCGCTTTCCACGAAGCTATTGCTGCTGATTTTATGGACACTGAGATCGATTATTTCGTGGGGGGTGGTCGAAATTATTTCAACAAGCGACAGGACAACCGCGATCTCATCCTGGAGTTGAAGCAGAACGGCTATCATATTTCAGATTTTCAACAAGAGCCACTGGAAGCTGTTATCCTTAACGGTTCCACGAATTTCGGTTACTTTACCAGCGATAAAGATCCCATCAGTAGAGCATTGGGAAGAAGATATCTGCCCTTCGCCAGTGAATTCGGCCTTCACTTTTTAAACAATCGCAGTCGCGAAGGTTTTTTCATGATGATCGAAGGTTCTCAGATCGACTGGGCCGGCCACTCTAACGACGCAGAACAAATGATCCGGGAAACACTGGATTTTGATGGCGCTGTAGAAAAGGTGCTGAAGTACGCCCAACGTAAAGGTGATACTCTGGTTATCGTCACCGCCGACCACGAAACAGGTGGCATGGCAATACAGCCGGGCTCCGTTAAAGGAGAACTGAATATCGCTTTTACCACCAATGAACATACGCCAACTATGGTGCCCGTCTTTGCCTACGGCCCCGGTGCGGAACTGTTCAGCGGGATCTACGACAATACGGAAATTTATCACAAAATGCGAAAAGCCCTGGGCTGGACCGGGGAAGAAGAGGAAAAGTGATAAGTGGATAAACGAAAAGGTAAAAAGAAAAAATTTCGATGAAGGCACTAGTACCTTCCCTGGTAAGAGCCTATCCACCTAAAAGCGCTACTTATGGAAAATGTACTCTTTAGAGAACAACAGGCCTTTCGTCAGACCTGGATGTGGCTGCTTTTGCTCAGCGCACTGGGATCGTTGACCTGGGGGGTCATACAGCAGGTTATTCTTGGTGACCCCTGGGGTGATAATCCTATGCCCGACTGGGCGCTGTTGCTCACCTGGGCCCTGATGATCGCCCTCAACTGGATGATGGCGGTCGCCCGGCTGGATGTACGGATTTCTACCGAACGCATCCGCTTCCGTTTTTATCCTTTTCACTTGCAGCATCGCGAAATATTCTGGGAAGAGGTCGAAAAGGCCGCTCTCAAAACCTACAGCCCCTTACGCGAATACGGCGGCTGGGGCATCCGCTGGGGCAGAAAAGGAAAAGCCTTTAACGTCGCCGGCCGGGACGGCCTGCAGTTGGAACTTACCGAAGGACGCCGGCTGTTGCTGGGAACTCAAAAACGGGAAGAGCTGGAAGAAGCAATGGCTTACCTCTACGAAGAGTCCATTGTCCGTCCGGACTGATGAAGCCTTCCTTATTGTTCTTTACCCCATAGCTCGATAAGCCCCTTACCTTAAGAAAACAGATGGACAAAACCAGGTTCCATCAAGTCTCCCTTGTTTCCGGGCTGAAGCATCTCTCCTTTACACAGCTCCGGAGAGTGCCCTCTTTCAAGTATTCAAAAAAGAGGAGTACTTTAGTAGGTCTTCAGCTGTCAAGTTTGGCCGCTGTTTTTTAGCTTTACCCCCGTACTTTACGATAACTATAACTTAATCACATAACCTATGAATCTCATTAAAAATCTGTTTGTATTGCTGATGGTCACGCTGTTGGCAGTTGCTTGTTCGACTTCCAAAAAAGCCGCGGAAGCCGCCAACCCTGCAGGCCCCGCCGGCATCTGGGCCACTACCGTTGTTGGAACACCAATGGGGGATGTCGATGCCGAAATGGTGCTCATGGAGGAAGGAGATGCCTTAAAAGGCTACGTCGTAAGCAATGGTGAACGCATGGAACTGCGCAATGTCAAAGTGGAAGGAGAAAAAGTATCGGCTTCTTTCTTTTCTCAAGCGGTAGGCAGCGATATCTTTATGGATGTGACTTACAAATCGGATACCGATACCCTGGAAGGATGGGTCATGGACAGCTACCGGATTAAAGGCGAACGGAAAGCGCAAGACGGTAAGGGAATGTAAGGATTTTTGTAAAAGAATCGTCCTCAGAGCAGCATACGCCATTCAGGAGTATAACTTTTAATTTTAATTGTCATGACAGCGCGTGCTGCTCTTTTCTTTCTCCTGTGTTGTTCGCTGGCTTTTCTCTTCCTTTCGGTAAATGCGTATGCTCAGGAAAACCTGCATCCCCGTGAAGGCGAAAGGTTCAGCCGCGACGATGAAAACTGGTACGCCCGCGAATGGGGCATCACCAAATATCTGATCGCTGCAGCAGAGGGGGATCCCGTCCTTGCTATCCGGGAGGCGACCCGGCGGGAAGGCGATCGCGAAGCTGATTTTGTACGCTCCGCAGCCTATGCCCAAACTGACCAAATCGACAGCGCGCTGTTCTTTGTGCGCGCCGCCCTGGAAAAAGGCCTGCCCGTCAGCCGCTACCAGGCGGGACCTTCCGAATTGCTGGGTAAACTAACAAGCCATACCGCTTTCAGTAAACTGCTTGCCAAATACGGGGCCGGCCCTCTTGTTCACGGCCCCCGGCTGGGCCATGTGCAGGATACTTCTGTAGCAGTCTGGCTGCGTACCGATAGTAGCCGGCAGCTGCAATTGGAAATCAGTCGCTTCGAGGATTTTCGGGAGCGCAGCACTTCGACAATAGTCCGCACACAGCCTGAGCGGGAGTTTACTGCCAGGCTAAGGATGGAAGGCCTCAAGCCTGCCCAGACCTACTACTACCGCATTCGTATCGGCTTCCAGGCAGCCAGTGAGACCTATTCCTTCCAGACAATGCCGCCGAGCGCCGAGCCCGCTCGCTTTTCCATTGCCTTCGGTGGTGGAGCGGCTTTTATTCCCTGGCATCGCAGGATGTGGTCGACCCTCGCTGAACAGGAACTCTCCGCCTTCCTCTTCCTGGGCGATAACGTGTACATCGATTATCCCGAGCGAACTTATATACAGCAGTACTGCTACTATCGCCGGCAGTCAGAGCCTCGCTTTCGCGAAATGACGGCCACGACTCCCACCTACGCCATCTGGGATGACCACGATTTCGGCAAGAACGACAGTTACGGCGGTCCTCATCCGGATACCCCCGCCTGGAAGCGGGAGGTATGGCGTACCTTCAAAAATCAGTGGGCGAATCCATACTATGGCGGTGGCAAGACGCAACCCGGCGTCTGGACTGACTTCCGCATTGCCGATGTCGACTTTTTCCTGCTCGACGGCCGCTACTACCGTGAACCTTCCTTTGTAAAAGACAGCACCGGCCCGCCACCTTCCATGCTGGGACCGGCCCAACTGGCCTGGCTGAAAGAAAAACTCCTACAGTCTGACGCCACTTTCAAAGTGATCGCCTCACCGGTTCCCTGGTCCTTCGGCGCCAAAGGCGTGATGGAGGGCCGCTACGATACCTGGCGCGGTTACGCGCCCGAGCGGCAGGAATTTTTTGACTTCCTTACGGAAAATGAGATCAAGGGCGTCGTCCTCTTATCCGCCGACCGTCACCGATCCGATCTCTGGCGCATTGAACGCCCCGGCGATTATCCACTTTATGAATTCGAAAGCTCCAAGCTAACCAATACACATACCCACGGTATCATGCCGGGTAGCGAATTCGGCTATAACGAAAAATGCAGCTTCGGCAAACTGATCTTCGATACCGCTCAGTCCGATCCCACACTGACCTACGAAATCTGGAATATCGATGGAGAACAGGTCTTCCAGTATCAGCTGCGGCGTAGCCAGGTGGAGTAGGCAGTCGGCAGTCGGCGGGGCAGGTCAAAGCGACCCGGCGCGCAGTTTCTATATCCGCTCATTATTTCTTATTTTGCTACTCATACCTATCTAAGCAAAACAATGAAATCATTACTCAGCACTCTCCAATTCTTACTGATGCTAACCGGAGCTATCTCCGCCCAATCGCTTGCCGTAGGCGAGTTGCGCTGCGAGTACCATAACGACCCCTTCGGCATTGACGTTTTACGGCCCCGCCTGAGCTGGCAGCTGCAAAGCGATGGCCGCGATGTCGTGCAAATGGCCTATCATATCCGTGCGGCGGAAGCCCCGGAAGACCTGGAAAAAGGACGGCGCCTGCTCTGGGACTCCGGCAGGATCAACGCCAGCCAGTCGATTTATGTCCCCTATGGAGGTCCTTCCCTTAGCTCCCGCCAACGCGTTTACTGGCAGGTGCGCGTGTGGGATAACCACGGCAACGACTCGGGCTGGAGCGAGCCCGCCTGGTGGGAGATGGGCCTGCTGGAGCCCGCCGACTGGCAGGCGCAGTGGATAGAACCGGACTGGGAGGTCGATACCAGCGAATCGCCGCCCAGCCCCATGCTGCGCAGGGAATTTAACCTGTCAAAATCTATCATTTCGGCTCGCCTGTACATAACTTCCCACGGCCTATACGAAGCGCAGGTGAACGGACAGCGCGTCGGCGATCAGGTGTTTACCCCCGGCTGGACGAGCTACAACAAGAGGCTGCAGTATCAAACCTACGACGTCACCGAGCTGCTGCAACGCGGCGACAACGCCATCGGCGTAAGACTGGGCGACGGCTGGTACCGCGGATGGATCGGCTGGAGCTTTCAGCGCAATTACTATGGCAAACGCCTCGGACTGCTCGCCCAGCTCGAAGTGACCTACCGGGACGGCAGCCGGGCCATCATCACTTCCGATGATCAGTGGCGGGTCGCCACCGGTCCCATTCGCCTGTCCGATATCTATAATGGAGAGCAATACGATGCCCGTCTGGAACAAGCCGGCTGGGCTACCGCCGGCTTCGAGGGAAAAGACTGGGCGTCCGTCCGAGTGGCGGATCACCTGAAAGACCACCTACTGGCGCCTATCGGCCCGCCCGTACGCAAAACCCAGGAGCTGCAACCCGTACAGATATTCGAAACACCGGCGGGAGAAACTGTGGTGGACTTCGGTCAGAATATGGTCGGATGGGTGCGACTGCGCGTCGAGGGAAAAGCCGGCACCACCATCACCCTGCAACACGCCGAAGTGCTGGATAAGGAAGGTAATTTCTATACCGAGAATCTTCGCTCTGCCGATCAGAAAGTAATTTATACCCTAAAAGGCGGCGGCGAAGAGATTTACGAACCTCATTTCACCTTCTTTGGCTTCCGCTACGTTAAAGTGGATGGCTGGTCCGGCGAATTGACGCCCGCCAATCTGACCGGGGTGGTCATTCATTCCGATATGGATCCCGCCGGCTCCTTTGAATGCTCTAACGAGCTAATCAACCAGCTGCAGCAAAATATTCGCTGGGGACAGCGCGGCAACTTCCTGGACGTACCCACCGACTGCCCGCAGCGCGACGAACGCATGGGCTGGACCGGTGACGCCCAGGCCTTCGCCCGGACGGCCGCCTTCAATTTCCACGTCGCCGGCTTCTTCCGCAAATGGCTCGCCGACCTGGAAGCCGACCAGCGCGATGATGGCGCCGTGCCCCACGTCATTCCCCACGTGCTCGGCAAAGATCACTACGCTTCCGCCGGCTGGGCCGACGCCGTCACCATCGTACCCTGGAATATGTACCTCGTGTACGGCGATACGGCTTTCCTGAAAAAGCAGTACGACAGCATGAAAGCCTGGGTGGGCCATATGGAGCAAGCCGCCGGAGAAGAGGTCCTTTGGAATACCGGCTTCCACTTTGGAGACTGGCTATTCTACAGCATAAAGGATGATCGCGACGGCCTCTCGGCCATCACCGATAAATACCTCATTGCCCAGGCTTTCTTCGTTCATTCCGCCGATCTGCTCCGGCAGTCGGCCGAAGTGCTGGGGAAAGCCACCGATGCGGCTTACTACCGCGGCCTGGCCCGCCGCGCCCGCGTCGCCTTTCAGGACGAATTCGTCACGGCCAACGGTCGCCTGATCTCAGGCACACAGACCGCTTACGTGCTCGCCCTGTCCTTCGATCTGCTTCCCGAAGCCCTGCGTCCGCAGGCCGCTCAGCGCCTGGCCGACAATGTGCGTAGTTACGGGCACCTGACCACCGGCTTCCTCGGCACCCCCTATCTCTGTCACGTGCTGACCGACTACGGCTACGAAGACCTGGCCTTCCAACTGTTGGAACGCACCAAGTACCCCAGCTGGCTTTACCCCGTCACGCGCGGCGCCACCACCATCTGGGAGCGTTGGGACGGCATCCGGACAGACAGTAGCTTTCAGGAAGCGAGCATGAACTCTTTTAACCACTATGCTTATGGCGCTATCGGCGACTGGCTGTACCGCCGTGTAGCCGGTATCGATCTGGATAAGGAACAAGCGGGGTACAAACACATCTGGTTGCGGCCCCTGCCCGGCGGCGAACTGACTTATGCCCGCGCATCTCACGAGAGTCCCTACGGCAAGGTTGCTTCCGGCTGGAAATTATCAGAGAACCGCCTGGAAGTATCCGTGACTATTCCACCGAACACTACGGCTACCCTCCGTTTGCCCGGCGCCGCCGGAGCGGAAGTTCAAACGGATCCGGAACAGCAGGAAACCTCCCCCGGTACCGGTAAAAGCCGGACGGAAGGGGCGGACCTGCTGCTGAATCTGGGATCGGGCCGTTACCGCTTCACGTATCCATGGAAAAAGAAAATGTAGCCTTGAGAACTCCGGTAGGCTTTCAGCCCCTGGGATTACTTGCTAATTTTTAAAATTACGAGTATATTGTACCCCTCAAATATGCAGGAATTGTTCTGTGTTGCGTTCCTGCTTTGCCTCCCACCCCCCGCAACCGCAGTTAGAATAATTATTTCCGATTTCCATTTGAATTATAGGAACCTTGTCTGGAATCATACTGGTAGTATGGCGCCATTGGGTAAAGAGTTTTTACCTCACTAAACTATAAAGACGCTTTATGAACCTTCGCATTTTGCTTTCTTTGCTTTTGCTGATCTGCGGGCTTGTCGTCGCAAGCGCCGCCCTGCGCCTTCCGCATATCTTCAGTGACCACATGATTTTGCAGCGAGAAAAGCCCATTGCCGTTTGGGGCTGGGCGGATCCCGGTGCTGCTCTCAGCGTTGAATTTGCCGGGCTGCGCCTCCAAACCCGAGCGAGGGTAGACGGACGCTGGCGACTCACTTTCCCCGCCCAAGCGGCAGGCGGGCCGCAACAGATGCATATTGTTTGTGGAGAAGAAACCCAAACATTCGGCGATATACTCATCGGCGAAGTATGGCTGGCCGGAGGGCAGTCCAATATGGAATGGCCGCTGTACCGGGCGGAGCAGGGAGCGGAGGCGATTCAGGATGCCGATTATCCCGGACTGCGTCTTTTTCACGTTCCCCGAAACCTGGCGGCCACACCGCAGAATGACCTGGAAAGCGGCCGCTGGAACCCCTGTACGCCATCTACGGTTCGATATTTTTCTGCTGTCGCCTATTATTTTGCCAGGGAGTTACATTTGGAGGAGGGCGTACCGGTAGGTATCATTCAAGCTACCTGGGGCGGCTCCACCATCGAGAGCTGGCTGAGTAAAGAGGCGGCGCTCAAACATCCGGCATTGCGCGAAATAGTAACCCCCCTTGTCGAAAATCCGCCGGATTTTGAGGTCCTTCACAAAGAAAATCGCCGCAATGCGGCCATCCGGGACTCCTTAATGAGGGGAACCGATCAGCGACTGACTTTAAATGTTCACAAACCAGACTACGACGATACGGCCTGGCCGTCAACTGCGCTGCCGGCGCACTTTGATAAAATTGCCGGCAGCGGGCATCAGGGCTATATCTGGTTTCGCCGCACTTTCGTACTGAATGAAGAGCAGGCCGGACAAACCGCCGGACTGCACATCGGGCGTATTCAGGGGTCGGATGTCACCTTTCTCAACGGCAGTAAAATTGGAGAGCGACAGCATTTCGTAGGGCCAAGAGATTATGTCATACCCGCTAATCTTCTCCGGCCCGGCGAAAACGTCCTGTCCATTCGGGTATTACATACCGGTAAGTCCGGCGGCGGGATCAATGATGGGCCCATCCAAATCGGATGGGCTTCCGATGCGGCCAAAGAAAAACCTCCTTTATCACTGGATGGGCTCTGGCGATACCACAGTGACATTGAACCCCCTTTCCCTTCCATCGTCCGACTCCAAAACTATCCCGGAGGCATGTACAATGCCATGATTGCGCCCTGGCGAGGTGTCGGGCTACGCGGGTTTCTCTGGTACCAGGGCGAAAGCAATACCCACCGGGCTTATGCCTACCGGGAGATGTTCCCCTTGTTGATCCGGGACTGGCGCCGCCACTGGCGACAAGGTAACCTGCCTTTCCTGTTCGTACAGTTACCCTATTACCGGCAACGCCGGGCAGTGCCTGTCGAAAGCAACTGGGCCGAACTGCGCGAGGCGCAGCTGTACACGTTACGCAAGCCGGCTACCGGAATGGCGGTCGCCATAGACCTCGGCGACCCGCGCGATATTCATCCGCGCAGTAAATTCTCCCTCGCGCAGCGCCTCCTGCGCGTCGCGAAAAAAACAGCCTACGGAGAAGATCTGGTGGATACGGGGCCCCTCTTCCAACGGATGCGCCGTTACGGGAATAGAATCATTTTGTCTTTTACTCATACCGGGGAGGGAGTGGAGTTACACCTGGACGGTGATTCCATGACCGGCTTTGCCGTGGCCGGCGAAGATCAGCAATTCCACTGGGCCAAGGCCGAGGTGATCTCGGCCAACGAAATCGCCGTTTACAGCGAGGCCGTACCCCAGCCCGTCGCGGTCCGCTACGCCTGGGCCGACCACCCGGTGATCAGCCTCTTCAATTCGGAGGGCCTCCCGGCAAGTCCCTTCCGCACGGATACCTGGACCTGGATTACGCGTAATGGAAAGTACCGTTTTGAATTGCCTGAGAATTTTTTTCCCGATTAATTATTTATCATTATGTGGGTGGCTTCTGTTAAAAATAGAAGCTCAGGGGGATGGTTCACTTTTTCACCTCCTTCCACTCCAACCTGTCCTGATACAGCATAACGGCTCCTTCTCCGGGTGGTCTTTTCCAGGTGAGCTCGTAATGATGTCCCCGATTGCGGAAAAGGTAGTGTTCGCTTTCGTAGTCGGTAGCGCCGCGGCCGTCGCGCCACCACCAACTGCCCCAATGCTCAAAGGTGACCCGAAGTGAATCCGGAGCCTGCATGTCGACTTGGACCCCATTGCCGGGTTTTGTCATATTGTACGAAGCCACTTCGTACAATTTTCCCCGAAAGGGGCGTCCTTCCAAATATTCGAGCGCATCGAGCAGGGTTTGGGCGTCATCGCCGTAATCGCGAAAGATCATCACACCTCGCAGATTGTCGGGCAGGTTGAGCAGGTAAAGGGTATCCTCTTCCTGCCAGCGGAAATCATCCAATAAAGACCGGTAGACCAAGGTAGATTGCTTCCAGAACTGGTTAGTTTTCCAAAGCAGCAGGCCCTGAATGCTCAGGTAGCCGACGAACAGAAATATGCCCCAGGCCCGGGGTAGCCTGCTTAGTAGAAATCCCAAAGCAGCAAACCAAAAGGCGGAAGCCAGATAGCTGTAGCGATCATTTTCTACCCATAGTAGGTAGTTAAAATACAGGTTTAGTACCGGGAGTATAGTGGTAATTCCCATAAGGAAAAGAAGACCGGCGGTGCGAAGGGTAGGGGACAGGCGCCGGTAATGCCGAAAGAAAAAGAAAGCGGCCGCTGTGATGAGTATAGCACTGGAAATCAGAAACAGCGGCTGGGTAACAAAGTTAAAGATCGTCGATTTTAAATCGTGTGGATAATAGCGTACCAGACCGAGCACTTTGAAGAGGTATCTCCAGGCTGTACCGGCCAGTAAGGCAGGGTCGAAATTCAGGTGGGTATCGGCCCCGTGGTGCCCAACCCAGATACCCAGTGTAAGACGGTTGACTAAAAAGTAGAATGCAATCAGAAGAATTTGGGGGAAGATTAGTTTTCCCGTTTGTTGTCCGATGCCCCCCCATTCTCCGTCCTGCCATCCCTTTGCAAAAAGCAACACCCCGCACAGCAAGGGAAAGGTGAAGGCCAGCTCAAAGGTAAACAGGGCAAGGGTGAAGACGCCGAGCACCCGCCAGTAGGCTTGCGGTTTTTCGTCTTCCACCCATTGGATTACCTGCCGCAAACCGTAGAAGATCAGTCCGGTGCTGATTAAGTAATTAAAACAAACCCGCCAGACGACGGGCTCCGACTGATAGGGGCACAGCAGAAACAGCAGCGCTGCGGCCAAAGCCGGAATAAAGGGTTGCCTGAGGTTTTGCCATTTGGCGAAAGCCATCAGCAACTGAAAAAGCAGTACGCCGTTGAGCGCGTGCAGCGCCGTTTGCACTAGGTACCAGCCCAGCGGTTCGACGCCGAAAAGATGATACATACTGTAGAGCACCAGATTCAGAAACTGCTGCTGCGCCGGAAAACCGAAGCTCACCAGGATGTCACGCGCCGGGCTGCCGTGCAGTCGCTCGAGCAGCCCCGTAAAGTCGGTGACAAAGCCGGCGTTCCAGGTGGGCCAGTAAAAGAGCTGCACCAGCCCCCAGGACAGAAGGAAAAGCATCAGGGGGTACCTGAATAGCATGGATAGCGACTGCTTCAAAGGAAATGGTTTTGGGCGAAGATAAGAAGTAATCCTGTCAGGTTCAGACTAAAGAAGATCGTCTACAAGCGGAGGATTATTGCGAGAACTATCACCGGAATTTTGCCGGTTGTGCAAAAGATGATAATTTAACGCGACTCCAAAACGAAATAATATTCATGCAAATCAAGACTGATCCTAAGACCTACGACGTGGCGATCGTCGGCTCCGGCGCGGGCGGCGGCATGGCCGCCAAGATACTCTCGGAGGGCGGCGCCGAGGTCGTCCTACTCGAAGCGGGGCCTTTTTACGATTCCGCGGAAGGTGACATGTTCAAGTGGCCCTATAATTCACCCCGCCGGGGCGCTAATACCCACCGCCCCTTTGGCGAGTTCGATGCCTGCTTCGGCGGCTGGCAGATCGAGGGCGAGCCTTATACCGTTATGCCGGGCACCGAGTGGGACTGGTTTCGCGCGCGTATGCTCGGCGGACGCACCAACCACTGGGGCCGAATCTCCCTGCGCTTCGGTCCGCTGGATTTTAAGCGACGAAGCATCGATGGACTTGGAGACGACTGGCCCATCGGCTATGAAGATATCAAACCCTATTACGATAAAGTAGACCGACTGGTCGGTATCTTCGGCACTAAAGAGGGTATACTCAACGAACCGGATGGTATCTTTATGCCGCCTCCCAAACCCCGCGGCTACGAGTTGCTCATTAAGCAGGCCTGTGACAAAATGGGCATCCCCGTGATTCCCTCCCGCCTGTCAATACTCACCGAGCCGCTTAACGGCCGGGCTGCCTGCCACTACTGCTCACAGTGCGGCCGGGGTTGTAGTACTTATTCCAATTTCTCTTCGCCGCCTGTACTGATCAAGCCCGCTGAATCCACCGGCAAACTCAATCTCGTCCTGAACGCCATGGCCCGGGAAGTCACGACCGACGAGGAAGGCCGCGCCACCGGCATCTCTTACGTGGATACGCGCAGTGGGCAGGAGTACCAGGTCCGCGCCAAGGCCGTCGTGCTGGCCGCCAGCGCCTGCGAGACAGCCCGCCTGATGCTCAACTCCAAATCGAGCCGACATCCCAATGGACTGGGGAACTCCAGCAATATGGCCGGCAAGTACCTGATGGACTCAACGGGGGCTTCCCTGGCTGGGGTGATACCTAAACTAATCGATTACATCCCGCATAACGAGGATGGAGTCGGCGGAATGCACCTCTTTATCCCTTGGTGGCTCAACGATGAAAAGCTGCCCTTCCCGCGCGGCTACCACGTCGAACTCTGGGGCGGCCGCAATATGCCTTCTTACGGCTTCGGCGGCAATATACAGATGATCAACGATATCCTGGGCGATGTCGACCAGCAACCACGGCCCCACGGTGGCGGTGGTTACGGCCGACAGCTGAAAGAAGACTACCGGCGCCTTTACGGTTCGGTAGTCGGCTTCTCAGGGCGTGGTGAACCGGTGGCCTTGGAGAGCAATTACTGCGAGATCGACCCGAACGTTGTCGATAAATACGGCATCCCCGTGCTCCGTTTCCGTTACGAGTGGAGCGAACACGAGATCCTGCAGGCCAAGCATATGATGGAAACCTTTGAAGAGATTATACACAATATGGGCGGTAAGGTGATCGGCGGGATTCCGGGACCGGAACAAAAATACGGCCTGTTGGCGCCGGGGCGTATCATCCACGAGGTGGGCGTCACCCGCATGGGGAAGGATCCGAAAACTTCAGTGGTCAATGAGTACGGTCAGTCGCACGAGGTGCCTAACCTTTTCGTCGCTGACGGCGGCTCCTTCGTCTCTATGCCGGACAAAAACCCAACCTGGACGATCCTGGCCTTGTCATGGCGGGCCTCGGAATACCTGCTGGACCAGATGAAGCAGGGAAATATTTGAAATAGATGCCAGACGTCAGATACCAGATATCAGACCGCGACTTTTTGCCCGGCATCTTCTACAACAAAAAAGAATACTATGTCAAAAATAAGCAGACGCGATTCCCTTAGATATATCACCCTGGCCGGTATCTCCACCGGTCTGCTGATGCGTTGCCAGCCCGAGGAAGCGGACGGGCAAGCGCATCACGGCGATCATGAGCACCCCAACCCAGAGGGGCTGTACGGCCTTTCGGAAGAGGATCTCAAATTACTCGAGCAGAAATTTTTTACCGCCGACGAGCGCGAAACGGTACGCGTACTGGCCAACCTGGTCATTCCCGCCGATGAGCGCAGCGGTGACGCCGAAGAAGCCGGCTGTGTGGAATTCATAGAGTTCATGATGCTCGATCAGCCCGTGCATCAGGTGCCCATGCGCGGCGGACTGAACTGGCTCAACAAGGAGTGTCTGCATCGATACGGTAAAGTTTTTACCGATTGCAGCCGGCAGGAGCAGACGGCGCTGCTCGATCTGATCGCCTTCCCGGAAGTGGCGCCGCCGGAACTCAGCCAGGGCGTCGCCTTCTTCAACCGCTTCCGCAATTTCGTCGCTACCGGCTTCTGGACCAGCCAGATGGGCATCGACGACTTGCAGTATATGGGCAACAAACCCACCGTGTGGAACGGCCCGCCGGAAGAATGGCTGGAACGGCTGGGGGTGAAGGATGTGATGTGAGCCCTGTCAGGAGGCGCGCTAAAAGCCGCCTCCTGACTACGCGCACTCCAGGTTGGGTAGTGGCTGCCGCCCGCCCGTCAGGGTGCTCTGAAAAACGGCCGTCCTATAAAAACAACCAAACCAATACCGGTTGCCTTTTACCAATCCAAGCGCTCTACACTATGATAGTTATTTGTCACCGTAGCTTGTTGTATCTCCTGCTTCCCTTGCTGCTTCTGACCGCCTGCGGTCCGGAAGCCGAGCCGGAGGTTGACTTCAGCAGTCTGCCCGAGGAAAAGCAGCGCTTACCGGAAAACGCGCTGGCGGGGATGAGCACCGCCGAAGGCGTTGAAGTTGCTCAGTTTGCCGCTGAGCCGCTTTTAACCAACCCCACCAACATGGCCGTCGATGCCCGCGGGCGGGTATGGGTATGCGAAGCCAACAATTATCGCCTCCCTTTCAACCCCTCCTTCGACGAGCGGGAGGAAGGCGACCGAATTCTGATTCTGGAAGATACGGACGGTGACGGTCTGGCCGATGGCACCAAGGTGTTCTACCAGGGACCGGAGGTGAATGCCGCCCTGGGCATTGCCGTGCTGGGCAATCGCGTGATCGTATCGCACAGCCCGAACATCTACGTCTTCACCGACGAAGACGGCGACGATAAGCCCGATCACCGCGATACCCTGTTCACCGGCATCGATGGCCCCGACGATGATCACGGCGCTCATGCCTTCGTCTTCGGTCCCGACGGGCGTTACTATTTCAACTACGGCAACGGCGGCCACCAGCTCATGAAGCCCTCCGGAGGGCCCGTCGTCGATCCTCTCGGCCGCCCCATAAATAATACGGGCAACCCTTACCGGGAAGGGATGGCTTTCCGCTACGATCCGGACAGCAGTTTTGTCGAGGTGCTGGGCTATAATTTCCGGAACAACTACGAATTGACGGTAGACCCTTTCGGAACCGTCTGGCAGTCGGACAACGATGATGACGGCAACCGCGGCTGCCGCGTCAACTTCGTGATGGAATACGGCAACTATGGCTACAAGGATGAAATGACCGGCGCCGGCTGGCGAGAGCCTCGCCCCGGTATGCACGAAGAAATACCCAAGCGCCACTGGCACCTGAATGATCCCGGCGTGGTTCCCAATCTGGTGCAAACGGGCGCCGGATCACCGGCCGGTATTGCCTATTACACCGGTACTTTGCTTCCCGGAGCTTTCCACCAGTCGATGATCCATGCCGAGGCCCTGCACAATGTGGTGCGCGCCTATCCCACGCAGCCCGACGGTGCGGGCTATACCGCCGAAATCGTCAACCTGCTGAAAAGCCAGGACAAGTGGTTCCGACCCTCCGACGTGACGGCAGCGCCCGACGGCTCCGTCCTGGTGGCCGACTGGTACGACCCCGGTGTCGGAGGCAACAAGATGGACGATATACAGCGCGGCCGCGTCTACCGGCTGGCGCCGGATATAAGTAAATATGAAATGCCGCAGATCGATCTGCAGACCCCGGAGGGAGCCGTTCAGGCTCTGCAGAACCCGAATATGGACGTTTTCTACCAGGCCTGGACCAAGCTGCACGGCTGGGGCTCCGAAGCCGAGGCGGCGCTGGTCGACCTTTGGAATAACGGACAACCGCAACAAGCTGCTAAGGCCCTCTGGCTACTGGCGCGTTTGCCGGGCAAAACAAAACAATATATTCAGGAAGCATTGGCCCGGGATAATGCCGACCTGCGCATTACCGGCCTGCGCGTGGCCCGTCAGTTGGATCAGGGACATCTGCTCGATTATATCAAACAGATGGTGAAAGACCCGGAACCGGCTGTGCGCCGGGAATGCGCCGTCGCCCTGCATTATCATACGGCAGATCGCGCCGCTGCACTGTGGACGCAACTGGCTGCTCAATACGACGGACAGGATCGCTGGTATCTCGAAGCCCTGGGCATCGGCAGCAAGAATCATCCGGAAACCTGCTTCGCCGCCTGGCGCGAGCAGGTCGGAGCGGACTGGAATACGCCGGCCGGCCGGATGATCGTCTGGCGGCTGCGCACGCCGGAAAGTACGGAACTGCTCACGGAGCTGGTCTCCAACCCGGAGGTCGATACGAACTGGCTGCCCCGCTACCTGCGGGCCTATCACTTCAAACCACAGCAGGGTAAAGACGAGGTCCTGGCCGGTCTCCTGGAAGTGGAGCACCCGCATAGCAAACTGATACGTGAGAATGCCTTGTCCATGGTCAGCCCGGAATACGTCCGCCAACAACCCGGCTTTCGCCAAAAGCTGCGCCAACTGCTGCCCGAGCTCGAAGGGACACGCGCCTGGTTCAACGCCGTTGAAGGCATGCGCCTGCACGAACAGGCCCCGCAGCTGCTCGACTATTTCCTCCACGGCGACGATCCCGACCTGCAAAACCGGGCCGCCAGTCTGCTCTTCGAATTCGACAGCGAACAACTGCTCGCCAATCACCTGCGCAGCCTTCCGGAGATGGAACAAAAGACCTTCTTTGCCCGCATGGGGAAAGTACAGCATCCGGAAGCAGCGAAGATGCTGCAAATAGAACTATCCGCAGAAGAACGTCCCTTTCCGGTGCAGGTGCAACTGGTCGAGTCGTTGGGCAACACCTGGACCGGGCAGGAACTACTCTTCGAAATGCTACAGTCCGGCAAACTGCTGGGCGACCTGAAGAATACGGCCGCCCTCAAACTGATGAACTGCTGGCATGCCGAGATACGGGAAGCAGCGCCACAATACCTCAGCTCGGCTCAGGGTAAGGAAGGGGTGCTGCCGCCGGTGTACGAATTGGTGCAACAGAAAGGAAATGTGGAGCAGGGCAGGGAAGTGTTCACCCGATACTGCGCCACCTGCCACCAGGTAAACGGCCGGGGGACTGATTTTGGTCCCGATCTGAGTGCCATCGGCGATAAACTGGCCAAGGAAGCCCTGTACACTTCTATCCTCTATCCCAGCGCCGGCATCAACTTCGGCTACGAGGGCTTTCTGGTCAAGCTGAATGACGGCGCCCAGGTCAGCGGTATCCTCACCAGCGATACGGAGGAGAGGCTGCGCGTGAAACTGGTTAGTGGTATCACACAGGAATATGATAAGTCTGAAGTGCAGAGTATGGATGCGCTGGACCAGTCGCTGATGACCGCCAACCTGCAGGCAGTGCTTACGGAAAGGCAGCTGATCGACCTGGTGGAGTACCTGACGACATTGAAAACCGGAAAGCCGGTGGAATGACACGTTTACGAAACCTCAAAGATGTGTTGATTACCCACAAGTCCGGTTTTGGCTACTTCTACGGTTCATCTGTTCGTCAGTTTTACTGTTCTGCGGTTCTGAATGTCTACAAAAAGGTGAAAAACTGTTTCAAACAGGCGGGAACCGCAGAACAGAGGAACAGAAAAACAGAAGAACAGATGAAGTTTGTACCGGCTAAAGTTGTGGGTAATCGATACACCTCAGAGGTCTCGTAAACGTATTGCCTTTTGCCGGTCTCTTTATCCCCAGTTCCCATGTCATTATCAACAAAATCATAGATTAACAAGGGCAACTATATCTGCCGTAAAAAAATTAGTATGGATAAACAACACCTCTCCCGTCGTAACCTGCTCAAGGGCGCTGCCCTGGGCGCCGGCGCCGCTTTTCTGGGTTTCCCGAATATAGCCGGCGCCGATGAAAAACTATTTTCTATGAAAGGTAAAATCAATCATTCTGTCTGCCGCTGGTGCTACGGCAGCATTCCCCTGGAAGAATTCTGCGAGCGCTCAAAAGATATCGGGATTCAGTCGATCGAACTGACCGTGTCGGACGAGTGGCCCGTCCTGCAAAAATACGGGCTGACCTGCGCCGTGGCTACGCACGCCAATGCCAGCCTGACCAACGGCTTCAACGATCCCCAGTACCACGAGCAGCTCATTCCCATTTATATCGATCTCATCCGGAAAGCAGCAGACAACGGCATTCCCAACGTTATCGTCTTCTCCGGCAACCGCGGCGACAAAAATAGTGAGGTAGGTCTGGTCAACTGTGCAAAAGGCCTCGACAAGGTGGTAAAGGAAGCTGAGAAACGCGATGTGATGGTCGTTATGGAACTGCTCAACAGCAAAATCAACCATCCCGATTATCAGTGTGACAATACCCCCTGGGGCGCCGCCCTGGTGGATATCATCGGATCGCCGAAGTTCAAACTGCTCTACGACATCTACCA
The DNA here is from genome assembly GCA_964632995.1 of uncultured Saprospiraceae bacterium. Taxonomy (GTDB): domain Bacteria; phylum Bacteroidota; class Bacteroidia; order Chitinophagales; family Saprospiraceae; genus CAZWDL01. The sequence goes on from CAZWDL010000004.1 coordinate 64,483, forward strand.
CATGCAGATCATGGAAGGCGATGTCATCCATACCATTCGGGATTACAAGGACTACATCGCCCACTATCACACCGGCGGCGTACCCGGCCGCAACGAGATCAACGAATCGCAGGAACTGAACTATCCGGCCATCATGCGCGCCATCGTGGAGACGGGCTTCGACGGCTACGTCGCCCAGGAGTTCATCCCGACCTACGACGATAAGCTGGCGGCCCTGGCCGAAGGGGTGAAGATTTGTGATGTCTAGGTTTACGAAACCTCCGCAGGTTTCGTAAACCTGAGTTCACTCGCCAGGTTGCGCTTTTTGCAGCGCGACCTGGCTCGATGCCCGATTTGAAACCAAGATATTGATATAGATCGAAGCCTCGGAATACGTTTACGAAACCTCCGAGGTTTCGTAAACGTATCTCCAAGGTTTCGTAAACGTAAACCCGGTAATCATGAAATTTTTACTTCCACTGGTCATTTCCTTCCTTTCTCTCAATCCCCTCTTCGCTCAGCTCCGCCTGCCCAAAATCTTCTCCGATCACATGGTGTTGCAGCGCGAACGCCCCATCCCCGTGTGGGGCTGGGCGGCGCCGGGCGAAACCATTCAGGTGATGTTCAATGGAGAAATCTACGAAGCCGAGGCTGGAGCAGAGGGCGAATGGCAACTGGAGGTGGAGGAAGCATCTGCCGGCGGCCCTTTTACCCTGAGTGTAAAAGGCGAAAACGCATCGCTGAAGTATACAAATGTTCTGGTCGGTGATGTCTGGATCTGCGGCGGCCAGTCGAATATGGAGTGGCCGGTCGAAAGGGCGAACAACCCTGAGCGGGAGATCGCCCAGGCCGATTACCCGCAGATTCGCCTCTTCGATGTGCCGCGGACGATCGCTCAGGAACCCCGGTCCGATGTGACCGATGGGGAGTGGATGATTTGTTCTCCGGAAACCGTGGCGAGCTTTTCGGCCGTGGGCTACTTCTTCGGTCGCGATCTGTACCAGAGCCTGGACGTCCCCATCGGTCTACTCAGCTCCAACTGGGGCGGCACCAACGTGGAAACCTGGACGAGCCGCGCTTCCATCAGCGATCCCGGACTGGTGAAACTGGCGGATGAAGTGGAAGCGATTGATATCGAAAAGGAGGAAGCTCAGGCCCAGGAGCGCTTTGAGGACTGGCAGCAATCGCTCAGCGCCAAAGATAAGGGGATGAAAGACGGCGTTTACCGCTGGGCCGGCCCCGGCACCCCTTACGCGACCTGGGCGGAGGTAAAAGTTCCGGGATTGTGGGAAAGCAGTGGTGAGGAAGCCCTGGCCGGTTTGGATGGGGTCGTCTGGCTTTACCAAGAATTTCAGGTTCCGCCTGATCTGGCCAGACGCGCCGCTGTCCTGTCGCTCGGTCCCATCGACGATTCCGACATGAGTTGGGTCAACGGCCAGGAGGTGGGCGCCATGCGGAATGCCTACAATCAAAAGCGGGAATATCCGCTGCCGTCGGGAACCCTCAAAGAAGGCAACAATAGGCTGGTAGTACGGGTGGAAGATTACGGCGGCGGTGGCGGCTTCCACGGACAGCCGGAAGAGTTGTACGTTGAAATCGGCAGTGAGCGAATCGGGTTGTCGGGCGAGTGGCGCTACCGCATCGGAACGGCCGATATCGCCCCCCGGCCCCGAACCAATTTCGGGCCCAACAGTTTTCCTACCCTGCTCTACAACGGCATGATCCATCCCCTGGTTCCCTACGCCATTTGCGGCGCCATCTGGTACCAGGGGGAATCGAACGCGAACAGGGCCTACCAGTACCGCAGCCTGTTTAAAAACCTGATCACCGACTGGCGTGACAAGTGGGGCTACGACTTCCCCTTCCTCTTTGTTCAGCTCGCCAATTTTATGGCGCCGGTAGCTCAGCCTGCGGGCAGCGCCTGGGCCGAATTGCGTGAGGCCCAGGATAAGGCACTGGAATTGCCCAATACGGGAATGGCCAGCGCGATCGACATCGGTGAGGCCGACGATATCCATCCCCGCAATAAGCAGGAAGTGGGGCGCCGGCTGGCGCTGGAGGCCAAGCATGTCGCCTACGGCAAGAATGTGGTACACACCGGGCCGCGCTACGAGGAGGTCCGCTTTGAAGACGGCGCCGCCTTTATTACTTTTGAGGAAGTAGCGGACGAGTTGGTGGTAAAAGACAAATACGGCTACCTGAAGGGCTTTACCATCGCCGGCAAGGATCAGCAATTCCACTGGGCGAAAGCTGAACTGGTGGACGATCACACTGTCAAAGTGTATTCGGATAAAGTAAAGGAGCCCCTCGCCGTCCGCTACGCCTGGGCGGATAATCCTGATCAGGCCAATCTGTACAACAGCGCCGGCCTGCCGGCCAATCCCTTCCGGACCGACGACTGGCCGGGCGAAACCATTAACAACCGATGATGAAACACTTGCGAAATTTTTCCCTAGGTTCAATTGACGGGGTGACTCAAAGTCACCCCGTCAATCAAACCATGAAGCACTTGCGAATTTTTATTGGTCGAATTGAGGGGGTGACTCGAAGTCACCCCCTCAATATAGTAAGTCACCCCGTGAATATAGTCTTTATACTTCTGGCAACTTTCCTGTTTTCCTGCAATAATGAAAATTTAACGGAAGCCGATCCCGCCGACTGGTCCGGGTACCAGGGCGGGCCCGATGTCAATCAGTATTCTGCGCTGGATCAGATTACGACTGATAATGTGGATCAGCTGGAAGTGGCCTGGATTTACGAAAGTAACGACGCCGATCCGCAGAATCGTACTCAGATCCAGTGCAATCCACTGGTGATTGACGGAATATTATATGGGACCACGCCTACGCTAAAAGCTGTTGCATTGAATGCGGCGACGGGCGAAGAAATCTGGCGCTTTGATCCCTTCGGCGGCGACTATGACATGTTTGGGATGGGCGTCAACCGCGGGCTGGCGCAGTGGACGGACGGCGAGGAGCGGCGCATCCTTTACGCCGTAGCCGACCGGCTATACGCACTGGATGCCGCAACGGGGGAACCGATTTCCAGCTTCGGCAAGGAAGGCATGATCGACCTGCACGAGGGGCTCGGGCGCGATGTCAGTGACTATTTCATCGCAGCCAACGCCCCTGGAATTGTCTATCAGGACAAATTCATCCTGGGTATGCGCGTCTCTGAATCCACGGGCGCTGCGCCCGGCCACATCCGCGCCTATGACGTGCTTACCGGCGAGCAGGAGTGGATATTCCACACCATCCCGCAGCCCGGTCAGTACGGCTACGATACCTGGCCCGAAGACGCCTGGCAGCGCGCCGGCGGCGCCAACGCCTGGGCCGGCCTTAGCCTGGACCCGGAGCGGGGCATCGTCTTCATCCCCACTGGTTCTGCGGCCTACGATTTTTACGGCGGCGACCGCCACGGCGAGAACCTCTTCGCCAACAGCCTCATCGCCCTCAACGCCAATACCGGTGAGCGGATCTGGCACCACCAGATGGTGCACCACGACCTCTGGGACCGCGACCTGCCGGCCCCGGCCAATCTGGTGACTGTGACTCATAATGGGGAAAAAATCGAGGCGGTGGCGCAGATCACCAAATCAGCCTTCGTCTTCCTCTTCGACCGGGAGACGGGCGAGTCGCTTTTCCCCATCGAAGAAGCGCCCGCTCCCTCCTCGGACCTGGAAGGGGAAGCGGCCTGGCCGACCCAGCCTATGCCCACCAAGCCAGAGCGCTTCGCCCGCCATCGCTTTGCAGAAGAAGATATTACCCGGCGGACGCCGGAGGCCTATGAATACGTTAAATCCATCTGGGCCAATACTGCGAAAGGAGATTTATTCATTCCGCCGACCGAGCAGGGCACCATTCTCTTCCCCGGCTTCGACGGCGGCGGCGAATGGGGCGGCGCCGCGGCCGATCCCAACGGAATCCTCTACGTCAATGCCGGTGAGATGGCCTGGATACTCCAGATGTTGCCCTACGAACAGGAACCGGAGCAAACACTTGCGGCCCGTGGGCGAAACATCTATAACAGCTCCTGCATGATCTGCCACGGCAAAGACCTCAAAGGCGCCTCCATTCACACCGTTCCCTCCCTGGTGGATCTCAAAGAACGAAAAACGGCGGCTGAAGTCGCCGAGGTCGTCCGCCAGGGGCAGGGCATGATGCCTTCCTTCAGCCACCTCTCCGAGCCCGATGTGGAAGCGGTGACGGCTTTTCTCCTGGAGGAAGGAGATGAAGCGCTACCCAAGGAAGTCGGCGGCGACCAGGACGACTCCTGGCCCTATCCCTATGTCATGAACGGCTACCAGCGCTTCAAGGACCAGGATGGCTTTCCGGCCACTACGCCGCCCTGGGGTACCCTAAATGCCATCGACCTGAATACCGGCGAGATCAAGTGGAAGGTTACCCTGGGCGAACATCCGGATCTGGAAGGCGCGTACGATCAGCCGACAGGCTGTGAGAATTACGGCGGCCCCGTCGTCACTGCCGGCAATGTACTCTTCATCGCAGCTACTATGGATGAAAAGATCCGCGCCTTTGACCGCCGCGACGGCAGCCTGCTCTGGGAGGCACAACTGCCGGCTGCCGGCTACGCCACGCCGGCTGTTTATGCTGTCGATGGCAAGCAGTATGTGGTAATCGCCTGCGGCGGCGGCAAGCTGGGGACGAAGTCGGGGGATGCGTATGTGGCCTTCGCTCTGCCGGAATAGTAGTTTAGAAGTTTAGACTGGAATACTACCGGTGGCGGAGGCTTAGAAACCGGGAAGTATCCATTACTAACCCTGAGTTAAGACTAAACTTATAAACCAGGCCCCGGCGAAGCCGCGGGCCGCCTAAACTTCTAAACTCGACTAATCCCGGATGGGGCAAGAATTCCTTCCATTTATCATAAAAAACAAACAACTTGTGAATCACCTATCCACCTTGCTCTTCATCGCATTCCTCGCCTGTATTCTCCCGGCCTGCACCGGAGAGGCCCAAAGCGACAGTCCCCTCATCCGCGTGCAGGTGAACCAGACGGTGGAGGCCGGCATCCCCGTTTACTTTTCAATTCCTGAAGGATTTGAGGAGGAAAGCTTTTTCGTGCTGACCCAGACCGATACCTTACAGCGGGTAGCCGCTCAGCGATGGAATGCCGACAGCGCCGTCTTCCTCCTTCAACTTCCGCTGGACGCAGGGGAGGAGCGCGCCTTTCAGCTGAGCGCTGCGAAGAAGCGGCCGGCATCATTGGTGGCACTAACGATGGATTCCGCCGTCGTGCGCCTTCGTGTACAAGGCAAGGAGGTACTCACTTATCACCGGCAGACCGTCTATCCGCCGGAGGGAGCCCCGGATTACTATAAGCGAAGTGGTCATGTGCATCCGCTGTACAGCCCGTCCGGAAAAGTGCTGACCGACGGTTTTCCGGTGGGACATACCCATCAACACGGGCTGTTTATGACCTGGGTAAATACCACCTTTCGCGGTGATTTTACGGATTTCTGGAATCAACAGCATGAAACGGCTACCGTGCGGCATATCGAAGTGCTGGATACGCTCAGCGGGCCTGTCTTCGGCCGCTTTCGTGTGAAGCTGGAGCACGTCAGCCTGGAACACGGTGCGGTGCTGAGCGAGGAGCGCACCTTTACGGTATATCCTTGGTACGGTCAATTCCTTATGGACATCCATTCCGTGCAGGAGCCGGTCACCTCAGATACGCTGTACATCAACGAATATCACTACGGCGGCATGGCCTTCCGCGGGAGCGCGCAGTGGAACGTGGCCGATTCAGCTGCCTACCGGGCCGATATGCAGGTGCTGACCAGTGAGGGCATCCGCCGCGCCGAAGCCAATCACACGCGGCCACGCTGGGTGGCCGCCTACGGCCCGGTCGATAGAGAAAATGCAGGAGTGGCCATCCTCGATCATCCTTCGAATTTCCGCTTTCCGCAGCCGGTGCGCGTGCACCCGGAGATGCCGTATTTCTGTTTCGCGCCGATGGTGACCGGCGCCTTTACCATCGCACCAGGCGACCGCTACGTCTCCCGCTACCGGCTGATGACCTACGACGGGGAGCCGCCGGTGGCGGATATTGAGGAGGTGTGGCAGCAGTATGCGGGGCAAGGGAAGTAAGATTTCATTAGACCAGGTACAGATCGCGGTCGCGGGAAGGCTTTACTAAAAATTATAAGCTGCAGAGCAGTAATACCCAAGGCACTAAAAAGTTTATATTTAGGAAAAGCTTCCCACGATAAAAATTCGATAAAATGAAACAGCAAATACAGCTGCTACTCGTCGTCCTTGTTTTTGCCTGGTCCTGCGGGCCGGAGTCCAGCTCTGGAACCGCTACCGAGACGGAACACGAGCCCCTGGAGGTCGAAGCCGCTTTCGAACCCAATCCACAGCCCGTCCCCGAGCAGGAAGTGATACCCCTGCCGATCGGCGCCGAAGCGCCAGATTTCAACCTGCCCGGGGTGGACGGCAAGTACTACAGCCTGGCCGATTTTGCGGATGCAGATGTTCTTACCATCATCTTCACCTGCAACCACTGCCCAACCGCACAGGCCTACGAGGAGCGGATCAAGGACATCGTACGGGATTACGAGGATAAGGAGGTAGCCCTCGTCGCTATCTCTCCGAACAGCCCCATTTCCCTGCTCCACGAGGAATGTGGCTATTCCGATCTGCACGACGACTTTGAAGACATGCAGATCCGCGCCCGCGATCAAGATTTCAACTTCCCCTACCTCTACGACGGCGACGACCACGGCTCCTCTCTTAAATACGGCCCTGTTGCCACCCCTCATGCCTACGTCTTCGACGCCGACCGCCGCCTGCGCTACCGCGGACGCCTCGACAGCTCCGAGGAGCCCGGCACCGCCAACGCCGAAGACCTGCGCGCCGCGCTGGATGCAGTGGTCGCCGGTGAAGAAGTGGCTACACCCGAAACCAAAACCTTCGGCTGCTCAGTCAAGTGGGCCTGGAAAACAGAGTGGAAAGAGCAGGTGGAGAAAGATTGGGAAAACCGCCCTGTGACCCTGGAGGAAATCGATGCGGAGGGTATCCGGGAGTTGATTAAAAACGAAGGTTCCGGCAAGCTGCGTCTGGTCAACGTCTGGGCCACCTGGTGCGGCCCCTGTATCATTGAGTACCCCGACTTCCTGGTTATGCAGCGCATGTACGGCGCCCGCGACTTCGAGTTCGTCTCCATCAGCGCCGATAAGCTGGAGCAACGAGACAAAGCCTTGAAATTCCTGGAGGAAAAGGAGTCGGGCGTGACCAACTACATCTTCTCCGAAGAGGACAAATACGCCCTCATCGAAGCCATCGATCCGGAGTGGAACGGGGCATTACCCTATACGCTGCTCGTAGAGTCGGGCGGCAAGCGCGTGTATGCGCGCCAGGGGACTATCAAGCCGCTGGAGCTGAAGCGGACCATCGTGGAGCATGAGATGATTGGGAGGTATTACTAGGTGCTTGATGCGTATCGATTACCCATATCTTTGGTCGGGTCTAAACTTCTGCGGTTTTGCGGTTCTTCTGTTTCCCGCTTTTTCAAAAAAAGCGGGATTCTGCGGTTCCGGCCTGTTTTTAGCGGTTTTCACCTTTTTATAGACATTCAGAACCGAAGAACAGAAGAACAGAGGAATTATGAACAGAAGTAGTTGCCCAAAACGACTTATGGGTAATCAACACGTGCTGGATGCTGGGCCGGCCTGTCAGACGGCGGATTCAAACTCGCCTCCTGACTTTGGGGCAGATTACTATTGATGAGGAATTTCTATTGCCGGTATACTAAAGGGGAACAAAAGTCCGGAGCCGCCGGCGACAAAGATCAAAGCTTCACAGGATTAACGCCAATGTCCTTCATTTCCTGACCTGCGCACTAGGTCATTTCACCACCAAAATCTTCCGGTTCACCGGATACAGCCATTCTATACCGCGGGTGGTGACGACTGCGTCGTCCTCTAGCGGGATGCGCAGCTTTTTGCCGTTCCATTCGGGTACTTTGGTATAGGCAAATAGTTCGATGGAAAGCAAATTGGTGGGTTTGAGTTCGTAGCCGAGGCGGATGGGATGAAAAAGGCGATGGACGGGCCGATGCCGTGCCCCCAGTTGCCTACGGAGTGACAGCCGATGATGACGTCGGTAACGTTTTCTTCGCTGGGTTTGTTGAACTCGACCATCCGGGCGAAGCCGGCTGCTTCCAGGGCGGCATAGATTTTCTCTTCCGCATTTTTGGCCGTCATGCCGGGCTTAATGGTGCTAGTGATCACTTCCCGGGCCCGGAGACCTTGTTCGTAGGCATGGCGGAAGCTTTCCGGCACTTCCGTTTCGCCCTCCCGGAGCACGTAAGCTACGCGTTTCATATCGGTGTAGAAATTCATCAACCCAACCCCCCAGTCGATCATCATGATATCGCCGCGCCGGATGATGCGGTCAGTGGAGACGGCTTCGATGCCTTCGGGGCCGGTGACGTACACCGAAGGCATGCCGAAAGAGCTGCCCAGGTTGTGTTTATGCAATTGCTCCAGCATCCACCAGGCGACATCCTCCAGCGTGGTGACGCCGGGGGTGATCACTTCGTTAGACAGTGCTCTTTCCGCCAGTTGGTAGGAGAGCTCTCCAGCCTCCGCGAAGGCGGCGATCTCACTGGCCACCCGGCGCGAGCGGAAATCGGAGGTAAGTTTTTCTGCTGACACAAAACGGGCGGCATACTTTTCGCCGAGCAGCTCGCTGAGCTCCAGGTATTCGGAATAAGAGAGCCCGTCGGCGCCGCCGAAGTTTTTGGAATAGTTCAGTCCGATGCGCTGAGGATCGCGTTCCCGGACATAGTCCGCCAGTTCATCCGCCGGTCCGATATAGTCGTACACGCCGCTTTCTTCCAACAGGTAACCGCTCATGCCCAGGGCCGCCCGCTCGATGCGGTCGCCGCCGCGATCCGTAAATACGTAGTAGCCGTCGGTGGAGGTATAGCCGCCGCCCATATCCTGGTAGAGCGGATCGTAGTTCCCCTCACGGTTGGTGATGATCCACATGTCGATCCCGTTCTCCCGCATGACCTCCGGAAGCACCAGGTCGAACTTGTCGGCGCGGATACGGTTCATCTTTCGCCAGCGCCGCTGGGCCTCCTGGGCCTGGGCGTACTCCAGCGTAGTCAGAATGATCAGCAGGGACATCATGATATAGGAAAAGAACCTGATACTTAACGGCATCGCTTTTTGATTTGGAGAAGTCATGCAATGAGGAGGTTTGTTGTCAATTGACGGGGTGATTCGAAGTCACCCCGTCAATCAATTCAAATGAGGACGCTTAAAGATAAGGACTCTCGTGTTTTTTGAGCTAATCACCGTAAAGCTGTAGTTTTAGTTTAGTAGTTTAGCGCCCGGATCACTTCGTGACCGGGCTGTTTAGGAGTTTAGCAGATCTGAAAACGAGATTTCCGGGTTTAGATCTGCTAAACTCCTAAACCAGCCGCTTCGACCGGACGGTCCGCAAGAAGGAGCGGTGGCTAAACTTCTAAACTTTTCTGCCGGTTTTATCCATAAGTAATATTAGAGCTTGTTTAAAATTCGATTCTGACTGCGAAAAAGATGCATTTTTGTTCTGGATGCAGGGAAATTTGAGCTTCGTAGTGGGGCTACGGAGCGAAAATTTGCCGAAATCCAGGGCAAAAAGGCGCTTTTGTAGCCCAGAAATTGAAATTTAAACAAGCTCTAAAAGCGTACTCCTCCAAAGTCACCCCGTCAATCAATCCAAAAATTCAATCTATGTGCCGTTTCGTCGCCTATATTGGCGCCCCCATCATCATCGACGAATTACTGATCAAACCCGAAAACTCGCTGGTCAACCAAAGCTACGACGCTGAGGAGATGTCGCAGACACTTAACGGCGACGGCTTCGGCCTGGGCTGGTATGCCCGGGATATCCGCAGGTATCCGGGGCTTTTCCGGTCCATTTCCCCCGCCTGGCACAACCAGAATCTGCTCTACAACGCCTCTCTGATCAGGACGGATTGCCTTTTCGCGCACGTTCGGGCTGCCACGGAGGGCGAGGTCACCGAATACAACTGCCATCCTTTTCACTACAAGGAATACCTCATGATGCACAACGGCGGCATCGATCACTTTCCATTGGTCAAGCGCCGCTTGTTGTCGCTGCTTACAGATGATTTGTTTCTGTGGATAAAAGGGCAGACCGACTCCGAACACATCTTTGCCCTGCTCATACAGCATCTATTGGAAATCCGGACAGCCCATCACCGGCACTTGACCTGGCAGGAAGTGGCCGGCGCCTTCCGCAAGACATTTCAGGTAATAGACGAACTAAAACAGGCGGCCGGCATTGGGGAGGAACCTTCTGTCTATAATATGATGATCACCAACGGCGAACGCATCTTTGGAACACGCTACAGTTCTCATTCCGAACGGGGAACACCAACGCTCTATTACGCTACCGGGTCACACTATGCCTGTAGGGACGGCGTAAGCAGGATGATCCCGGCCGGTGATGCAGACCAAAAAGCTGTGCTGGTTGTATCTGAAAAACTTACGAATGAAAAGGATGACTGGATTCCCATTCCGGAGAATCATTTTATTGCGGTGGAAAAGGACCTGGAGGTTATCGTTCGGCCACTGGATTGATGAACTTTGGATGCTTCCTCCTCTTGAAGTCTATCCAGATGCCCAATTCCTCATGTCAGGGAAACCTGGCCTCGTCGCCGTCCGAAAAGTAAATTCCTGTTTTCCAGACTGTGCGCTTACCCGAAAAATGATCCGGGCATGACGATCCTCATTGGTGGGAATACCATTAAATCCTTAACTTTTAAATCATCCAAAATAACGATATAAAATTCTGCTATGGATAGAAGAAAATTTATCGGCGCCAGTGCGGCGGTCGCCGGCGGCATGTTGGTCGGGGCCGATGCACTGGCGGCCGGCCGGCCAGTCAGCCCTAATGATGTCTTACAGATCGGCGTGATCGGCACCGGCGACCGGGGCGGCGGGCTCACCTGGCTGATGAAGCAATTCCCTCACCTTAAGGTGGTTGCCTGCTGCGACATCCTGCCCTTCCGCCTGGAAAAGGCGATGGCCAATGCGGATAAGAACGCCAAGGCCTACAAAGATTACCGCAAACTGCTGGACGACAAAAACGTCGACGCCGTCGTCATTGCCACGCCTTTGTCCATGCACCACGATATGGCCGTCGACGTCATTGACGCCGAAAAGCATATCTACTGCGAAAAGACCATGACCTACCAGATCGACGAAGCGCTTGATCTGGTCGACCGGGTCAAGAAAACCGATAAAATATTCCAGGTCGGGCATCAGTATCGCTACCTGCCCTTGTATTTTGAGGTGGCGGAGGTTATCCGCCAGGGCTATCTCGGGCAGGTTACCAACGTCTACATCCAGTGGAACCGCAACGGCGACTGGCGGCGTTATGTTCCCAAACCCAAGTACGAGCGTATCATCAATTGGCGCATGTATAAGGAATTCTCCGGTGGTCTCACCGCCGAGCTGCACTCCCACCAGGTCGACTTCGTCAACTGGATTTTTGACAGCCATCCCACCCGCGTGGCCGGCTTCGGCGGTATCGATTACTGGAAAGACGGGCGCGAAACCTTAGACAATGTCAATACTATCCTCGAATACCCCAACGGTATGAAGGTCAACTGTATCTCGCTGACCGCCAATGCCCACGAGGGGTATTTGTTCAAGTTTAAAGGAAGTAAAGGGACTATTGAACTGGGCGTCAACGGTGGTATGGTCTACTACGAAGAGCTCAATAAAAAAGAGAAGGGCAATGTCGACGGCGTCTCCGGCGCCACCATGATGGCTGTTGACAAGAGTAAAGGATATCCCATCGAAGTTGAGCAGGAAAACGAAGACTGGGAAGGTACTCACTACGCCCTCACCGAGTTTTACGAGAGTGTACGCGACGGGAAAATGCCGGTTTCCAACGTCTATACCGGCGCCAAAACCGCCATCAGCGTCCGCATGGCTATCGATGCGCTGCGCGGCGGCGAGATACAGTACTGGAAGGACAAATACAACAAGGTCAACGGCGCGTAGCGCGGGTGCCGGATACTTTTGAGGAACCGGAAAATCCGGGGTGAACGCAAAGCAACGGTTGTTCCTCAACGGTATCCGGCAAACAGTTCCTGACTTCCCCCTTGGCAGGATGGTGCAGGATACAATACAGGGTCAATCCCATTACATTTATTGTACGTGCTCCTGAAGCCTTCGGGATAGCATGTTTTCTCATTTGGCGAAAGCCTGAAGAAGCTCCGGAAGCCGTGCAAAACTGACTTTTCCCTACAAAAATGTCAACATATAATGTACACTACCAAAGAATTTAAGCATGTCGATTATTTATGGGACGACGAAGTTGCCCGCTCTCTGGAAGGAGACGAGGTGGCATTGCTGATCTATCGCTCCAATATTCTCGGCGCCGATCTGCGGATCACCAATTACGGCGGAGGGAATACCAGTTGTAAAACGATTGAACCGGACCCCCTTACCGGAGAAGAAAAAGAGATCATGTGGGTGAAAGGCTCGGGGGGCGATCTCGGTACGCTGAAACGCGAGGGCTTGGCCGCCTTGTATATGGATCGGCTGCATGCTCTGAAGAAGCGTTATCGCGGACTGGAATACGAAGATGAAATGGTCGGCCTGTTAGCGCACTGTATCTACGATCCGGATTCGCGGGCGCCGTCTATCGATACCCCGCTCCACGCTTTCCTGCCCTTCAGACACATCGATCACCTGCACCCGGATGCCGTCATCGCCATCGCGGCCGCAAAGGAGGGAAAGCAGATCACCGAAGAGCTGTTTCAGGGCGAACTGGGTTGGGTGGACTGGCAGCGCCCCGGCTTTGATTTGGGCCTGCAACTGGAAAAGTGCCTGGAGGAAAATCCCGGCATCCGTGGCATTATGCTGGGCGGCCACGGCGTATTCACCTGGGGCGACACCTCCTATGAATGTTACCTGAACAGCCTGGAAGTCATCGAGCGCGCCAGCGAGTACATCAGTGAGCGGGAAGGGAAGGAAGGGCCGGTATTCGGCGGTGAGAAAGTTGCGCCGCTCGAAGCCTCGCAGCGCAAATCGCAGGCTGCGGGACTGGCGCCCGTTCTCCGCGGCTTGTGTTCCTCGGAAAATCTCATGGTAGGCCACTTTACCGATACGGAAAAAGTACTGGAATTCATCGGTAGTCGCGACCTGTCGCGTCTGGCCCCTATGGGTACCAGTTGCCCGGACCACTTCCTGCGCACTAAAATACGCCCGTTGGTCCTCGATCTGGCGCCCGGTACCGATTTGTCGGCAGAAAAGGTTCGGAAACAGCTGGAGGGAGCCTTTGAGGCTTACCGCGAAGATTACAAGGCCTATTACGAAGCAAATAAGGAGCCCGACAGCCCACCCATGCGTGATCCAAATCCCGTTGTCATCCTCTGGCCGGGTGTAGGCATGTTTACTTTTGCAAAAAACAAACAGACCGCACGGGTGGCAGCTGAATTTTATATTAACGCCATCAATGTAATGCGGGGAGCGGAAGCCATCTCGGAATATACCGCTCTGCCACAGAAGGAGGCCTTCAACATAGAGTACTGGCAGCTGGAAGAAGCCAAGCTCCGGCGCCTGCCGCCCGAGCAGCCGCTTTCGCGCAGGATCGCCTTCATTACCGGTGCGGCCGGAGGAATCGGTGCGGCGATCGCCGAAAAATTGAGTTCAGAAGGCGCCTGCGTGGTGCTCACTGACGTTAGTGAAGCTGATCTGAAACAGAGTTATGATCGTTACGGCGCCGATAAAGCTGCCTTCGCGGTTTGTGATGTGCGGGATGAGGACGCGATTCAATCGGCTTATCAGGCGGCCAGCCTGTCCTTCGGTGGTGTCGATATCGTCATTCACAGCGCCGGCCTGGCGGTTTCCAAACCGCTGGAAGATACTACCCTGGACGACTGGAACCTGCTTGACGATGTCATTGCCAAGGGACAGTTTCTGCTGTCAAAGCAGGGGGTAGAAATTATGCGGAAGCAAGGCGCCGGCGGTGACATTGTTAATATTGTCAGTAAAAACGCCCTGGTCGCCGGGCCCAACAACGTAGGCTATGGTACGGCTAAAGCCGCCCAGCTGCACATGTCGCGCCTGCTGGCCGCCGAGTTGGCTAAAGATAAAATCCGGGTCAATGTCGTTAATCCCGATGCGGTCATCGTCGGCTCCAAAATATGGGAAGGGGAGTGGGCCAGGAAACGCGCCGAAGTTTATGGCGTCAGCGTCGAGGAATTACCGAAATACTACGCGCAGCGCAACCTGCTAAAGGAGATCATCCTGCCGGAAGATATCGCCAACGGGGTTTTTGCCATCGTCGGCGGTCTGCTGAACAAGAGCACCGGCAACGTCCTGAATGTGGACGGCGGCATCGCTCCGGCTTTCGTGCGCTAAGCGCCCGCGCCTGAAAATTTCATACATTACGGAAGTTTGCATTGCCGGTGACTGCGGTCCCGGCAATTGCAAGCTTTGCCTTATCAGGCGGCGCCTTTGAGGGCGCCTCCTGATTTTGCGACTTTGATGGAGCGGTAAGCGCTGCTTAGCGTGTATACTCGATGTAAATTGGTTTGAGAACTTCTCAAACCATTTCGACCTCAGTGTAAGAAAAAAGCCAGCTCGCGCTGGGAAAGCGCAACCTGGTGCAGGCCTACCAGGAGGGCCTTTCCCAGGCCCTCCTGGTTTCAAAACCGGAAGCTACCATGAGACCGTAAAGCCATGAAGCCATGAAACAATGAAACCATACGCCTATGCCTGTCACCACCAAACAGATTGAATCTCACAACGAACAATGGAAAACCCGCCATAATCGGCAATGGACCTATCTACGGGAACAGCTGGAAGAACGTGGCCTGAACCCGGACGGAATGGTCGAAAAAGTCATGGACTTCCAGGTCGCCATCCCCAGTTGGGCGCTTGGCGCCGGCGGCACCCGCTTCGGCCGCTTCTCCATTGGCGGGGAGCCGGGGAGTTTGGAGGAAAAAATTACGGATGTCGGCACGATTCACGCACTTACCCGGGCCGCGGGCGCCATCTCGCTGCACATCCCCTGGGATATTCCGCAAGATCCGGCGCGGATTAAAACGCTGGCCGCGAAATACGGGCTGGCTTTCGACGCCGTTAACTCCAATACCTTTCAGGATCAGCCGGGGCCGGAACTGAGTTATAAGTACGGCTCCCTATCCCATACCGATCCTGCCGTGCGCCGCCGGGCCATTGAGCACAACATGGAAGTAATTGAGCATGGTAAGGCGCTGGGCTCGAAATCGATTACGGTCTGGCTGTCGGACGGCAGCAATTTCCCCGGCCAGCAGAATTTTCGCCGCGCGCTGGAACGTACGCTCAATTCACTGGCGCAGATCTACGATCACCTGCCGGCCGACTGGCGGATGTTCATTGAGTATAAGCCTTACGAACCCAATTTCTATTCGACGGTCATCCAGGATTGGGGAACCTCCAAACTGCTGGCCGACCGTCTCGGCGAACGCGCCTATGTGCTGGTCGATCTCGGCCATCACCT
The DNA here is from genome assembly GCA_964632995.1 of uncultured Saprospiraceae bacterium. Classification (GTDB taxonomy): domain Bacteria; phylum Bacteroidota; class Bacteroidia; order Chitinophagales; family Saprospiraceae; genus CAZWDL01. The sequence continues at coordinate 80,004 of CAZWDL010000004.1, forward strand.
GCCGAATACCAACATCGAACAGATCGTCGCCACCCTGCTCTGGACCGGCAAGCTCGGCGGTTTCCATTTTAACGACTCCAAATTTGGTGACGATGACCTGACGGTAGGCGCCATAAAGCCCTACCAGCTGTTCCTGATCTTCAACGAACTGGTGTACAGTCTGGAAAGCAGCAACCCGCCCGAACTGGCCTGGATGATCGACGCCAGCCATAACGTTAAGGACCCGCTGGAAGATCTCATGCAGTCGCTTGAAGCCATCCGTCTGGCTTGCGCCCGCGCACTCATCATTGACCGCGAAGCGCTGGAAAAGGCCCGCAACGTCAACGATGTAACCATGGCCCAGGAACTACTGCAGGATGCCTTCCGCACCGACCTGCGCCCCCTGCTGCGTGAGGCGCGCCTGCAGGCGAGAGCAGCAGCCGACCCCATCGCCCTGTACCGCGATCTGGAACTGCGCCGTCAGCTGATCGATGAACGGGGAGAGAAGACCGTAGCGACAGGACTTTGATTGGAGCGCGGAGCTTTGCTTCGCGAGTGTAGCAAGGACGGCGATAATTGAGAGTATATCTCCTTGCCCAACCAGGTGCAACTTGGGCGGGGATATACAAGATCATATACATTTATAGAATCCAGTATCCTGCGGAAACTGAGATGAACAGGATGCCGAAAACCTAAAAATCCAATAAATCCCATCAATCCTGTCTAAAACTTCCTGTTCATCCTGTATTCTTTAAAACAAAAGTTAATTTTGTCCGGGTACTTGAAAGTATTGCCGGAAATTCAATAATAAAAACGGATTAACAGGGTGACGGGATTCGATTTCCGACTTCCGACTTCCCATTTCCGACTTCCCCTTATGCCCTTAACCGCCATTTTCGACATCGGAAAAACCAACAAAAAACTCCTCCTCTACGACGAGGACCTGAATGTGGTAGAGCAACACCAGACCCACCTGCCGGAGACGGAGGATGAGGACGGATTTCCTGCCGAAGATATAGAAGCCCTCAGCAAATGGGTGAAGGCGCAGCTGCAGTCCTTACTGGACAAGCACGGTTCGGAGATCGGACATTTGAACTTCTCCACTTACGGCGCCACGCTGGTCCACCTGGGCGCGCACGGAGAACCGGTCACTCCGGTGTACAATTACCTGAAACCTTATCCTGAAGAGTTGCTGGAGCAGTTTTACGATCAGTACGGCGATCCTGCGACCATCGCCCGGGAAACGGCTTCACCGCAGCTGGGCATGCTCAACTCAGGAATGCAACTGTACCGGCTGCGCCACCGCCGCCCCGAGCAATTCGTGAAAATTTACAATACCCTGCACTTTCCCCAGTACTTCTACTACCTGTTCACCGGCAAGCCTGCAAACGAATATACCAGCCTGGGCTGCCACACCAATCTCTGGCACTACGGAAGGCAGGATTATCACTCCTGGGTGTACGATGAGCGTCTGGCGCGTCTGTTCCCCCCGCTTATGCCGGCGACGAGCGCTACTCCTGCTGACTTTGAGGGTCATGAACTGCAAGTGGGTATCGGAATCCACGACAGCTCGGCGGCCCTGCTCCCTTATCTCCTTTCGGAAAAAACGCCCTTTATTCTGTTGTCCACCGGCACTTGGAGCATTGCGATGAATCCCTTTAATCACAAGGAACTGAACAAAGAAGAACTGGAACAGGATTGTCTGAACTATATGCAGATCGACGGCCGGCCCGTCAGGGCGTCCCGTCTCTTTCTGGGCAAGGAATATGAGGGGCAGGCAATGGCGCTGGCCGAACGCTACGGTAAGCAAGAAGATGCTCACCGAGCACTGCGATTCGATCCGGACTTATACCGAAAAGCCTCAGAGCGAAATCAACGTTATTTTTCCTGGAAGCACCTTCCGGAATACCTGCCTTCCCCGGCAGATGGCCATCCGGAGGACTTGTCCTCTTTTGAGATGGCCCATCACCAACTGATGTACGAGCTGGTGGAGGCCCAGCGGCATAGCCTGAATCTGGTTAAGAGTGAAGAAAAGGTGGAAAAAATCTTTGTCGACGGCGGCTTTTCTCAAAACGAACTCTATCTGAAAATCCTGGCGGCGGCTCTGCCGGAGCAGCAGGTAATCGCCGCGGAGGCGGCTTCGGGGTCAGCGCTGGGAGCGGCGCTGGCCGTGCGGGGAAAGGATGTGCCGGCGGGGTTTTTGGAGAAGCATTACCGGTTGAGAAGGTTAGTTTAGTCACCGCTCCTTCCTGCGGACCGTCCGGTCGGAGCGGCTGGTTGAGGAGTTTAGATCTGAAACCGGAAACCTTATTTTCAGGTCGCCTAAACTTCTTCCCGGAGCTGCGTTGACTTTCTTCAACGGTCTCTTGTTAACTAAAATCTAAGTCCATGCGAAAAATCAATTTTATCTATCTGAGTAAGGTGCTATTATTGGCTGTCCTGTTCCTTTTCAACGCCTGTCAGGTGGGAACCGAAACAGCATGGACCCTGAGCTCCCCCGACGGCGACCTGCAGGTTACGGTCCGCAATCAGGCGCCCTCGGTGGAGGAAACCGACATACCGAAAGTCTTGCAGTACCGGGTCGACCGGGTAGAGGAGGGGGAGCCGGCCGAAATCCTCGGCTGGTCGCCGCTGGGCATCACGCGGGAAGACGTTAGTTTCGGGCAGGATCTGGAATTTGCGAGCCTGTCCCGGCGCAGCGTTGAGGACAGCTACACCATGCTGCGCGGCAAACAGGAAGCCATCACCAGCCGTGGCGAAGAACTTACCCTGCAATTTCAGCATCCCGGCGGCGCGCAGATGGAGCTGATCTTCCGCGCCTACGATGACGGGGTAGCTTTCCGTTACCGCTTTCCGGAAGAATCGAATGAGCTCCGCACGGTTACGGCGGAGCAGACCGGCTTTAACCTGCCGGTGGGCGGCAAAGTCTGGCTGCAGCCATACGACGAGGTGACGAAGTACACGCCCGCCTACGAGCGCTTTTTTGAAAACGGCATCCCCATCGGACAGGCGGCGCCCTCGGAGGAAGGCTGGGCCTTCCCGGCCCTGTTTAGGGTCAACAAACACTGGATACTGCTCAGCGAATCGGACCTCGACGGCTCCTTTTTCGGCGCCCATCTGCAACCAGAGGCGCCTAACGGTCTGTACACCATTCGCCTGCCGGAGCCCGAAGAGGCGATGGGGCGAGGAACCCGGGAAGCGACCTCCACACTGCCCTGGCAGACGCCCTGGCGGGTAGCCATCATCGGTGAAGCACTTTCGACCGTTGTGGAATCCACCCTGATTACCGATTTGGCGCCGGCCAATGTATTGGAGGATACCAGCTGGATTGAGCCCGGCAGAGCCTCCTGGAGCTGGTGGTCGGACCACCCCAGCAGCCGCGACTTTGAGAAGCTGAAGAATTTCATCGACCTGGCCGCCGGGATGGGCTGGGAATACTCTCTGGTCGACGCCAACTGGAATACCATGGAGGGCGGTGATATCGAGCAGTTGATCGCTTACGCAAAAGAAAAGGACATCGGTATTCTGATGTGGTATAATTCCGGCGGGGGCCACAATACCGTCGAAGAGCAGCCCCGCGATCGCATGTGGGATCCGGAACTGCGCGAGGCGGAGTTCCAAAAGCTGGAGGCGTGGGGAGTGCGCGGCGTCAAGGTCGATTTTTTTCAGTCGGACAAATCGCTTATTATCAAGCAATACCTCGATATCCTTGAAGATGCGGCCGAACATCACCTGCTGGTCAACTTTCACGGCTGCACCATCCCCCGCGGCTGGGACCGCACCTATCCCCACCTGCTGGCCATGGAGTCGGTGAAGGGCGCCGAGGCCTACAGCTTCGATGAATCCTACCCGGAAATGGCGCCCTCACAGAATACCATCTTTGCTTTGACGCGCAACGTTATCGGCCCGATGGACTATACGCCGGTGGCTTTTTCCGACAACGTTTATCCCCATATCACCACTAGCGCTCACGAGCTGGCCCTGGCCGTCGCCTTCGAAAGCGGCATCCTGCATCTGGCCGATCGCGTGGAGGCTTACCTGGGCCTGCCGGAGAATGTTCGTCAGATTCTGGAAAATATCCCGGTGACCTGGAAAGAAACCAAGTTGCTGGAAGGGATGCCGGGCGAGTTGGTGGTCATTGCCCGCCGGCATATGGATACCTGGTATATCGCCGGGTTGAACGGGGAGGGCGAAGCCAAGAGTTTTGACCTGGATCTGTCTTTCGTGGGGGAGGGGAACGCCGAGCTGCTCCTGGTCAAAGACGGCACAACGGAGCGGGAATTCGCTGTTTCAACACTTGCCCATCCGTTTAATCAACCGCTGATGGTGGAGATGCTGCCGTACGGTGGCTTTTTGATAAAGGTAAATCAGGATTGAATGACGAAGCTTCGTTTGGCGTGGGAAAAAGGCAGGAGGGCCTGGGAACGGGTGACCACCGGGGGTAGTCCCCGGCTTTTCTGAGCTCGGCATCCACTGGCAGTGAAGCTTAGCCCGGATTACTCATGGACTTTCCATGAATAATCCGGGCTAAGCTACGAACAGCGAATCGCGAACAGTCGAGGGCCAAAACGAGTTTCCCTGTCATTCTTCCTCGGAATGGAAATCATAAGTCAAATGATAGGTCAGCTCCTCAAACCCCTGTCCCCTCCAAAACTTCAGCCCCCGTTCATTCGCCGGCGACACCTGCAGTTCGATGTAATCGACCCCCAGCCCGGTCAGCCACTGCCGGGCGACGGAGACGAGGCGCTCGCCGATGCCCTGACCGCGGTAGGCCCGGCCGACGACCGTCTCCGCGATATAGCCACGCTGGTAGTAGACATTCGTGGGGGAGGAGGCGTAGTAATGCGTAGCGATCATGCCGGCGAGTTTTCCCGAATCGGTTTCGCATACGAAGAAGCGCGCCTCCGGCGCGCGCATGCGATAGGCCAGCTCGTGGCGCGCGATGCGGCGGGCATTAGGGTGCAGCTCGAATAGCCGGTGTAGCGGGGCGTGGTGCTCCATGAGCTCCATCCAGAGATCGACCATCTGGCCCAGGTCGGCGTTGAGAGCGATGCGGACAATCATTTGCAGTGTTGAAGTTTCTGGTTCCTTGGAAGGTAAAATCAATTTATATCGGGTATATAGAACTGCCAGTTCTTCACCTCCCGGCGTTTGAAGGTAGTAGTTTTGTTTTTTGAGGGGATCTTATCCTCTTAGATTTTTCCGCTTTCCGCTTTCCGACTTCCGACTTCCGCTTTCCGACTTGGTTTTAGATGATTATCCCAACCACCAACCACTTTAATATGCTTTCTTTCAATTCCCGAATGCACTAACCCCTCAGAACTCAAGCAACACATCCACCCGCTGAAATTCATACCCCCGCCTTTTCAGGGTGGTGATCAGTTCATCCAGGTGGAGATAAAACTTATCCTTCCTGTCCGGATGTACGCCAATATGGCTGAGAAGGAGGAAGCCGTTCAGTCCGTGCTTCGACTCCGCTTCGTATTCCAGGAGGCTGCGGTAGATGGCTTGGCTGTCGATGTAGTTTTGATCCGATGGTACGGTATAGTCGGCGTGGGAGCGGGTGCCGTAGGTCATGTTGATCAGAGTGAATCCCAGCGCTTCGGTCCATCTGGCGATTTTTTCGTTGTACCACTCGTAGGGCGGCAGGAAGTAGGGGGCCTCGGCTCGTTTAATTCCGAAGTGCGCCATTTCGCGGTAGTTATCGAGGAGATCCTTTTCAAATGTGATCCGGTCGATTAACAGGCTGTCACGGTCTTCCCAGCTGCAATAGAGCAGGTGCTGATCGGAGTGGGCGCCCAGGTAGTGGCCGTCTTGTATCAGCCCTTGGATGATCGGAGCAAAGGTGGTATCCCGGTAAAAATGGCCGGTGAAAAAGAAGGAGCCTTTGATTCCGTGTTTCTTCAGGACACTCAGAATGTGTTGCCCCCCGTCGGCGTAGCGGTCGCCCGTGAAGACCAGGGCAAGGACGGGGCGGGCGGTATCTCCGCGAACTACGGCGCCATGGACTTGCTGGAAGGCCTGGGCCTGGCTTGTGGTGGTACCGTACGAGGATAACAGGAAGAGGAGAACAGGAAGCAGAAAACGGCGGTGTATCATGAAAAGGTATTAAAATTTATCTTTTTTTGGAAATCATTGTCCCAAAAAAGGGACTGTTTAAAGGTTTGGACTTTGGAGGTCAGACATCAGATGCCTGACTAAAAAGTTCAAGATTCAAAAGTTCTCGGTCTATTGAAGACTCCCAAAAAAATGAAAATCAATAATTTGTAAATTAATATTTTTCTCCTTCCGCCCGCCCTTACTCTGTTTGGGACGGGTTTACCCCGTGGAATTCGCGAAGCGACTATTCCACGGGATAAACTTTCCGCTTTCCGCCTTTATATATGCACCCCAATCCCCAGCGCCAGCATATTCATCCGGACCTGCAGGGCTTTGGGGCCTTCGAAGGGCAGGAGGGGATCGAGGCCGAGTTGATAAGTCAGGTCTATGTTAAAATGATAGAGGTCGATGCCGGCGCCGAGGAGCCAGCTCAGCCGGGCCTGCTGTGCCGGGTCACCACCACCGGGGAGGAATGCCGGCGCTTCGATGTGGGTATAGCCGAGTTGCGGGCCCATGCTGCTGCGCAATTTGAAGGCGGGCTTATTGAGCAGATTATAGCCCATAATACCTGAGATACTGAACTGTCGCAGCGAAATTTGCTCCTGGACCAGTCCCCTATCTTTTTGATCAAACTGCATCATCTCGGAGGCGTTGGCCCAGTTGAAGCTGAGCTGGTAGTAGGGGCGTTTGCCGTAGCGCAGGAAAAGGCCGAACTGCCGGCCGGAAGATTGCAGGCTGAGGGCGGATATCGTCGCGGGCATAATCATATTAGGCACGGCCGGCCCGGCCTGTGCGCCGATATAAAGTACAGGTTGCGCAGGGAGGCTATTCACTAGTAAGAACAGCAAAAAGGCAAGACACAGTTTTGAAAAACATTTCATCGAATCGGGATTGAATGGGTTGTGCTAAATAGAACATCAGGCTCAGGCCGGAAAAAGGTAACGCTGACCGTCGATGATAAACAGGTGGTCCATCAACCGGGGCCATAAGGGTTCAGGTAACTGCATTTCCCAGTCTTTATATTCCTGCAGCATTTCCCCGGCTTTTTCAGGTCGTTCGGTTTCCAGGTTGATCTGTTCGTAACAGTCGCTGCCAATGTGGTACAATTCCAGCCAGTTGTCACGGGTACTGCGGAGAAACTTCCACTCGCCCGAGCGCATCGCCTCGATGTGATCGGCTTTCCAGTGGAAGCTACGGTGTGGTTCATCCTTCCGTTTTCCGGATAGGAAAGGCAGGAGGTTTACGCCATCATAGCTGCGGCCGGCCGGGAGCGGGCAGGCTGCTGCTGCTGCGGAAGTCGTAAAGATATCCAGTGCGCTGACCGGATGCGGGTAGACCATTCCTTCGGGTAGTTTTCCTTTCCACTTCATAAAAAAGGGGACGTTGACGCCGCCCTCGAACATGGTGAGCTTGCCGCCCTTGTAGGGGCCGTTGTCGGTAGCTTTCGTGTAAGAGGCGCCGCCGTTGTCGCTGAGAAAGTAGATGATGGTGTTTTCTTCCAATCCCAGGTCGATGATACGCTGATGGACGGCGCCCACTGCGTCGTCCAATGCTTCGATCATAGCGTAGTAGACGCGCTTGTTCTCATCTTCGATATGGGCGTATCGATCATAGTAGGAGCGCGGCGCCTGAAAAGGCACGTGGGGAGCACTGAATGCCAGGTAAAGGAAAAAGGGATCCTGATGGTTTTGTTCGATAAAACTGATGGCTTCGTCGCGCATCGCAAAAGTCAGGTACTGTTTTTCCTTGACCACCTTGCCGTTGCGGCGAATGGCGCCCGCCCCTTTGCGTCCGCTTTTCCACTGGTGCCGGCTGCTGTAGGTGGGCTGGATGTAGTGCGCTATTGAATCCACTTTCCGGTTAGGGGTATATAGTGAAAAGGCGCCATAGAAGCCGAAGTGGTCTTCAAAACCACGGTTACGCGGCAGGTGTTCATCAGACAGTCCGAGATGCCATTTGCCGATAGCCCCTGTGCGGTAACCGCGGCGTTGCAGCAGTTCCGGCAAGATAATTTCAGTGGGTGGCAAACCTTGCTTGTGAATTTGCCATTCTGAGGGGAAACTGGGTGGAGCGGTGATAACCCAGTTATCAGTGTTCACCAGGTTTTTACCCAGCCAATACACCGCCAGGTTATTGGGGTAGTATTCCATGGGCTGGGTCTCAAAGCCGAAGCGGCTCTGGTGACGCCCCGTGAGGATGCCCGCCCGCGAAGGGCTGCATACGGGAGAGGTGACGTAGCAATCGGCAAAGCGAACGCCTTCGGTCCCCAGGCGGTCGATATGCGGTGTTTGCATAGTTTCGGAACCATATGCCGATACCTCATATTTTCCGAGATCATCCACTACTATGAGCACTATGTTAGGCGGCCGTTCGCCGGTAGCAGCAGAGACCTGTAGCAGGTGCTTCTCCTTAGCGCGTAGTTGTTCCTTATCCCAATGGATTTTCCAATCGCGGGACGCAGTAGATAAGGGTGGGGTGCAATGGCACAGCATTAGCCCCATTAGTAGAAGTGCTGGTAGCGCTATCCGTTTCATCTTCAAGTATTAAAACTACAATACTGCGTGTTTTTCAGCAAAAAAACACAGGTTAAATAAAATAATATACGGATTCACTGGATTTCCGTCCTTGCGTCTTCCTTAAACGACGGGGTAAGCGTCAGACTTGTGTGAGAAGTGGAAAAATATACCGGGAAAATAATTCCCGTTTTGCTACTTAGAGGGAAGTAAATACCACTAGCACGGGTTCAAACTATCGGGTCCTTCCGTTCTCGCCGGGCGCCGGCGCGCTCGCGTTGTTTGCGTGGACCGCGAAGGTCCAGTTCTTCCTCCTCTTCTTCAGGTGGCCCAAGCAGGAAATTATCTTCCTCCTTAACGCGGCGGTAATTGCGCAGACGCCGGCCTACCACCAATGCAAACAGCCCCATCGCTCCGATTGGGGTAATAGTGGCCAGCACCTCCGAGACGCCTTGTCCTTGAAAGATGAGTAAGGCGAACAGCACGCTGAAGGCGATGCCCAACGCAAAACCTACCAGAGCCATCATCGCCCCAATTTTCCGTATCTTCTTGGTGAATGCAGTTGAATTATCCATCGCGTTCCTTTTTTCAAATATAGGAGTATCTGAAGAAAAAAGCGAGCAGAACTTTCAACCTTCAGCTTTTTCAACGGCCCAATACCTCCTTGGTAATGTGCATCGCCACCAGCATGTGCGGAACATCCACCACCTCGGCGATTTTCAGATCGCCGGCCAGGGAGCAGAGGGCGTAGGCGTCGTTGCGGCTCAGCTCGTGTTCGGCGACTAAGTAGTCAACCATGTACCGCACGGCTTTCTTGGCCGCCTCATCCAGCGTAGTTCCAAAGGCAGTGACGGCGAAGTAGTCTTCCGTTTCGTATTCCGGCTCGCGGATGGAGCGCCCGCTTTTGAGCACTTCGACTTCGTAGACGATGCGCATCGGCGCTTCGATAGCCGTGCCGCAAACCTCGCCCATGCCCTGGGTGGCGTGCGCATCGCCGATGCTGAAAAGGGCGCCTTCTACAAAAACAGGAAAATAAACCGTGGTGCCCTTTGTCATGTAGGGGTTGTCCATATTGCCGCCGTTGGCGCGGGGCGGAACGGTCGACAGCATCTCCTCGGTTTCGGGAGCGACGCCCATCACGCCAGGGAAGGGGCGCAGTGGTACGCTGATGCGCTCGTTAAAGGCGACCTTGCCTTGCCCCGGTTCCAGTTCGAAGGTCTTGAGATAGGGATCCTGAAATTCATCCGACAGAAAGCCGAAGCCGGGCACGATAGCCGTCCAGCCCCAGTCTCCTAATTCCACCTCGTGTAGCGTCACCTTGAGCACATCGCCGGGCTCGGCGCCCTCCACATAAACCGGTCCGGTGAGCGGGTGGATGGGATCGAAGCTGAGTTCTTCCACTGCTGACACGTCGGACTCCAGGGAGAACTGCTCGTCGCTGGCGTCCTCGGTAAAGGCCTCGATAACCGAGCCGGAAGGCACGCGCAGCACCGGCTCGATGGCCGAGCTGAAGCGGTTATGCGTCTGCTGCCGGTCGAGGGTGTAATCGGGTTCCGGGACTGCGCCGACAGACTCAGCAGGAACGTACTCGGCTTCGGGGGCGTCAGGTCCGGATTCGGGGGGATTAGAGCAGGCGGTGAGGAAGATCAAAAGAAAGAGGGGAAGATAGATGTTTTTCATTTTCTAATAAGGTTTAACGTGCATTAAACTCGATTGGAAATGATGTGACTATTTTGAACATTATTTTATCTGGATTCTATTTGGATGTATTATATGATAAACTTTTGAAAAAGGTTAATGGGACAAATTCTTACAAGTCCATAATAATCCTCAGGTTGGCATTTAATTGTCGTGACTTGCTTTGAGGTAGATTTCCAACTTTTTTTATGAAACGCCGGTTGTCAATGGCTCGAATCTGATCTACCAGAATATCAGAAGCTTGTTTAATATTTCCCTCACCTTTCTTAAGGTGAATCCTTAGAATAGTGGCTTTCTTTATGATTTTCGTAGTGATGGGGCAAATCAGCGTGGAAGGATGAACGGCATTTAAAAGATTGGTTTGTACAATGACTACTGAGCGTTTTTTTCCGGTTCAGGACCAAACCTCGGATTGAGGTCTGCGATCCAAATTTCGTTTTTTTGTGCCATATTTAGTCTTCTCTGGGGTCGTCTTCTAATGCTTCTAATTCCCGTAGGACCTCCATAGAGTTTTCCGCCACGAGTCGACTTTCTTCTTCCAGTTGAGCTTTAAGTAATTGCCTTTTCTTATATTCGTCGTAAAAGGCAATTGCCTGATTAATATAGGCATTTCGGCTCCTATCCAGCCTTTCCAGAAGCTCTTCTGTCTCTTTGAATATTTCTTCCTTAAGTTTTAAAGACAGTGCCTTTGACATTGGTATATTATTTTGGTGATACTAAATTAGTACAATTTCTCAAAAAGGAGTTCCTGATAGCGCTTCATTTTCAAGCCTGAAAAACAAAAAAACCGCGGGCGCCCACCTGCACCCCCGCGTTTTTCCGGTAACTCAAACACTCGAGAACTCAAGCACTTTTACCCGACCAGAACGAAGTGATGGGCGGGCAAAAACTCAAGCTTTTTATTTATCCCGACCGCTGGCCTCCTCTTCCTCATCATTTAGTTTCAGTTCCTTGCGCGGCAGTTTCTCATCGCGTTGGGCGGTATGCCACACGAAGCTGGCGATGATGGTGGCGGCCTGTTGCAGGTCTTCGGCTACGAGGTGGTCCCAGTTGTCCATATTGGAGTGATGGGTGCGGGTGGAGTAGGCCACCGGGTCCTGAATAAACTGGAAACCCGGGATGCCGACGGCGTCGAAGGCCAGGTGGTCGGTGCCGCCGGTATTATTGAGCGTCAGCGTGGAAGCTTCCAGGTCTTTAAACGGCTCCAGCCAGGCGCGGAAGATGGGGCGCACGGCGGCGTTTCCCTGCAGGTAGACGCCGCGGATTTTGCCGGTGCCGTTATCGAGGTTGTAATAAGCTGAAACCTTTTCCTGTGCCGGTTTGAGCGACTGCGGCGTGTAGCTGTCGGGCGCGAAATTGGCAAATTGCTGTCCGACGTACTCCCGCGAGCCGTAGAGCCCCTGTTCTTCGCCCGTCCACAGCGCGATGCGCAGCGTGCGGCGGGGGTGCTTGCCCGTCTCTTTGATGGTCTCCATCAGGATGCGGGCCACTTCCATCATGACCGAGGAGCCTGCGCCGTTATCGGTGGCGCCGGTGGCGGCGTGCCAGCTGTCGAAGTGTGCGCCGAACATGACGACTTCGTCCTTGAGGTCCGTGCCGGGGATTTCGGCGATGATGTTGTGCTCCATGCCGTCCGGATTGGTGTAGCGGGCTTTCAGCTCCATGCTCAGTTTCGCCGTTACGTCTTTATGCAGCATGCGCAGCAGACGGTTGTAGTGTTCGACGGAGAGGGTGGCCTGGGGAATCACTTCGGCATCCTCGTTCCAGGCGCGGCCTTCACCGGCCCAGGCGCGGGAGACGAAGACGGTGCCCAGGTCGCCCTTGTAGCTGCGATCGAGAACAGCCAGCGGCTTTTCTTCGGTTAGGAATTTCCACAAGGCGCGGTTGAAGGAGAAGCCGCCCAGGTTGCGGTAGTTGCGGCGCGGACGCGGCGTGGGTGCCGGCGCGTTGGCCATTTGCAGCAGGCCTTCGGCGTCGTAGCGTTTGGCGAGTGGATCGAAGGGCTCGCTAACGCTGCGGATGGTGTCGAGCAGGACGAATTTGCCGCTGAGCTTGCCCTTGTATTTTTCCAGGTCCTCCTCCGAAGAAGCCTCCAGATAAACCACTTCGCCGGTAAGCATACCATCGGTCGATGGTGACCAGGCTTTTGGATAGGCAATTATGGGCCAGTAAGAGGGAGTGGAGGCGTGCATTTCGAAGTGCTGCATCTCCCATCCGCGACCGAAAGGACCCCATTCTTCGAGGCGTACGTTTTCCAGGCCCCATTCCTCAAGCTGTTCCACAGCCCACTCGCTGGCCTTGTCGAGCATGGGCGAGCCGGTCAGGCGCGGTCCGTACACATCACAGATCCAGCTGGCGGTTTCCATAACCTGGCTGTGCTCCAGTCCGTGCTTGCGAATGATGGTATTTGCTTCTTCGTCGACCATCTCCTGCGCCAGTATGGGCAGCGACAGCAAGAGCGTCAACAACAACAGTAGGGGAGTTTTTTTCATACCTCTGAACTTTAATGGGTGAATAAAGGCTTGTTTTGAGTAATGAGCAAAGTTAATATTTTTTCCAGTGAACATGGAAGAACCTTATTGGGGGATTCTGGGTTGCCCCCATCGATAAGAGCGGGATGGGGCTCGGCTGTCGCCTCGCTGAGGCGAAGGCTGGGATAGCATCTTCCGGGCTAGCCCTCCCCACAGCGAGTGAGTGAATTGAACAAGCCCCCACAAGAGAGGTGCAGCAGCATCCCGATCCCTCCGGGCAGTCGCGCGCAGCGCCGGCAACCTCCTCGACGGCTCAGTCCCCGCTCTCACCTTCCAGTATCCTGTCAATCCGGTGCAGAGCGTCCTGCAGGTGCGCCTTGGTCATCGGATCGTCGATCTTGCGCTGGCGGCGGCCGATATCCTCCCGTAGTTGCTGTAGTTCGGCGCGGACTACCGGCCGGATATCCGACTGGCTGACATCCACGCTGGTGCGGTTGAGGTACTGGCGAAAGCGGGCCGGGATCGGTGACTGCTCCTCGCTGAGCAGGTGCTCCATGCGCTCCAGGTAGGCGCGCTGCAGGTTGCGGCGGAACACATTGGTGGCCTGTCCGGCGTAGAGTTCGAACCAAAGGCCGCGGCGCAGATCGCCCATCATGTCGAGCAGGCCGTAGGCCTGCGGTCCCTGAAAGGTCTCCGCTTCGATCAGGCGGGCCAGCCGTCCCATGTCGAGCAGGTTGTTGAGGTGGCGGACCTGCAGGGCGCGAGCCTGGTCGACCGCGCCGCCTTGTACGATGCGGTTGAGGATTTCGGACTCCATAAGCCAGGTGGGCGAGGCGAAGGCATTATCGAGCAACCAGCGTAATGCTTCGCGCTGGCGACCGGCGGGCACCGGCTCGTAGACCGGGCCTTCTTGTCCGGCTACTTTCAACGTTTCATATACGCCGCCGACATTGGTTACAACGTGACCGGCATAGCGGCTCCAAACGCCTAGTAGCTCGCCGTACAGTTCTTCCAGCTCGTCATAGGATTCACCATCAGTCGTCGTCCATTCCACGAGGTTCGGCACTACCCGTTTCAGGTTTTCCATGCCGTAGCTGCTGGCCTTGACGGCGTCGTCACCTACGCATTCGGTTTGTGAATCGGGGTCGATACCGCCGCGACCGCTGCCGAACATATATACGGGATCTCCCTCATGTTCCCTAATCCAGTCATCAAGAGTGGCTCTCTCTTTCTGCGGATTATCGGCGTCGGCAATCAGCCGGTAGCCCCATTCGATGGCGTAGAGATCGTAGGGCCCGATCTGCCGGATGAAACGGATGTTTTCATCGCCAGGCTGAGCTACGTAGTTGTAACGGGCGTAGTCCATAATGGTGGCGGCAATGCCATACTCCTGGGTAAACGCGCCAGAGCGCAGCGAGTCGACGGGGTAGGCGGCGCTGGCTTTCATATTGTGGGGCAGTCCCAGGGCGTGGCCCACCTCATGGGCGATGACCATACGCATCATCTCGCCGATATCTTTTTCCGGGGTGTCCAGGGTGCGGGCGTTGGGGTTGGCGGCGCCCGTTTCCAGCAGGTAGCGGTTGCGGTAGGAGCGCAGGTGATTGTGATACCAGATGATGTCGCTCTCGATGATTTCCCCGCTGCGCGGATCGGCCACGCGCGGACCGATGGCGTTGCGGGTGGTGCTTGCCACGTAGCGTACGACGGAGTAACGGGCGTCCTCCGGATCGAAGTCGGGATCCTCCTCCGGGCTGGGGGGATATTTGGCGATGATGGCGTTTTTAAAACCGGCGGCCTCGAAAGCCTTGTTCCAGTCTTCCACCCCTTGTTTGAAGTAGGGCCGCCAGCGTTCCGGTGTTGCCGGGTCGATGTAGTAGACGATGGGCTTTACCGGTTCTACCAGTTCGCCGCGGGCGTAGGCTTCCGGGTCTTTAGGCTCCAGGCGCCAGCGCTGCAGGTAGTTTTTCTGGTCAGCCTTTAGCGCGTCGGAACTATAGTCGACCTGGCTCACGGTAAACCAGCCTACGCGCTCGTCGGCCAGCCGGGGCTGCATAGGCTCAGCCGGCAGCAGGATCATCGACTGCGCCATCTGCATGCTGATCGTGTTGGCGCGGCTATTGGTGGGCGGCTCGGAGGCGTTGTAGGTGAGGGTGTGGCGCACCTCCACGTTGATGGGATAGCTGCGGGCGGTATCGACGAAGCTGCGGGCAGCATCCAGGCGGCTGACCTTGTACTCCCGGCGCTGACTGCTGCTCAGGCCACCGATAGCCGCGACGTCTTTAGTAAATAAGGCCGTGACGTCCACCACCAGGGCATTGGAATCGGCATTCATCGCCTCGATTTTGAAGGAAGCCAAAATGGGTTCGAAATTGTTGTACTGCACCGAGCGGTAAATGGGCAGTTCCTGATCGGCGACGGCGTTGTAGGAGACGATGCGCAGCAATACGTTTTTGTCTTTCCGGTGCCAGCGCACCACCTGTTCGTTCACTTTGGAACCGGCGTTGATATAGGGACTCAGCGGCGGCAGTTTGGCAATGCGGCTGATGAGGAGCATCTCCCGTTCGAGCAAAGTGTCGGGAATCTCATAAAACACCTTGTCTTCTTTAAGGTGAACGGTGAACAGGCCGTCGTCGCTGCGGGCGTCTTTCAGCACCTCGTCGTAGTTTTTAAACGGACCCTTTTTCTTTTCCTCCTTTTCGGAGGCGTCTTCCGTTTTGTCTTCCTCCGTTGTTTCTTCCTGCGCCAGAGCAGGATGGGGGAGGGTGATAAACATCAGGGCTAATGCGAAGAGCAATGCCGGGGGAAATAGTCGAGGTTTTTTCACGGTCTTATGTATTTTTTCGCTTTAAAAAAGAAAGCGGCTAAGATAGAAAAGACCGGACCTTACTTGGGTCATTTCATAGAGGAAATTAGTCGGAGAGACATCAAGGCTTATACAAATTCATCTGTCTGTCGCGGTAATGAGGAATGGCGTTCGTCAATGACGATGGTGTTCGACCAGTCGTCGTGCCAGCCGCTGGGTTTGCTGCCTAAAAAGGAAAAGGCTTCAAACGGAACGACACGGGAAAAGGAACGGCCGATAATGTTCTCAAACGACGGGCGCTGCCCATCTTTGGATACCACACGGGTGCGGGTGATGAATTTGCCAAGGGTTTTGCCGCCGAGGAAGTGTTCGAAAAAGATATAGTAAGCCACATATACCCCGATGAAAATCAGCTGATCCCGCAGTCCATTATCTGTCTCCAAATCTATCCCTTCCGTCGCAATGAGCAAACCGAAGACTAACACGCCGAAGATGAGCGTCCCCAGGTAATCAATCAGGTAGTTGGCAAAGCGCTTACCTTTATCGGCTTGATTCCTAATACGGCTTTCCTGAGGAATAGAATCGACCTGGATAAGAACGGCTTCATTCGTACTATTCCCGGGCTAACCATTCTCCCTCCTCTCCAGCGATAACTCATACAGATGATCATCCTTGCTCCGGTAGACGACGTAACGGTTAGTGCCGGGGTAAAGGATGAGCCCCATCGGGGTACTCAGGGCTTCCGGGGCCTGGGCAGATTCACTGAGATTGGTAGCCTGCCAGCGGTTTTCGTGCCACTCCAGCTGGAATACATCATTTTGTCTGGAACGGAAAAGGACCGTGGCGAAAACGGCTTTAGGGGCAACGACAAGAGAGGGATTCTCCCGGCCGACAGGAGCGTCAGCGGCGGCCGTCAGATCGGTATAGAGCCAGCGCCCTACCCAGTGGATTTTGATAATATGGCCCTGCCGGTTACGATAATAGATACGTGGATGTATATCGCCCTGTAGCAGGATAGCAGCCGGGGCGCCGGAAGCGTGAGGTGCGTGGGCGGCTTCCGTCAGATCGGTATAGCGCCAGGTATCGTCTTCGCGGTGGAGCAGGTGTAGGTGTCCATCATTGCCATAGTAAGCGGCGTAGAGGTGTTCATCGCGGGCCGTACTGCATACTGCGGGGCGCCCGGCAGCCAGGGCGGCGTCAGTAGCGGCGGAAAGTGCGGCATGGTACCAGCGCCCTGCCCACCAGAGCACATACAGGTGCCCGTTTTTGCCGCTGTAATACAGTTGCTGGCTGTTGCCGTCGAAGCTGATATGCGGAGCGGCTTCGCTGGCCGCTTCAGGAGCGCCGGCTTCTTCACTGACGTCGACGTGGTGCCACTCCTGGTCTCGCCAGAGGTGGTGAATATGTTGATCGACGCCCAGATAGGTGACATAGCGTGTACGCTTCCCAAAGAGCGCATAAGCAGTCGGGTTGCGCTGTGCTTTTGGAATATTCATTCTCGAAGTAATGGGATGGTGCTGCCAGTGTCCTTCCTCGCGTAACTCGTGAATTTGGCCGCCACTGCTTCGATAGATAATGTGGCGGCTCCCGGTAGTGGTATGGAAAGAAGGGGCGCTTTTGATCTTGGGCGCATCGGTCAGCTGGTGTAGGTTGAGATGAATCCATCCGGGCGAAAGCAATTGTTTGAGAATAGGCGATACCTCCGCGATGGCTTCAATACGCAGCCCGTGATTATGCCCTATGACGCTGAGGTGGCAGCCGCCGTTGGTATGTACGCCGACGATGGCCCCCGTTTTTTCCTGCAGGATGCCGGCGCCGGAGCTGCCGCCGAGGGTGTCGATGCTGTTGTATCCGATTTGGGGGCCGTGGGTGTGGTAGTGCGGGCCGGCTTCGATGCGTTTCGGTACGCCTTCCGGATGCTGGATGATGCAGAGCATATCGCCAATGATACTGTCGTGCGGCGAAACGCGGGCCATGCCGTATTTGTCGCCGGGATACCCTCCCAGGCGTACAATGGCGTAATCCAGCCCGCCCTCGCGGTATTCCAGCAATTCGAGAATGGGAAAGGATTCCTCACGGCGCAGGCGGCCGGAAGGATCGACCTGGTAGTTGAAATTGACCTGCATATTGAGGGCGATTTCTTCGGACGAGATCGTTTCGTCAGTACCGTCGATCCGGGGCACGCGCCAGGAACCGGGGAAACGGTCGAAGGAATGCCCGGCGGTAAGAAAGAGGTCGCGGTCGATCAGCGTGCCGCTTGCCCATCGGACGCCGTTGACGTTGCCGGGGTCTTTGTATTTCTGGAATAAGTCGCTGTTCCACTGAATCTGTCCCACAGGGCCCTGATGGGTATCGACAAATTCACGGGCGACCCCCAGGCTGCCGTCGTATTGCTCGACGGGCTGGGATTCATCGATGCCGCCGCAAATAGAGCGGACATCTACCTCGCCCTCCATGCCTCTTACGCCGGGTAAATCTTCAGGTTTGCTGACGTAGATAGGGCCCACGTCCCAATGCTGATGTTCCTTCTGGTCTTTTGTTGATTTTTTATTGTTTTCCAAGAGAAAAGCTTTTTGGTGAACGGATGAGAAAAGAGGGCCGCATTTTGGCTAAACGTAAAGTGGTGGAATAAACAGGTAGCGACAAAAATGAAGGCTTAAAGGCTACTTGATTTTACCCGGATTTTCCTTACATCAGTGCGCCCAACTCTTCTGCTTCCTCAACTCCCAGAACCTGCTCCACCTTGGTTTTTACAGCATCCGGAAGATAGAGGTTTTCTCCGGGTGACTGCGCATTGATTTTCATGTCGCCAAATACGCCAAAGGCGCGCAATTTGTCGTTTTCCGTATCGATCAGCAGATAGCCGATGCCGGGCACGGCATCGTCGGGAGCTACGCCCATAGTGTAAATCACGCGGTCTTTGGTCAGCGGCATAGCCTCCTGCATGATATCGAGATAGGCTTGATAATCACTGCCGAGCAGCTCTTTCAGCATGCTTTGCAAGGGTTGGGTTTGCCACAGGTCGACAGCGGCGGGTCGCTCCCCGAGATACTCCTCGATGTAGGCCAGTCCGTCGTGCCAGGTCTGGCCGCCCTCTTCCATGGGGGGTGCGCTACTCATACCCTCCATTTGGCTATCCCCCGACCAGGATTCTTTCTCGGTTGTCGGTTCTTCAGTAGTGGCCGTTTCGGTCTCCTGGTTTTCCTGCTGTTCTGACTGGCTGCCGCCGCCGCAGGAAAGAGCGAAAAAGGCAAGGAATAAGAAAGAGAAGATGGTGGTTTTCATAAAATCCTTTTTGAAGAAAAAGATAAGGAATTCTCCTCTTTCCCGCTGTGAAAAGAATGAAAAGTTTGCCGGAAGTATGAGGAGGCGCCTTCCCGGCGCCTCCTGATTTCATTCCCCATACGGACTGTTGGAATTTTGATTAAAATGGTAAGAACTTAGGAACTGCATCCGCGGGAACTGATAATGACTTAAGAACGACTCAAGAACTTTTACCCCGTGGAATAGTCGTTTTACGAATTCCACAGGGTTTACCCGTCCCGACGAAGGAGGGTAGGCAACAACTCAAGAACCCAGGCACCCAAACATTTAATTCGGCACCGCCCCCAGCACTTCTTCCTTGGAGAGATAATGGATTCCCCCCAACTTCAGCGCTTCGATTTTATCCGCGATTTTGGCTTTATCTCCTACGACGACCAGCACCATGCTATCAGGGGTAACATAGGTGCGGGCGGCCCGTTCCGCGGCAGTCCGGTCCACGTTCAGCAGGCGTTCCATGTGGCGGTTGAGCCAGTCTTGGGGGAGGTCGTAGAAAACGATATCAGATAAATTGCCGGCGATTTGCTGGATGCTTTGGAACTCTCCCGGGAAGCTCAGCGCGGCGTAGTTGCGCGCCTTTTCGAGGTCGGCTTCCGGAATGCTGTGGATGCCGTTCAGTTTTTTCATGAACTCCTGGATGGCCTCATCGATGACATTGACCAGTTCATTCAGGGAATGCCCGGGGCGGGCGGTGGCGATGATGATAAAGGAAGAACCCTGTTTCTGAGAATTCTGGAAGGCGCTGACGTCCTGCGCGATACCCAGTTCGAAGACCAGGCGCTTGTAGAGCCGCGAGTTTTTACCGCCGGCAAGGATACTGCCGACGACGTCCATCTCTGCGTCGCCGGGGCTGAATATGGGGGGCGTTTGGTAAGTCAGATAGATCCTGGGCAATTGTACCTGGTCTTCCAGCACAAGGTATTCGGGTTTTTCGAGCTGGAAGGAAGGGGCCCCGGGAGGTACTACCGCCGGTCCGGCCGGTATTTCCTCGAACCAGTAGCGGACGCGCTCCATCGTCTCTACGGGGTCGATGTCGCCGGCGATGACGAGTGATGCATTGTTGGGGCTGTAATAATTGTTAAAAAAGTCGATGACATCTTCGTAGGAAGCGGCCGTGAGGTCCTCCATATAGCCGATGGTCGGCCAGTGGTAGGGGTGATCTTCGGGATATAGGTGCTCGCCGATCGTCTGCCAGGTCATGCCGTAGGGGCGATTTTCGTAAGATTGGCGCCGTTCGTTTTTCACCACATCCCGCTGTCCATCGACTTTTTCAGGCGACATGGCATCCAGCAAATAGCCCATGCGGTCGGATTCCAGGAACAGGGCAATATCCAGTGCATTGGAGGGAACGATTTCGTAGTAGTTTGTACGGTCGGGATTGGTCGAACCGTTGTTGTTACCGCCGGCGGCTTCGAGCAGATTGTCGAAGTCGCCTTCCTTGACGTTTCCCGAACCCTCGAACATAATGTGCTCAAACAGGTGTGCGAAACCCGTCCGGCCCGGCCGTTCGTAGCCGGAGCCGACATGGTGCCACACGTTGACAGCCACCATCGGTACACTGTGATCTTCGTGCAGAATAACAGTCAGCCCGTTTGACAGGCGGTGCATTTCGTAAGGAAGGGATACTTCTGCCTCCTGAGCGGATACAGCCGGGGCGGAGACACCTAATAATACCAGGGCGAGTAAGGTCTGTACGACTTTCATAGGTCCTTGTTTGTTCCGGAAAGCGAATTTAGATATTATTGCTCATTCATATTCTGACCAGTGATAAAGGACCAGTTTTTTTTCGATAAACGACTCGTTTTCCAGGACAAAACCGGGACGTATTCCAGTTATGACTTTCATGACTACCCTGAATAGTAAAAGGATTGAAGGATTGCCCGCCGTCGTCTTCGGCGGGTGAAAAAGGATTGAAGGGCTCCTGACTTCCCTATTTCCCCTCCACCATCTTCTGTACTTCCAACTGTTCCACAAAAGGCTGCATTTTATCGATCGTTACGTGATCCATCACTACGATCTTGTACCAGCGGGGCGCCTCGTGGTTGTCGGGAACCAGGCCGTATTTTACCGCCAGTTCACCTGGAACCTGATCTGCCTCGATGGCGACGATATTGGCCTTGGGGTGACGGTAGTAGCGGATGGATAGCTCATCGAGCTGATCACAGAGCCATTGGGTCCGGTAGTGCAGGACGTGGATCTTTTCCTTCCAGCCGTGAGGGCCGTAGACCATCAGGATCATCCATACGGCAATGGCGTTGGCGCCGGAGCGGCTGCCGATCAGCGTGGCGTCCAGACCTTTGACGTAGCTGGCCTCCTCGGTGTAGACGTACTGCATCAAACCTTTGCGAACCAGGAAGATTCCCGTGCCGTAAGGGGCCTGCACCATTTTGTGCGCATCCAGGGCGATGGAGCTGATACGTGGATTCTGGAAGCTCAGTTTGTGGTTGTCGGCATGGAAGGGATAGACGAAGCCGCCGTAGGCGCCGTCAATGTGGATGCGGTACTCCCCGGCCCCTGCTGCTTCGAGGGCATCGACATACAAGTCAGGATCATCCACTGAACCGAACATGGTGGTCATCATATTGGCCACGATGATAAAAAAGCGCTTACCTTCTTTTTGTAATTCCTTAATAGTGTTGTGCAGCGCATCGGCTTTAATCTTTCTGTCCTGATAATGAACGGGAATAGCCGCGTATTTAAGTTGTAACAAGTTGGCAGCCTTTACGATAGAATAGTGGTTGTCTTCCGAGCAGAGAATAGCGATCTCATCCAGTTGAGCCTTGCGCTCCCGCACGAAATAATTGCGGTAGATCCACACCGCCTGAATATTGGCTTCGGTTCCGCCGGAGGCCACGTAGCCGTCCTGGCCGTCCGGCTCGCCTTTGAAGATGTCTTCCGCGCAGATACGGATGAGTTCCGTAAACGGATTACTTGGCCTTTTCCGTGTAAAACTCGACCTGGCATTGCACCTCCGGCTGGTAGGTGATGGAAAGGTGCTGTCCCTTGATCCACTCCCAGTAGGTCGAATCCTTGATGTAAGCTTTGGAAATGGTGTGCAGGAGCTGATCGTTGAGCCAGAAATGGAGATTTTCTTTATCGCCCTGCAGGCTGAGGCGTAATTCCCCCGGGGCGGATTCGAGTTCTTTTTGATAAAAAGCGTAGCTGAGCTGAGGGTGAGAGGTGTACTGCTGGATTTTGACGAGGCTGGTATCCACCTGGTAGGAAAAATAGAGATCATTCCACCAGATGCCGAATTTTTCCTGTCTGGACGGAAAACTGGGATATACGGCGGAGAGGAGGAAGTTTTTTTGGATATTCAGGCGAAAATTGCTCACGTGGGCGATGCTTTTTTCCGGAAAGAAGTGTAGCGGTTCGGTGGGCAGTCCGGTTATCGGCCTGGTATTTTCCGGTGAGGGGTACCAGTCGGGTAGTGGCGTTTCCGGATCGAAAAGCTCGTCGTAGTAATAGGCTCGCCAGCGGGGGCAGACCAGGTTGTTGACGCAAGAGAAACCATTTTCCTTTCCGTCCATCAGGCTGGCGCATTCCCCATTGGGGAGCTTTTCGTTGTGGTGTACTCTGCCGAGTACGCAGTGGCCCAGTTCGTGAAAGACGATAGCTTCGCGTTCCCATTCGCTGGCCAGCCCCCAGTATTTGGAGTTGATATAGATGTGTCGCGGGCGTTTTTGTGGGCGGCAAATGCCGGTTTGCAGGGTGGGCAGGGTGGCAAATTTAAAAACGATGTCCGTCTCATCCAGATCAAGGGGGTAGCCTCTCTGCCGGCCTTCCTCAATAAAGCGCTGCAGGTAGCCATCGAAGGCTTTGTCAGAGACGACCGGCTCCACCTCTTCCCGGCAGCTGGCCAGGAGGAGCAAAAGAAAACAGGGAACTATCCATCGCATTGATGACTAATTTTATGATGATGGATCGAAAATTAAGAAACTTTTTACGAAGCCTTTTCAGGTTTCGTTCAAGCTACTTCCTTCAACTCTTCGTTGACTTCATCTTTATCAAAAAACTCCGGATCAAATTCGCCGCCCAGCCATTCTTTCATTTCCTCGTGTTGCGGGTGTTTGGGATTGGCGATGACCTCCAGCAGACCGGAATAGCCCCAGCGCCCTCCACAGTCTTCCGGCGGACACTCGCGTCCTCCGTCGAGACAAACGGCAGTTTCAGGCTCTTCATCCAGAAGCTCCTGAACCGTAACCGTATGTTCCCAGCCGTCCCCGAAATCGTAGATATAGCTAAAGATAGCGCCCTTTTCCAGACCGAGCTCATCCAGATAGGTTTCGTTGGCGTCCTGTAGCTCATCGGGGGCTTCCTCATCATCTGGCCCATACCGTTGATTCTCTAACTGGAATTCGTATAAATGGACATTCTCCCAACCCATCACAACCTGCAGCACATCGTGCAGTTCCGCTAAACTCAGATCGGCAGGAATCTTGAATTCCCGCCAGATCTCGGGGGTGATATCTTTTAACGCTACCTTAAATTTGATGCCTTCCATGGGATATCTTTTTTTCGCTTGCTTCAATAAAATTACTTACTCTATGATAAAACATCGCGACAACAATAGTTCACCGGGCGCTAAGGCTACTTCGTCAATTTAGAAACACATTAGGCCGCCCCCAATGCCGGAGATCAGGAATTCAAGTAGCTGCACTCCCGGCACAACTTTAAACGACATTTCTGTTCGAGCTGAGGAACTCAAGAACTTTTACCCGCCCGAGGAACGAGGGCGGGCAAGAACTCAAGAACTCACCCCATATCCACCTTCGAGATTTTGACCACCCAGGCATGTTTACAAGGTGGATTATCCCGAAGAGCCTTCGGCAAATCAATCAGTACACCGTTGCCTACTTTTTTCCATTTAAGCTTTTCTTCGGCACCGAGCAGGGTGAGCGTAGCGCCCTCAGCCGCTTGCAGGCTGGACAACCAGATGTGCGCCGGGGGCTGCGTTTCGTCCTCATCGGCGAGGTAGACGGCGTAAACAATGTCGCTATCCCGTTTGCGCGTAAGCGCTACCTTGCCCTCTTTGTAAGGCGCGATGGGCTGGGTTCCATAAATAGCTTCCTGATTGACCGCCATCCAGTCGGCCATGCCGCGCAGGCGTTCGTATGCTTCGGGCGCCCAGTCGCCGCGGGGCGAGGGCCCGATATTGAGCAGCAGGTTGCCGCCCTTGGCCACTACGTCTACCAGCAGGTGCACCAGCTGATGAACGGATTTGTACTTATCATTTGGCACATACGACCAACTGTTGCCCATAGTGATGCAGGATTCCCAGGGAACGAGCAGAGCTTCATCCGGCACCCGGTTCTCCGGTGTCAGGTAATTCTCATAGGGTCCCGACACCCAGCGATCGACGACCAGCAGGCCGGGCTGATGTTCTCTGGCCATTTTGGCGATGCGGGGAATGTCGAGGTCCTGATTCCAGTCTTCCTTGCGCGCCCAGGATTCGTACTCTTCCGGGATATTGTCGTAGGGCCGCACCCAGGCGCCGTCGAGCCAGAGAATGTCCACGTCGCCGTAGTTGGTCATCAGTTCTTCAACCTGGCGGTAGGTGAAGTCCTGAAACTGTTGCCAGCGCTCGGGGTATTTGTCGGGATCGTAGTTGACATGCCGGTCGGGTGTTGCGAAGTAGGGCCACCAGTAGTATTCCGTGTGCCAGTCGGGTTTGGAAAAATAAGCGCCAATCATCATTTCCTCCTGCCTGAAGGCATCAAAGATTGCTTTGGTCACATTGGCGCGCGAATGCTCGTGGAAGGGGGTATGCTCATCCGTGATCTTGTAATCAGTGGTTTCAGTATCGAACATGCAGAAGCCGTCATGGTGTTTGGTGGTGAAGATGACGTATCGCATGCCGGCGGCTTTGGCGGCGTCGGCCCATTTGGAGGGGTCGAAATCCAGAGGGTTGAAACTCGTCTGCAGGTTCTCGTAGTCTTGCTTGTAAAGATCGTAGTCCCAGTAACGGCCCTTCGTGCGTTTGGTCCAGCCTACATCTTCGTTGCACAGCGACCAGGATTCCACGATGCCCCACTGGCTGTAGGTTCCCCAGTGCATGAAGAGCCCGAATTTATACTCCTTCCACTGGCGTAGTTTGGCCTGAACGACAGGATCTTCGACGGGAACGTAATCTTCTGCATCGTGTTGGGCGGAAAGGGCAACGGAGATCAGGAAGAAAAAAAGGAGGTGAAAGATCTTTGGATACATATCTTAGATATTACTCGTAATTTAATAGAAGCAGTCACAGACTACAGGAAGCTGGCGGTCATTCAATTTTTCTATCCTCTCCTCAGGAACTTGTCACCAAAAAATTCGTAAAACAAGTTAAGGCATGGGACTGCCGGTTTCTTTACAAGATAAAAACTGAAAGCTTTTCTGTAATAGGAATTCAGAGTATTTTACAAATAAAACTTACGCCTTATGCCTGTACACCAAGTGCACAACTACGTACTCCGCTATGATCTGGACGAAGACCGCCCCTGGTTCATTATTCATTATAAGGAAGGCGGCACCTGGCGGAATATCAACTGGTACCCACCTAAGGAGGATGCCGTATTTCTCTCCGACATGCTCCGCAATGAAAAGCCGGTCTACTTCGTAGAAGCCAGCAACGGCCGGCGCTGGCTAACGACCAGCGCTGAACCGATCGGTGAGGAAGAGAGTGGGGGATGAGATTTATTGACGGATAGGAAGGAGCACTCGCCTATTCCTCAAACCGGTATAAATAATTCGGTCGCAAATAAATAAGCTGCATCCCGGCGCGTTGCATATTGCGGTGTGAGGAAACGGGCCGGTTTTCGGCCGTTTCGCCGATGAGGTGGCGGCAGTCGGAGCGAAAAGCCTCCCGAATGCGATGGTTGAGCAGCAATTGTTGCGCCCCTTTTCCGCGGTGTTCGGCCAGTGTGCCGGCGATGGCCAGGCAGGCAATGTCCTGGTACTGATAGAGGGCGCCGGCAGCAATGACGGTTTTACCGTCCCGTACAAAGTATTGCCGGTATCCGGGCCAGCCAACGGTCTGGGCGAAAAGCGGGCTCAGCACTTCCGGCCATTGAAAAGCCCGGCAGAGAAGCCGGCCGTAGTCCTCGGCTTCGTCGTCCTGTACCGGAGAGATGCGCAAGTTGCTGCGCAAGGCAGGAACCAGTTCTCGTAGGGGGCGGCAGAGTTTGGCCCAGTAGTTATACAGTTGAAATCCCTTTTCTTCCATCATTTCTGCAGCTTCCGGAGGCAGGGCATTTGGACTGAGCTGAACGAAAAAGCGCCGGACACCGGCTGTCTGGTAATGGGCCGTGATTTCATCCACTTGATCGGGGGTGATTCTCTGCTCCATGCCCAGACCGGTAACCCGGTTGAAAGCCAGGATGTCCACATTGGCCAGGGCACCGGCGAAAGCATCGCCAAACCAGCGGGGGAAGGCTCCCAGCAAGGAGGAAGTCGAATCGTAAAAAGGCGGATAAAGGGCGCTCCAGTAACTCGCCTCAGCGAGTTCAAGATGCCGGGCCAGCGCCACGTTGCTTTGTTCTACAAGTGTCGGGTACATTTTCTTTCCGTTTGAGGTTCTGAGGATATATGGAACAGATGCTTTTATCTGGAAAAAGCACCTATTCGCAACTAACCTTTTCTGTGATTTTTTTCATTGCAAAGGCTAAATCACTTCTCTGCCTCAAAAGTAGAGAAGAAGGAAGGCGACCGCAAAGCGGTATGATTGAGTGGTGTTTTGATTTGAGTATTTGACAATAATGACCCGGTAATATTCCCGGCGCACTAGTACACAGCGCACTAGTACTCTTCCTCCATTTTGTAAGTCGTATTGATAATCTGGTTATAAATGAACAGGATAAGCGTACCAAACAGGACACCACCGACGACCAGAATAATATTAAAAAGCCCACTTGCCGTAAAAGACAGGCGAATCAGCACCGTGGAAACGATAAAGCCGGAGTTCCGGATCAGCTGGCTGTAGTGGTAGGTATAGTGGAAGGACATGATGAGAATGAGCACATCTGCAATGATGAGCGTGGTGAAAAACTCATCGTAAAAAACGTAGTTGATATCGGTTAGCTCATTGAGAATACCCTGATTGAACTGGTATATTTCAATGCCCCAGGTGGTGAGGCTGTAAATGACGAGGCCTAGCAGAATGGGCACCAGCAAGACGGCCAGTCCCTTTTTCATCAAAATGAAATTGCGCACATTCGGAGAGTCGGGAGGATCGGGGCTGCGCTGCCGGAGGCGGTAAAAGAGATAAATGAGGAGGAATAACAGCAGAAAACCAAGCATGTCGATACCCAGCTGCAGGTTGTATTTACTAGTAAACCACTGTTCCGTATTATCCAGTTTGGAAATGTCTTTGAACAAGCGTCGAACCACAATCAGGGCGATAATTTCGAACTCCTTGACCACCGCTCTGCTAAAAGATTCGTGCAGGTGGTATAAGAGTAGAAATACCTCGTAAAACAGGATGAAGGAGAAAGGAGTGTAAATCGCCGAGATGGGGCTGTCAAGGATACCGTCAGCCGGTCGTATCGGCAGCATGTCTAAGTCTTTCAAAGCAATCAGGAGCAAATGAACGAGGAACCCGATTACTCCGAGGTAGAGGGTCACTATTTCGAACCTTTCGCGCACTTCCATGCTGAAGATTGCATTGTGCAGGTTGTCTATCCGCTCTTTCATGGTACGGGGCTGTCTGTTTTGTGAAGGTGAAGCTGAGTTGTGATAGATAGTATTGCATATGGCGCAAGGCGTATAACATGGGAGACAAACGCATAACGGATTGAGGCGTAAAATGTTCCAATAAAGTTTAGAGAGAGGCCGGATGCCGTGATTCTGCCGGCCTCTCTGCCTCCCCGTCCCCAGCTACGCCCGTCTTCTCCTGTCCGATGAGAGTTTGGGGTGCAGCTTAGCTAAATATTCCGCTCCATTTTTTTTAAAAGAAAGGATAAAATTTTATGTTAGGGATAAAGGCGGTACCTGGAAAACTTCCCTTTCTGTGAAGGGTTACACTGCAAAACATATCTCTCCTATGAACTGGCGAAATGTACTCTTCCTATTATTTTTTTTAGTGTCCGGACAGTCGCTGCCCGCGCAGGATGAACCTGTCGATACCCTGCCGGGAATTACTATAGGTATTAAAGAAGCGCCCCCTTTTATTTTCCGCGACCGCGGCGGCCGGTGGGCAGGCATCAGCAAACAGCTCTGGGAGCAAATCGCCCAGGAAGTGGGCGTTCAATTTGAGTACCGGGAGCTAACGCTTTCGCAAATTCTGGATAGCTTGCATCACGGCAGTATCGATTTGAGCATCAACCCGCTCACTGTTACCAGCGAGCGCATTCAGCGGATCGATTTCACTCAACCTTACTTCACCTCTAACTCCGCCGTAGCCGTTCAGGTAAAGGATACCGCCTGGTGGCGGGATTTCTTAACCAACTTCTTTTCCCTCAACTTCCTGAAGGCCATCCTGCTCCTGTTTCTCGTCATTTTTATCTTTGGCTTTGTCACCTGGCTGTTTGAGCGCAGGTACAATCCGGAGGAGTTCGAGCAAGGCTGGAAAGGCCTGTGGAGCGGCGTCTGGTGGTCGGCCGTGACCATGACCACGGTGGGCTACGGCGACAAGTCGCCCCGCTCTCCCGGCGGCCGCATCGTGGCGCTGGTCTGGATGTTTACCGCTATTATTATCATTTCGGGGTTTACTGCCGCCATCGCTTCGGCGCTGACCGTCAACCGCCTGGATAGTGAAATCTCCAGTCTGAACGACCTGCGACAAGCCAAAGTCGGCACCGTTGAGGCTTCGGCCAGCGAGCGCTTCCTGCTGGAAAACTACATCAACAGCAGCGGGTTCAAGAATATCGAAGAAGGATTGACGAGATTGTCGTCAGGCGACATTGAGGCTTTCGTTTACGACGAACCCATTCTGCGCTATCAGATCGAACGGGACAGCCTGAATGAACTGGAAGTGCTGCCCTATCGCTTCAATCCGCAGTACTACAGCTTCGGTTTGCCGAAAGGCAGCCCTCTGCTGCGGCACATCAATCCCCTGCTCCTTCAGGAAACCGAAACGACGACCTGGCGGATCATTCTGGCGGATTATGGACTTTCGGAACAGTGAGTAGCACTCACATCATCCCCTCCTCGTACGCCAGCGTCTGCTGCATGCCCGCCTCCCACTCAAAGGGCTCTTCGTAATCCAGCTCCTCCCGGATGCGGTGGGTGTCCAGTACGAGGTGTTGTTCGAAGTGGAAAGGCTCCCGGCGCATTTCCGGTAATTCCTCTTTGGGAAGCAGGGCGATAGCACCCTGCCAGCCGGTCAGGGCGGCCAGTTCTTCTATCAGCTCTCGCTCCGTAAGCGGTTGTAACTGGCCAATGTTATAGATTTTATCATGGCCGGTATCGCGCAAGGTAGCCAGCGCAATGCCGTGGGCGATGTTGCGCACGTAACCGCGCGTCCAGCGCCAGTTGGCCTTTTGTTCGTCAAGCAGGATTTCCTTTTCGCCCTGCCGCATAGGCTGCAGGTATACGCCGAGTTTGTGCTGGCGGTCGTTTTCACCGTACACGGCAGGCAGGCGAAGGATAGTGGTGCTCAAGCGTTTTTCATGGAGCAGCACTTGCTCTACCAGAATTTTTTCGTAGTTGCACATAAAATTGTTCTCCTCGCTGTCGGGCAGCAGGGGCCCCCGGTAGGGATAGAGGCGGGTGCGCAACTGTGCGTCTTCTTTGATAGGAACCTGCGCCAGGTCGC
Organism: uncultured Saprospiraceae bacterium; assembly: GCA_964632995.1. Classification (GTDB taxonomy): domain Bacteria; phylum Bacteroidota; class Bacteroidia; order Chitinophagales; family Saprospiraceae; genus CAZWDL01. The sequence goes on from CAZWDL010000004.1 coordinate 109,620, forward strand.
CTTCGCCTTTGCGGAACACTTCGTAGGCATGGTAAACATCGCCGCTGCTGGCCACTACGAGGTGCCTGACTTTATCATTGAGGGCCTGCCGCAGGGTCCAGGCATCCTCCGCGGTATAGGCGGCCATATCTACTATGATGGAAGGCTGGAAATCGCGCAGGGTTTGCCGGAGGCTGTCCAGGTTTTTCCGGTCTGCCTCATAAGAATGGACTTCCTTGTCGGGGAGTGCTCGCCGTCCGCGATGCATCACCGCCACTTCGCAGTCGGCATCCAGCAATTCCTTGGTGACCGCCGCGCCGATAAATCCGGTTCCTCCGATGACGAATACTTTAGGGGTTTTCATGGGTTAGCATTTTGTTTCTACTCTGCTTAAAGGAAGGGAAGGGGAAAACGTTCATTGTGGCTCGTGGCTACTTCGAGATGCTCTTGACCTGGGGGGCAGAAAGTTTTGCAGGAATACCGCGCGGAGGTTAGAGTTAACTTAGAAGTGGAGTGCCGGCGGCATTCCTGCAAAACTTTGAAGTGTATTGCCCATAACCCGGGCCCCTTGTTTCCAGGTCAGCCCCTCACCCGTTCCACCTCAATGTCTGCACACAAAAAATGCCCTTCCGGGCAGGCGCGGTAGCCGTGCAGGCCGCAGGGGCGGCAGGTGAGTTTGTGATGGGTTTCTACCACGCGGGATTCCGTTGAGAGCGGCCCGAAGCCGAAGGCGGGAATGGTGGAGCAGAAGACGGCCGTAACGGGTGCATCCACGGCAGAGGCGAGGTGAATGGGCGCCGAGTCATTGGCGTAGTTCATCCGGGCGTGCTGC
>CAZWDL010000005.1:0-22077 GCA_964632995.1 uncultured Saprospiraceae bacterium
ACAACTGGCGCAGCGCCGCCAGCGGCAACCTCGGCGGCTGGTGCGTCAGCCGCTGCCTGCATTTCCTCAATGTACTGGTCGGCAGCGTCGGCGCCGTAGGCGGCACCTCCCCCAATTCCTGGAATAAGTTCAAACCGAAATTCTTCGACCATCCGCCCGCCCAGAAATTCTGGAACGAGCTGCACTTTCCGAAGGAATACCCGCTGGCTTTCTTCGAAATGAGCTTCCTGCTGCCGCATTTCCTCAAGGAAAACCGCGGTAAGATGGATGTTTATTTCACACGCGTGTTCAACCCGGTATGGACCTATCCCGACGGCTTCAGCTGGATCGAAGCATTGACGGATGAAGATAAATTCGGCATGCATATCGCCCTGACGCCAACCTGGAACGAAACGGCTTACTTCGCCGATTATGTCCTGCCAATGGGCCTCGCCTCCGAGCGGCACGACCTCAACAGCTACGCTACGCACGCCGGCACCTGGATCGCTTTCCGCCAGCCTGTACTGCGCGAAGCAGCACGCCGGATGGGCAAGGATTTTACCTTTACCTATGAGGTCAATCCCGGCGAAGTATGGGAAGAAGACGAGTTCTGGATCGAACTGTCCTGGCGTATCGACCCCGACGGCAGCCTCGGCATTAAGGAGCACTTCCTCTCGCCTTACCGGGAAGGGGAAAAGGTGAACATCGATGAGTACTACCGGTACATCTTCGAAAACACCAAAGGCCTGCCCGAAGCAGCCGGGAAGGAAGGGCTGAACGCACTGGAATACATGAAAAAATACGGCGCCTTCGTCGTAGAAGAAAGTGCTTACAACAAGCATCTCAAGGAATTGACGCCAGAGCAGCTGCAAGGCTCCGAGACAGACCCGGAAAGCGGCGTCATTACCAAAGACGGCAAGGAAATCGGCGTAATGGTGAACGAAAAAGCCGTCGTCGGCTTCCCGACGCCTTCACGCAAAAACGAATTTTACAGCCAGACCATGGCCGATTGGGGCTGGCCTGAATACGCGACGCCGACCTATATCAAGAGCCATATCCACGAACAGGAGATGGATCGCGATAAGGGCGACTATCCGCTGGTGCCTACCTTCCGTCTGCCGACCCTCATTCACTCACGCTCAGCCAATGCCAAGTGGTTGTACGAAATTTCCAACCGCAACCCCGTCTGGATACATCCTTCCGACGCCCGAAAGCTGGATGTCAAAACCGGAGACCTGCTGCGTATCAACACCGATATCGGCTACTTCGTGGATAAGGTGTGGGTTACCGAGGGTATGAAGCCCGGTATCGTGGCCTGCTCCCACCACCTGGGCCGTTGGCGCCGCCCGCAGGATGCCACGGGCAATCGCTGGGGCGTCAATACCGTGGCCATCGAGAATGACGGCAACGGAGGCTGGTCAATGAAAACCATCGACGATATCCAGCCCTTCGAAAGTGACGATCCCGACAGCCAGCGTATCTTCTGGAGCGACGGTGGAGTACACCAGAATATCACGTTCCCGGTACATCCGGATCCCATCAGCGGTATGCACTGCTGGCACCAGAAAGTGCGCCTGGAAAAACCAGGCCCGAACGATAAATACGGTGATGTGTACGTCGATACCAAAAAGTCATTCGAGGAGTACAAGAAGTGGTTGAAAATGACACGTCCCGCGCCGGGACCGAACGGCCTGCGTCGGCCGCTATGGTTCAAACGGCCGCTACGCCCGGCGGAGGAGACTTTCTACGTGAAGGAGGAAGTGCCGATGGAAGAAAAGTAAGCTGCCCTGGATAGATCAGGGAATGGTGAAATTACAGGAATTCCACGGATTTGTTGTGCGCTGGATCACCGAGTATGTTCATCAAAAAGCTCACCTTTGGATTCTAATCCGGTGCCTAAGTACAGGGAAAAGGGACTTCATTATCCCTTTTCCCTGTCTACATATTAATGACCCTGAAGTTGTCTGAAGCTTTCTGCTGCCGGCTAAAAACCCGGATTTTGGCGCCAATCGAAGCCAATTTTTCACTGCAAAGCAGCGCTAAGGTGTTAAAAATTGGCACAGAGTGGGGGCGAAAGACGCGTTTTGGAGCCCAGCAAGAAAACTTAAGACAACTTCCCTATCCGGTTCTATTGGAATATCCGGAAAATTTAGATCATTTTTTGTAGATTCAGCATATAAGTCGAAGACCAATTCCAGTAAAAAGTGGCAAATAAGCATTCAGAAAAGTTAGCAAAGTATTTTCCCGTACTCAAATGGTGGCCCTATGTCAATAAGGAAACCCTGCGCGACGATTTTATCGCAGGGATTACCGGCGCCATTATCGTTTTACCTCAAGGGGTCGCTTTTGCAATGATCGCGGGAATGCCCCCGGTTTACGGTTTGTACACAGCGATTATTGTCCCCATTATCGCGGCCTTATTCGGTTCTTCGCGGCATCTCATTTCAGGCCCGACGACGGCTATTTCGCTGGTGGTATTTGCGGCTATCAGTAAGATGGCGGAGCCGGGATCCCAGGAATTCGTCCAACTGGCATTGGTGCTTACCTTTCTGGCCGGCGCCTTTCAGTTCGGACTGGGACTGGCGCGATTAGGGGTGTTGACGAATTTCGTTTCCCATACGGTGGTAGTGGCTTTTACCGCCGGCGCCGCTATTCTGATCATCACCAGCCAGATGAAACACGTCATGGGAATTGAGTTGGCAAGAGGAGAGGAGTTTATTACTACCTGGCGCATGATCCTCAGCAAGGCGCCGGATGCGAACCCTTACGTGGTGATCGTGGGCCTGGGAACGCTGATCATTGCCATAGGAGCTAAGGCTTTAATGCCGAAGCTGCCCCACCTGCTCGTCGCAATGGTACTCGGCTCGGTGTTGGCCCAGTTTGTGGGGGGAGCGGCGAGCGGCATTAGTTTTGTCGGCGAAATGCCGGCAAGTTTCCCGCCTTTTAAGATGCCTAATCTAACCACCGCCAATATTCGCGAACTGGCCACCAATGCGTTTGCCGTGGCCCTGCTCGGATTGATAGAAGCGGTGGCTATCGCCAGGGCCATCGGCGCCAAGTCCAATCAGCGTATCGACGGTAACCAGGAGTTCGTCGGTCAGGGATTGTCCAATATCGTGGGAAGCTTTTTCTCCTGTTATGCCGGTTCCGGCTCTTTTACCCGCTCAGGGCTTAACTACGAAGCGGGCGCCAAGACGCCAATGTCGGCTATTTTTGCAGCAGTGCTGCTCCTCGGCTTCCTGCTGGTGGTGGCCCCGCTTGCTGCTTATCTGCCGATGCCCGCTATGGGAGGCATCATCCTGCTGGTCGGGTTCAACCTCATCGATTTTGGGGAAATCAAAAATATTTTTAGGGTGAGCAAGCGGGAAATTACCGTACTGGCTACCACTTTTCTCGCTACCCTGTTCCTGGAACTGGAGTTTGCCATCTATATTGGCGTTTTTCTTTCGCTGATCTTTTACCTGCAACGTACCTCCCAGCCCCACATCGCCGTTATGGCCCCCGATCCGGATACGCCGAACAATCACTTTGTCAATATCGCCCGGAAACCTTCGCTGAAACAATGCCCGGAAATCAAAATCGTCCGGATTGACGGTTCGCTTTATTACGGCGCTGTGGATCACGTGGCTAGCTTCCTTAAGGAAATCAGTGAGGAGTGCTCCCAGCGCTATCTGCTGATCATCGCCAACGGTGTCAACTTTATCGACCTGACCGGTGCGGAATTTATCGCTAAGGAAGCCAAGCGCTGGCGAAGGATGAACGGTGATATTTTCATCTCCGGCCTCAAACGCGTCGCACAGGATGTAATGGTCGACGGCGGCTACCGCCAGGAAATTGGAGAAGATCATTTTTTCTTTACAAAAAAGGAGGCTATCGCCGCCATCTACGAAAATTATATCGACCAGTCAGCCTGCGTTGCCTGTGAGGCCCGCCTCTTTAGCGAGTGCCGTGAGAAAGCCCGGCAGGCCGAAGCGCAGGAAAAAGGGAAGGCGGAAAGCAAAGAAAAAACGACAAAGCCCCGATCTTAGGAACCGGTCCTCAATACTCAACCCGGATTATTCAGGGCTTCGCAATAGACCGGCTCCTGGATAATCCGGGTTAAATGCTTTCCTGATACTCTTCTGTGACAAATGGCTTCAGAACACGGCATCTGTCAAAGCCGCCCGATAATGAAGACCCACCGTTCAATCAATCAGTCAGGCAACGACTCAAAGCTGCTGGTAATGGCGTGTGGAAGACTTTACCTTTGGTTCAAATGTTGATTGCTGTCCCCTTAGGCATTTTTACTCTTTTTTGTAGGACAATTTTAAAACCAATTGAACCATGAAGGTATCATTCATCACCCTGTTTTCGTTAATTTTTCTTTTCGCCTGCCAGACGCAGCCCGAAAAGAAAGATCAGATCGTCCGAACGTCTATGTGTGCGCCGCGCGGAATAGACGCCCTGGCGGAGCTCGACCGGCCGGTGCCCCTCTTTGAAGGGCTGGGCGCTGACCATTTTTCCATTACCACCAAATCGAAAAAGGCGCAGGCTTATTTCAACCAGGGCTTTCAGCTCACGGTAGCCTTTAACCACATGGAAGCCATTCGCTCTTTCAAGCAAGCTTTGAAGCAGGATCCGGACTGTGCCATGGCGCACTGGGGCATCGCTTTTGCGTTGGGCCCCAACTACAATGCCGCCTTTGACCCGGCTGTTCTGGAGATCGTCAATAATTCGCTGGAAGCGGCGCGCCGCTACATGGGGGACTGCACGGCGAAAGAGCAAGATTTGATCAAGGCCCTGTCGGCCCGCTACCCTTCGGAAGTCGATGAGCAACAGGTGGCTTATGAAGAGGCCTACGCCCAAAAACTGCGCCGTCTGGCCGAAAAATATCCGGCCGACGATGACATGCATGCACTTTTGGCGGAAGCCCTGATGAACCTGCACCCCTGGGATCTGTGGAAAAAAGACGGCCGGCCACAACCCTGGACTCCGGAAATACTGAGTATCCTGGAAGGCATCCTGGAGCGAAATCCGGAGCACATTGCAAGCATCCACCTCTATATCCACGCTACGGAAGCTTCCTACACTCCCGAATTGGCTAAACCCTGGGCTGCTAAATTGCCAAAGCTGGCTCCCGGCGCCGGGCATCTGGTGCACATGCCTTCACATACCTTCCTCCGCACCGGCGATTATCACGATGGCGTACTCGCCAATGCCCAGGCGGTTGAGGTCGACAGCATCTATACCAGCGCTTGTCATGCGGCAGGTGTTTATCCCTTGGCTTACTATCCTCACAATTTTCACTTCCTGACCGCCTGTGCCGCCTTCGAAGGCAACAGCCGCATCGCCATCGATGCTTCCCGGCGGATGAGGGAAAAGCTGGATACCCTGGCCATGCGCCAGCCTGGCTACGAAACCATTCAACACTATTACTCGATCCCCCTTTATGTGCTGGCGAAATTTGTCCGCTGGGATGACATTCTCGCTACGCCGCGACCCGCCCGCGATTTGCTCTATCCTACCGCCATCTGGCGCTACGCCCGGGGAATGGCCTTTACCGGAAAAGGGCAAACGCCGGAAGCAGAACGGGAATTGAAAAACCTGCAATTGCTACAGCAGGATGAAGCTATCCGCAACCTCACCATTTGGGAAATCAATACTGTTGGAGAGTTACTGGATATTGCCGCGTATGTACTGGAAGGTGAAATTGCCGCTTCGAAGGAAGACTTCGACAAGGCTCTGTCCCTGCTGGAAGCTGCAGTGGCCATTGAAGACAACCTGAACTACAACGAACCGCCCGATTGGTTCTTCTCCGTGCGCCATCACCTCGGGCCGGTACTCATGCAGATGGGCGAATACACCAAAGCCGAAAGCGTGTACCGCCGTGACCTGGAGCTCTTTCCAAAAACGGGCTATGCGCTGAATGGCTTGTATCAGGCCCTCATCAAACAGGGACAAACTGAAGAAGCACAGGATATCCGGCGCCGCTTCGACCGCGCCTGGCAACACGCCGACGTAAGCCTCGAGGGGGCGCGGGTGCAAATGTAGCCTGCGTTCACCCCGGAGGGAAGGCGAGGGCTGGAATACGGGAAGGTTAAAAAAATGACGCCTTTTGAAAAAGAGCAAGGACTTTCTGACCAGAAAGTCCTTGCTCTTTTGTTGTTTTGTATCCACAGCCCCTAAGCGACGAGCGTTAATAAGTGTTGGTTGTTAATTGCTCGCCGCTAAACATACCGCCTTTAGAAAGCATTGCTTAAAGAGTAGGTGACCATTACCGCGGGAAGCCTAATCCGGGCTCACACTTCCGGTATCTGCCGGTGGGAGGGGCGCCGCTAAAATGGAATACTCTTCTTCAAAAACCTGGAGATAAAGGGGGTACGAGATAAACTAATTCATATGCTAAGCTGCTTTTACAAATCGGAGGGTAAGGTCACTAGTACGACCGAGATGGAGGCGCTGCCGGAAATCGACCGGCAGGCAGTCGTTTGGCTCGACTTGTACAACCCTACCGAAGAGGAGCGCGAGCGGGTGGAAAAACTGTTCTCGGTAGAGCTGTTTACCCGGCAGGAGGCCGAGGAAATTGAAAGCAGTTCCCGTTATTTTGAAAACGAGGAGGAAATCAACGCCAACCTCAGCTACATCTACCGGCACGGCGAGCGTTACGCCACCGACCCTGTGTCCTTCATTTTAAAAGATAATTTTCTGATCACTCAACGCACCATACCACTGCGGTCTTTCGAAGAAGTAAAGCGCTATGTGCGTTACAGCCGTAAGCCGCAGTTGAACGGGTACCATATTTTCCTTTCCCTCTTCGAAACCCGTATCGATGTCGAGGCGGATTTTCTGGAGGATCTGTCCAAGAAAATTTACGCAGCAGGTAAAAACCTGGCGCTGGACCGGGAACTGGAGGAACAGGTGCTGATCCGCATCTATAATTTTCAGGAGCTGACTATTTTGTTCCGCGAAACGACCAGCGAACTGAAGCGGCTGTTTTCTTCCATCCTGCGCAGCGAATATTTTCCAAAAGATGAATACGAGAAAATACGGGTGCTCATGAAAGATGCCGATTCCCTGCTCGGCCATACCGCCTTTAACTTCGAACGGCTGGAGTATCTGCAGAATACTTTTATCGGATTGATCGATATGGAGCAGAACAAGATCATCAAGATTTTTACCGTGATGACGGTTGTGTTCATGCCGCCCACCCTTATTGCCTCTGCCTATGGAATGAACTTTGACTTCATGCCGGAACTGGATTGGCGCTTTGGTTATCCCTTCGCTATTCTGCTTATGGTCTGTTCTTCGCTGATTACGCTTTTCATATTTAAGTGGAAACGTTGGTTGTAACAGGCGGGGGTCAGCAATTTTCCAGCATGTACCGGATGACGTCGGTGGTGGTTACGATGCCGGCCAGTGCGTCGTCGTTGAGCACGGGAAGAGCGTGATAGTCTTCCCGGACAAAAATTTTGGCGACTTCCGCGATCGATTGACCGGCTTGAATGATTTTAGGGTTGCCGCTCATCACCTGCTCCACGTTTAGCATCTGATAAAGAGCGGTATCCACCGATTCTTCCTCTTCATATCCGTAGGCATCTACAAAACTTAATCGCAACAGGTCATTCAGGCTGATCATACCTACCAGGCGCTCTCCTTTGACAACCGGCATGTGACGGATGTGTTTTTGTTTCATCAATTTTTCTGCTACCTTCAGTTTACTTCCGGCATCTACTGTGAGGACTTCCCGGGTCATGATGTCGGATACGAGTGCTTGGTTTTTCATATACTTTCGATTTAGGCATTTGCATGTACCTATCCAAAATGTTAAAAAAAGCGGGAAAACCGAGTGATGGATATCAGAAGAGAGGGTGATTTTCGTCATAGGGGATACCCTTCCGGGCTTGGAGTAAGAAAATCTCACCTTCCTTATTTCTACTGAACGCACAAAGCGAATAAGCACTTAATAACCAAACTATGAGCACCCTGATTTCACCGGGCGATACCTTTGCCATCCTTTCCGTTTTATTGCTGGCCGCTGCGGTGGGTATTGTGGGCGAGCGGCGCGGTTGGTTCGGCAAGGTTTCCGGTATTATCGTCACTATTGCCGCTACGGCGGTGTTGGTTACGGCCAATGTCATTCCCTCCGCTTCGAACCCGGATATTGAAGTTCCCTTGTATAACCTGGTCTTTACTTACGTCGTTCCCCTGGCTATTCCCTTGTTGCTTTTTAATGTGAACCTGAAAAGAATAATTCGTGAATCGGGCCGGCTGCTGGAAGCTTTTCTGGTCGGCGCCCTGGGTATAACTATTGGTGTAGCGGTTGCGACCTGGTTGGTGCCCTTAGGCGAAGAGACCTATAAACTGGCCGGCGTATACAGCGCCACTTACATCGGCGGCAGCGTGAACTTCATGGCGGTAGCTGATGCGCTGGATTTTTTGAAGAGTCCGCTCTTTCCCGCGGCCATCGCCATCGACAATGTTTTTACCAACTTCTTCCTCATGTTTCTTTTCTTTCTGCCCAACTGGAAAGGGATGAAGCAGTTTTTTCCTGAGGTGAACCGGGAAGCCGGCATCCCGGTAAGCAGAAGGCAGAAAAAAGAAGAACAGCCTGTTGGGGCGGCTACCGACGAATACGATATGGGCATGATGGAGCGGATAACGGTGGCGCTTTCTATTGCGGCCGTGATCTGTGCGGTTAGTGTCTGGATTTCCCCACACCTGGCCGCCTGGATGGGCACCGATATCAAACTCGATATTCTCATTATAACGATTCTGATCATTGTGGTCAGCAACCTGTTCCCTAAGCGGATGGCCGCGTTGGAGCCCATGGCCTTTCAGTTGGGCTTTTTCCTATTATTCGTCTTTTTGGCGGTCATTGGAGCGGCTTCCGATGTAAAAGAGATTATTGCGGCTTCTCCCCTCATTCTGCTATTCGTAACGATTGCGTTGCTTATTCATCTGATTGTGCTCCTTCTTGGTTGCCGGCTATTGCGCATCAGCCTGGAGGAAGTTTCGATCGCTTCGGCGGCCAATGTGGGCGGCAGCACTGTATCGGCCCCGATGGCGGTGAGCTTCGATTTGAAGAAAGCCATTACACCCGCCATTCTGGTAGGGGTGCTGGGCAATGTCATCGGCACCTTTATCGGGGTAGGCATTGGTGTGTTTTTAAGGTAGCTGAACCCTTGCCGGCGGGGTGCTCAATGCTCGCTGCTAAAATGGAATTGTACTTTCGGATGGTTCTCCTGCGCCATTTTCAATGACCAGGCCGATTCGGCAAGATAAACCAGGTCACCGTACTTGTCGCGGGCGATATCGCGGGCGCGGCGTTTGAGAAAATCTTTCAGGGCCTGTTTGTCATCGCAGGTGATCCAGCAGGCTTTGTGGAGGTTCAGCGGTTCGTAGGTGACCGAGGCGCCGTATTCATGTTCGAGTCGGTACTGGATGACATCGAACTGCAAGGCGCCGACCGTGCCGATGATCTTGCGGTTATTGTCTTCTTTGATAAAGAGCTGGGCCACCCCTTCATCCATGAGTTGCTCTATACCTTTATCCAGCTGCTTGTACTTCATCGGGTCGGCGTTATTGACGAAGCGGAACATTTCGGGCGAGAAATTGGGAATACCCTTAAAATGGAGTTCTTCCCCTTCGGTGACGGTATCGCCTATTTTGAAGTTGCCGGAGTCATACAGGCCGACCACATCGCCGGGGAAGGCTTCGTCGACCACCGTTTTTTTGGCAGCCATGAACGAGGTGGGGTTGGCGAATTTCATTTTCCGGTTTTGCCGCACATGCAGGTAATTGGTGTTGCGCTCAAATTTTCCCGAGCAGACGCGCAGGAAGGCGATCCGGTCCCGGTGTTTGGGATCCATATTGGCATGGATCTTAAAGACGAAGCCGGCAAACTGGTCTTCTTCCGGTTCCACCGTGCGTTCCTCGGTGACGCGAGGCAGGGGAGGAGGCGCAATTTCCACAAAACAGTCCAGCAGTTCCTTGACGCCAAAGTTGTTGATAGCCGATCCAAAAAATACGGGCTGTAGTTTGCTGTCGAGGTACTGCTGCCGCTCGAATTTGGGGTACACCGTTTCGATCATCTCCACTTCGCTGCGCAGCTCTTCGGCCGGTCCTTCTCCTACGTAAAAGTCGAGTTCCTCACTGTTGAGGTCAGTGATTTTGATGATATCCTCTCCTTCCTTTTGCTTGCCGTGGGCGTGGAAGAGGACCAATTCCCGCCTGTACATGTTGTAGACGCCCTGGAAGCGCTTGCCCATGCCGATAGGCCAGCTGAGCGGCCGCACCCGCAGGTCGAGCTTCTGTTCGATTTCGTCGAGCAGGTCAAAGCCGTCTTTTCCTTCGCGGTCCAGTTTGTTAATGAAAACGATGATAGGGGTCTTACGCATCCGGCAGACATTGACGAGTTTCTCGGTTTGCTGCTCCACCCCTTTGGCTACGTCGATAACAACAATAACGGAGTCTACCGCGGTGAGGGTGCGATAGGTATCCTCGGCGAAGTCCTGGTGACCAGGCGTATCGAGAATGTTGATGCGTAAGTCGCGATATTCGAAAGCCATTACGGAGGTAGCTACGGAGATGCCTCTCTGCCGTTCGATCTCCATAAAGTCGGAGGTGGCGCTGCGCTTGATCTTATTTGACTTCACGGCTCCGGCTTCCTGAATGGCGCCGCCGAACAGGAGCAACTTTTCGGTAAGTGTGGTTTTACCGGCGTCCGGGTGGCTGATGATGCCGAAGGTGCGTCTTTTGTGAAATTCTTCTATTCTTTCCATATCCTATGTTATACAACAATTGTGAGCTGGAAGTTCTAAACACTTACTTTTCAGCCGGCAAAGATAAGCAGAACTGCAGAAGCGCTCCTAAAAAACCGGCAGTTATTAATTGCTCATCGCTGGGCTACTCTTTACTTCGCTCCCTCTCTCTCGCATTACAATAAGTGGAAATCTTTTACTATCATGCGCCTGCTGTAGCGCATCCGCCTTTTTTTGCTCCGGGCGGCCCTTAACCCTGGTCAAGAAAGCATTTATGAAGAAACTCGAACGCAGGTTAAACCTGCCTACTGTTGTAGCTATAGGAGTCGGCGGAATGCTGGGAAGCGGCATTTTTGTGCTTCCCGGCATTGCGGCGGCCAAGACGGGGCCCTCCATATGGATGGCTTATTTGCTGGCGGGCATTTGTGTTTTGCCGGCGGCTTTATCAAAGGCGGAGCTGGCAACTGCGATGCCTTCTTCGGGCGGGACCTACATCTATATAGAGCGGGCATTCGGGCCGGCCTTTGGAACGGTTTCTGGGTTGGGGTTATGGTTGTCGCTGTTGTTGAAGAGTTCTTTTGCTCTGGTGGGTTTCGGCGCTTATCTGTACGTGCTGGCGGAATTGCCGCTACGGTTGACGGCACTGGCTGTTCTGGTTTTGATCATGTTCCTCAACATTGTAGGGGTGAAAAAAGTGGGCGCCGTGCAGCTGGCGGTTGTCAGCCTGAGTATCGCCTGTCTGGCCGTACTGGTGGGTTTCGGCATTATTCAGATTGAGCCGGCTAACTTGCAACCGGCATTTACCGACGGCAGTTACGGGTTACTGGCCGCGACGGCATTTGTTTTTGTTTCCTATGCCGGGGTGACCAAGGTGGCGGCTATTGCCGAGGAAATCAAAGATCCTGGCCGCAACCTGCCTATCGCTATGCTGACGGCTCTGGCCGTGGTAGCGTTGATTTACACCCTGGTCAGTTTTACCATGGTAGGGGTTGTACCGGTAGCGGAACTGGCGGGTGACATCCATCCGGTGTATACGCTGGCGGAGGCGCTTGGCGGGAAAGTTGCCGGGGTAGGGGCAGCTGTGCTGGGCGTCGTTACGCTGATCTCCATGGCCAATTCGGGGGTGCTCGCAGCCTCCCGCTTCCCCTTCGCCATGAGCCGTGATAAGTTGGTGCCCCCTCAGTTGAGTAAGCTCAACAACCGCTTTCTCACCCCCGTTACCGCCATATTACTGACCTGCCTGATAATGGCCCTGGTCATTCTATTCCTCGACGTAGAGCGGATCGCCAAGTTGGCCAGCACTTTCAAAGTGATGATGTTCATGGCGGTCAACGCCTGCGTGATCGTTCTGCGGGAAACGGCCGTGCAGTGGTATTCACCACGGTATTTTTCTCCCGGCTATCCCTATGTGCAAATTCTGGGTATTCTGTCGGGGGTGGTACTGCTGATTGTACTGGGAACCGCTGCCCTGGCGGCAGCCCTGCTCATCGGCATTGCCGGCGTGCTTATTTTTTATCTTTACGGGCGCAGCCGGGTACAGCGCAGCGGGGTGCTGAAATTATACGGGCGCCGTCCCGCGCTGTTTCTCCTGTACCGGCGAAAAAAAGGCAAACAGGTTGCAGAACAAATGGCCCCGCCACTCCAGATAAAATCTCAGAACCTCGACGGCGCTATCGCCAAGCAGGCACCGGTCGTCATTTCGCTCTTCGGCAGAGAACGCTCGCCCGAAATGCTGGTGGAAATGGGAGCGGCGCTGGCGGAAGGACAGAAGTTGCAGGTCGTTCATCTGCAGGAGGTGCCCGATCAGACTACACTCGATGCCTTGCTCGTAGAGGAACCGGCCATCCTGTCCCTCAACCGGCGGATTCAGGCCATGTCAAAGGAACGAAAAGTGAGTGTCGACTTCGATGCGGTGGTGACGCACGAATTGGTTCGCACTGTTAATGAAATCAGCCGGCAGACGCACTGCGAATGGCTGGTCAGCGGATGGGACGGGCGCTCCCACCGCGGCCTGTTCGTGCGCAACCCCGTCGGCTGGCTCGTTACACATCTCGATTCCAATTTTGCCTTGTACAAAGATAACGGCGTGCGCTATATCCGTCGAATCCTGATAGCCCTGCGACCGGGACGGCCGCAAGGGGAAACCCGGGCTTATATCGAAGCGGCCGGCCGGGTGGCGCTTTTCTACCAGGCGGAAATCAATCTGCTACGCGTACTGCCTGAAACGGCCGGACCGGAAGCGGTTGAAGCGCTGCGCCACAAGACGGAAGCACTGGTCCGCGATTGCGGGATACAGGCGAGCATTGAGGTGATAAGCAGCCCTAACCCCGTGCGCAGTATCACCACTGCCACGGCCGCGTATGACCTACTGATTATCGGTACTTCCATACGGCAAAAATGGACGGAAGTACTGATGGACACCAACATGAACAAACTGGCCAAACACGCCACCTGTTCCGTATTGCGCCTGCAGATTCAGTAAAGGTGCCTATTTTTAATCAAGACTAAACTAAACTGCTTGTTCGGGCATTATAGTTTGTGACAAATATGGTCTCTATCTTTATCTATGCTTGAACTCGCAGGAATAATTATTTTAGGTATACTCGCTCAATGGTTGGCCTGGCGCATCAAGGTGCCGGCTATCCTACCTCTTATATTGACCGGGCTGCTGGTGGGACCTTTGTCCACCCTTTTTACCAGTGACGGCAACAAAATGATTCAGCCGATATATGAGCAGGGCGAAGGGGGCCTGTTCCCGGGCGATTATTTGTTTTATTTTGTCTCCCTGGCTATCGGCATCATCCTCTTTGAAGGCGGCCTGACCCTGAAGCGGCGCGAAATAGCCGGAGTGGAACCGGTTATCCTCAAGCTGATCACCATCGGGGTTTTCGTTACATTTATCGGCGCCGGCCTGGCTGCCCACTTCATCATGAACCTCAACTGGCCGATTTCCTTTCTTTTCGGGGCGCTCGTTATTGTGACCGGACCAACAGTCATCGCTCCTATTCTCCAGAATGTCCCCCTTAATCGCAATATATCTACTATTCTCAAATGGGAGGGTATTCTGATCGATCCACTGGGCGCGCTGGTGGCTGTACTGGTATTCGAATTTATTCGCTCGGCGGAAGGCGGCGTCGGCTTCACCTCTCATGCCCTGCTTTCTTTTATTCAGATCCTGCTGATCGGCCTGGCGCTGGGCGCAATATCGGCTTACCTGCTGTATCAGCTGATAAAAAACGACCTCATCCCCAACTACCTGCTCAATGTATTTACGCTGGCTTTCGTATTGGGAATCTTTGTCTTTTCTGATATTATGGCTAAAGAATCGGGGCTGCTCTCAGTAGTTGTTATGGGCATGGTGCTCGGCAACCTCGATGTTCCGCGCCTCAAAGATATATCCTCCTTTAAGGAATCACTTAGCGTGCTACTGATTTCTATCCTGTTCATCCTACTGGCGGCGCATATCAACATGGATGATCTGTATCTGGTGATCAACGACTGGCGCAGTTTTGCCCTGCTGGGCGTTATAGCGCTGGTACTTCGCCCACTGGGGGTTTTCCTGAGTACCCGGCAATCCGACTTGCGCTTCAACGAGAAGCTCTTTATCTCCTGGGTTGGGCCACGCGGTATCGTCGCTGCAGGTATTGCTTCTCTGTTTGGATTAACCCTTACCAAAAACGGGGTTCCCGACGCCGAATACATTACCCCCCTGGTCTTTCTTATCGTATTGGGAACAGTGACACTCAACGCCACTACGGCAAGACCCATTGCCTCCTTACTGAAGGTCACCCAGGAAACCTCCGAAGGTATACTCTTCATCGGCGCCAGCCTCGCCGCCCGTATCCTGGGCAAATACCTGCAGGATAACGACCGGCACGTGGTGCTTATCGACAACAATAAAGGCAGTGTGGAGCGCGCCCAGGAAATGGGCCTGGAAGTTTCCCTGGCCAATATTTTCCAGGATGACCTGGAGGACCATATCGAACTGGTAGACATGGGGTATATGATCGCTATGACCAGCAGTTCTGATGTCAACGCCTACGCCGTTCGACGTTACGAAAATATCTTTGGTGAAAACGGCACCTTCCGGTTGATTACACCTGAGGAACTCAGAAAGGATAAATCCGAACTACCTAAGGAGCGGCTGTTCTCCTATACCGATGATTTTCTGAATCTCAATGAAGTGGCGCGCGACTTTCCAGAAATGCACGAACTCGAGCTGAAGGACCTGGATCAGCTGGAGCAACTCGTGCAGAAAATGTCCTTCATCACCAAGAGTATTCCCATCTTCGTC
Organism: uncultured Saprospiraceae bacterium; assembly: GCA_964632995.1. GTDB lineage: Bacteria > Bacteroidota > Bacteroidia > Chitinophagales > Saprospiraceae > CAZWDL01. The sequence continues at coordinate 15,013 of CAZWDL010000005.1, forward strand.
AAAGATGAAACCGGTGAAATCCACATCATCCCGGCCGATGTCGGCGAACTGGAACTCGAGGGCCCCTTCGTACTGATTTACATGGGTAAAAGGCTGGAATCCGAAATAACCGAAGAGATTGTCGGTCAGGGGGAAGAAGCCGAATAAAAATAATCCTCCCTTTCTGAGAACCAGAGGGCTGTTTGGTTGTTTATGCAATGAATTAATAGTAATGCTATCGTAATTGATGAGCAAGTTATCGTAACCGATGGCATTATCACTGACAATTAAACTCCGGTTCTAAGATACCTGCATTTTCCACTTTTAAAAAAGATGGAAAATTATCTGCATGGTTACTAAGGCTTGTAGAAGGGAAACCATCTGCGATGGTTTCCCTATTTTCCTTTCTGATAAACTTTACTATAATTAAGACGTTGCCTTTAGTATGTGATAGCAAAACTATGACTATTTTAAGGGTTGTCACTACAAGCCGAAGTAAAGAAAAACAAAAAAATTGTCAGCCATGCAGAAGGTTTTCTCATTTGATTTTTCCCATATAAAAGGTGATTTTTTTGGGGGCATCACTGCCGGTATTGTCGCCCTTCCCCTGGCGCTCGCCTTCGGGGAACAAACGGAGTTGGGGGCTATCGCCGGATTGTACGGTGCAATAGCCATCGGTGTTTTGGCCGCTTTATTTGGAGGAACGCCTACCCAGATCAGTGGCCCTACCGCTCCAATGACGGTAGTTTCAGCGGTAGTAATCATGGACGCGATTGAGTACGTCGGATCCTTGGAAGCTGCTTTTCCCATTATCATCGCGGTCTTTTTTCTGGCGGGTTTTATGGAAATGCTGCTTGGCGTGCTGGGAGTGGGAAGGTATATCAAATATATTCCCTATCCGGTGGTTTCCGGATTTATGAGCGGTATCGGAGTTATTATTGTAATCAGCCAGATTTTCCCCTTTTTCGGTCTGGAACCTCCATCGGGAGGATCCACAGGAGTCATCAGCAGCCTGGGCGAGATTCCCGGCCAGATCAACTGGTACTCCGTACTGGTTGCCTCTATAACAATTGGAATTATATACCTCATTCCACGCCTGACTAAGGCAGTTCCAAGCACCTTGATCGCACTGGTTGTAGTTTCTCTGGGAGCATTCATCATCTTCACCAGTGGAGAAGTAATGGTGATCAATGACAGTGCTGAAGGCGGCGTTCCGACTGGATTGCCCGCTCTGCATCTCAGCTTCTTCGGCGTCTTTGCAGATACTAGTCATCTGATGGTTATTCTGGAATTCGCCTTTACCCTGGCTGCACTGGGCGCTATTGACTCGCTGCTCACCTCCATCGTAGCCGATAACATTACCAAGACCAAACACGACAGTAATCAGGAGCTGATAGGCCAAGGTATCGGAAATATGGGCGCTGCCCTGATCGGTGGATTGCCCGGAGCCGGCGCTACAATGCGTACGGTGATTAACGCCAATTCCGGAGGTAGAACCAAGATCTCCGGAGTGATCGCCGGCCTGCTGCTGCTGGCCATCCTGCTGGGCCTCGGGGCCTTGGTCGGTCAAATTCCCATTGCCGTACTCGCCGGTATTCTGATTACCGTTGGAATCGGTATCATCGATTACAAGGGAATCCGCCACCTGACCACTATCCCTAAAACGGATGCTGTGGTCATGATAGTCGTTCTCGTGCTGACCGTCTTTGTCGGCCTGCTCGAAGCGGTGGCTATCGGAATGGTGCTGGCCGCCCTGCTCTTTATGAAAAATATCGCCGACGTAATAGATCGCAAAACGGAATCAGTGCCGCTGCGGGACTTCTCCCGGGAAATCCCCTGGTCCGATGAAGGAAGTATCATTGATGACATTGGAGACAAGGTTTATATCAAACACCTGGACGGGCCCCTCTTCTTCGGTTTTTCCTCCCGCTTTAAAGAAATAGTCTCTGCCCTACCTAACATCCGGGTCGTCATCGTCCGGATGGGTAAGGTGCCTTACATCGATCAGTCCGGCCTCTACGCCCTGGAAGATGCTGTAATGGATCTTCGCAAAGAGGGCATCGTGGTGGCTTTCACCGGGCTGCACGGTCAACCCGATGAAATGCTGCGACGCGTCAACCTGATTCCGGGGCTGGTGCCGGAAAGCCTTAACTTTAAAGACTTCCAAAACTGCATCAAATGGCTTCGGGATTACCTCGAACTGAGTGATTACCTCAAGGAGCATAAGGATGCCGTAGATAGCGAGGGTAACCTGGTTAAGTCGGAATCGTATAAACCTTAACCTAAATAGGTTGGTTTAAAGGCTTAGTGACGAGCGATTATTGATTGCTTGCCGCTAAATAGGCGATCACCAGCCCTTGAAGGGAAGATCGCCTATTTTATTTTCAGACTGAAGGGTGAATTCCCTGCAAGCTCTTACACCAAAGAAAAAATGAGGATTAGATGAGTTCGAATAAAGGTGCTTTTTGGGAATCGAAGAAGAGGACCTATTTTTATAGGTGAAACAAATAAACTATGGCAATTACGATTCAGATGAAGTTAAACGAGAAGCTGTATCTGCGTGATCCACAGCAAACTCAACTGGGCCGCCGGATCATACAGTACAGCATCCTGCTCATCGATGAGATCGGAGTCGAAGATTTTACTTTCAAGAAACTGGCCGAGCGCATCGGTTCCACAGAAGCTTCTGTTTACCGGTATTTCGAAAACAAGCACCTCCTGCTGGTTTATCTGCTCTGCTGGTACTGGGAGTGGATGAAGTTCCGTATTGATTATAATACGATGAATATCACCGACCCGAAACGCAAACTGAAAATTGCCATTTCCGCCATTGTGGACACCACCCGGCGCAATACCTCCATCGATTTTGTCGATGAAGATGTCCTGCACCGGATCGTCGTCGCTGAAGCGACCAAAGGCTACCATACCAAACAGGTAGATCAGGAGAACAAGCATGGTTTTTTTCTGACCTATAAATCCCTCAATAAGAAAATTGCCGATATTATACAGGAAATCAACCCGGATTTTACCTACCCCCGGGCACTGGCCAGCACAATCCTGGAAATGTCCAACAATCATATCTATTTCGCCCTGCACCTGCCGTCTTTGACCGATATAAAAGTGGAGGATGGAGATCTCAGTCAGGTGGAAACCTTGCTGGAGGACTTTGCTTTCGGGTTGTTGGGCGTCCAATCAACAGGAGAAAAGAAGGGATAAACAGATTGTCTTGGTATTGATCCGCTTTCCGCCATGTGTCAATTTTATTGATTCGCTCACCCGTTGAAAAAAAATCACTTCCCCGGTGACTTTGATCATTTACCCCTACAGATAATTGTAGTATTTTCTGCGAAACGATTGCCGGCTTTGAGTACACCCAAAACCGTAGGCTTATGTTATTTAAAGAGTTGCAAAAGATTATCGCATCGATCGAGTTTTACGACAACAAAGAGGGTTGGCGGGCTTTCGTGGAACATGTTCAGAAGGCAAACCCTATATCCCTGCCTGATGTGCACGACTTTCAGCACATCATGGAAAAAGCCAGAACATTGCAGTGGACCAAGATGGCCATAGGCGCCGGGTGGTATACGCGCCTGGTCAAACCGCTACCGGTGATGGTTGAAATCATGAGCGATATCATTCGCGAAAGGGAAGGGCCTGCCCACGCCCGCGCTGCAATGGGCGGCGCCCTCGCCTACCTGGTGCAACGCGACGATATCATTCCCGAAAACTTCAACGGTGGTTATGGCCTGCTCGACGATGCCATCATTCTGTACTATGCCTATTACAAGTTTATGCAGGATCAGGCCAGCCGGGCCCCCGAGCTGCGCCAATCCCTGGACGCTTACTGTCGCGAACTGGAATCTGTCATTAAGATGGGATTGCGAATCTTTCCCACTTCCAAAATCGATGAGCTCAAAGAATTTCTGTCTAATATAGCGATGGGATTCTATCACCTTCAGGAAGTGCCCACCTACATCCTGGAACAGATGGTTGAGCAAATTATTCAAAACCCGGAACAGAATGCCGTAAACCAACTGCTGCCGCGACTGGCTTATCATCTGGATGTTTACTTTCCGCCCTATAATCAGTGTGCGTTTTCCGATTCCGTACTCGATATGGTTGTGGCGATGGCCGCGGAGGCGGGCAGCAGCCCCGGTGAATTGACTTCGGAGGGGTATTACTACTGATCCTCCGTCTGTCGCTAAGGTTTGATGGGAAATAAGGCTACTGCTTTGCCTATACAACGCACTGCTTCCCGCACTTCCTCCTGTTGTTTTGGAGATAGGGTTATGGTATGCTTCCGGTTGGGGTAGTTGATCCGGATCCTTTCAATGGTGTGATGGGTAAGGTTGTAAAACAGATCGAGTGGGACGACCAGTGTATGTTGATAGATACGCATATTGGTTTTCCGGTTGAAGTTGCCTTGATCCGGAAAGTTCAGCAGGGGAATAATCTGCTCGTTATTGAGTTTAAACAAAACATTAAACCCCTCTTTGATGGAGTGGTATTCATACTCCGGTACGGCAAGCGTCAGGAAAAAAGCGTCCAGAGTATCGTTTTGAGAGAAGGTGAACATCAGTTTGGCTTCCTCAATCATTAAAGGCCCCTTATCCGTTTCCACCTTACTTGGAATCATGTAACCGATATTGATGGGTTCATAAGCCACCAGCCGGGTGCTGTCAAATTCATCGATGGAATCGATGGGGTATTCGCACTGTGCGTACACCGAAGTGAGGTTCCATAATAAGCAGCAAGACAATAAAAACAAAATATTTCTCATAGCAATCAGGCTTGTAAACTCTACCAATAAACCGCTTTCCGCTTCCTTTATTTTACAGTTGCGCAAAAATAGGAGAAAAAAATCATTTACCATCCGGATACCTGTTTCATTATACTGACGTAAAAAAAGAAGGCAGCTCCTCACTTGTCGGAACTGCCTTCTCTTTATTTTACCCGGATTACTCTGTGGATTAATCCATAAATAATCCGGGTAAAAGGCATCAGCGCAGCAAGGTCACGTTGCCTTGTTCGCGGTAAATCTCATCTCCGCATTGCACTTCCAGGTAATAGCCGTATACATCGGGTGGCAATTCTCTTCCCTGAAAGGTGCCGTCCCAACCTTCTTCCTGGGAATTGCTTTCAAATACTTTTTGTCCCCAGCGATTGAAGATGATCAGGTTGACGCGATCGATATTGTTTCCGCGTACATACAGTACATCGTTCACTCCGTCCCCGTTGGGTGTAAACGCGTTGGGCAGATACACGAAAGGCGGTCCGCATTCACATTCTATAACGGTCACGGTAACCGATGCACTGGTCTGACAGCCTTCTTTTTCGACGGTGACGGTGTAGGTGGTAGTTCCTTCCGGCGTTGCCGTCGGATTGGGGCTGTCGGGCAGGTTGAGCGTGGCGGCAGGCGACCAGCTGTAGCTGCAGTCTTCACAGCCGGTGACACTAAGCACGCTTGAATCTCCGTTGCAAATGGTATCGGGTTCGGCGGTGACATCGATAATATCCGGCAGGTCAATTACCTGGGCGGTGGTGCTCAGCGTAGCCGAACATCCGTACTGGTTGACAAGGTCCACGCTGAATTCCGTAGCCAGGGCAGGATCTACCGTAGCCGTGGGTCCCGTGGTTGGGTCGGAAACAACGGCCTGCTCAGGGAACCACATATATTCTAGTTGCTGAGCGGTGTCGAGGTTGATGACTTCCAGTTCCAGCGTCGCTGCCGGTTCACAGCTTACCACCGGTGGCAGTTCCGCATCGATGGGATAGAAATCCATCTGTACCGAATCGATGGCTGTGCAGCCCAGAGCGCTTGTATCCGTAGCACGTACGTAGTAAACGGTGCTTCCCAAGGGAGGCGTAACCGTGAAATTACTTCCCGTGGCCTCTACCGGATCGAAGTTGGGATTTCCCGACCATTCAATCGTGGAAGGTATGGTGGTGCCCGCGTTGAGCGTAACAGAGGTTTCGGTGCACAGTGTATCTCCCTCGGCGACCACCAGATTGAGCTCCGGATTGAGTTCCACCTTTATGTCGACAGTATCGCTGCAGGTTGATACCGGGTCAGTAATAGTGACGCTGTAGCTGCGGTTATCCGATAGCGTAAACACCGGATTGGCCGGATCACTGGCGTCGATGCCCTCGTCAAGAGGAGCCCACTCATAGGTGAAGTCGGGGTTGAGCGGCAGCATAGCCGGCGTGTTAATACAGGCCCGCAACGTAGTATCGGGAAGTTCGCCCAGCCCTGATTCATTAAACAGATCCTTGACGGAGACCTTGATGGAGTCAACCTCATTGCAGCCTTCGGGTGAAAAGGCCACGGCGTAATACGTTTGCATCCCTGACTCGATGTCAACGGGGAAGATATTGCCGGCACCCAAGGAATCGACATTACCGAAGTCGGAAGTATCGTACCAGTTGATCTGCGCCGGCCGGCTAGTAGAGGCTTCCAGTAAGACACTACCCGGAGCGCAAAGCACTGTATCGATATTCCGGTTGAGTGTCAAGCCGATCGGCGGATAAGGTCCGGCTTCGAGCGATATGGTTTGGGTGCAACCCGTCGGAACATCCGTAACGGTGAGTGTGTAAGTAAGCGGATCACCGATAAGGATACGTGGGTTAAGCGGATCTTGTAGATCGAGACCATCCTGCGGGGTCCATTCGTACTCAAACCCTTCCGGCAGCGTGAGGATGACGATCTGCCCTGTGCAACCGCGAACCGGTCCTTGCGGAAATTCGATCCCTTCAAATGGATCGAGCACAAAGATACGGGCGATGGCGGTGTCATTTTTGGCACATCCGCCTGTACCTTCCGCCAATACGTATAAGGTGGTTGTACCAACCGGCGGATCCACCGTAATGGTGTTGCCGGTATCCAGCGGATTGAGTAGCTCAGGATCCGTATACCAGGTTACCTCGGCCGGGCCTCCCGTTGTGGCGGTGATGCTGACCGGCGCCGGTTCGCAAAGCGTCGTGTCGGCAGGAGACAACTGGATTTCCACATTGGGACTTACGCTCAATTCCAAGGTAGTTGTCGCTTCACAGCCGGTAGCCGGATCGGTAATCGTGATGGAGTAGGTG
>CAZWDL010000005.1:22177-97831 GCA_964632995.1 uncultured Saprospiraceae bacterium
CGCTGGTGTCGGCGGGAATACCGCTGGTTCCGGGCAGGTCGAAGACGGTGACGGTGACCGAGCCGGTGGCGGGGCATTCGGTGCCGGCTCCGGCGATGACGTAGAGCGTCGTTGATCCGATGGGCGGAGTGAAGGTGAAGGTTTCTTCGATGCTTAAAGGATCACCGCTGAATTCGGGGTTTTCGTACCACTCGATACCGGCGCTTCCGGCACTGGCGGTGAGGGTGATTTCGCTGATTTCGCAAAGTGTGGTATCGTTGCTGAGCGTCAGATCGGGAAGGGGAGTAACGTTCAGCTGCAGGGTAGTTGTCGCTTCACAGCCGGTAGCCGGATCGGTAATCGTGATGGAGTAGGTGGTGGACACAGCAGCGTTGATGACCGGGTTGGCCGGGTCGCTGAGGTCGAGACCGGTCGTGGGCGACCACTCATACTCGTATTCCGGATTTAGGCTGAGGGTAATCTGGTCCCCTTCGCAGGCGCTGGTGTCGGCGGGAATACCGCTGGTTCCGGGCAGGTCGAAGACGGTGACGGTAGCACTGGCGGTATCGGCGCCGGGGCATTCTCCTTCGACAGTTGCAATCACGTAATAGGTGCTGGCGCCGGCCGGGGGGATTACGGGATAGGGGGCGCCCTCAAAGAGGGGAGCCCCGCTGCCTTCCGGATTGTCGTACCAGCGGATTGTCGCCGGCAGGTTGGTCGCTGCGGAAAGCTCGATAGCCTGGATTTCACAAAGGGTAGTATCGCTGGGTTCGACGGTGAGCATCACCGGTGGGCTGACGCTTACCGGTAATTCTAACTGGGCGGTACAGCCCGTTTCGGGATCGGTGATCAGAATCGTATAAAGGATATCTTGGTCCAGAGTAATTACGGGCTGGGCCGGATTGCTGAGGTTCAGCCCAGTCTGCGGTGTCCACTCGTAAATGAACTGCTCATTGAGTTCGATTACCACCTGGTCGCCGGCGCAACCGGAAACAGCTTCCGGCAACCCGGACGCCTCCGGAAGATCCAGCACCGTAACAGTGGCCGTAGCGATACTGCTATCCTGACAAACATCCATGCCTGCCGCGAGAACGTAGTAAGTGGTAGTCCCGGTTGGGGGAGTGACGGTAAACGTCGCTCCGTTTTGCAGGGGTTCTCCTTCTAAAGCCGGGTTGTCGAACCAGCTGAATACGGCATCAATATCGGAAGAAGCGGTAAAGGTCACTTCCGCCGGTTCACACAAGGTGGTATCAGTCGGAGTAACATTCAGGTTGAGCTTGGGAAGCACGAGGACCTGCAGTGTATCGCTTGTGGAGCAACCGGTAGCCGGATTGGTCACCTCCACGATGTAGGTCTGATCATTGTCCAGCGTGATGACCGGATTGGCCGGATCACTGAGGTCGAGGCCGGTTTGGTCGAGCCACTCGTACGCCAGACCAGGGTCAAGGGGGATAGGCGTAGATTCGCCGGTGCAGACGGTGAGGGAGTCGGGTATTTGAGTGTTGATGGGATCCTCGACGCTGACCGTGATGCTGGCTTCTTCGGTACAGGGGGAACCGTCGTCGGCCAGGATATACAGCGTGATTGAGGTGCCCGCTTCCGGGGTGAAAGTATAGCTTGTTCCCGTGTTGATTGCTTCGCCTTCAAAAGCTGGATTGTCGTACCAGCGGATGTCAGCAGGCTGTTCGATTTGTGCTTCCAGGGTTACCGGAGCGGGATCACAGAGGGTCGTGTCGGGGCTCACCTGCAGGTTGAGCGGCGGAATGACCACCACGAGAACGCTGCCTGTTGCCGAGCATCCGGTAGCGGGATCGGTAACCGTAACGCTGTAGTCGATGTCGGTTTCCAGCGTGGCGACCGGGTTGGAGGGATCGCTCAGATCCAATCCGATCTCCGGATCCCACCGGTAGTTGAAACCGGGATTGCCGTTCGGGTTGATCGGGACGGGTTCCCCCGCGCAGGCGCTCACGGTGGGGGGAGGCAGTACATTGGGCAGGTTCGGAACGAAAACCCGAACCAGGCCGATTTCGGTACAACCTTCGACATCCCTGGCCACTACGTAGTAATCTGTCGTATCGCCTATCGCCGGAGTTACCATAATTTGAGGGCCTTCCCCGATGAGATTGTCCAGGCTGGGACCGTCGAACCAGCTGAAATCGATGATGTCGAGATCGGAGCTGGCGCTAAGGCTTATAGAACCCGGCATGCAGAGCACCGTATCGGCGCTGGTTTGCAGGTTGATCGCCGGCCGGACGATAACCATGACCGTGTCGGTAATTGAACATGCCGTACCGTCGATCTGACCGCTTACTGTAACGAGGTAGGTCGTGTTTTCGGTTCCGCTGAAGATGGGGTTGGGGGAATTGGGATCATTCAGTCCATCAGCCGGTGACCACTGATACTGATAATTTGGATTCGCTTCCGGCGCCAGGGCTTTGTTTTCACCGGCACAGACGATGACGGTATCCGGCAGCTTAGTGTCGAAGGCCAAAGCCGTGACATCAATGGCGACTGAATCGAGGCAGCCGAATTGATTTTCGATGCGGGCGCTGAAGGTGACCGAGCCCCGCTCTACGCGTACCGTGGGGCTGCTGCTGTTGGCGCCGGCAATGATGAGATCGGCCGGCTGCCAGTCGAATATCAAAATATCCTCGAGGTCCTGGTTGGCTACTTCGAGTTGAACTTCCTGTGGGCCGCAGCCCACAATGTCATCGCTCAGTATCTCAACATCGACGCCCTGATCGGTGACGGTAACTGAGTCAGTTTCCGTGCAGCCCTGGGCAGTGACAGCGGTGACGTAATAGGTTGCTGTTTTGAACGGATTGACCACCACAGTAGTATCGGTGCCCAGCGTCGCGTTCTCGGCATTGAACCAGCGGATACGCTCAATCTCGCCGTTGAAGGAGGCGGAGAGAACGGCGTCTTCACCACAGGTAAACTGATCCGGGCCGGCAGCGAGGTTTAGCGGGTCCGCGACCAGTACCACTACTTGCTCAACGCGTTCGCAGACGGCATCGCCGATTCCCTGTACCGTCACGGTATACGTGGTGCTTTGGCTGGGAGCAGCTACCGGACTGGCGGTGCTGGTGCTGCTGAGTCCGTCGGCAGGTGACCATTCATATTCATAGCTCGGATCGCCGTCCGGGTTCAGGATCACCGAATCTCCCGGGCAGAGCAATACCGTATCCTGTAGCATGAGAGAGGGCAGCACAAAATTGAGCGTATCCCGCACGCTGGCCTGGCAATCATTGGCGGTGGTAATAGTGAGTTCGACGCTGAGCGGGCCGCTTTCCGTAACGAGGATACTGGGATTCTGTTCGGTGGAGCTGGCGCCGTTACCGAAGGTCCACTGCCAGTTTGTCGTATTGTTGAAGGTATTCGTTGAAGCATCCGTAAACTGAACGGTGGCTCCTTCCGAAGCACAATCGGTCAACTCGTAGTTGAAAGCAGCGATGACCTGAGGATCGGTTACCACCACTTCCCGGCTGATCGTATCGGTACAGGAAACGTCATACTGCAGGGTGAGGGTGACCGTATAGGTTCCGGCTACTGTATAGGTATAGGTAGGATTTTCCTCAGTGGAACCGCCCCCCGGGTTATTGGGGTCGCCAAAATTCCACTGGAAGCCGAAAGCGTTGGTGCTGCTGGTATTCATGAACTGAACGGTGGCGCCGTTACATTCCAGCTCCGTTGTGAAGTCGAGCGAAAAATCAGGGTCAACTACGGCTACGGTAACGGAATCTGTAAAGGTGCAACCCTCCTGGTTTTCAATGGTGACGAACACTTTTCGTTCGCCAACTTCCGGGAGCAGGGTAGGTGAAGCGCTGTTGGCGGTACCTGGTTCGAAGGCTTCCACCGGTGTCCAGCTGTAGGTCAGCTGATCAGCCGGTTTGTTATTAACCACATTGATGGTCAGCGTTTCTCCCAGACAGGCAGCCGCCTGATCGGGAACGCTGACGTCGACGGAAGCGTTGCGCAGCAGGATTTCCTGTTCTGATATGCAACCGTTTGCGCCGGTAGCCCGCAGGGTCAGGGTGAGCTCCTGGTCTATACTCTGCTGAAAGTCGGGGCCGGTAGCAAGTACTTCTCCATTTGGCGAAAGCCAGCTGAAAGCGACATCCGGAGCATTGGAAGAGGCAAAAAGGTTGGCCTGACCGTCACACAATACGGTTTCGCCGCTGAAGGTAATTTCAGGGGCGGGCAGCACTTCCACTACGATCGTATCTTTGGTGACACAGAGCTGATCGGCCGTTTTGCCGGCAGAGACGATATAGGTGGTCGTCACCAGCGGTGAAAAGGTGGGGGTTGCGGAATTGATATCGTCGATGCCGGTTTCCGGCGTCCACTTGTAGGAAAGCGTATCCGGTCCGGAGGGCGGCGCCTGTACTGATTCACCCGGGCAGATGGTCAGTGTATCCGGATAATTCAGTTGCGGCAGCTCGCCGCTGCCCAGGTTTACTTGCAGGGAATCGGCACAACCGAAGGTATCCTGCACGCCAATGGTATAGACGCCGGGTAGCAGACCGGTAAAGGAGCCTTCGGACTGTGTATCGAGCCCATCGATAGTAAAGGTGTATTGGCCGGAGCCACCGGTGGCCTCAACGGTGATAATGCCGTCCGCGGCATCGGAGCAGGAGGCGTCGGTAACGCTGACCAAGCTCAGGTTGGGATTAGGCACGACGAACAATTCCAGTGAGCAGGTAGTGGAGCAGCCGGTTTCGTCACTGACAGTCGCCGTATATATTCCCGGTTCACTGATTGGGCCGGTAGAGGGGCCGGTTTGGGTGAAGCCATTGGGACCTGTCCAGGAGAAGCTGCCGGCTTCCGAGCTGACCTCAACCGTGAATTCTGTAACTTCTCCCTCGCAGATGGTGTCGCGTCCGGTAATTTGGCAGGTGAGGATGGGAATATTGGCGCTGGTTTGTTTGGTAGTGCTGGCAAACCACCAGGTATTGATAGTATTTTTATCGCCGTAGCCCGTGGTGAGGACGTCCTTGAGTTTGTCGAGTTTGCATTCCTGGTTGGGTTGGAAGAAATCCCAGGTTCGGCAATTATCTGTTTCGCACGCGCAGCCGCTGAGGTTCACTTTAGGTTGGCCGGTGCCGGGGGAGTCGGGAATCAGGCTGTCATCCCAGTAGAGCAAGTCGCTTTCCATCTGGGAATCATTTAGAGGGTCGGGGCGCACGGTCTTAACGCAGAAGCCCTGCTTGAGGAACTCCGCATCGTAGACCGCCCAGTGTTGAACTCCTTGGGTATAAACGAGGATGAGATTGATCGTGTCACCGAAGGCTACCTGGGTAGAATCTCCCCCTTTGAGTCCGTTCCAAAGGATATCGGCGGTTGCTTTTTCCTGTTCTGTACAGTCGAAGAAGTCCGTACCGCTGTCAAAATCGCCGGGATCAAACACATGGATGATGGAAACGTCTTCGGAATTGGGATCAAAAATGCCGTTCTGGTTGAAATCGAGGATCACCTCCACTTGCCCGGGCCGGCTGACGCTTACCGGCAGGGCAAAACCATCGTCGCGACACTGGAAGGTGGGGGCGGCTTCTACTTCGCCGTTGCAGCCATTGGGAAACAGGACCGTGTCGGGCGGATGGAGAAAGATTTGGTGCTCGGCGGAAGCGCCGGTGACGTTGCTATTGGGAACGGAGCGCCGGTCGCTGGCCAGTTGGCCGGTAGTACCCGGTCCGGTGGAATTGAACGCTACGGTAAAGGCCAGGCCCTGGAAGCCCGACTCTTTGAAATCGATTTTGGAGACGAAGCCGTCGGAGGTATAGGAAAACAAAGTGCCGTTGAACTCGCGGTCCCATCCGCATTCGATAGGGTCGGGATCATCTAAGTTTTCGACGGGGGTGCGAAAAGCCCAGTTGCGCGACCATACCCGGCCAAGCTGGGCTGTATTATTTTGCACGACGGTGAAATCCCAGTAACCGATCAGCACTTTGGGGTTGCGGTCATCGCCAACGGAGAGGCTGCCTACATCTTCAAATTCGATGTAGTATTCCCCGCTTTCACCGGGCTGGAACTGGTAGACGAAATCTTCCTGACCGCCCTTGGCCGGGTTGGGCAGCTTCAGGTCGGTATTGTAGCCGCCGGGGCCGAAGAAGGCGTTGCCCCAGGAGCTTATGTTCTGGTTAGTATTGTCGATAACAAAGGGGCCATGGACAACAGGATCCGTGCCGGTGTCCGTATGCTTGCGTATCCTAAAGCTGAAGCGGCTGTCGGAGCGCGACAGAAAGGGGTTGCCCCAGTCGTCGTATTCGCAGGTGAGACCGATATACAGGACTTCCGAGGGATCGGCAATAGAAATGTACAGGCGGCTGTCGGCCGGGCCGTCATAGGCTGCAAAGTTGCTGAAATCCGACCGGTTGGTCAACAGCATGGCGATATCGGACGACGAGGGGGCCACCTGACGCGTACCCTCGGCATGCAAGATGCTCTTTGGCAAGATCAACAGGCCAATCAACAGGGCGGCAACCGCAATGGCGCCATGGAAATGCTTGTGACGGCGGGAGGGGCGGGCCATCCGCACGGAAAAATAATTTTCGGAATTCATATTTCCTTTTCGGTTAACTAGTGGACAATGTACACGGTGTTTCATACCTATGAATTAAAAACTGATTCGTCCCTTGGGACGACAGGTTTGCTTTCTTAAAGCAAGAGGGGGAGGCAGGAAGAAGGGATGCCAGGATTGAGCGACCGGAGGTTGTTTTCCCGCCTCCAATTGCTCAATCCTGCCGTTCCTAATCCTTGTTTTTTGTGAGCGCTTCACGTTTCTCATCTCCGCCGGCAGTTACCTCGACAATTTCCACGCGGCGTTCTACTGAGGCCAGCAAACTGTATATTGAGCTTTTCTCGTCCCGGATATCATCAGGGACGCCTTTTGCTGTCGTTTCTCCAAAGGCCTCTTCTTCGATGACCAGTTGTCCCTTTTCGATGTAGGGGAGCAGGGAGCCGTCCTGATATTCGCGGAAGTGATTTTTCAGGGAGCTGATCCGGCGCTGACTCAAGTTGTAGTTGTAGCCGGCGGATGCCCGGGGACTAGCGTATCCCTTCAGTTTGATCGTTATGGTATTGCCTTGTTCGAGAAAGGGCAGCAGTTTATTGGAGAAAGAGTCTAGGTCGGAGTAGCCTCCTCGTACATCGCGGTCGAAAAAGTTTTCGTAGTTCTGAGCGATGAGGAAGGAGTCACTTTCGGACATGCCTTCCGTAAACCTTTCAACGAATTCAAGTTTTTTGCCGTAGTAGGTTTTGTAAGTTTCTCCGTAGGTCTTATCAGTTGTGGTCTTATAAGAACGCCGGTCGGGGGCGTCGTTATCGAAATAGAGCGCAAGGGGGAGAAAATCGTCGAAGTTGATGCGCTCCAGGTAGAGTTCTACCGTGGGGCGGGGACCAAGGCGGGCGATATCTTCGGCCGTAAACCGGACCGTATCGCGCACCGGTTTGAACCCTGGTTTGTCGGCGGTGATGATATAGGTTTTGCCAATTTGCAGGGGGAAGAGGAAGTCGTTACCGGCGCTGTTGGTTTGCTCATCGACCAGGTCGGTGTCCCCGTCTTGCAGTTCCATCAGGCTCACGGTAACGCCGGGGAGGGGAGTATTATCTTCTGCATCAAAGGTAAGTGCCTGCAGGTCGATTTTGGCGGGAGCCAGGAAGAGGTCTTTTTCGATGGTGGTCGATTGGGAGAATTCGGCGTCGGTCAGGTCCAGGGGAACCGAAGTGGATTCAAAGCCTTCTTTGACGGCTTCGATCCTGTATTTTTTATAGCGCTCGAGCGGAAAACGGAAATCGTTGGCCAGTGGATTGGTAATGGTGCCTACGAGTATCTCTTCTCCTTGCGGCGTTATTTCGTAGAGGTTGACGGTGGCGCCTTCCAGAGCGCTCTGATCGTAGCTGTTGAACGTGCGGGCCAGCAGGTCGATTTCAATATTGATATCGGCCTGATAAATATCGTAGCAGCAAGCTTCCTTTTCTGCTTCGATATAGGTGGACCCGGCACGGTCGGAGGAAAAGGTGCCCAGTGATCCCTTGGCGTTGAGTGTATAGTAAATATCGTTGTAGCTGCTGTTGAGAGGGATCCCCATGTGTTTGGGAGAGCTGTAGCTACCTTCGGCTCGTCGTTGGGTCTGGTAGATATCCAGTCCGCCAATGCCTTCCTGGCGTCCATCCGAGCTAAAGAAAAGAGACTGAGAACGGGGGTGGAAGATTGGGGTGACATCATCACCGCTGGTGTTGAGTGGTTCCAGGTTTTGGGGGGCTTCAAAGACGCCCTCGCTATTACGACTGCTGTACCAGATGTCGAGCCCGCCTTTACCCCCCGGCCGGTTAGAGACGAAATAGAGCAGGGTTTTCTCTTCTGCCGGATAATAGGCTAAAGCGGGTTGAGTGGAGGTATAGCCTTCGGCGTTGATATCGAGTTTGGCGGCCGGCCCCCAACTGCCGTCGGCCATTCGCTGGCGCTGGTAGAGATCACAGCGTACCTTTCCGTCACTGACATATTCACAAATGGTGAAGAAGACCTCACTGCCGTCACTGGAAAAGGCGGTATTGGCGATATGTTTTCCCTTGAGGTTAAAATCGTCCGGCATCAACTGGCCCTCTGCTCCGTCCACCGAACGCAGTACTTTGATATACTTGCGAGGCGGGTCGTGTTTGTCTTTTTTATAAGTAAAGCGGAAGGAGGAGTAATACAAGGTGTCGTTGAAGTAAGAGGCGCCGAATTCAGAGTAAGGTGTATTGATCTCCGGTCCTAAATGCCTGATAGAATCTATTGGGGAAGAAATCAACTTTTGCATAGCCCAGTGTGCTTTATCCAGGTTTTGCTGAGCGGCGTCGACCAGCTGCGGCGCTGCAGCGCCGTACTCATTCAGGAAATGCTCAAAACCCTTGGCGGCTTTGTTATATTTACCCTGTTGCAGCCGCACGAAAGCCAGCCAGTAAGCAGCTTCTGCGCTACGAGCCGTATCCTGCCCTGCCAGTACTTTTTCATATCCTTTCTCCGCATAAGGAAAAGCATTGAATTTCCGGGCGGCATTGGCGTATTGGAACCACAAGCGGGTTTGACTGCTGTCGTACTCAAGAGCCACCTCGTAGTATTTGAAAGCAGCATAGTAGTCTTCTTCGACATAGGCGGTATCAGCGGCGTTTATCCAGGCTTTTTGGGTTTGTCCGTAGCCCGTTTGAACAGCGCACAAGAGTAGCGCAAGGATTGGCAATATTTTACTCATAGCATTCAGACCTTAAAATCATTAAATGATGACTCCCTTGAAAAGGCAGGAGCCCACTAGATCAACGGGCAAATCTTGAATGTCGGCAGGGGCTTTACCCGGCGGATAATGTAGCGCAATGTAAATTCAGGTCCGCTGCGATTGTCGGTAGCGACCTGGAATTCGGAGACATTGACGTCATAGCTGAACCCGAAGCGCCAGTTATTATAATGCAATTGTATGGTGGGGGAGTAGCTGTCGGCGATTTGATGGAAGCGGACATTGACCCCTCCCTGAATGGCGATTTGCTTACCTAGCGAACGGTTGAGATAAACGCGGGCGCCGGCGCCGGCCAGATATTGATCGTAAGGGCGTTGGAACTGAACAGCCATGACCCCGATGAGGTCCACGATGGGGCCGAGTTGCAGCACTCCGGCAAAGTACGGACTGACCCGTATGGAAAGCGGTGATTCAGCGTCTTCTACGAAACTCTGGTTAGGGCGATTCAGATGGAAAAGGCCTACGCCGAAATCTATACTGGACCGCTTTTCAAGCCGGTCGACCAGCGCGGCGTTGCTCAGTGCCTGGAGGCGAAAGTTGATCCCGGCCGAAAAATCGAAGAAATTGTTCGCATTGTTATCCAGGAAATTCTCTCCACTGCCGAGGCTGGGGTCTGCCTGCCCGACGTCGGGATCGAAAAAGTTATCGAAAGTCAAATCGTCCAGATCGAATTGTCGCTGTACGGCGCTTCCCTGAACCCCAACGGTAGTGTAAAAATGTTGGGTTAGTTTCCGGGTGTAGGAACCATGCAGGCCCAGGTTGAGATAGGTGAGGCGGGAATATCCAGACTGGTCAAAGTTGAAGGAAAGGCCACCTGAAAAAAAACCAGGACTGGCCTGCTTGCCGTAGAACTTGTGATCCACTGAGGCCACAAAAGTCCGGTAATCGACGGGAACCGAGGTCCACTGGCTCCGGTAGCCCGCCAGGAAGCGTGTATCACCACCGAAAACACCGGTGAGCGCCGGATTGATGTTGAGCGGAGTATTATAAAATTGAGTGAAGTGTATGTCCTGCGCTGAAATGTGAGAAATCGAGGACAATAGCACCAATAGAAATATTCCTTTGAATGTTCGCATCCGCTTCCTTGGATTAATTGGGTGACCCCAAATGAGGTCAATCATTCGGTAGAAAATGTTCATGGTACAATAATTGTTAATACATTCATGCCGAAAATAAAAAAAACTTCCTTTCCGGACAGGTTTTAAGATAAATAAATTACCGATGGTGGAATAGCCTCTGTGGCCGAAAGTGGCAGGTAAGGTAGATAGCCTATCGCGATATGCCGTTTAAAGGTACAGCTTCTTCACTTCCAAATCAACTATAAAGCAAAGAAACTAATTTCTTTAGCTCTTTTTTTGCAGTTCATAAGAAAAAAAACTATATTTACTGTTGTCTTTTCCCATAGGCAATTTTAAAAAAAGTGACATTCAGAAAATATCCTGGTTTCCCAGACCGTTTATTGATTCCTGAATGAATACACTTCTGTTGTTAATACATTCATAATCCGCTTTCACCCCAGAAAATTGAAGGATGACCCAATGAAGTATTATATTTTTTCTTATTTAAAGTTTCTTTGATTAAGAAAAAATTATATATCTTTGTAACTGTTTGACGACAACATCCCAATTGCTATCGCGGGTGCTCATTCATCCGCAGATCCCAGATATCCTATCCAAATCTTGTGATTCGTTTGGCACATCGATTGTAGTGTGGCGATGACTTTATTATTCCCAAAGCAAGTCATTTCACTCCAGCTGCACTGTAATCCACATTTTCCAGTTTGACTTTTAAGACGATTTGAATTTCAAGTACCAACTTCAAAAAGGTTAGAGCGTGAAAAAGCTGCTTCTGTTTACTGTGTGTATGTCAATCCTGTGTTCTCTCGGAGCACAGACCATTTATGTCAAGGCGGGAAGTCAGGGCAACGGATCATCATGGGATAGTGCCTACGGTGATCTTCAGCAAGCCCTGAGGCATGCCGTTCCCGGCACCCGTATTTGGGTGGCCGCCGGTACCTATCACCCTACAAAGACCGCTGACCGGGCCGCCTCCTTCGTCATCCCAGAGGGCGTTCAGCTCTACGGTGGATTCGGAGGATTCGAAAAGAGTGCACAGGAACGCGACCTGTCCACCAACCTTTCGGTACTGAGTGGAGAAATCGGCGACCCCGCCAGCAAGGAAGATAATTCCTACACCATCGTTTACACAAAAAACGTGAGCCCGGCGACCCTGATTGACGGTTTTCTCATTCAGGGAGGCATGGCCAACGGCACCGGTCCGGAAGGCGATATCAGAAGATGTGGCGCTGGCTGGTTCAACGACGGCTCGAATGGTGACTCCAGCCCGGAAATCCGGAACTGCCTCTTTAAGAACAACCAGGGCCGCGAAGGCGCCGGGCTCTACAATTACGCCCTCAACGGCACAGCCAATCCTTATATCTCAAACTGCAGGTTTATCGGCAACATCGCCGATCTCGACGGCGCCGGCATCTTCAATGACGGCACCCGCGGCGTTTGCAGCCCCACGATCGAAGGAAGCCTTTTCGAAAAGAATAAAGCAACTTACGGCGCCGGTATCATGAATCAGGGCGTAGCCGGCGAAACCCGCCCGGAAATCCGGAACTGCCAGTTTTATGGTAATATGTCTTATATCCGCGGTAGCAGCATCTATAATAACCGTACTGATGACGGCATCTGCAGCCCCGTCATCCAGGGCTGCCTCTTCGAAGATAACCTGGCCAGTGTCGGCCGTGATGTGAGTGGCACCATCAAAGACACCGTCGCCGATAAGAAATCCAAGTCGAACGTCATCTACCGTTCCGGCTACTAAGATCAAACAGTAAGACGCATTAACCTTGAAGGAAAAAGCCGGTCCCCGCGACCGGCTTTTTTATTTGGATTTTCGATCATTCGTCGTCATTGTTCATGGACTTACCATGAATAATCCGGGTTAAAAAACTTTACTGGTGAAGCCAGGATGGTGAATAGTAACTTTTAAAGAAGTATTGATTCTTCAGCCGCAATAGCGCGCATTGCATGAGTTTTCGCCGGTATAAAACTGCAGGTTTTTGAAATCTGGCAGTTCTCAGCCCTCAAGTATTCAAGAACTTCTCTCCTCTCCTCAAGGTTCTTTATCTTTGGCCGCTCAGAAAATTACGATCATCTATGAATATCAAATCCGTCTATCCCTTGTTGCCCCTTTTGATCCTGCTGACCTTCAGCTGTGATCACGATCCCATTTCCTCGGAGGTGACGCGTACAATCGAATCGGTACGGCAGGAATACGCCCCTGATAAGCGCGTGGCCCGTTTTGAGGTGGAAGCTATGGCGACGGCAAATGGGCTGGTGCTAGCCGGGGAGTCCAATTTGCCAAAAGCCCGGCAGACGCTAATGAATCGATTGGAGGAAGCCGGCATCGAAGTCATTGATGAAATCGAGATGCTGCCGGATGTCGAAGAATTGAATGGTCATATATATGGTGTAGTACGCCTGTCGGCCTGTAATATTCGTTCCGAACCCCGGCATTCGGCCGAGCTGTCGACCCAGTCTACCTTAGGTGCGATCCTACGGGTTCATAAAGAGCAGGACGGCTGGTTTTTAGTGCAAACCCCGGATGATTACTTTGGCTGGCTGGACGCCGGCGGCTTTACACCGATGACCAGGGAGCAACTCAGCGTCTGGAAAGCAGCCGATAAAGTGGTTTATCTGCCTGACTTTGGCTTTTCGCTGGCCCAACCTGATCGGGCAGCAAGGCCGGTCTCCGATTTGATGGCGGGCAATATCCTGCGACTCCTGGAAACGGAGGGAGACTATATGCGCGTAGCTTATCCCGACGGCCGACCGGCCTACATTACGGCTACCGACCTGGCCGGCTACGATGCCTGGCTGAGTTCCCGCCGGTATGAGGCGGATGCGATCCTGGCTACGGCCCAAACCTTCCTCGGCCGGCCTTACCTCTGGGGTGGTACTTCTGGAAAAGGCGTCGACTGCAGCGGCTATACCAAGACAGTGTTTTACCTCAATGGGCTGCTGCTGCCCCGCGACGCCTCCCAACAGGTGCATACCGGAATGGAGATTGAAACGGACTCTACCTTCTCCAACCTGCAAGCGGGGGACCTGCTTTTTTTCGGCCGTAAAGCTACCGGTGAAAAACCCGAGCGCATCGTTCACGTCGCCATCTACATGGGCGAAGGTAAAATCATTCATTCCTCCGGAATCGTCTGCATTGAAAGCCTGCGCCGCGGGGATCCCGATTTCAATGAGTATCGCTTCAATACCTTCGTTCGCGCCAAGCGCCCGCTGAGCGGTATCGGGGAAAATGGAGTGCAGCGGCTAGGTGAAACGGCGTACTATTGAGGGAACAGCTCTGTTAAGGTTGGGAAGATCTGAAAATGGGACTCCCCGTTTCAGCCCTTCTAAACCTACTTTGTCATTAGGTTCCCAAGGTCATGTCAAAGCCTTACTTCTCAAAACGGCAGGTTACTCAAATCTACATTCCCCCCGGTAAGGATGATACCTACTTTTTTCCCTTCAAAGCGTTCTTTATGAGTCAGTACGGCGGCGAAGGGAACGGCGCAGGAAGGCTCGATGATGATCTTCATGCGTTCCCAGATCAGCCGCATGGCCTTGACGATATCGGCTTCTCCGACGGTAAGCACATCGTCGACGTGGCGGCGGATGATGTGGAAAGTCTTTTCCCCGAGGGTGGTGCGCAGTCCGTCGGCAATGGTATCAGTGGAAGTGTTGTCTTCAATCTGACCGCTGTGGAAGGAGCGGTAGGCATCGTCGACGGCTTTGGGTTCGGCGCCGATCACCTTTGTTTCGGGCGACAGGTAATGGGTGCTGAGCGCCGTACCGCTCATCAACCCTCCTCCGCCGATGGGCGACATGATGATATCCAGCGCTTCCGTGTCTTCAATCAATTCTACAGCGCAGGTGGCCTGCCCGGCAATGACATTGTAGTCATTATAGGGGTGAATGAAAGTAGCTCCGGTTTCTTCGACGACCTGTTCCAGCGTCGATTCGCGGGAGGCTACGGTAGGGCTGCAAAAGATGATACGGGCGCCGTAGCCCTCGGTGGCGGCTTTCTTGATAGAAGGGGCATCGATCGGCATGACGATATAGGCCGGTATGCCCAGGAGCTGGGCCGCCCGGGCTACCGCCTGGGCGTGGTTGCCGGAGGAGTGTGTGGCCAGGCCGTTGCGCTTCTCTTCATCGGAAAGGCGGATGGCGGCGCTGGCCGCACCCCGCATTTTGAAAGCGCCGATCTTCTGAAAATTTTCACACTTGAAAAATAAACTGGCGCCGCTGATGCGGTCCAGACTCTGACAGGTCATTACCGGGGTGCGGTGAATCATCTTGCGAATGCCCTCGTGCGTAGAGCGGATATCCTTGAGTGCAGGTATTTGGTCGAGCTTGTTCATGCCCTAAAACTAGGAGAAAAATCTCATAACAACACGGCTTTTGAGTCAGTATTTCCCGGGAGCCGTCAAGTCGGGTTTTAGAATTATCTTTGGCGCTGAAGAATGAAATATCCAGGGCCATGAAAAGAGAAAACCTATCGGCGCTGCTACGACAAATGGGGCTTATCTATTACGCTGACCTCGGCCGCTATTACTGGCAACGATTCCGCAACCGGACACGCAACCGGGCCTTTGTGCGAACACATCCGGAGGTGGCCCTGCCACCCGACTATTTACTTTACGAGTCCTTCGGCCTGGACTATCACAAGTACTACTACGACGGTCTGGAAACCGCCAGGTGGCTGATCACTCAACTGGAGCGACACGCAAGTCTGCGGGAAGCCTACGTGCTCGACTGGGGCTGCGGGCCGGCGAGAATAGTGCGCCACTTGCCCCGCTTGTTAGATGATTACAGCCACTGCTTCGGTACCGATTATAACGAGCAGACGATAGCCTGGTGCAAAAAAAATATTCCACAAGTGCGCTTCTCTCATAATGAGCTGCACCCCCCACTTACTTATCTGGATCAGTTTTTCGATATTATTTATGGTGTTTCCATATTCACCCATCTCTCGGAAGCTGCTCATCACGCCTGGATGCAGGAGTTGATGCGGGTGGCCAAGCCCGGCGCCGTTCTGCTGTTCACCATGCACGGCGCTGTGTTCCGGTCGAGACTCACGCCGGCGGAACAAAAGCGTTTCGATGAGGGAAAGCTGGTGGTCCGGGAAAAAGTGAAAGAAGGACACCGCATGTACGGGGCCTTTCATCCTCCAGCCTTCACCGAACAGTTCTTCAGTGCTTACGGAAAGGTGCTGGAGCATATTCCCGGCAGAGCGCCGGATGACTTGTCTGCCGGAGCGCTCCGAAAACCGGAACAGGATGTGTGGATCCTGAGGAGCTGAAAAAACGGGAAAAAGGAGGGGCTTCAAAGGATTTTAATTTTCCTGATTTTTCTTACATTGACTTATGGAAGTGGATCAGACTTGCTTTATTCTGTCAACACACCTTAACCTATTATGAATCGCAGAACCTTTCTTCGCCATACGGCCCAGGCGGGGTTGATGACCGCCGCCGCTCCCGGTTTTCCTCTTATCCGGCCGAAGTTTCAGACTTACCGCATCGCGCTTATCGGCGCCGGGTGGTGGGGCAACAACATTCTTCGCGAAGCTGTTGCAGCCGGCAACTCAAAGGTGATCGGCATTTGCGACGTGGACGAGCGGGCCCTGCAGGATACACAGAAGAACCTCGATGAATGGACGGGGGAAAAACCCAGGCACTACCGCGATTACCGCGAATTGCTGAATCGGGAAAAACCCGATATCGCCATCATCGGCACGCCGGATCACTGGCATGCACTGCCGGCTATCGCTGCTATGAAAGCAGGCGCCCATCTCTATTTGGAAAAACCCATTGGTCATACGATCAATGAGGGTAAGGCGATCCTGGAAACGGCCCGCGATACGCAGCGCGTCGTGCAGGTGGGTACGCACCGGCGGGTCTCTCCACACAATATCGCCGCCATGGAATTTCTGCGTGCCGGCAGGGTAGGCGAAATATCCGCAGTGAAGTGTTTTGTCAATTACGGACAGGGCCCGGGCAAGCCTCAGCCTGTTCAGGATCCCCCCGCAGCACTGAATTGGAATTTCTGGCTGGGACCGGCGCCCCGGCACGATTATCATCCCGGCATCCATCCCCGCGGCTTCCGCCAGTACCTCGATTTCGCCAACGGCACTATCGCCGATTGGGGGATCCATTGGTTTGACCAGGTGCTATGGTGGACAGAGGAGCGCTATCCCAAATCCGTCTACTCCACCGGTGACCGCTACATCCGTCAGGACAATTCTACCGCGCCCGACACCCAGTATGCCGTTTATGAATTCGAAACGTTTACACTCACCTGGGAAAGCAAATTGTGCAACCCCAATTCCAATGAGGAGCATAATGTCGGGGCC
Source organism: uncultured Saprospiraceae bacterium (assembly GCA_964632995.1). GTDB lineage: Bacteria > Bacteroidota > Bacteroidia > Chitinophagales > Saprospiraceae > CAZWDL01. The sequence goes on from CAZWDL010000005.1 coordinate 38,839, forward strand.
TATTTCTACGGCACGGAAGGGGTGCTACATCTGGGCTGGCTCGACGGCTTCACCTTCTATCCAAAGAAAAAAAGTGCCGGGCTCATTCATCAGGAACCTACGCTGCACGATCCCGATAAGCAGAATATCCGTGAGCTCTGGGCCGACCTGATTGATGCGATCGAAAGAAAACGTCGGCCGGTCTGCGATATTCTGCACGGCCACCTCGCAACCAATATCAGCCTGATGGCTATGGCCTCCTACAAAGCCGGCCGCAGCCTGCAGTGGGACGGGGAAAAGGAAATGTTCGTCGATGACCCGGAGGCCAATAAACTGTTGTACAGAGCGTACCGCGATCCCTGGGAATACCCGGGAAAGCATTAACCCGGATTAAACCACTCGAATATCTGAAATCAAATCGGACCGCCTTATACTAAAATTAACCCTCGCCCTCAAACGTTACAAAAGGAAAACCGAAAGCATCAATGTGGCGGATTTTGTTCTTCCTGTCCATCGGACTTCTGGCCGGCGCCTGCCGGATGCCGGAAACAAAGGTTCAACCGGCTTTTTATCACTGGCAGACAGCCCTGGAGCTCAGCCGGCCGGAGCAGGCTTACCTCAAGGCTTCGAACGCAGGCCGGCTGTATATCAAATTTTTTGATGTCGACTGGGATAAAGAGCGAAATATGCCCGTTCCGCAGGCCACTCTTGAGGTGAGCCCCGGCGGTTGGGAAGGAAAGGCCATCGTTCCTTGTGTGTTTATCACCAATGAGGTGTTCGAGCAATTGCCGCAAGCAGAGATAGCAGGGCTGGCGCAAAGGGTGGCCGAGCGGATTGAGCGATTGAGCGCCGGCTTCCCTGCCGGGAGCATACCGGAGATTCAGTTTGACTGCGACTGGACGGAAAGTACTCGTGCAGCCTATTTTCAGTTTCTCGAAGCACAAGGCCGGTTCTTTGCTTCTAAGCGCTTGCTGTCGGCTACCATTCGCCTGCACCAGGTTCGTTATTACCGGCGAACGGGGGTGCCGCCGGTAGACCGGGGGATGCTGATGTTTTACAACGTAGGGGATTTGCGCGACTGGAACGAACCCAATTCCATCCTTCGCATAGAAAATGCCTTGCCTTACCTGGATAAGTTCGAGCGCTACCCGCTACCGATGGATCTGGCCTTGCCGCTGTTCGCCTGGGGGGTAGTGTTTCGCGATGGTCGGATGATCCGCCTGATGAACAACCTGCGGGAAACTGATCTGGAGGATAGCAGCAGATTCACAAAGCTGGAAACCGGCCGTTTTGAGGTGGTGAAAAGTACGTATCTTAATGGTTATTATCTTTACCGCGGTGACCGGATTCGCACGGAAACTGTTGATGCGGACTTGCTTCGTAAAACCGTCCGAATACTGGCGCCCTATTTTCGTCACCGTGCTTTCACAACGGCGTTTTATCACTTGGATTCAACGACTATCAAATATCTACCGTATGAGCAACTGGAGGAGATTGTGGCTATTCTGGAAAAGTCCTAAACGCTTGGTGCTCCCCCTGCTGTTCGCTTCTATCTGCTTGTGGCCGCAGGGGATTTCGAGCAGCTGTGATCCCGCTCCCGATCAATTCCAGGGTTTTTCTTTTCTATCTGCCGATATGCTTGGTGCGGAAATCCCGTTGGGGCCTGCTCTGATCGGATTTGGCGAACTCTATGAGCAGTACGGGCCACAGCGGCTGGTGCAGCGCGTGGACAACGTCGCGGAATGGCGGGAGCGCTTCTGTGACCTGCCCCGTGCGGAAGATATCAGCACACTGGTTTATAAAGCGTCTATAGTGGATATGGAAGAGCTGCGCACCGCAATCGCCAGCAAGTCTATCCCCGTACCGGCACAACTGAGGGGCAATAGTTTTGCCCATTATCTCGAGCGCCACGCCTGTACCGAAACAGTTGATTACCTCATTTTCGCCAAGGAATGCGAACCGTATGTCACTCAGGGAAATCCCTGGGAGGATACTCCGCGCAGTGTAGCGGATATGGAAGCGCTGATCGGTAAAGGCCTGCAGCGCTTTCTGGGCATCAAATCCCATTATATCCGGCTGCGCTATGCCTATCAGCTCATCCGGTTGGCCCACTATGCTGGGAAGTACGCCAGGGTCCTGGAACTCTACGCTTATCTCATGCCTAAAATTGATAACGACCCCAGTCTGATCGAGTATTGGATCGAGGGGCACCGCGCCGGGGCCTTGCTGGCTCTGGGCGATAATGTAGAAGCATCCTATCGCTATGCCGTAGTGTTTAAGAACTGCCCCAGCCGCCGGCAGTCGGCTCTGCAAAGCTTTCAGATCCGTAGCGACGAGGAGTGGCAGCAGTGTCTGCTCAAGTGCCGTGATGATCGGGAACGAGCAACGCTCTACGTGATGCGGGCCTACGATGAAGATAGCCATGCCGTGGAAGAAATGTACCGCATCTATGAGCTGGACCCCAGCAACGAACACCTTGAACCCTTGCTGGTCAAAGAAATGGAGGAGCTGGAGCAAAATCTGCTCGGGCAGGAATTCAACCGCTATCGCCAGCTGAACCGCTCCTACCAACGCCCCGGTTCCGATGCCGGTGAACGCATCATTGAATTACAGCAATTTGTCCGCCAGCTATTGCTCGATCAGCGCTTGCCCCGGCTGGAGTTCTGGAAAATCGCGGAAGGATACCTCGAAGTGCTGGCCGGCGATTATTACGCAGCCAGGAAAACTTTTGAGCAGGCCGAAGAACTGGTCGATGACCGGGGCCTTCGGCGCCAGCTCGAAATATTTCAAATCGTTTTGCGCGTCAGCGCCTGGTCGGACATCGATGATGAAGTGGAGGAAGAGATCGTCAGACTGCGACGCCGGTCTGATCTTAATCAAACTTATCCCGACCTGAGAAGATTCCTGAGTGATAAACTGACTTACCTGTACCGCATTAATGACCGCCCCGGAAAGGCCCTGCTCAGTCAGTACTCTCTCCGCGCCCTGAAGGCCAACCCCAGGGAGGAGGTGATCGAAGACCTGATGGAGGTGGTGCGAAAAGACAAACCTACCCAGCTTGAGCGCGAGATGATCCGGCAGGACGACGGATCCACCATCGAAAACGAGCTGATCGATATGCAGGCCCTTAACCTCTTTAACGACTATCAGCTGGAAGCTGCTCTGGAAAACCTCAAACAGATCGATCGCAGCGCCTGGGATCAGTTTGGTCTCTTCAACCCCTTCGCAGAACGCATCAACGATTGTGTCGAATGCCCTCTGCCCGATTCCCTGCAGGCCTTCAACCGGGGAGAACTCATCGAACAATTGCTCGATATGGAATACCAGGCAAAGGCTAACGCCGAAAACCGCGATCTGCTCTACTATCGCCTCGGGGTGGCCTTCTACAACATGTCCTACTTCAGTTACAGCTGGAGAGCTATGGATTACTACCGCAGCGGCGCCAGCCTCCGGGCCGGTTACTTGCAAGACGGCGACAACGTGACGCCGCATCCCGTCTATCCTTATGGCAACCGGGAGCACTTCGATTGCTCGATGGCTCTGTACTACTTCCAGAAAGCCCGGCAAATAACGGTTAATCCCGAGCTGGCTGCCCGCGCCACCTTCTGGGCCGCCAAATGCGAACGGAACGAGTACTACGTCAATCGAACGGAAGGCGCCGTACGCAGCTTCGAATTTTTTCAGGACCTCGTCGATCGCTACCGCGAAACAGCGTACTACCAGCGGGTGATCGATCAGTGCGCCACCTTCCGCCTGTACGCGGGAACGGGGGAGTAAGGGCAGCAGGGCTGCTGTGTTTAAATGGTGGCAGGCAATCTCATCTATACGGCGATAGCTCCTGTCAGCGTAGGCATAATGAAACGCCAGGGCCCCGGGATCATAAACCTATCCCGGAATTGATTAATTTTGCCCCGGCAAATCAAATGATACCCATGAAGTATAGGATCCTCTTGCTATTATTGTTCAGCATCAGCCTCCCGGCGATAGCGCAGCATACCAATTTGCCGTTGGGCAATCCGGCTTATCACATCCTCGACCGGCTTGAGGTTAAAACAGGGGTGCCGACGCCCTATCACTCCTCCCTTAAATACTACACCCGCAGCGCCGCTACCCGGTACGCCCTGCAACTGGATACCGCGGAGGCCGGGCTTTCCCGTCTGGACCAGCAGGACCTGCGTTATCTCTTCCTCGATAACAATGAGTGGCTGGGACAGGCCCCTTTCGCTACCACACTCACCGGCCCCCGCATTCCCGTGTATCCGGATACCGGTATGACACAGATCGAAGCCAGCATGGCTGACCCCCGCTTTGTCGAAAGCAAAACGCCTTTTCTGGGTATCTTCTATCGCACGCCGGCAAATCTCCTGGAGGTGAACCAGCGTCATTTTTATCTGCGCGCCAACCCCATCCTCAATTTTAAACTCGGGGCGGCGCAGAACGACGAGCAGCTGCTCTTCATGAATCAACGCGGGCTGGAACTGCGGGGCGGCATCGATGACCGCATCTACTTTTACACCCAAGTCCTCGAATCGCAGGCCCGCTTTCCCAACTACGTCAATCAGTTTATACGAAAATTCAAGGCTGTTCCCGGCGCCGGCCTGTACAAAGGTTTCGAGAGCAGCGTTTTCGATATCGACCAGGGGTACGATTATCTTAACGGCCAGGCCTATCTCGGCTTCAGCATCAGCCGGCATGTCGGGATGCAGTTCGGGTATGGCCGTAATTTTATCGGCAACGGCTACCGCTCTATGTTGCTCTCCGATTTCTCGAACAATTACCTCTACCTGAAGCTCAACTGGAAGGTGTGGAAACTGCACTACCAGAATATCTTCGCCGAGCTGGCGATCGAAACCGCTAATTCCTCCCCCGGCGATGAGGTCGTGCCGAAAAAATACCTGGCAGCGCATCATCTGAGTTTTGACATCCTGCCCAATCTCAACGTCGGCATCTACGAAGCGGTGATCTTCGACCGGGCCAACCAGTTTGAACTGAATTACCTCAACCCCTTTATCCTCTATCGCACCATCGAGCAGTCGCTGGGCAGCCCTGACAACGTCCTCCTGGGCTTCGACGCCAAGTGGAACCTCTGGCGCCGCTTTCAGCTCTACGGACAGCTTATTTTCGACGAATTCAAGTTCAATGAACTCTTCCGGGAGGGACGCGGCTGGTGGGCCAATAAGTTCGGTATTCAGGCCGGCGCCAAATATATCGATGCCTTCGGAGTGGATCATCTCGATTTCCAGGTGGAGTACAATACGGCCCGTCCCTACACCTATACGCACTCCGACCGCATTGCCAGTTACTCGCACTACCACCAGGCGCTGGCTCACCCGCTAGGCGCCAACTTCGGGGAGTGGGTCGCGCAGATTCGCTACCAGCCTACACACCGGCTGGTCCTCGAAGGTCGTCTGCTGAGTGCTTCTTTCGGGGAAGACAGCGATACCACCAATTGGGGGATGAACATCCTGCTGCCCAACGCCGATCGCGAGCAAGACTACGGGAATGAAATCGGCCAGGGCATTCAGACCAATACCCTGATCCTCGGCTTCGATGCCAGCTATATGATCGCGCATAATGTTTTCCTGGACCTGCACTACTTCTACCGCAATAAAGACAGCGAAGACCCCAAGTTCGATTTGCAAACACAGTTTTTCAGCGGAGGGGTGCGGATCAATATCGGCAGGCAACGGATGGATTTTTAAGCACCCGGACAGATTTATATAATTGAGCGTAAAACCCATTGGTCTTCAACCAATAGGATGAAAGCGAATGTTTGTTGAACTGCAACGACTGGAGGGATGAGGTGACAGGACCATTTTAGATTCCCTTCCGGGGGGCTTTAATCTACTGTGTGCAGTACATTCGATGCAACTACTTCTTTTGAATAGGCAGGAAAGTGGGATTGGAAGTCGGAACTTGGCTCAAACCGACTTATGGGTAATCAGTACTGACGCCGGGGCGGTTAAACCCCATGGAATTCACGAAGCGACTATTTCACGGGATAAACTTTCCGACTTCCGCCCGCCCCTCGTTGCCTCGGGGCGGGTAAACCTCCCCACTTCCGTCTATCCTTCCGCCAGCGTCCGGTGAATATCCGTATTGCCCGCTTCGAAGGCGGGAATCAACGCGGCGATGACGCCGATGGCCAATGCACCGACAAACAGCCAGACTTCCTCGGTCAGGAAGGTTCGGCCGGTGAAAGGATATTGGTAGGCGTCGTCGGCTATGCGGGCGCCGATCTCGATTCCGCCGTGGCTGAGCAGGATCCCCAACAGGTAACCCAATGCCGCCAGGATGACCCCCTCGAACAGAATGAGGAAAAAAAGACGCCAGGGCGAGGCGCCCAGCGTACGCATGATGGCCAGCTCGTAGCGGCGATCCTTGAGCGAATTGTAGAGCGAGATAAAAATGCTGAAGCTGGATACGATGACAATAACGATGCCCAGGATGCGCAGGATGCGCTCGCCGCGCCCCAACTGTTCGAAGAGTTTGCTGATTTCGTAGGAGGGGTTGGCCGCCATCAGGGGCGTGTTCTCATTGATCATGCGCGGCATATTCAGGGTGCGGGCATTGCGATGCTTGAATTGGATGAGGATGGCGGTGATGTCCTGCTCCGTCATCTCGTATAGCGGACGCTGCAGCGCGGGGGAATGCTCCTGGTCGTGCGTTTCTCCTGCATCGTGGTCGTGCCCTTCTTCGCCGCTGGCGGCTTCTTCTCCGGTATTTCCGGCTTCCTCATGTCCGTGTACTTCCCAAACGCTGGCCGGGCTGGTCAGGATCAGCTGATCGATTACCGCGCCGGTGGGCGCCAGGATACCGGCAACGAGAAAAGCGGCGGCGTCCTCGTGAACCAGGTCTTCGTTGTCATCCAGTCCGTGGGTGCTGCGAAATTGATCTCCCGGGCGGAGCCCCAGGCGCTCCGCTACGTTGGCGCCGACAGTGACTTCCATGGGGTTTTCCCACAGTTTTCCTTCCGCCGGGCTTGCTTCGTAGTGCTCGATGATGGCCCGCGTAGTCCCTATAATGCGGTAGCCACTGTAGCTGTCGCCGATGGCCAGGGGAATGGCTCGTTTGATCAGAGGGTGTTCGGGACGCAAAAAGGCGCGGGCCTCGCCGATGTTGATGTTGCCGGTAGGCGCATCGAGGTGAAAGATGCTGCTCAGCACCAGTTGCAGGGGGCTGCCTTTGGCGCCGATCACCATGTCGATACCCTGCATGTTTTTTTCAAATTGCTGGTCGAGCTGTTTTTCGAGGATAAAGACCAGCGATATCAGGCCTACTCCCAAGGCAAAGAGCAGCAGGCTCAGGAGCATGGTCAGAGGCTTATTGATCAGGTTTTTCCAACTGAGTTGTAGTAAGTTCATAGTCGGGCGGATGCTCAGGTTAACAGGATTTGATTGTCGAATCGCTCTTTGAGGCGGTTGTCATGCGTGACCACCAGCAGGGTGGCTCCCTCCTCATTGGCCTCCCGTTCGATAAGGTGGATGACCTCCTCACAGTTGATATCGTCGAGCGCGGAGGTAGGTTCGTCGGCCAGAATGATGGCCGGCCGGTTGATCAGGGCCCGTGCGATGGCTACCCGCTGCTGCTCACCGACGCTGAGGTCGCGGGGCTTGGATTTCAATTTGTGCAGTACGTTGAGGTGCTCGAGCAATTCCCGGATGCGCCTCTCGTCAATGGGCAGGCCGGCAAGCTGCTGAGCCAGGGCCAGGTTCTCCTCCACAGTCAATGCGCGCACAAAGTGCGACTGCTGAAAGATAATGCCGATATTGCGCCCTCTGAACTGATCAAGTGCATGGGCGGAGAGGCGGGTCACGTCGGTGTCGGCCACCCTGACGGATCCGCCGCGGGGCGAGAGCAGGCCGCCAAGCAGATGTAGCAGCGTGGTTTTTCCACTGCCCGACTGGCCAAGGAGCAGCCAGTGTTCTCCCTTCCGGCATTCGATGTCCGGGAAGGCCAGGGTCGTTTTTTGGTCGTAGGAATATTCAAGGTCGGCAGTTTGTAGCATATTTTTTCGCTTGAAGACCTATTTTAATGTTTAGCTTACCGGTAATTGATTCACACTGCGTCGACATAGAACATTCTGTGTCCAGGCAGAGCGGTAGAAAAAGTGCTTCGATCCGGTTATAAGGCTCGCGAAATATAACAAATTCGGCGGGGAATTGATCGTAACCGGGAGCTGATTTGGAAGCAGAGCAGGAGAACGGTCGACCGGGAAGCGATAAGACCAGGAAAACGGGAAACCACGCGCCTTGACATTTTACCAAATTACCCGTATTTTTGAGTGTCAATAAGGAAAGTAATGTCAAACACACAGCACATCATCATGATTATTCGCAGTGGTCGCTAAGGCGGTCTGTGAGAATCTGATGGTTATGTCCCAAAAGAAAAGCTCCGGCAGATCGCGATCTGCCGGAGCTTTTCTTTTTTACTATTTTTCCTGAAGATGCCTGATGTCATTGAAATCCTTGGTGCGACCGGAGGCGCGTTTTGCTTTCAGCAGGTCTGGCAGGCTCAGGAGGCGGCATATCGTCTTGAAACATAAATGAATTTTGCTCCCTGAAAATAAGGGTTTTATTATCAAAGACTATAGTGTGCGACTCAAAATAGCGCGATATAATGCGTATCTTTGCCCCTCTTTTTCGGGGCTTGTCACAAACATTTTGGCGAAAGCCTGGAGTTGACATATTTGTTTGACGGGTAACTCTAAGTGATTTATTGACGGGATGACTCTAAGTCACCCCGTCAATAACAATAAAAGTCACCCCGTCAATAAAAGTCACCCCGTCAATAAAACACAGGGAATCGATGTATAAAGAGTATAAGCAACTGAATCTTCCGGAAATCGATCAGGATATCCTGGCGTTCTGGACGAAGCACAACATCTTCGAACGCAGTGTAGAGGAGCGGGAGGAGGCCGACAATTACGTCTTCTACGAAGGACCGCCCTCCGCCAACGGGAAACCGGGTATTCATCACGTTATGGCCCGCGCCATCAAGGATTTGTTCTGCCGCTTTCAGACGATGAAGGGCAGGCGCGTCGAGCGCAAAGGCGGCTGGGACACCCACGGGTTGCCCATCGAAATTCAGGTGGAAAAAGAACTCGGTATCACCAAGGAGGATATCGGGAAGAAGATTACGGTCGATGAGTATAATCAGAAGTGCCGCGAAACCGTCATGCGCTACAAAGACCTGTGGGACGACATCACCCGCAAGATGGGCTACTGGGTGGATCTCAACGAACCGTACATCACTTACAAAAACGAATACATCGAGAGCGTCTGGTTTTTGCTTAAGCAGATTTATAATAAGGACTTGCTGTATAAAGGCTATACCATACAGCCCTACTCGCCCGCGGCAGGCACCGGCCTGAGCTCGCACGAGCTGAATATGCCGGGCGCCTACAAGGAAATTTCCGATACGTCTGCCATCGCACAGTTTAAGGTGAAAGGTAAAGACAACGAGTATTTCCTGGCCTGGACCACCACGCCCTGGACCCTGCCTTCCAATACCGCGCTGGCAGTAGGCAAAAATATCACTTACGTAAAAGTGCGGAGCTTCAACCGGTACACGGGAGAGTCCGGCGTGGTCATTCTGGCCAAGGATCGCCTGCCGGTGTACTTCTCCAAACAGCAAGAAGATCTGAAACCGGAGGAAGTCAAAGCTGGGAATAAACCCATCCCCTATATTGAAATCGTGGAAGAGCTTAAAGGCAGCGAGCTGGCCGGCATGGAATACGAGCAATTGCTACCCTACGTGCAGCCCGATAAGCCCGCCTTTCGCGTACTTCTCGGCGACTTTGTCAGTACGGAGGACGGTACCGGCATCGTGCATATCGCGCCCACCTTCGGCGCCGATGACTTTAAGGTGGCTAAGGAGAATGACATCCCGCCGCTGCTCGTCAAGGACGAACACGGCAACGCCATGCCCCTGGTCGATAAGCAGGGCCGCTTCGTGCCCGAGGTGACCGATTTTGCCGGTCGTTATGTCAAGGATTACGGTCAGGAGGAAGAGCGTCCGGTCGACGTCGATATCGTCATTAAGCTCAAGGAAGAGAACAAGCTCTTCATGTCCGAAAAATATGTGCACTCCTATCCCCACTGCTGGCGCACCGACCGCCCCGTACTTTACTATCCACTCGACAGCTGGTTTATCCGGGCTTCGGAGGTGAAGGATCGCATGTACGAACTCAATAAAACGATCAACTGGAAACCAGCCAGCACCGGTGAGGGCCGCTTCGGCAAATGGCTGGAAAACCTGCAGGACTGGAACCTCTCGCGCTCGCGCTACTGGGGCATTCCCCTGCCCATCTGGCGCACGGAAGACGGTCGCCAGGAAAAATGTGTCGGGTCTATCGAAGAACTCGGAAAGGAGATCGAACTGGCCAACCTCAAGCTGGGCAAGCAGCAGGTGACGCCCGCGGATCTGCACCGCCCCTACATCGATGAGGTCGTCCTCGTCTCTGATGACGGGCAGCCTATGCATCGCGAGCTGGACCTGATCGACGTGTGGTTTGACTCGGGATCCATGCCCTACGCCCAGTGGCATTATCCCTTCGAAAACCAGGAAAAATTCGAGGAGCGCTTTCCCGCCGACTTTATCGCCGAGGGGGTCGATCAAACCCGCGGCTGGTTCTATACCCTGCACGCCATTTCGACCATGGTTTTTGATAGCGTGGCTTTCAAAACCGTGGTTTCCAACGGGCTGGTGCTTGACAAGAACGGGCACAAGATGTCGAAGCGCCTCGGTAATGCCGTGGATCCCTTCCAGACTATCGCCGAGCACGGCGCCGATGCGACGCGCTGGTACATGATTTCCAACGCACAGCCCTGGGACAACCTGAAGTTTGACCTGGATGGAGTAGAGGAGGTGCGCCGCAAATTCTTCGGCACCCTGTTCAATACTTATTCTTTCTTCTCGCTCTACGCCAACATCGATCAATTCGCTTACGCAGAAGAAGAAGTGCCCCTGGCGGAGCGTCCCGAGATCGACCGCTGGGTCATCTCGCTGCTCAACACGCTGGTACAGGAAGTAGAGGCCGAATACGCCGATTACGAGCCTACCAATGCTACGCGCAAGATCATGAGCTTCGTCGACGAGCACCTCTCCAACTGGTATGTGCGCCTGTGTCGCCGTCGCTTCTGGAAAGGCGATTACTCCAGGGATAAGATTTCGGCTTACCAGACCTTGTACACCTGCCTGGAAACCGTGTCGAAACTGATGGCCCCCGTAGCGCCCTTCTTTGCCGACTGGCTTTTCCGCAATCTCAATGAGGCTACCGGCAAGGAGGAACATCCCTCGGTGCACCTCGCTTTCTTTCCGGAAGTGAACAGTGCCGCCATCGATAAATCTCTGGAAGAGCGGATGGACTACGCACAACGCATCTCTTCTCTGGTGTTGAGCTTGCGCAAAAAGGAAAACATCCGCGTGCGCCAGCCGCTGCAAAAAATACTGCTTCCGGTGCTTGACAAGCACTTCAAGGAGCAGGTCGAAGGCGTAAAAGAGCTCATCCTGGCCGAGGTCAACGTCAAAGAGATCGAATACGTCGACGATGCCTCCGGTGTGATCAAGAAAAAGGCCAAGCCCAACTTTAAGCGCCTGGGCCGTCGCCTCGGCAAGCATATGAAAACGGCCAATCAGGTCATTTCCAGCCTCAGCAATGAAGAAATCTCCAACATCGAAAAATCCGGCGGATATACCCTGGAGGTCGATGGGGAAAACTACGAACTGACGCTGGAAGACCTGGAAATCACCACCGAGGATATCCCCGGCTGGCTCGTCGCCTCCGACGGCAAGCTCACCGTCGCTCTCGACGTCACCGTGACGCCCGAACTCGAAGCCGAAGGTATGGCCCGTGAGTTAGTCAACCGCATCCAGAATATCCGTAAAGACAAGGACTTCAACGTCACCGATCGCATCCGGGTCACGCTGGAGCGCAAGGACGTCATCGTACCGGCCGTCGAGCAGTATGGCGACTACATCAAAACCGAAGTGCTGGCTGAGTCGCTGGAACTCAGCGAAGGCGCACCCAACGGCGAGACGATCGAGCTGCCGGACGGAGAAGAGGTGAGCGTGGATGTAAAGAAGAGTTGAGTTGACGGGTTGATAAGTTGATCATTATAACCGCCAACCCGTCAATTTTAAAACAAATCCTCCGGCGGGATACGCAGAAATTCCTCCCAGGGCAGCCCCCCGGAACCCACCAGCAGTACGCGCTTCGGGTGAAAGGCTTTTTTGAAGGCTTCCATCCCGGAGCGGTGGGCTTTTTTTCCACTTTTCACCTCGATACCGAAGAGCTTGGTGCCCAGTCGAAGTACAAAATCTACTTCCCGGGTCCCGTCCCGCCAGTAGCAGAGTTCCAGCGAGCTGCTATGAACGGCGTTGGCCAGGTGGGCGCCTACGGCCGATTCCACCTGTTGGCCCCAGCGTTCTGGTAATTGCCGGCATTCGCAGAAGGTCAGTCCCGAATAGACGGACAGAAAAGCATTGTTTTAAATCTGTAACTTCGGACTGCCGGCCCTGGTTCGAACGGGCTGGGAGGCGTATTTCTTCAATCCTGTCACCATTCCCACGCCGCTGAGGAGATCAAGATAGTGCGGTAAGGTCGTCGTATTTCCGGCTTCCTGGAGCTGACCAAGCATTTTAAAGAAGATATCGAGAAAATTCTCCTCAGAACGGCCGTTGAAAGTCCCGTCGTTTTCTGGTGACGAAGGGCCGGATACAGCACCCGTGGAGGTGGTCGTTGACCATCCCCACGGCCTGCATAAAGGCGTACATAGTGGTGGGGCCGACGAAGGACCAGCCCCGCTCTTTCAGGGCATTCGCCAGCGCGGCGGATTCTTCCGTCTGGGTGCGCTGGATGAGGATTTCGTAGTTGAACAGCTCGGGGCGGTTGACGGGATTGGGTTCGAAACTCCAGAAGAAAGCAGCCAGGGAGCCGAACTCATCGGCCAGTTCGACGGCGCGTTGAGCGTTGTTGACGGCGGATTCGATTTTTCGGCGGTGCCGGACAATGCCTTCGTCCTGCATCAGCCGATCGACGTCCTCTTCTTTGAATTGAGCTACTTTATTATAATCGAACTGTTCAAAAGCCTGGCGGAAGTTTTCGCGCTTGCGCAAAATGGTTAACCAGCTCAGGCCGGATTGGAACCCTTCCAGGACAACTTTTTCGAATAACAGATGATCATCGGCAACGGGGCGCCCCCATTCTTCGTCATGATAGCGTATATAATCCTCGTGACCGCCGTGCCACCAGCAACGCATTTGCCCGTCGGCGCCGGCGAGTAGTCCCTTTTTTTCTTCCGTCATGGCTGGTTTATTTTTCGCTTGTTTTGATACATCCTGTTAGACCGGCTTTGCCGGCATCGTTTTCACTACCAATATACGATATGATTGCCGTACTTCTGAAAGTCCGCCCTTTTAGAATTTCAATTTCCGGAATCTTTATTCCGGATGATGCTGAAAAGTTGGTCTTGTGAAAGGTGGAGGATGATGTCAATACCTCCTGCGGGAAGAGTTTGTTCGGTGTTTTGGCTACCACTTTCCGGAGAAAAGATGTTGCGGGCGCCGACGGTGATTTGCTGGGGCCGCAGACCGTAATCTTCCGTGAGTACCCGTCCGGCGGATGCGGCGCGTAAGGCCATGAAATCCCAATTTAGCCGGAGCGCGCCGGGTGGCGCGGTTAAGCTATCCGTTCGTCCGATAATCTGGATTTGGAGGTCGGGACTCTCCCGGAGCGCAGCTGCCAGGCGACCCAATGTTTCGATGCCTTTTTGATTGATCTCATAACCGCCGGCCTCGAACAACAGGCGTTCGTCAATTTTTATGTGCAGGCAGCAATCTGTTAGCACGTAGTTCAGCGTATTTTTTTCATACTGTCGCAGGGTGAGTTCCATGCGTCTTTTTATATCAGAAAAAAGCTGGTTCCGTTTTTCTATTGCTCCGTTTATCCGGTTAATTAGTATTTCTTTTTGATTCAGGTCGCGGGATTTTTCCTGTATCGCCTTTTCCATCTCTTCCTGCTGGCTGGTGGCGTCGTTGATCAGCTGATCGAGCTGGGATTGCAGTTCCTGATTGTGCTTATCCAGGCGACTGACTTCCGCATTCAGGCTCTGAAGTTGCCCATCTTTGTAGGCGAGCCGCGTGCTGTAGGATTCCAATTGTTGCTGTAGGTTTTTTTCCTGTTGCAGGCACTTCTTTCTTTCCACTACTTCGGCAACATATTTTCTTTGGCTGACACAAGAAAAACCTATCAGTGCCAGGGTAATAGCGAATAACATTATTCGTACACTCATAATAACAGAAGTTATAGATTATCCGTGTAGCTCAACTGACAGGCATCTTTGAAACAGTGTTTTTCTAACGGGGGGGAGCACATGTTTTCACAAATTTAAACCCAATCAGACATAATCCCAAAATTTAGGTTTGAAAGTATTTTTCCGACCGCTTGAATTTTATTGCTATAACAACTATGTTTGTACTAACAAATTTGGAAACTGTTTTGCCAAGAAAAGCAACATCAATTAAGGATAAAAAATCGGAAGTGTCGGGTTTTGTGCTGGAGCGCACCGCCAAGCGGATGAAGCAATATTTCCAGCAGAAACTGGTGCTGGCCGAAGCGGAAATAACCGTGGATCAGTGGGTAGTGCTGCAACAACTCGACCGGAAGGAGGGGTTGAGTCAACTGGAGATCGCCCGTGCAACCTTCAAAGACGCCCCCACCGTAACCCGTATTATCGATCTGTTGTGCAGGAAGGAGCTCACCCGGCGTAGCCCCGATCCGGCGGATCGCCGTCGCTTCCGCATCGAACTGACGCCGGCCGGCCGCCGTAAAATTGAAGAACTACTCCCCGTTGTAAAAAACTTCCGGCACGAAGCCTGGCAGGGGCTTAGCGATGCCGAAGTGGATCACCTGGTGGCTACCCTGAATAAGATATTTGATAACCTTAGTAAATGAAAGTTCCAGAGTGATTTGTTTCCGCTGATCCGGGAATGCGAACTATGTAGAATATACAATAGTTACCCTCAATAGAGCTGCTGAGCAACTCTGTTCTAATCAATATACCGGGGCCTGCAAAAAGCGACCGGATCCCGGATTTACTCAGCAGGCGATTTTACGATGACCTGAAAACTATCCATTATGCATTACCATACGCTGGGCGAAATACCGCCCAAACGGCATACCCAGTTTCGTAAGCCTGACGGCGAACTCTACCACGAAGAGCTCTTTTCCACCGAAGGCTTCAGCAACGCTTATTCCTTACTTTATCACATCAACCCTCCAACCCAAATTGTGCAGGAAGGGGAGCCTTTTTCCGTCGCACCCCGTATCATCTACGACAAACAGCTCAAACACCGCAGCCTTAAAGGCTTTGATGTAGAACCGGAAGAGGACTACCTCGACAGCCGCAAGCCGGTGCTGGTCAACGACGACTGCCAGATCATCCTGGCAGCGCCGAAACGGAGCATGGAGGATTATTTCTTTAAGAATGCCGATGCCGACGAGGTCATCTTCGTGCATGAGGGCAGCGGCATGCTGCGCACGATGTACGGACTAGTCCGCTTTGAATACGGCGACTACCTCGTCATCCCGCGTGGAACCATCTACCAACTCGATTTCGACACGGAGGACAACCGACTCTTTATCGTCGAATCCTATTCTCCGGTGGTCACCCCGCAAAAGTACCGGAACCAGTTTGGTCAACTGGAAGAACACGCGCCTTTCTGCGAGCGCGACATCCGTAAACCTACCACCCTGGAAGCTTTTGATGAACAGGGTGAATTCCTCTTCTATATTAAGAAGCAGGATCAGGTCTATCCTTATTATTATCTGAATCATCCCTTCGACCTGATCGGCTGGGACGGCTACTTGTATCCCTACGCATTTTCCATCCACAATTTCGAACCCATCACCGGTCGAATCCATCAGCCGCCACCGGTGCATCAAACCTTCGCCGCGCGCAATTTCGTCATCTGTTCCTTCGTCCCGCGCCTCTTTGACTATCACCCTCAGTCGATCCCGGCTCCCTACAACCATTCCAACATCGACAGTGACGAAGTGCTCTATTATGTCGATGGTGACTTTATGAGCCGCAAACACGTAGAACGGGGCATGATCACCCTGCACCCCGGCGGCATTCCGCACGGCCCACATCCGGGTACCGTTGAGAAAAGCATTGGCGCAAAGGAAACAAAGGAACTGGCCGTCATGGTCGATACCTTCCGGCCTCTGAAGATGACCGAATACACGATCGGAATCGAGGATGAGGATTATTTCCGCAGCTGGCTGCCGGAGGGCAGATAGACATGATAGTCAAACAGTCGAACCGCTTAATCCAAAAATTATTTCTTATGGATACCGCAACCAAGAATCAAACCAAAACAGGACAAGACATTCTGCCGATTAAAGGCACAGATCATATCGAATTTTACGTCGGCAATGCCAAGCAGGCGGCGCATTACTACCAGACCGCCTTTGGCTTCCGGCTCGTAGCTTACCGGGGACCGGAGACGGGCGTGCGCGATCGTGTTTCTTACGTACTTCAGCAAGGTAAAATCCGCTTCGTACTCACCGGCGCCTTCGACCCTGACCACGAAATATCCCGCCACGTGCAGCGGCACGGCGATGGTGTCAAGGTGCTGGCGCTGTGGGTCGGCGATGCGGAGGAGGGCTACCGCGGCGCATTGGAACGCGGCGCCGAGTCGGCCAAAGCGCTGGAAACGCTGGAAGATGAGCACGGCCACGTACGTACGGCCAGTATCAAAACCTACGGCGATACCATTCACACCTTTGTGGAGCGGGAAGATTACCACGGCGCCTTCCTCCCCGGCTTCGAAGCGCGCGAAAGCGAAATGGAAATCACGCCGATCGGTCTGCAATACGTCGATCACTGCGTGGGCAACGTCGAACTCGGCATGATGAACAATTGGGTAGACTTCTACCGGGATGTGCTGGGCTTCAAACTGCTGGTCACCTTCGACGATAAGGACATCTCCACCAAGTACACCGCCCTGATGAGCAAAGTGGTGGCCAACGGCAACGGCTATATCAAATTTCCCATCAACGAACCGGCTCAGGGGGTGAAAAAATCCCAGATCGAGGAATACCTCGACTTCTACCGCGGCCCCGGCGTGCAGCACATCGCGGTCGCTACCGACGACATCATCCACACCGTCGATCAGCTTCGCAAAAACGGCGTGGACTTCCTCTACGTACCGGATAACTACTACGACACCGTGACCGACCGCGTCGGAGAAATCAACGAGGACCTTCAGGAACTCCAACGACTCAACATCCTTATCGACCGCGATGAAGAGGGCTACCTGCTTCAGATCTTCACCAAGCCGGTACAGGACCGCCCCACTGTCTTCTACGAAATTATCCAGCGCGAAGGGGCCCGCTCTTTCGGCAAGGGAAATTTCAAAGCCTTATTCGAAGCCATTGAACGCGAACAGGAACGGCGGGGGACGCTTTGAGCGCTGGTCGCATTGATCAAAAAGTACAAATTTCTATAAGGCCGTCCTTTACTTTTTGCAACTGATCGTCCGTGATGCTTCCGATCTTTCGTTGGAGTCGTTTTTTGGCAATTGTCCGGATTTGAAAGGTCAGTACCTCCGATTCAGCTTTCAAATTATTGGTTTGATCAGGTTGAAGGACGATGCAACCCGCAAAGTTCTTAATTTTGGAGGTAAGTGGACAGACAATGCAAATGCCCGTGTTGTTATTCATCGCATTACCGCTGATAATAACGACAGGCCGGATGCCTTTTTGCTCCCGACCCAGTGCCGGATTCAGGTTAGCAGACCATATTTCCTTTTGCTTCATCGGTTTTTCGTTTTATGCCGAATATTGATCTACCAGCTCCAGAAACTCCTCCATGCCTTCTTCGGCAAGTTGAACTTGTTCTTCGTCTTCTCCTACGCGTTGAAAAGAGCGAATATATTCCGCACGTTTGAGTCGGGTCAAATAGTGTCGGATGGAGGCTTCAATAAGCTGGTTTTTGGGCATGTCCATCTTGTCGGCATAAAATTCCAGCATTTTCATTAGCTCGGCTGGAAGGGTACTGGAATAAGAAACTTTCATGGTTATTTGTGTTGGTTTTTTATATTGATGAAAAACAATGTATTTTGTCAATAAGTTTCATGTTTTCACTGTTATTCACAACCGATATTCATAAATTGACTCCCTCCCCCTGAGGGATAATCCGGTTTTTTTCGTCTATTGTAGAGCACAAAACCAAAACCCAACGACTTCATGTACCTGATCGGATACGACATCGGCAGTTCCTCTATCAAAGCCGCCCTGGTTGACGCCCGCACGGGAGAAACAGTAGGCATCGCCCAACACCCGGAAACGGAAATGGCGATTGCCGCTCCGGAGCCCGGCTGGGCGGAGCAGGACCCGGAAAACTGGTGGAATTACGTTTGTTCCGCGACCCGGAAACTGCTGCGGCAGACGGAGGCGGACCCGCTCGCCGTTCGCGCGGTGGGTATCGCCTATCAGATGCACGGCCTGGTGCTCATCGATAGGGACAGGAAAGTGCTGCGCCCTTCCATCATCTGGTGCGACAGCCGGGCGGTGGATATCGGGCGGGAGGCTTTCCGGCACATCGGTCATGAAAAGTCATTGGAGCATTTGCTGAATTCGCCGGGCAATTTCACCGCCTCGAAGCTGCGCTGGGTAAAGGAAAACGAGCCGGGCGTTTATAAAAAGATCCACAAAATGATGCTGCCGGGCGACTATATTGCCATGCGGCTGACCGGAGAGGTGAATACAACGATCGGTGGGTTGTCCGAGGGAGTACTCTGGGATTTCAAGGAAAACGACATCGCCCGCCTGGTGCTGGAACAGTACGGTATTGAAGCTGACCTCCTGCCCGAGTGGCGACCCACTTTTTCCGAGCAGGGACTACTTACTGATGCGGCGGCGGAAGCGACGGGCCTGCCCGCCGGCATCCCGGTCAGTTACCGTGCCGGCGACCAGCCGAATAATGCGCTGGCGCTCAATGTGCTGGAACCCGGCGAGGTAGCGGCTACCGGCGGCACTTCGGGAGTGGTCTACGCGGTAACCGATCAACCGCTCTACGACCCGAAGTCGCGTGTCAACGGCTTCGCCCATGTCAATTATACCCAGGCGGAGCCCCGCATCGGCGTCCTCATGTGCATCAACGGCGCCGGCATTCAATACAGCTGGCTCAAGCATCAGACCATGCCACCCGACATCAGTTACGAAGCGATGGAGCGACTGGCCAGCAGTGTACCGGTAGGGGCCGAAGGAATTAGTGTCTTGCCGTTCGGCAACGGAGCCGAGCGGATTCTCGAAAACCGGGAACTGGGTAGCCAGTGGTACGGGCTTGACTTCAACCGCCACACCCGCGGCCACCTGATCCGCGCCGGCCTGGAGGGAGTTGCCTTTGCCTTCACTTACGGTATTGAAATCCTCCAGGAGATGGGGCTCCGCATCGAGGTCATGCGTGTGGGCAACGACAATCTCTTCCAGTCCCGCCTCTTCGCGGAGACCGTAGCCACCCTGGCCGGCAGCCAGATCGAGATGCTGGAAACCACCGGGGCGGTCGGCGCGGCTCGTGGCGCCGGCGTCGGTGCGGGAATCTATGATTCCCTGGCTGACGCCTTCCGGAAGATCAAGCTCGTGGATACCTATCAGCCTAAAAAAAATGTAGCTCTTTATCGCGACGCCTATGAACAGTGGCGCCTGCATCTGGATAATCAGCTGGCCCTGCGCCGTGAAATGTGAACATTGAATTTTTAAAAACTTAAAATAGGACAGAATGGCCGACCAAGCACTTATTGGAAATAAGGAATACTTCACCGGTATCGACAAGATTCAATACGAAGGCCCGGAATCAGATAATCCGCTGGCTTTTCGCTACTACGACGAAGATCGCATCGTTGCCGGCAAAACGATGAAGGAGCACTTTAAATTTGCCGTCGCTTACTGGCACTCCTTCTGCAATACCTTTGACGATCCCTTCGGCGTAGGCACTCGCTCCATGCCCTGGGATCAGGCCGGCGATCCGAAGGAAAGAGCCCGCGAAAAAATGGATGCGGCTTTTGAGTTTATTTCCAAAATAGGCATCCCCTATTTCTGTTTTCACGATTTCGACCTCATCGATGAGGGGCACAACTGGGCAGCGTCGACGGAGCGCCTGGAGTGGATCACGGATTACGCGCAGAAAAAAATGGAAGCATCGGGCATAAAACTTTTGTGGGGCACCGCCAATCTGTTCAGCCATCCGCGCTACATGAACGGAGCGGCAACCAATCCCGACTTCCACGTCGTAGCCTGCGCCGGCGCCCAGGTGCGCAACGCGCTCGACGCCACCATCAAGCTCAACGGCGAAAACTACGTTTTCTGGGGCGGCCGCGAGGGCTACCTGTCGCTGCTGAATACCAATATGAAGAAAGAAATCGACCACCTGGGACGATTCTTCCACATGGCCCGCGACTACGCCCGCAAGCAGGGCTTCAAAGGTAACTTCTTCATCGAGCCGAAGCCGATGGAACCTACCAAGCATCAGTACGACTTCGACGCTGCCACCGTCATCGCTTTTCTGCGTGAATACGACCTGATGGACGACTTCAAGCTCAACGTGGAAGTCAACCACGCCACGCTGGCGCAACACACCTTTCAGCACGAGCTACAGGTCGCTGCCAACGCCGGCCTGCTGGGCAGTATCGACGCTAACCGGGGCGATTACCAGAACGGCTGGGATACCGACCAGTTTCCGAACAATATCTACGAGGTGACCGAGGCCATGCTCGTTATCCTCGAAGCGGGCGGCCTGCAAGGGGGCGGCATCAACTTCGATGCTAAGCTGCGCCGCAACTCCACCGACCTGGCCGATCTGTTCTACGCCCATATCGGGGGGATGGACATCTTCGCCCGCGCGTTGCTGAGCGCCAATGATATTCTGGAAAAATCAGCATATAAAAGTTTACGCGCCGAACGTTACGCTTCCTTCGACACAGGAAAGGGCAAAGCTTTCGAAGATGGAAAGCTGAAACTGAAAGACCTGGCCGAATACGCCGCTGAACACGGCGAACCGAAGCAGATCAGTGGACACCAGGAGTTGTATGAGAATATTGTGAACCGGTATATCTGATACCCCTCCGGGGAGGTGGTCGCAGAGCGGAGGGGCTAACACCAAAACGAAAAACCCACGACTATGGAAACCAACTTCTACACCCTCGACTGGGTCGTCCTTGGTCTGTACTTTCTGCTGCTCTTCGGCGTGGCGATCTGGGTGATCCTCCAGCGCCAGAAAGACTCCGCGGATTACTTCCTGGCCGGCCGCAACGTCGGCTGGTTTGTCATCGGCACCTCAATCTTCGCCAGCAATATCGGATCGGAGCACCTGGTCGGATTGGCGGGTGCGGGCGCAGATACGGGCGTGGTGCTGGGGCATTACGAAATCCATGCCTACCTCATTCTGTTGCTGGGCTGGGTATTCGTGCCCTATTACATCCGCAGCGGTGTATTTACCATGCCCGAGTTTCTGGAGCGACGCTTCAACTCCGCGGCACGGTGGTACCTGTCGATCATCTCACTGGTTGGTTATGTGCTGACCAAAGTATCTGTGACGGTCTACGCCGGTGGGGTTGTCTTTGAAACCCTGCTAGGCATCGATTTCTGGTCGGGCGCTCTGGTAACGGTAATTCTGACCGGCATTTATTCAACTCCTGTTCTACCTTGTTTACTAAAGATATCTACGAAAAGCTGCGCCCCGAAAGTTCAGAGCGCCGGCTGGTTAACGTTGGCCGCATCGCCACCGGGTTTGTTGTTATTCTGGGCGTTCTCTGGATTCCCCTGATGGAAAATATTTCCGGTCAGCTTTACGAATATTTGCAGAGTGTACAGTCTTATATCGCGCCGCCCATTGCTGCTACTTTCCTGCTCGGCGTCTTCTACCGGCGCATCAACGCCAAGGCGGCAGTTACGACCCTGATCGGCGGCTTTCTGCTAGGCATGCTGCGACTGGTGCTGGAGCTGAACAAGGACAGCCTCAGCGGCTTCTGGTACGCCTACGCGGATATGAACTTCCTGTATTTTTGTATTGCGCTTTTCCTGGTTTGCGTAGTGTTGCTGATAGTCGTCAGCCTGTCGACCGATCCCCCGCCGAAGGAAAAAGTGGAGGGGCTGACCTTCGGCTCCGCTGTGACGGAGGAGGAAGCGGCCATCCCTTTCGCTTTCAATAAGTGGGATGTGATTCATACGGTTATCGTATTGCTCGGCGTGCTGGGCGTATTTTTGTATTTTACAGGGTAGTAGCACAGACTTCAGCCTGTCCTGTGGCAGTAGATTCACGGGGTGACTGCTTCAATTCACAGGGTGACTCGAAGTCACCCCGTGAATCTGCTGCCACAGTCTTTTAACATCTCAAGTTCCAACCAAATGGATATTGCATTCTTCGCTTTTTCCAATAACCAACAAGAGCCCCTGGCTACGCTGCAGCGGGAGGCCGACGAGCTGCACCGCTATATTTCCGAGCGGGCCTTCCGGCAGCATTTTATGATGCTCTGGGATCCTATCGCCACCCGGGAAAAGCTCAGCTACTATCTGTCGCGGCACCGGGAGCGCATCGTGCTGTTTCACTATAGCGGCCATGCGGGTCGTGACCGGCTGGTTACGCAGGGCGAGGAGTCGCAAGCGGAGGGCATGGCCAGGTTGTTAGGGCAATGTCCGAATTTGAAACTGGTCGTTCTCAACGGCTGTTCCACGCGGGCGCAGGTGCAGGCCTTGCTGGACGAAGGCGTGCCGGCGGTGGTGGCGACCAGCGCGCCCGTCCAGGATAATAAGGCGACTGATTTTTCCATCGCTTTTTACCAGGCGCTGGCGAATAACGAGGAGCCGCTAAAGCAGGCCTTTGATTTGGCGGAAGCCGACTTAAAAACACAGACAAATGCTCAGGGCATTACCGTTCACCGGGGCTTTGAATTGCCTGCTAATAATGAAGATCAACCGCTCTGGGGCCTGTTCACGCGGGAGGATCAGCCGGAGGTGTTGCAGTGGAAGTTACCCGTTACCATCCGGATGGCCGTCCCTGCTGATTTTACACCTAACGAGCAGATCATCGAGTCCCTTATGCGGGGACTGAAACCCTACAGCCGCCGGGTTCGATCACTGGTCCGTGATGAGGAGGAAGGCGAGGAAGTGGATCTGTCGGACAAGCGCATGGCGATCCTCAACAGCCTGCCGGCGCCTATCGCCGAGCAGCTGCGTCGCCTGATGGTGCCGCTGGCCGAGCAGCATAAGGGCTACAATCGCGTTGGACAGCCCCGTGTGGAGCAACTCGTCGAAACGGCAACCACCACCATAGAACTGCTGATCTTCACACTGCTGGCTCAGCTGTGGGAGGCTATGGAAAAGCAGATGAATATCCAGATAGGAGAGGGAGTGAGCAGTCAGCTGCGATTGTTTTTGAAAACGCCTCCCGACGGAACGGTACACTACGACTCGATTTCCCTGCTGGAAGGAATATACCAGTTGCTGGCGCCGCACCTCAGCGATTTCCATTTCGAAGAATTGGGTGAGCTGCGAGCCAAGCTGGCCGGCGACAGCGACTTCCAGGACGCCTGTTACTATCTGCTGGCCCTGCGCCGCCGCTTACGGGCGGGCCCGGTACCCGATGCCGAAGTGGGCTATGCCTGTGAGCGGGCGGAGCAAAGCCTGGTCCTGTTACTGGAAAGTTTGGGCTTCCTGGCGCGCTACACCCTGGCAGCCGTCCGGAATATCTCCGTGCTCAAATTCAAGCATTTACAGCCGGCTACCTACCGGCATTCGGTCGTGCGGCTGATTAAAGTGCTGGGTGGTATGGATCAACAGCTGGAAGAGCGGGAGGAATGCCTGGACAGCTTATCCGTCTTATTGCTCAATGAAGGAGAGGACAAACCGGCTTACCTGAACCTCACCCCTTTTGTCATCGATAAAAATGCCTTCGAGGGGCTGACCGAAACCTCCCAGATATTCTTCTTCTCCCATCTGGAGCTTAACCCGCTCCGGATACACTATCATAATGTCTATCAGCGAGACGCTCCACTCATCGTTCGCGAAGGAGCACCCTTTGAATTATTGACCAGGGCCTTTGAAGCCTTCGCGCAAAGATTATTTCAGCAACCCTTGACTTCCTTATGAACAGTCCCTTCAAATTTCTGCAAGCCTACGGACCTCGCGACCAGGCCATCTTTTTCGCCCGCGATGCCGAACTGGATCGAATGATGGAACTGCTGGCCAAAGGACGCCTGCTGCTGGTGTACGGCTCTTCCGGAACCGGCAAGACCAGCCTGGTGCAGTGCGGCCTGGCGACCCGTTTTCATCCGGCCGACTGGCTGCCGGTGATGATTCGCCGCCGGGAAAATTTTCCGGCTTCGCTGCGTGAAACCCTGGCCGGCCTGCAGGAAGGAAAACCGCGGGAGTCCCTGACGGAAGCTGTGCAGCAGGTGTATAAAACCCATCTCCGGCCGCTCTACCTGATATTCGATCAATTCGAAGAGTTATTTATCATAGGAGAAAAGGAAGAGCAAGCGCGGCTTTTCGAAGATATTACCGCCATTCTACAATCCGATCTCCGTTGTTCCATTCTGCTGGTCATGCGGGAGGAATACCTGGCTCAGCTGTATCCTTTTGAACGGCAGATTCCGCACCTGCTGGACCGCCGCCTGCGGGTGGAGCCGATGAGCCCCGCCGGAGTGGAAGAAGTGATTTTGAAATCCTTTGATTATTTCAATATTACGCTGGAGCATCCGGAGGATAATGTGCAGCGCATTATTGACAATATAAGTGATGAGAAAAAACGGATTCAGTTGCCCTATCTGCAGGTGTATCTGGATCGCTTATACCGGGAGGACTTTCAACGGACCTACCCGGAGCAGCCGCCGGAAGGAGAATATCCGCCCCTGACGATAACGACGGAGGAACTACGGGAACTGGGCACCCTGGAAGAGGTCCTGGGACGTTTCCTCCGGGAGCAGGAACAGGAAATCCTGGCCGGATTACTGCCGGACTTCCCCGCCCTGCCCCTGGACGCGCTGCGGCGCTTGCTCGATCTTTTCGTCACCCCCGAGGGCACCAAGCGTCCGCTGGTCAAGTGGTGGGGGGCGGAAACTCCGGCGGTAGGAGAAAGGTGGGCCGAAGAGGTAAAAGGCATCCTGGCCGCGCTGGGAGAATCCTGGGAGGCTGCCTGGAAACACCTGGTTCACCAACTCGAAACGCGCCGGATTTTGAAGGACAACGGCGATTTTCTGGAACTGGCCCACGACAGTCTCGCCGAAGTCATCCATCGCGAGCGAAGTGAAGAACAACGGCTGCTCAATGAGCTGAAACGGCGCCTGTCTCACAGCTACGAGGAATACCAGCGCAGCAAAACCCTGCTCAATGAAAAGCAGTTGCTGAGCATCGAAGACTACCTGCCGCGTTTGATTCTTACGGAAGAACTACGGACTTTTATCCGGCGCAGCCGGGAGGAGGTGGCCCGTCAAAAAGCCGTGGAGGAAGCCCGGCAACAGCGCCTCTGGCAGGAGATGCGAAAGGCCAAGTCCAACGCGCTGGCCGCCTACGCCATCCTTGCCCTGCTCAATGAGCAGCTGCCGCTCAAGTCGCTGCGCCTTTCCCAGTATTCGCTGGACTACAACGCCGGTAACCTGACGGCCCGCGGCGCCCTGCTCAACGCCTACTATTACCAGGTTTTCCCACTGCGCGGCAGTTTCTACACGGCGCCCTTTCCCGTTTCGCTCCACCACGGCGGCTTCGTATACTTCGGCGCCGTTTCTCCCGACGGCCGCTGGATGGTGACCGTCTCCAATGATCGCCTGGTAAAGCTTTGGGATCATAAAGGACGGTTAAAGGCAGCGCTGGACGGTCACGAACGCAGCATCTGGCACGTGGCTTTCGCGCCCGATAGCCGGCATTTCGTGACCTCATCCTATGACCGGACCGCTATCATCTGGAATGTTGAAGGAGAAAAAGTGAAGATGCTTAGCGGGCACGAAGATTCCGTATGGGCAGCCGCCTACGCTCCCGGCGGCGATATGCTGGCCACCGTGTCGGGCGACCGGCGGCTCCGGCTTTGGGATGTTGACGGAAAGCTCCTGCACGAATGCGCCGGCCACGAAAAAGATGTACAGTGGGTGGCCTTTACGCCCGATGGGAAACAGCTCGCTACCGCTTCTAAAGATGGCACTGTGGGGCTGTGGACACCGGCGGGTAAACTCATCAGGCGCTTCGACGCGCATAACGGCGGGGTAGAGCGGGTGGCGTTTTCTCCCGATGGCAAAAAGCTCTTATCCCATGCCAAGACCGGAGAACCCGCTGTTCTCTGGACAATCGAAGGGGAACAGCTCGCCACCTTCGGAGAAGAAAAGCAACGCATCCAATCGGCTCGCTTTGCGCCCGACGGCAGCCGTATCGCCGTCACCACGGACGACGGCAAGGGCTTGCTATTCCACCCGGACGGCAAGCTGGACCAGTTCCTGCCCGGACATCGCGGACAGGTATTCGACTGTGCCTTTTCGCCCGACGGGAAGTTGATTGCTACCACCGGCGGAGACCGGACCGTGCGCGTCTGGGATCGCCGCGGTCAATTGAGAACGGTGCTGCGCGGTCATCGCGACGACGTGTGGCGGGTCCACTTCGCTCCCGGCGGCAGCCGCCTGCTGACCGTCTCCAAAGATAATACGGGTAAGCTGTGGTCACTGGACCGCACCCCGCTGCCGGTACTCAAACCCCACAAACGCTGGGTGACCGGTTTCCAGCTGTTGCCGGGAGAGAAGACGCTTGTCAGCGTTTCCAATGACCGCACCCTGCGGCGTACCCCCCTCAGTGGAGAGAATTCGACCATTCTCTTTTCGGGACAGTCTGCCATCAATTCCGTCGCAGTGGCGCCCAACGGAAAATCCCTGCTCATCGCCGACCGTTCCGGCCTGGTTCTCTTACTTGATTTGAAAGGAAAGGAACGGCGGCGATGGGAGCATAAGGCTGAAGTAAACAATGTGGTTTTCTCGCCTTCCGGCAAAGAAATCATTACGGTTTCAAAAGACGGCAAAGTGAGACTGCTGACATTAAGAGCAAAAAAGGAGCAGGTTCTTAGCGGCCACCGCTCGGCGGTAGTCTGCGCGGCCTTTTCTCCTGACGGTAAGTATTTCGCGACCGGCTCCACGGACAAACGGGTCCTGCTTTGGAAACGTAAAACGTGGCACTATGAGGAACTCAGCGAGCACATCGCTACCGTGGAGGCCGTGGCCTTCTCTCCCGACGGGCAACTGATCCTGACCGGCTCCCGCGACGGATCGGCCCACCTCTTGACCGTGGATGGCCGGGAAATGCAAACCCTGCAGGGACACCGGTCAGCGATTAAGGCCCTTGCTTTTTCGCCCGACGGCCGCATAATCGCCACCGGAGCTGCCTCGGGCAAGCTGAAACTCTGGGACGACAAAGGCGTCGTGCTGGCCACCATCCATGCTCACGAAGGGGAAATTCTCCATCTGTCCTTCACCTCTGATGGTCATCAGATCATCACCGGCGGTAAGGATAAATCAATTCGCACCTGGGAACTGCGCCCCGAAGTGTTATTGAAAAAACTGGATGCCTTTCCGGTGGATGACCTGTCGGAGGAGGAGAAGGAAAGGTATGGGGTGGAGGAGGGGGGGCTGGATGCTTGATGCTGGATACAGAATTCCGGGCTACAAGACTTTGATCCGTTAAGCCAGGCCGTCCCATATGAATTCCCTGACTGTTTCTGATTTTCACTCCTCAAGCTCCAGCACGACCAGATACGCACAATGATCCGAAGCGATAGGCGTAGGGATCACCTGACGGTGATGGATACGCCAGCGGCCTGCCGGCCGGAAGAGGATATAATCGATTTTCTTTTCCGGGTTGAGGGAAGGGTAGGTTGGTGCTGCCGGCTCGCCGTGGGTAGTCGACCAGCTATTGCGCAGGATGCCGATGGCTTCGCTGTCGGGTATGGCGTTGAGGTCGCCGGCGAGCAGGGTGGGGTAGGGGAAGTTTTGGTATAATTCCGCCAGGCGACGGCACTGTTCGTTGCGGTCTTTCGGCTGACTGGTATGGTCGAGGTGCGTGCCGGTGAAGGCGACGGTATCGCCGCCGGGGAGCTCAATGAGCACTTCCAGGGCGGCGCGGGGTTCGTGGCCCGGTGAATAGGGTAGGGGATGGTTAATACTGCGGATGATGGGAAAGCGGGAGAGTATGCCTTCGCCGTAGGCGCCGCCGTCGAAGTTCATGGCTTTGCCGAAGAGGGCCTGCATACCGAGACGGGTGCCCAGTTCGGTGGCCAGGTCCATGCCCCGGGCACGCCGGGTGCGGAAATCGACTTCCTGGAGAGCGACCAGGTCGGCATTGGCGTAGCGGATAACATCGGCGATGCGGTCCAGGTTGAAGTCGTGGAGCATGGTCTCGCCGTGGTAGATATTAAAGGTGAGTACGCGTAGCAGGCGGCTGGAATCTACGGCCGCAGACTGTCCTTTCAGGGTTGAAAGTCCCAGAAGGATTACGAGCAGGGGCAGGAAGGATCTAGTCATGTGCCTCGGGGGTTAGTTCCAACTCCTCTTTATGTTCCTGCAGAACGGAGATGATAAATTCGATGAGGTCGCGCATTTCCCAGCCCAGCAGCTCGGCTCCTTTGTATACCTCTTCCCGGTCGACGCTGGCGGCGAAGGATTTGGTCTTCAGCTTTTTGGTTACGGATTTGACTTTCATGCCCTCGATTTTAGTCGGCCGGATGAGCGCGGCGGCATAGATGAAGCCCGTCAGTTCATCGGCGGCTACGATAGCCTTATCGAGCAGCGATTCGCGTGGTACATTCCACTTGGTGTAATGCCCGGCGATGGCGTGGGCGATCTCCTCCTCGTCCATTTCGCGCAGGCGCTCCACTATCACATTCGGATGCTTATCCGGATATTTTTCGTAGTCGGCGTCGTGTAGCAGGCCGGTCACAGCGAATTTCTCTTCATCTTCCCCGTAGTGGCGGGCCAGGGCGCGCATGACGAGCTCCACGCTGCGGGCGTGGCGCAGCAGGGATTCGGTTTCGGTCATTTCGGTCAACAGGTCGTAGGCTTCGTCGCGAGTCATGGATTTTTTGACGGGGAATATAGGAAAAGTTTGCGGCTTGTCCAGAGAGGAGGACGAGGTACGGGCTTGGCGGAGGTACTGTTTTATCTCGCGCTAAAACTGTCCGGGGGCTTAACCGGGGCAACTTTGCAAGCATACGATTTTGTAAATTGGCGATAAGACAATAAAACACCCTATGAGTCACAATTCCTCTTCTCCCATCACCGCCTTAGAGCGGCAGCGCGAAATCTTTCTTAAAGGCGTGACGGGGCAGCGCCCGGCGGTACCCGTTGATCCCCGGCAGCTCGAAAAGCAGGCTTTGGAAAAAAAGCAGGGCCTGTTCACTTACATCTCCGGCGGGGCCGGGGAGGGCAAGACCATGGATCGCAATCGCGAGGCCTTTGAGCAATGGCGCATTGTTCCCCGCATGCTACGCGATGTCTCCGAATTCGACACCTCGGTGGAACTGTTTGGCCGGCGCCTGACCAGCCCCTTATTGCTCTCGCCGATAGGGGTTTTGGAAATGGCGCACCCCGAGGCCGACCTGGCGGTGGCCCGGGCGGCCGCTGCACTCAAGCTGCCGATGATTTTCTCCAACCAGGCCTCGGTACCGATGGAAGACTGTGCCGCCGTGATGGGCGATAGCCCCCGTTGGTTTCAGTTGTACTGGAGCAAGTCGAACGAACTGGTCAAAAGCTTTCTGCTGCGCGCCGAGGCCTGTGGTTGTGAGGCCCTTGTTCTTACCCTGGACACCAACCTGCTGGGCTGGCGGGTACAGGATCTCGACCGCGCCGATCTGCCTTTCCTTCGCGGCCTGGGCATTGCCCAATACACCAGCGATCCGGTTTTTCAGAAAATGATCGACGAGCCGATAGAAGGAGATGTGACGGAAACGCCACGCCGCATCAATTGGGATGCCGTCTCTACTGCTTTTCAGCTGATGCGTAATTATCCGGGCGGGCTGGTTCAGAATTTGCGCTCGCAACGACCAATGAAGGCGGTGCGTAAGTTTATCAATACCTTTAGCAACCCGGCGCTCAACTGGAGCGACCTGGCTTTCCTGCGTGAGCATACCAGCCTGCCGCTGATCCTCAAAGGTATTTTGCATCCCGAAGACGCCCGCATGGCCGTCGATCACGGCGCCGACGGTATTATCGTCAGCAACCATGGCGGCCGGCAGATAGACGGGGCCGTCTCCGCTATCGAAGCCCTGCCAAAGGTCGTGGAAGCGGTAGAGGGAAAAATTCCGGTGCTGATGGATTCGGGAATACGCGGCGGTTGCGATATTTTCAAGGCCCTGGCTCTGGGAGCCCGCGCGGTATGTATCGGACGCCCTTACGTTTACGGGCTGGCGCTGGCCGGTGAAACGGGGGTTCGCGAAGTGCTGATGAACTTGATGGCCGACTTCGAAGTGACCATGCGGCTGGCGGGACGAAAAAGGGTGGATGAGATTGACGGGGAGGCTTTATCGTGACACGGGCTTCAGCGTGTTCTTCTATCGCAATACTTACTTCAGCCTGTTCTCGACCTGACAATCCGTATATTGGCGGGCAAGAAAAAACGGTTTATGGAGGAAAAATTTATCAAAGAGACCCACGAACTTATTGTTCGCGATTTCGAAGTGGAGGAATTGGAAGGGGAAAGTATTTCGGAACAGGCTTTACTCGACGCGCTGGCCGATCGCGTTGCCTGGCTGATCGAGTATCGCATGGAGTTTCTGCTGAGCCTGATGTACCGGATGGACATCAGCGAGGCCAAGGTCAATGATGCCCTTTCACCCGCCAACCCGGCGCCGGCCAATGTAGCACTGGCCAGGCTGGTGCTGGATCGACAGAAGGAACGCATTCGCACCAAACAGCAGTACAAACAGGATGACCTGGAGGGGTGGGAGTGGTGAAGAAAATTGAGGGTTCAAGGTTTAACCCGGATTATTCATGGTAAGTCCATGAATAATGACGACAAATGATCGAAAATCATTGATTTTGAGATATTTGTGTCGGGGTTAAAGTTTTCCTGACTTTTTAACCTTGCCCTTCAATCTTATTTTTCTACAGCTTATTAAAGAAGAAGTCCGTTTCCTGCTCACTGGAGAGGAAGCGTTTGCCGATGGCAGCAAAGGGGCGCTCCAGCACCATTTCGTCCATTTCCAGGTGTTTGATCTTGGTGCACTGGGTGATGATGTACCCCTTGGTGTCCCGGCAGTGCAGCAATAGCCGCTTGCCGTCCTTGGAGATTTCCCAGTTGCCCTTTTCAACCAGCCGGATATCGCCGTTACGGCTGTTCAGCGTTTGTGTGAAAGTGCCGTCTTCCCTGAATTCAAACTGGAAGGACACCCACTCCTGTTTAAGGTCACTGTTTTTTTCGGGGGTGCATGGGTCGGTCAGCGTAAGGGAAGCCGTAGTATTGCTCCATTTGCCCGTCAGGGCGGAGCGTTTTTGGTTTTGCAGGGCCTCATCGGCTGGTACAAAGTCAAAAGATTGCAGATGGCCCGTCCCTGGGTTGATCAGATTAATACCCTGGCAGGTCTGTTCTACCCGCAGGCGATGGGACTTGCCGGAATCCAGGGCGCGAAGCACCAGGACCGGATCTTCGTTAACGGTTTCCACCATCCAGACGTAATGTTTGGCTATGAAAACGGATCCCGTTTTTGCAGCGTGAAGAAAAGTAGCGACGCCGGATTTCTCAAACTGAGCCATTTGCTGGAAGGACTCGCCGGCTTTCCGGATCCAGAGGCCCTGTAAAAGATCTTGCTCGATCTGAGCGGTGAGTGAGAGGCTTGCATCAATATTCTGCAAACTCTGCCTGCATTTAGGTTCTTCAATATTGGTGATAACACTTGCCGAAGAGATGCTAGCAAGTATCAGGCCAAGTATCAGCACGATACCTCGTTTCATCCTTCAAGATTTTAATTTTAACAATCGGGTGAAATACAAACCTGTCAACTAAAGAACGATGCTAACCGCCACAGGTTACAAACGGTAAGCTAAGTTTTTGTTAAGTAATTGTGACCTACTCATTATGAGAGGTTTCACTTATTTTTGGTGATTTCTTATTGCAATGACACTATATTCAGCATAAAGATGCAGGCTTTACAAAATTACTAGATAATTCAGCGGAGATTTCCGATCAATGATTCGTATTTATACTGTTTTAGTCAAATATTTAAGTTTCCGAAAGTAGGTTTAAGAGAAGCAAAATGCTGATAAAAACCAGAGGTATTGTGCTGCGATCGATCAAGTACTCCGAAACGAGTTTGATCGTCGACATTTACACAGAGGCGAGAGGGTTACAAAAGTACATCGTCAGTGGAGTGCGAAGTAAGAAAGCCAGGACCAAAGCCAGTCTGCTGCAGGTGATGACCCTGCTGGACCTGGTGGCGTATTACCGCGAAAACCGCGACCTGCATCGCATCAAGGAAATGAAGCCGGCTTATGTGTTTCACCATATCCCCTTCCATGTGCTGCGTGGAGCGGTAGGGTTATTCATGGCTGAGGTGGCGCGCAAAACGATCCGTGAAGCAGAGGCCCATCCCGAATTGTTTGAATTTCTCTTCACTACCTTCCGTTTCCTGGATAAAACGAGTGGGCCGGTACACAATCTGCACCTGCATTTCCTGGCCCATCTCAGCAGTTTCCTGGGCTTCATCCCCGGTGATGACTTTGATGAACAAACGCCTTATTTTGATCTGCAGGAGGGCGTGTTCGTCGCAGAGATGCCCCGGCACGCCTACGTGTTGGACATGGAAGAAAGCGCCCTCTTATACGAATTGTTAAGGGTCGACCGGGTAGGAGCGGCATCGGTCAAAATGACGGCTGAACAACGCCGCCGTCTTCTGGAACAGCTACTCCTTTACTACCGACTGCACATCGAGAACCTGCCGGAAATCAATGCGCACCGGATATTGCATGAGGTGCTGGGGTAGG
Source organism: uncultured Saprospiraceae bacterium (assembly GCA_964632995.1). Lineage (GTDB taxonomy): Bacteria > Bacteroidota > Bacteroidia > Chitinophagales > Saprospiraceae > CAZWDL01. The sequence continues at coordinate 71,821 of CAZWDL010000005.1, forward strand.
AAGTAAAGTCGAGGCTGTTCAAATAACCGGGTCTATAACGAATTTCCGGAAAGGCCATTTTTTCAGACCTGAATTTCAAACATTGGGGATTATCAACTCCTGCCCCGGTTTCAGGGCCTCGGGGTCTTCAATCTCCGATTTATTGGCTTCGAAGATTTGGCGGTACTTCATTGGATCACCCAGGTATTTTCTGGCGAGCTTGGTGAGCGTGTCGCCTTCCTGGACGATATGTTTGTGGTAGTAATTCTTTTCGGCGACGGTGATATCCGCCTCGATATCTTTGGGTTGTTCGCCGCCGATCTCCCGGATTCTTTCCCACAAGCGGTCTTTGTGGTACTGGGTGGCGGCTTCACCGTCAATATGGAGCACGCCGTCGCGTTCTTCGACATGGCCTTTTCGCATATTGTAAGACTTGCTCAGTTCGAGGACAGATTGATACTTATCGTAAAGAGACATAGCAGACTTTTTAGATTCTGTTAGGATGGTCTACTATAAAAAACGGGGAAGAATCTCAGATGTTGATTCTTCCCCGTAAAGTGAAAGGTGTTAGTAAAACGGTCAGGTGATTTCTAAAGAGCAAAGTATCGGGTGATTACAGGTAAGTCGTAAATCCCTTTTAAAAGGTTACAGCAAAGTCACATTTTTTTTACATCGCCCGAGAGGGCTGTCTTCATATTGACTTCTTCGGGATTGCCCTTGTAGTAAATGGTTCCGCCGGTATTAGCGGAGGCTTCCAGGTATTCCAGGGCCAACACTTCGGCATCGCCGCCGGTATTTGCCTTGGCATAGGTGCGGCGGCACTCGAGTTCGAATGCTTCGTAGCGGCCGCCGGTGGCAGCACTTGCTTCCTGGCGCTCCGTTTGACCGCCGATCCGCAGCACCCCGCCTTCCGAGGCGCCGGCTTCCAGGCTGTTGAGCTTAACGCGCAGGTTCATTTCCGACCCGCTGCCGGCGCGCGCGAGCAGCTCGTCACCTTCCAGGACACTCCTGTTTTCGATGCGGGCGCCGGCGTCTCCGCGGATAGCCCGCAGGTCGCGGTAGGTGACGTACACCTCAACCTTCTCGTTCTTGTAAAACATGGACTGGAGCACCTTAATTTTGAGTACCCCGTTTTTAACCTTTATCGACACCTTTTCCTCCGGAATGTTTTCCACGGTCAGGGTAGCTGCTTCCTCATCAGATTCGGCAAGCCTGACTTCAACATTTCCCGTTACATTGATTTCGTCGAAGGGATCGAGAGAAAAAGTGCGCTGGCCCCTGAGCGGCGTGGTCAGTAAGGTGAGGATAATAATTCCGAATAAGAGCTGTAATCGCAGCATAATTTTTTTATAAACAAATGTAGGAATACCAGGCCAGTTTCGGGGATGGATTCGAGGAGGGATGAAAGCTTTAGACGAAGGCAGGGGTTTTGTCTACCAAGCAACAACTTTACCTGTCGTTTTGCGTAAGCATAAGGAGGAAAGAGTAATTATCAGTCCTGATCCCTGTTATTAATCCGGATTTTTTCGATCTTTGCCCCCTCCAATTCAGGTTCTTTGACGAATGTGGCTTGCAAAAGCCGAGGGTCGGGAACAGCAAAATCATCCAAGAGCGGAATTTATGGCACAACAGAGCGATCAATTTAAAAAACTCATTGCCCACTGCAAGGAATACGGCTTCATCTTCCAGTCTAGTGAAATTTATGACGGTCTGAGCGCCGTATACGATTACGGCCCTTACGGCTCGGAACTGAAGAACAATATCAAAGACTACTGGTGGCGGGCTATGGTACACATGCACGACAATATCGTGGGTATTGACTCCGCCATTTTCATGCATCCCAAAACATGGAAAGCTTCCGGTCACGTTGACGCCTTTAACGATCCACTGATCGATAATAAGGACAGCAAAAAGCGCTACCGGGCCGATGTGCTCATTGAAGACTACCTGGACAAAATTGAGTCCAAGATCAATAAGGAGGTAGATAAAGCCGCCAAACGCTTTGGCGATTCTTTTGACGAAGGCATGTTCCGTTCTACCAATCAGCGCGTACAGCGCTATCAGGAGCAGTTTGACGCCGTGCGGCAGCGCCTCGCTGCGGCCATGACCAATAATGACCTGGTTGAGCTTAAAGCGATAATCGAGGAACTGGATATCACCGATCCCGACACCGGGTCGCGCAACTGGACCGATGTGCGCCAGTTCAATCTCATGTTCTCCACCCAGCTGGGTAATATCGCCGGTGAGGAAGATAAACTCTATCTGCGCCCCGAAACGGCGCAGGGTATCTTCGTCAACTTCCTGAACGTACAGAAGACCACCCGCCAGAAACTGCCCTTCGGTATCGCCCAGATTGGAAAGGCCTTCCGCAATGAAATCGTCGCCCGGCAGTTCGTCTTCCGCATGCGCGAATTCGAACAGATGGAGATGCAGTTCTTTATCCGCCCGGGTGAAGAAATGAAGTGGTACGAATACTGGAAAGAACAACGCATGAAGTGGCATCGCGCGCTCGGCGTATCCGAGGAGCGGCTGCGTTTTCACGATCACGATAACCTGGCGCACTACGCCAATGCCGCGGTTGACGTGCAGTTCGAATTCCCCTTCGGCTTCAAGGAGCTGGAAGGCATACATTCCCGTACCGACTTTGACCTGGGCGCCCACCAGCAGATGTCGGGCAAAAAATTACAGTACTTCGATCCGGAGCTGAAGGAAAACTACGTGCCCTATGTCGTCGAAACTTCTATCGGTTGCGACCGGATGTTCCTGGCGCTTATGAGTAACGCCCTGGTGGAAGAGGAAGTCCCCGGCACCGGCAATACGCGCGAGGTACTCAAGCTGCATCCGGCAATGGCCCCTGTAAAATGCGCCGTACTACCGCTCAAGCGCAACGACGATCGCCTGGTCGCCAAAGCCCGTGATATCTTTGACCGGCTCAAGTTCTCCACCAATACCCAGTACGACGATACCGGCTCCATCGGCAAACTGTACCGCCGCCAGGATGCTATCGGTACGCCCTACTGTGTAACTGTTGACTTCGATACCCTCGAGGACGGTACGGTTACCATTCGCGAACGCGACTCGCTGGAACAGGAACGGGTACCCGTCGAACGCGTTGAGGAAATCGTCCGCGAAAGGGTGGATATGAAGAAGCTGCTGGAAGGCTGATAAATAAATTTTTATTTTATAAAAATATTACTATTTTTACAGCTGTTCGTCTATGGTGAGGATTCTTTCAATGAAAAATTGAATGTACTCCATCCTCGTATGTATTTCCCCGGTTAAGGAAGATTGAAATTTACTCGTATTACCCCTGTGGTTGCTCGTCGCTTAATAAGCGTCGGGACAAAAATTGACGCCGTGCCTGTACACCTCCCTCCGGTTTAGCAGGCACCCGGCAGCCCCCCTTCCCCAATGAATGTTTTTCCAGATTCCCCCCTATGCACTGGAATGATTATTCATTTTCACAAAAGAGACGAGTACTATGAACTGGAAGATTATCCGGCAGCAATGCCGAAGCAGATTTGCGATGGAGATCAGCAAGGGGAGCGTTTTATTTACCCTGATCATTGTGAGTTCTCTTATCTGTCCCCGGGCCAAGTCACAAATACAGTTGTTCCCGGAAAGTGATCCGGCATTTTCGCCGGTAATGGTTTCCCCTGTTCCCGGAACACTCCTGGCCTGCGGCAAAGCAGGCGTTGCCGGTGAGCCCGCCTCGCGTAAAACAGCCTCATCCAATGTTCTTCGGGGAATTATTCTGGGAAGAGACCTTCGAGATACCCTAAATGAGGTGGCCGTAGAAGTCTTCCTGCTCGATCAGGAAGGCCAGATACAACGCGTGTTCACCGGCCTGGCTCATAGTGGTAAATGTTTGATCCTTCTGCTCCCGGCTGCTACCCATCTCTTAATTTTGCGAAAAAAAGGATACCAATCAAAGGCCTTTTTGGTAGAAGCCGCCAAAACGCAGGAAGCCCAAATGTTTACACTGACCGGGCAGCAGCCTTCGGAAAATCCGGAGGAGCAGCTGAACAGACAGAAAGAAGAACCGCTGCCTCCACTTTTGAGTAGTTTGGAAGGAGAAACCATGATTGATATTGGAGGCATCAGGAGTGAATCGAATAAGATGCTGGCCATGATGGCCATGTCGGCATCACTGCAAAGTCCAGTGGCTGCCGGTGAGTTCACCGAGCGAGGGGCGGAGCTTTCGATACCTGAACCCCAAGAGGAAAAAAACAGCGGGGAAGCCCTGGGGCAATTCGAGGTGACGGCGGCGACCAGCTTCGCCAACAGGCCACTCACCAATCAGTGATCATCCTCCGTTTTCAATCCGGTGACAAAGTCGAGGTGTTGGAAAAGACCAACCATTGGTGGTGGCGCATCCGCTACAAGGAACAAAACGGCTATGTCAAAGCCCGGTTGCTGACGCCGGTGCCATAGGAATCTGTCCGGCAAGCCCGTTCCCGGAGCAGGGCTTGCCGGACAGACTCTAAAACTTTATCGCTCAACGTTTGAATCTTATGCAAAAAAGGACTATTTTTAAAAAGATATTTACGCCCTTTTAGCGTGATTCTTTTTCTCCGGTCACGCTCCACATTTCCAGAGGCTATCCAAAAATTGATATGCTAACGAAAGCACTTGACCAGGATGAAGCACTGATTCTGTTCCTATCAGGGCAGTATGCTGTTTTCTTAACAGGTCAATGAGCGGCCAAAGTTTCTCCCCCGCCGGTATGCCCTTCGTACCATTTTTTTCTAATGCTTAAGTAGTCTTGTACTATGATTTTCTTTAATACCCCCTGCACGGGAAGGTTTCCCGTGTGGATGTCGTGCGTTTGCGTGCTGCTTGTTCTGATGCTACCGGCCTCCCGAGCATATGCGCAGCACCAGTTTGTGTTTTACCAGATGGATCAGGTTCCCCAGTCCGGATTGTTAAATCCCGGCTATATTCCTGAGCAGAAACTGTACTTTGGGCTGCCGCTGATCACCGGCGCTGGCGCCGGATTTGCGAGCAATGGATTCACCTATGATCAACTCCGGCCTGGGAATGAATTCATTTTTGAAGCCATTGATTTTACAGAGCTGGCGGGTCAGTCCGCCAGGTCGAATCACTTACTGGCGAGTGCCGAAACGCAGTTATTCGGCTTCGGTTTGCGGCTGGGGCAAGGTTACCTCAGTTTAGGTGTCGCAGAACGCGGCGATTTTAATGGTTTCTATCCTGCTGATTTTTCACAATTACTCAGTGACGTGCAACAGCGCAATACGGGCATGTTGCCCTACGAGCTCAGCCGGTTTGACATTAATGCCAGGCACTACCGGAGTTTCTCCCTGGGATACGCCCATCAGCTGGACCGCCTGTCTGCCGGAGTGCGTTTTCACTACCTTGCCGGTCTGTCGAATATCTGGACGATCAACCGGGGCATTCAGCTGCAGGATGACAGGGACGGTGATTTCTTTGACGTGAACGGCGCCCTGTATTTTCTCTCGGCCGGGATCAATGATTCCGATGACCACTCCTTGAGCGATTACTTTCGGGGGTCGGGAAACCGAGGGTTTAGCGCTGACCTCGGCCTGGTCTACCAGCTCACCGAGCAACTCGAAATCTCGGCCAGCGCACTCAACCTGGGCCTGATCAAATGGAACAACCAGATCAGCTACCGGAAGGTAGATGAGGAGTTGTCGCAATTTTCTACTGATGACCTGGAAGCCCTGGAGGAGGAATTTGGTCAAATTATCGATGACCTGGTCAACGGGCTTTCAGCCGACGGCGAGCTGCGCTATCAAACGCCGTTGGTTCAACAATATTACCTGGGAGGACGCTATTACCTGCAGCCGGAGACATCGATCGGCCTGTTGTTCAATTCCCGCTTTTCCGGCGAGCGTTTCACTATGGGCGCCTCCGTAAGCGGCTCTACCAGAATTGGCAAGCTCCTTAGTTTATCCCTGGCCTATTCTGCTTTCAACCACAGCTATTTCAACCTGGGCGGCGGTTTTTCCCTCGATCTGGGGCCGCTTCAGCTTTACGCGGCCAGCGACAACCTGCTTTCTTTTTTCCGGTTGAAAAATACCCATACGGCTCAGGGGCAGGTAGGGATCAACCTGAATTTCGGTAAAGCGAAGCAGGAGGAGCCGGAAGCCGAGCCCATCGTCGAGACAGATTTTTTCCACGGAGAAAGCCCGGCTCCGGCAGCCTCCTCTTCGCCTGTACCGGCCCGGGAGCCCGCGCCCGACAGATATGCAGTAACAGCGGATCCTTTCGAAACCGGGGAGGACAATGAGGCCGCCTATCTTTCGGCTTCCCCGGCCGATAACAGCACTATCTTCCTGCATGGCGTTGTGCGCGAGCAGGTAAGTGGAACTTTGTTAAAGAGCATTGTGCTCGAGGCGTATACAATGGAGGCCGGCGGGGAGCGAACCTTGATTTACGCCAACGGCTTTTACAGCGGCCGTTTTTCCATACCCTTGCGACGGGGTGCAGCTCACCTGCTCATCGTAAACAAGCACGGCTATCAGGCGGAAGAAGTGATACTGAATACAGAGGACCTGGAGCAGCAGGAAGCCATTGAACGCGAATTCACCTTATTGCCGAAGCCCAAATCCACGGCGCCGGCAGCCCCTGCAGAGCGGCGGCAATCCATTGAGGCGCAGGAAGAGTGGGAGCAGGAAGCAGCGCCCATTCCCGAACCGGACAATACCCTTTTTGCCCTGACGGAGGCAACCAGTTTGCGCGAGGGCCCGACCCACAAAACAGAAGTCATCCTTCGCTTTCGCCCCGGGGACCAGGTAGAGTTGCTGGAAAAACACGATCGCTGGTGGTGGCGCGTGCGTTTTGAAGGGCGCAGCGGTTACGTTAAGGCCTTCTTACTGGTTCCGGCTCAGTAAAAAGCCGGGCAAAACAATGAAAAAGCCGTTCGCAGGGGCCGGCACTCTAAATCAACTATGTCATGAACCGATTTACCCATACTTTTTTGTTTTTACTATTCCTTAGCTTGCTGCTTGCCGGCTGCTTTAATCAGGAAGGCCTGATATTTGATTCTCCCATTATAGAAGACGACGATCCGGTTTCTGCCTCGCAGGCTACGGTGCTTTTTGAGCCCAACTCCGCCGGTCCGGATGGGCAGGGCATCATTGCTAAAGTCTATAATACAGCCGGAGATACAGCGCTCTTTTTCGGAGAATTTCTGCCCAACGGCGAGGTGGGGGTCCGTTCGCTGGCTTACGCCAAAATGGACAGCGACACCGTCATGCATCTGTTTTTTGAAGATACAGGCCCCTTACTCAGCAGCATTGCGCTCAATTTAAAATCGGGACGCAAGCTCAATACTTTGCTGCAGTTTGAAGAGTATCTCAGCTACAGTTGTGTAATGTCTTTGCTGTCGGCCAACTGGATGGAAGGAAGCGCCGATGCCCAATGGCGCTGGCGGGTCGACAAATCGGCGGATATTCCGGTGCCCGTACCGGTGTACATTCGAGATGAATGCCGGGTACTTCGTCCGTTCACTCAAACCGGCTGGGCCGGCGAATTACGCCAGATACTCGATGTGGTTTACGAACGCCTGAATAACCTGATCTACATAGATCCCGCTATTTTCAGAGGAGAGGATATCATTGACTTGCAACAACTGCTCAGCCAGGCTTGTACGGATAGCGTTATCCGGGAAACCGCTGTGCCCGCTACGGCACCCTTCTATCCCGATGATGCCTTTTATCAGCTCCGCGTCAATGATTACCCCTGCCTGGATCATAACGGCCTGATGACGCGGTTCCGTACTACTATCGACGCCGAAGGCAACCTGATCTTCTCAGAGGTGCAGGGCGGTGTCCCCCCTTACTCCTTTGCAGTGGATGAGTTCTCTTTTCGCAATACCGCCAAAATTCCCGGACCTTACGATCCCAATCAGCCTTACCTGCTCATGGTGCGTGACGGCAACGGTTGTATCAGCAGCCGAATCGCTTACCTGGGGCGGTCCGAGCAGGAAGCCTGTAGTATCGTCTGTGGTAAAAACTGGACCCCCTACGAAGCAAAAATCCTCCAGGATAGCGGCCTTCTTGTCTTTGAAGAAGATTGCGACCTGCTCAACGGGGGATGCGCGAGCCTGAGCAGCGCTTACTGTGATGACGGCGCGCTGCTCGATTACAACGGCTTTACGCTTTCCCTGGAAGATTTCCAACTCAATTTCGGCATTACGGGAAAGGTGACTGTCAGCTATCGCTTACGCTACAGCGATCGACAGGAGGTCAACACGGAAACCTGTGTGCTGCAAAACCTGGATGATGAGGTGGAAGAAGAAACCCTCACCTATCTCTGGCATGCCCGGACGCCGGCGCTGCTGTTGCTGTTCGATCAGGAAGACCTGTTCGGAAGGATCCGTATAGAGGGCGTCAATGATCTGCGATTTGAAAGTTACGATCCGGAGTTAAGAGCCACGCTGCAGGTGAAGTTGACGGTGCAGTGATGGCGAGAGCCCTCTGCGGCTCTGCGTGCCGCTTACTGCCGGCACAGCTGCCCTTTGCGCACTATTTACAAGTTGGAAGTGATAAGCAGATCCAGGTCGGTGGATTTGATCTGGAAGCGTTCGCCGAGATATTCATTACACAGGCAACCCTTATAGATATAGACCCCGTGGCGCAGGCCATGATTACTGAAGAGCAAGTGTTCAATACTTTGGGTGCTGCCGGCTTTCAGCAGGATGGGGGTCAGGATATTGCTTACCGCAACGGAAGCGGTTCGGGACACCCGCGAGGAGATATTGGGTACGCAGTAATGAATGATATCGTGTTTGACGAAAGTCGGATTATCCAGGGTGGTTACCTCCGAAGTGGCGAAGCAACCGCCCTGATCTATACTTACGTCGATAATTACGGAGCCCGGTTTCATTTTGACGATCATATCTTCGCTGACGATGATGGGAGTGCGTCCCGACTTGGAGTGCATGGCTCCGATGGCTACATCCGCGGTGAGCAGCTCCTGCTCGAGATATTGGGGAATAATAGCGGAGGTGTATAGTTGCTGTCCGACCTGATTCTGGATGCGTTTTAATTTGTAAATATTATTGTCAAAGATGCGAACCTCTGCGCCTAGTCCCAGCGCAGTGCGGGTGGCGTATTCGGCGACGATGCCGGCGCCCAGGATAACTACTTTGGCGCTGGGGACCCCGGAAATGCCGCCCAGGAGCACGCCCTTGCCTCCGCTGGTGGAGGAAAGCAGCTCGGCGGCGGTCAGCATGGCGCCGATGCCGGCCATTTCACTCATAATGCGTACGACGGGAAAAGTGTCGGATTCATCCTTGATGTACTCCATAGCCAGTGCGATGACCCGCTTTTGCCGCAATTTGTTGATGTATTCCCCCGAAATGATCGGCAGCTGCAAAGGAGAAATGAGGATCTGGTTGGGGTGCATCAGGTCTATTTCTTTCAGCGTAGGCGGCGCGACCTTGATGATGATCTCGGCCTTGTATACCTGTTCGGCGCTGTAGGCAATATCGGCGCCGGCCTCAGAATAGTCGTGATCGGAATAATTGGATTTTTCACCGGCTTCTGTTTCGACGATGACACGGTGGCCATAAGCGATCAGCGTAGCGACGGAGGAGGGCACCAGCGCCACCCGGTTTTCCTGAATGGTCACCTCTTTGGGAATGCCGATGTACAGCTTGTTAGGCTTTTGCTGCACTTGTAGCATTTCCGTTTGGGTCTCATACCGGGTTCCGGTAAATTCTCTAGGTAAAGATATCCGACGGTCCTTTTCACTCATAGCGTAAATTCCAGGGCATGGTTACAAAAATAGGATTTTTCGCCTGGAATTATTGACTATTTCAATGTTTATTCGAATCACGTCTTCGGGCAGCAAGGGTTCGATGAGTTCCGGCCACTCGATAAGCAGGTAGGCGTCGCGGTACAGTATTTCTTCAATACCGATGTTCAACGCCTCTTCGATGTCTTCCAGGCGATACAGGTCCAGGTGGTAAATCAGGGCGGTCTCACCGCTCTTTGGGTCGTAGTACTCATATTCGTTGACCAGGGAGAAGGTTGGGCTCGTCACGGCCTCTTCCACGCCCAAATGCCGGCAGAAAGCCTGGACCAGGGTCGTTTTTCCGGCGCCGATTTCTCCACTCAGGGCAAATATTTTCCGGTCGCCGGCGTATTTCAACAATTTGACAACGGCTTTTTTCATTTCTGCCGGGCGATCGACGAGCACTTCCATGTTGGCGTTCCGTTTTTTGAATGATAACAGGTGGCGCGTAGCAATGTAACAAAACTTATTCTTCTCCTGGCTTTAATCCAGGTTAAGTACTGCTTTCCCTGACAGGCCGGTTCTGCCGGCCTGTTGGAAGGGCATGAATGGCAGCTTCTTCATTCCACGGTTGTATAAATAACTTTTCCAGTTTGAAAAGCGTTTAGTAAATGGTGAAATTATTTTGAAATCGGCAAACAAACCCAAGGGCATACCGGCTTTTGGCCGAGTACCGCCGGCATCGACTTATATTACTCAGTATCATACGATTTCAGGCCGTTGCCTTCAGTTTACGGAAGTAGTTTCGTCACGGCTTGTTTAGCAGGCATAACCCTAATGAATGCCATAAAATTTTAGTATCTTTGCAGTATGAATCAGCTAAAAGAAAATCAGCCTTTGAAAGCAAAAACAGGAGAATACAGTGCCAGCAATATTCAGGCGCTGGAAGGATTAGAGGCGGTTCGCAGACGACCGGGTATGTACATCGGCAGTACCGATACGAAAGGCCTGCATCACCTTGTCTGGGAGGTCATCGACAACTCCATTGACGAACATCTTGCCGGGTATTGTGACTATATCGAAACAATCATCCATTCCGACAATTCCATCACGGTAAAAGACGACGGCCGCGGCATACCCACCGGCATGCACAGCAAACTACAAAAATCGGCGCTGGAAGTCGTTATGACCTTGCTGCACGCCGGAGGTAAGTTTGATAAAGACACCTACAAAGTGTCCGGCGGTCTGCATGGTGTCGGTATTTCCTGCGTGAATGCACTATCATCCAACCTGCGCGCCGAAATACACCGGGACGGAAAAGTCTGGCAGCAGGAGTACTCCGAAGGTAAACCGAAAGGAGGGGTGGAAGTGATCGGCGAGTCCGAAGGCAGCGGTACGATCATCACTTTCCATCCGGACGAGACGATCTTTGAGGAAGTCTTTTACAAATATGACATTCTCGCCCATCGGATGCGGGAGTTATCTTTTCTCAACCCCGGACTGACGCTAAAGCTGACCGACGAGCGGGTGAAGGAAGAAGACGGCGCTTTTAAAAGTGAAGAATTTCATTCAGAAGGCGGCCTGAAGGAGTTTGTACAGTTTCTCGATGCTTCAAAACAAAAGCTGTCCGAACGGCCCATCTTCGTAACGGGGAAGGAAGACAATGTTGAGGTGGATGTCGCTCTGCAGTACAATACTTCTTACTCCGAGACGATTTACTCCTACGTCAATAATATCAATACCCGTGAGGGGGGCACCCATGTCAACGGTTTCCGGATGGCGATCGCCCGGGTGTTTCGCAAGTATGGGGAGGATAATAATTTTTTCAAAAAGCTTAAGCCCAGCAGTGATGACTTCCGTGAAGGGCTCACCGCCGTGATTTCCGTCAAGGTGCCCGAACCGCAATTCAAAGGACAGACTAAAGGCGAGCTGGGTAACTCTGAAGTGACCGGGATCGTCTCGCGCAGTGTCGGCGAGGTGCTCGGTCATTACCTGGAGGAAAACCCGCGGGAAGCCAAGCGCATTCTCGACAAGGTCGTGCTGGCGGCTACCGCCCGGCAGGCAGCGCGCAAGGCCCGCGAAATGGTGCAGCGTAAAAATGCGCTTACCGGTAGCGGGCTGCCCGGCAAGCTGGCCGACTGCTCCTCGCGCGACCCCGGTGAAGCGGAGATCTTCCTGGTAGAGGGCGACTCGGCCGGTGGCACCGCCAAACAAGGCCGCGACCGCAACTTCCAGGCCATCCTGCCGCTGCGGGGTAAGATCCTCAACGTGGAAAAAGCCCTCGAGCACAAGATTTACGAGAACGAGGAGATCAAAAATATGTTTACTGCCCTCGGCGTAAGTATCGAGGAAACTGAGGAAGGAGGCCGCCACCTCAACATCGAGAAATTGCGTTATCACAAGATAATCATCATGTGTGACGCCGACGTCGACGGCAGCCACATCGTTACCCTCATCCTCACTTTCTTCTTCCGCTACATGCGCCCGCTCATTGAAAAGGGGTACATCTATATCGCCCAGCCGCCCCTTTACCGGATAAGTAAAGGCAAACAGTTCCGCTACTGCTGGAGCGAAGAGGAACGCCGCGAAGCCGTAAAGGCCTACGGTGGTGGAGAAAACGATAAGAGCGGTATAAAGATACAGCGCTATAAGGGTCTTGGTGAAATGAATGCCGAACAGCTTTGGGAAACCACGATGGATCCCGATACGCGTATCCTGCGCCGGGTAACTATCGAGGACGCTATCGAGGTCGACCGCGTGTTCTCCATGCTGATGGGCGGGGATGTTCCCCCGCGCCGCGCGTTTATCGAAGCGAATGCCAAGTACGCGAACGTGGACGTCTGATACATGTCCCGTTTTGTACAAATACCGGAATCCCCTCTTTCCACAACCGGAGAGGGGATTTCTTATTTTTTCACCACTACAGTATTCTATTTCCTATGTACACAGTCAAAGCTGTCGCCATTTTCTCCGTTCTCTTTTTATCACTGGGTTGCACGCCTTCCACCGAGCAGCAGGCAGCGCAGGAAACCGGCGAAGCAGTCACCGATGCCATGATCGGGCAAATGATCATGATCGGCTTCCGGGGCAAGCATATTGAAGAAGTCAGTCCGACCATCAAGGAGCAGATAGCGCAGGGGCTGGCCGGCAGCATCGTTTTGTTCGACTACGACGTGGTCAATAAGGAGTTTGATCGCAACATCGAGTCACCCGGGCAGGTCAAAAAGCTGATCTCCGGTATCCAGGCGCTGGCGCCACAGCCCTTGATGGTGGCTGTCGATCAGGAAGGCGGCCGGGTCAATCGCCTGAAGCCCCGCTACGGCTTTCCCGACCTGCCCAGCGCGCAGCACCTCGGAGAACAGGATAATCTGGACTCCACGGCTTATTACGCCCGACAGAATGCGGAAAACCTCCGTTCCCTCGGCTTTAACGTCAATTTTGCTCCGGTAGCAGATCTCAACGTCAACCCCGACAATCCGGTAATCGGAGGGATCGAAAGAAGCTTCTCGGACGATCCGGAAGCGGTGATCCGGCACGCCCGCACCTGGATCAGTGTTCATGATTCCCTCGGCATCGCCTCCGTCCTCAAGCACTTCCCCGGTCACGGCAGCTCCGCGAGCGATTCACACGCGGGCTTTACGGATGTAAGCGATACCTGGCAGCCGGCAGAGCTGGAGCCTTACCGCCAGTTGCTGAAAACCGATGCCGCAGTAGCCGTCATGACCGCCCACGTGTACAACAGCCGGATCGATTCCTTGTACCCGGCTACCCTTTCTCCGCATTACATCAACGGCTTACTCCGGGACAGCATCGGCTTCGAGGGCGTAGTTTTCTCCGACGACCTAAACATGAAGGCCGTCCACGGGCTTTTCGATTTTGACACGATTATCCTGAAATCTATAGAGGCCGGCGTCGATGTGCTTACCTTCGGGAATAACCTGGAATACGATGAATCTATAGCGCCAAAGGCCATTGAGGCGATCAGGCGCCTGCTGGACGAAGGAAAGATCTCATCCGAACGAATCAAGAGCTCTTACAGCAGGATAATGGCCCTGAAAGAGCAGCTTGGTGTTGGTTCCGGACAGGCGCAACAGTGATAAGGCGGTAAAAGATAAGCAAGGTCTTGCTCAACGGATGTCGAGAAGAGGCGGAGGAGCCATAAAAACGGGCTTGGGGGCATGATTTCGCACGCGCCTTTCTTCCCTGATTAACCGCCTTCGTTTTTTTCTCTCATTGAATCCTTACTGATGATGGCCACGTATCCTATCTTGTTGTTGATGATATCCGGGGTGGCGATCAGTTCAAATTCAATTTCTTCACCCTTCTCATTAAGGTGCGTGATCGAGATTGAATCAAAAGGTTTACCGTCAAATATTCCTTCAATCATTTTCAGATACTTTTCCCGGTCAGCGGGGCTGACAAAGTCCGTCGCTTTTCTTCCGATCAAGTCTTCCTTAGAGGAGCTGGTGTAGACCGTTCGGTTGATGTAGCGGATGATACTTTCCTTATCTACCAGGATCATTTGCTGGACGGCGTTGTCCATGAAGCCTTTGAACTCATTAAGGGAGTTTTCCAGGGATCGGATGGATTCCTCCCGCCTGGTGATGTCGGTAGCCAGTACAGTAGCGTAGGCCGGGTTTTCTACGGCGGAGTTGTTTTGGTGTTTTGTGGGGATAAAGCTGAGATCGTAATAAAGCCTTTGTTCCTTTTCTTTATTTAGTTGGATGCTTAGTTTTTGTGTTTTGTTCTCTATGCACATGCGCTGCAGGGTATCCTTGATTTGCTGTCCTGGATTCTTGGGAAGGAGGTCATGCAAATGAGCGCCGAGAAGCTCTTTGGCAGCGTAGGGGCCAAGTTTTCCGTTGGCTTCCAGCACCTTACCATTTCTGTCTAAAACCAGAATGATGTTGTCGGCATAGTTGAAAATTGCTTCGAACTTGCCGGCCAGGTTTTTAATCTGGCCGCGTGCCTGGTATTAATCATCGATATTGACGAAAGTAACGACGAGGCCGTTGAAGGTCTCCCCATAGATTCGGTAGGGGAAGATGCGGAGCAGAAAATGATTGCCTTTATCATTGCTGACTTCGCGGGAGAAAGGTTCCAGCGAATCGGCCACCTTCCGGCATATATCTCCGATATCCAGGTTTTCCAGTTTGCTGGAAAAATTGGTAATTGGCCGTCCGATGTCAGTTGGCAGCAAGTCGAACTGTTCGCGGATGGCGGGGGTGAATTTCCTTATTTTAAGGTCGGTATCCAGGAAGATAGTGCCGAATTCCGTGCTTTTCAGCAGGTTGTCAAGGTCATTATTGATGGTGTTCAGTTCTCTGTTTTTGGCCTGCAGTTCACTGTTGACCGTGTATAGTTCTTCGTTGGTAGACTGCAACTCTTCGTTTGTGCTCTGCAGCTCTTCATTAGCGGCGAGCAACTCGCGATTGGAAGTTTCCAGTTCTTCGTTGGTGACTTCCAGTTCGTCAACCAGTCGCCTGGTTTCTTTTTGGGACTGGTTCAATCGTTTTTCCAGGGACAGCAGGTGCTGGGAAATCTGGTCTTTTTTCTTTATTTCTTTGACGTCGGGCTTTTTCGTCCGGCGCATTGATTTCAGGTCTATTTGAATATGAATTATCTCTTCTTTGATGCCCTGGATCTCCACTTGTTGAAACGTAAGATCGGCTTCTGTTTTCTGATTGTTATTAATGAAGACGGTATCGCGGTATAGTATGGGTTTGCCGATATCCAGTGTTTCCTGAACTCCGTTCCTGAAGATGATGCTCGTTTCACGGTCCATCATTTTCTGCAGGTTCATTTGGGCGACTGCCTGCGGCAGATGCAGGAAGTTTTCCAGGTTGCCATTGAGGTAACGGACATCCAGGTTTTTATTGACGTAAACAGAGGTGGGACTGAATGTTTCCAGTAAGTGCCGGGTATAAGGATCATTCCTGTTTTCTTCTTCCATTGGAGCGTTGTAGTAAAAATCGGAGGTTTTTTTAGGCCTTTTGTCGTTGCCGGTATTCCATGAGTTGCCGGCTGAAGCCGGATCCAATGGAAGCGCACGCCGTCTGGATAAATCCGGGTTGCTTGTTCTCCGAAGCCGGGAGCGCATTTGTTCCCGGTCACCGGAAATTTTTTGGAAAACGGATGTTTTACCGGAAACTTTATCATGCACGTTTTTCAATCCCCCGACGGATTCACTGGATCCGATTAAGAGAAAACCTTTCTCATTCAGGGAAAAGTGAAAGGTAGCCAGTAGTTTTTTTTATAAGCAGGGGTAAGATAGATCAATAAGTTACGGCAGGAGATCAGATCCAGCCGGATGAAGGGCGGATCATCAAGGGTGTCGTGGGCGGCGGAGAGTATTTTTTCTTTAATTTCAGGGTGAATACAGTATGCTTCCGCTTCTTTTTTAAAATAGCGGGATAGAAAGCGTAGCGGAACATCTGCTTCAATGCCCGGTGGATAGCATCCCGTGGAGGCTATCTTCAGCGCCCTGGTATCAATATCCGAAGCAAATATTTTAAAATTGAGGGGAAAGTTCTTTGATGTCAAATAATCGGTCAACAAAATGGCTATGGAATAAGCCTCTTCACCGGTAGAACAGGCAGGTATCCAGATCCGGATGCTTTTTTCTTCCTGGTGGGCGGCGATCGACGGAATGATTTTAGTTTTCAGCTCCTTTAAAGCTTCGGAATCTCTAAAAAACTGAGTGACGCTGATCAGGAAGTTACGGCCCAGTGTTTGGGCTGCTTTCGCGTCGGTTTCAATGAGGGCGGTATATTGATTCCAATCATGGAGTCCCTGCAACGTCATATGGTTCTCCATCCGCCGCAGCAAGGTCTGCGTACGGTAGGCTTTGAAGTTGATGTTAGAAGCCTCACAGACGGCAGCAATGATGCGGTCGAAATGGGGATTAGCCTGGTTGCTGCTCGCCTTGCTCTTTCTGCTTCGGGACTGGATTGCAAGGATTCGGCCAAGCGTTTTCGCCAAATTTGCCGGCGTATCAATATAATCGGCCAGGCGCAGGTCCACGATTGCCCGCGGCATGCTCTCAAACTTCGCGCTTGCAGGAGACTGGACAAGCACCAGCCCTTCGTTTTCTTTAATGGTGCGTATTCCCCGGGCGCCATCATTGCCGGAACCGGAAAGAATAACGCTGATCGCCTCTTCTTTCAGCGACCGTCCCAGGGAATGGAAGAACAGGTCGATAGGGAGATGCAGCGTTTCCTGTGGATCGCGGTCGTGAACCATCAACATGCCCTTCTCGAAAGTGAAGTTTTTATCAGCGGGCATCAGATACAGATGGTCGGCTTCAAGAAAGGTCGGTTCCTCGATGATGGAAATGGGAAGAGTAGTGTGCTTGGCCAGCAACTCATTCATAATACTCCTGTGATTGAGCGATAGGTGCTGTATCAACACATAAGCAGTTCTCGTATTTTTTGGGAGATGCTCGAGAAATTCTGAGACGGCTTCCATTCCACCGGCCGACATGCCTATTCCAACTACTTTCATGGGTATTGGAAGTAAAAATATTTTGAATTTTAATTATTATTCCTTCTACAAGCTGTCAGGGTGATTTTCAAAATCCAAGTGTATAAAGAAAGTTTAATCCACTTTTTATAAAAGAAAAACAAAAAAGTTGTTGAGTTCCTATTTAAACCGCTTACTTAAAACATGCTGACTACTTTCAGCTTTCCTGAAACCTGTAAATACAAAACTTATGATGCTTACTCGATCTATGTCAAAACTGTTCTTCTTCGCTCTGTTGGCGCTGCTTTGTTCCTGCTCCGCTGACGGCGTACAGCAGCAGCCTGATGATGAATCCGTGCAGTCTGCTGCTGCGCGCCCTAATATTGTATACATCCTGGCCGATGATCTCGGCATCGGTGATGTCGGCGCCTACGGCCAGGAAAAAATCCGGACGCCCAACCTCGACCGGATGGCCGCAATGGGCATGCGCTTTATTCAGCACTATTCCGGGAGCACTGTATGTGCGCCCTCCCGTTCTGCGCTTATGACCGGACGCCATACCGGCCATACCTTTATCCGCGGCAACAAAGAAGTACAGCCGGAGGGGCAGTATCCGCTGGCCGATAGTATCGTTACCATGGCCGAGTTGCTGAAAAATGCCGGATACGTCACCGGCGCCTTTGGCAAATGGGGGCTGGGTTACCCCGGCTCGGAGGGCGACCCGGTCAACCAGGGATTTGACCGTTTCTTCGGCTATAACTGCCAGCGCCTGGCGCATCACTATTATCCCTATTACCTCTGGGATAATAAAGATAAGGTGCTCCTTCCGGAAAACGAAGGACAACAGGAAGGGACTTATGCCCCCGACCTGATTCACGACCGGGCGATACAGTTCATTGAAGATCATCAGGATACTTCCTTCTTCCTGTTTTACCCCCATATCACGCCCCATGCAGAACTGAAAGTGCCCAACGACAGTATCTTTGCCTCCTACGAGGGGCAGTTTCCCGAAACCCCCTACGAGGGCGTAGACGAAGGTCCGCGCTACCGGCAAGGGCCCTACGGCTCGGTGGAAAAACCCCACGCTACCTTCGCCGCCATGGTCACCCGCCTCGATCATCAGGTAGGCGAAGTACTGGATAAACTGGAAGCCCTGGGACTGGTGGAGAACACCCTCGTCATTTTTACCAGCGACAACGGCCCCCACAAGGAGGGTGGCGCCGACCCCGATTTCTTCGACAGCAACGGGCCTTACCGCGGCTACAAGCGCGACCTTTATGAGGGCGGCATTCGCGTGCCGACGATCGCCCTGTGGCCGGGCACCATCGAAGCGGGGAGCAGCAACGAGCATATCTCCGCCTTCTGGGATATGCTACCCACCGTCTGTGAACTGGCCGGCATCGAAGCGCCCGCCAACATCGACGGCATCTCCTTCCTGCCTTCCCTGCGCGGCGGCCAGCAGCCGGAACACGAATACCTGTACTGGGAATTCCACGAGCAGGGCGGTAAGCAGGCGGTACGCAAGGGCGATTGGAAGGCCGTTCGCCTCGGCGTTAATGAGGATCCCGATGCGCCGCTGGAACTGTACGACCTCTCCGAAGACCCGGGCGAGACCAACAACATCGCGGAGCAGCATCCCGAAATAATAGAGGAGATGAAAACGATCATGGATGAGGCGCGTACCCGGTCGGAGATCTTTGCGTTTAGGGGAGAATGAAAAAATACGAAAGCCGCAGCTTCGGGAGGCCTATGCGATCCGCGCGCGCACCAGCTCCCGCAGCCGCCGCTCATCAATCGACTTCCCCTGCCCGAAGCGAAGGATATTCTGTTCCAGCTGTACATGTGGAAGGGAAGGCGACAGCCCCAGGCGCAGGGAAAGCAGGCGCCGGTCTTCTTCCGGCAGGTGTAATTCCAGCAGTTGGCGCAGGTCTTTTTTCAGGCGGCGGTTTTTGACGGTCTTCCATACAAAGAACAGGTCGGTGAGCAGAGCGGGCGGCGCTCCGCTCCCACGTAGCAGTTGCAGGGCCAGGCGCACATTGGCCGGCTCCGGATGCAATAGCAGCTGGCGCAGGCGTTCCAGCTGTTGCGGGTTTTTCGTTGCCGGTAAGCGGCCCTCGGCTCGTCGTAAAAAGGTATTCAGGGTAGCGATATCGAGAAAGGTGAGGGAAGCATCCAGCGGTAAATCTTCCGGCAATTGTTCTCCAAGGACCAGATGAGTGAGACCGTTGCCTCCGGGGGCAACGAGACTCATGCCCTGTCTATCTAGCCTGTTTACCAGCAATTCGCCATCCACCGGTATAGAGCCGGCTACCGCGATGACAGCGCCCTGTCCCAGCGGGCGGCGGGCGCCCCGCTTCCGGATGAGATGCTCCCGGAACAGCAGGCGCAATTCCTTGATGGGGAAGCGCAGCCCCCAGCGTAAATCCTCTAAGGAGAAAGTCGCCAACACCTGTTCCTCTCCGTTGAAGATACGGTATAATGCCGGGCGAAGACGGGACGGCGTATCTTGTTGTCGGAAAGCGCTCAGCAGGCGCAGCAGACGTTCCCGTGCTTTGCCCGTGATTGCACCGCGCAGTTGTTCCAGGCTATCGAGTTGTAGTAACGGGGTGGGAAAGTCTCGGATGGGATTACCACTCAGCCGTAGTTCCTGCAAAGTATGTAGTTGCCCGAAAAGACCCGGCAGCGATTCGATTTCATTGTATCCCAGATCCAGTTGACGGAGCTGTTTCAGGGAAACGACGGTATCCGGGACCTCCGCCAACTCATTATGAGAGAGATCGAGCCTGCGCAGACCGGAAGGCAGTAGCGGCAGATCGCGCAGCGCATTGCGTCGCAGGGAGCATTGCTCCAGGCGATCGCAGCGGGCCAGGGTGGCCGGAATTTCCCGCAAGGTGTTTTCTGAGACGTCGAGCTGCTGCAAAAAGCGGCATTGTCCCAGGCTTTCCGGCAAGCTGGTCAGTTTATTATTTCTTACTTCGAGGCGGCGCAGCCACGACAGTTCTCCGGTCTCCGCCGGTAATTGCTCCAGCCGGTTGTCATTCAACAGGAGATGAGCAAGCGGGGCGCAATGGCGGATGTTTTCAGGGATTTCAGCGAGGCGGTTTCCCGATAGCTGCAAGCGCTCCAGTTGACGCCAACCGTCAATGATGCCCGAAGGTAATCCCTTCAACCGGTTATTATCCGCTTCCAGTCGCTGCAATTGCCGCAGCCGGCCCAGGGTTTGCGGCAGGCTCCGCAGGCGGTTGCCGCTCAGCCGCAGGTCCCGGAGCGCACGCAGGTGGCCGAGGCGCACCGGCAGTCTTTTAAGCTGATTTTCGCTGAGGTCGAGCTGCTCCAGCTGTTGCCAGTTCTCCGTTTCCGAAGGCAATTCCGCCAACATATTTTCCTTGAGGGATAAAAAACGCAGCCCGGTGAGGGAAAGCAGCGCTTCGGGCAGGCTTTCGAAGCGGTTGTCCGACAGATCGAGGTAATGCAGCTGCGGCAGGAAGGCCAGCTCGCCGGGGAGCTGCTCCAACTTATTACCGGCCAGGCTCAGGTATTCCAGCTGACGGAGTTCACCAAAGGCGGCCGGCAGGGTTTGAAGCTGATTCCCGGTAATTTCCAGCTTTCGCAAATGCGGACAATGCCATACAACTTCCGGAACCTCCGTCAATCCGCAATGATGCAGGTAGAGCTCGGTGACTTCACCGGGATGCTGTCGCGCCGTATCGAGGTTGTAAGCCTTCATGCCGGAAATGTAGACTTTTTTAGGAAAACCACGAAAACAGGAAATTTTCTTTATTTTGTAAGAAACAAAACTACTTGCCGTATGGCTGCCGTTGGCGCAAGAGAGAACTCCCTGACAGAATTGCTTCAGTACGGTCCGGTGATGCTACAGCATGCGTTGACCAGGGAGGAATTTATCGCCCTTTCCGCTCGCTTTCCGGATTTGCGTATGGAAAGGGAAGCCGACGGCCGCGTTATCATTATCAGGAAATTCAGGGGGGTCGCTTTGGGGCGCCCCCCTGAATACACCGGGCCAAAATCCTTAACCTGACGACATTCAGCCGGAGCTACCTGACCGACGGCCTGCCCCGTACCCGAAGGGTCGGGGAGCAACGAAGGATACCGCCAAAAGAAGCAGAATTAACTGTGAAGTATTTAGTTCCCGGCGCACTAGTGCGCCGGGAACTAAACTCCAATCCGGTTTTTATCCTATGTTCGTAGAAAAATCCGGCCGGGACAGTAAAATATTCCGTAACTCGTCCCCGAGCAATTTTTACCATGCATAAATACCTTTTCAGGCCCCATAGCATCATCATCACCATCCTGATTCTGTCCTTCATCGGATTGTTGGACTTTATCCGGCTCAACCTGCATTTCCTCGATCCTTTTAACTACGGATTGAAGGATTACGAGGTGACGGATATCGTCTTTTCGCAGTTGCGCGATGAGGCGGTGGCCCCCGGTGAATTTAAAGATCGCATCATCCTGGTCGATGTAGGCGAACCCAGCCGGGCTGAGCTGGCGCGGGTCATCAGCCGCTTGTCGGACGCGGGCGCCCGGGTGATCGGCGTTGACATTATGCTGGAAGGACGCAAGGAGCCTCGTACCGACAGTTTGCTGCAAGCCAGTATTCGCGAAGCGGATAACGTCGTGCTGGCCACTTCATTGTGGAACTACAATGAAGAGGAGAACCTCTTTGAAGAGGAGATCGCTTGTGACACCTTTTTCTCCAACTACGCCACCATGGGCTATGCCAATTTTGTCTCGAATGAAAGCCGGACCGTACGACTGTTCAGCCCTTCCGAACGCACCCGCTTGGGACGAGCAGATGCCTTCGCGGTTGCCATAGCGGAAAAAATGGATCCCAAAGCGGTACGGTTATTGCAGCAGCGAGACCGGGAAGTGGAACGCATCAATTATATAGGTGGAGAAAATTACTTTGCCCAATATGATATGGCTACTGTTTTGGACTCAACGGTCGATTTGTCAGCCGGAGTAAAAGACAAAGCCGTACTGCTGGGCTTCATAGGAGAGCACCGGATTAATGAGTCACTGCTGGATCGCTTTTTCACACCACTTAATCCAAAGTATTCCGGCCGCTCCTTTCCCGATATGTACGGGGTGTTCATTCATGCGAACATTCTCTCCATGATCCTGGACAGAGACTACATCTACGAAGTACCCATCTGGGTCTCCCGTCTGCTCGCAATTCTTTTCACCTATGCCAACGTCATTGTCATCCACTGGGTGTACCGTCGCTTCAATGAAGCTTTCCACGGGATCACCCGTGTACTGCAGTTAATCGAATTTGTAGCGCTGTTCTTCTTAATTGCATTGCTTTTTCAGTTTTTCCGGGTTAAATTCGATTTTGCGTTCGGTATTCTGGCGCTGGTACTGGCTTACGACTTCGTAATGATTTACGAGAACCTGATTCGCAAAAAGGTTCCCTTCATTCAGCGCCTGCTTCCGCAGAATAAGGAACTTTAAAGAAGCACTTAACTGTTCAAAAGAATAAGCTGTTTCCCAGGTAAGGAACAGTCCATTAAATATATCCTACGAATCATGAGAAAACAACACCTGCTTTCCCTATTTCTTTTTTTAACTTTTGGCGTAAGCCTCACGGCCCAGGAAAAAGTCATCGTGCTCACAACACTTGGCAAGGTCGAATACCTGCCTGACCGGCAGTCGCAACCTTCCCGGGTCACTCCCGGACAAGAGCTGCCCTCCAAGGGCTTCATCAAGTTTGTCGATGGAGGGATGACCAAGCTACTCCTCAAGGGGCAGCCCGAATTGCTCGATAAAGGCGGCATCTACGACCTGGAGTCCCTTCTGCGCGAAAAAAGTGACCGCCGGCAGCTCAACTTTATCAGCCGCTTCTGGCGATTTGTCACCGAAGGGGTGACCAGCGCCAATGACGATAAATCGCTGGAGCGTTATCACGAAAAATATATGACCCGCTCGGGCGGCATCAAGGGCTGGGCTAAAGGCGAATACGGCCTCGCCGCCAATGTGCTGATCCGCGGCGCGCTCGTCGGCCAATACGTCACCTTCAACTGGAACGCCGAAGCGGATGTTTCAGCGTATGACCTGTTCATTTACCGCCAATCGGACGATATGCTGGCTTTCAAAGCCAGCACCCCCGATACGGTTTTTACGCTTGACTTCGATCAGCTTTACCTCAATCCGGGAACCGCCTATTACTGGATGGTGACGCCGCATCAGGAAGATATGCCTTTGCCCACCAACAGCACGGCGCCGGCACAACGCTCCGCGGCGCTGACTTTCACCTTCGCTCCGCAGGCCCTGGAAGAAACACTGGCCTTTCACTTCGAAGACCCCGTCTATCTGAACAGCACGCCGGAAGAACAAATGTTGATCGAAGCATATTTACTGGAAGATAGCGGTTTGTTCTATGACGCCGGCCGGCGCTACGAACGGCTGCTGCAGGCTTACCCGGAGGATCAACTGCTGCGCAAGCTCTACGCTTCCTTTCTGGCCCGGCAGGGGATACTGGAGAAGGCGGCGACGTTTTTGAAATAGAGCTTTTGATTACTATACGGCCAACTTTTGGACATAAGCGGGAGACTGGGAGAACCATGCGGATTTATGGCTATCTCTCTTCCTGTATCAGCAGGTTTTTTGCAGCTTACGTTGAAAATATTTCACCTACATCACACCCCACAAGCATATAATGAGAAACTTTGTTGTTCATCTGTTGCTACTTGCCCCCGTTCTCCTCTTCGGACAATCCCAAGCACCCACTTTTGCCTTTGTACGCGCGGGCGAGGGGGCTTCCTTTCCTTACGGTCATGAGGCCGGTGATCAATACCCGGAGTATGCCGTTGTCAAAAAGATCTTCCAGGACCTCGTCGAGGCACAGGGTAACCGGCAGTTGCCCAGGCCAAGCCTAGTTATGCAAAATGCGGGTCAGTACATTGCCTGGATGAACCCGGAAGGGCCGGTCATCGGCCTGGAAATCAAAGCCTACGAGGTGTGCCGCTCTTTTGGCGCCGATTCGCTCAACGCCGTGGCGGCCCTGCTGGCTCATGAGTTGACGCATTACTATCAGGAACACGGATGGTCGCGGCAGTTTGCAGCCGAGACGGGAGGTGAGCTCGGTGAAAAAGTCGCTAACGGAGAGAACAGCCTCAATTACGAAGCCCAGGCTGATCATCTGGGCGGTTTTTTGGCTTACGCTGCCGGCTATCCCACCTTTGGTATGATGCCCGAGTTGCTGGAGCGACTGTATGAAGCCTACGGCCTCGATGCGCAACTCGATGGCTATCCTTCACTGGAAGAAAGACAAGCGTTAGCGGCTGATGCCGCTGACCAGGTAAAAGAACTGGTGGACGTTTACGAAATGTCCGTCCTACTCACTACGCTTGAGCGTTTTGACGATGCCCGCGTTTACCTGCACCGCATTCTCCGCGATTTTCAAAGCCGCGATTTGTACAACAACCTGGGCGTAATGGCCGTGCTGGAAGCCCTGCCTCAGTTTCATAAAAACGAACTTCCCTACGGGTTGCCCATTGAACTGGATGCGGAAGGCCGCCTGAAGCAGGGCGCGACGCGGTTTCCCTGCCAGAGCCGGGATTGCCGGCAAGCCCGGATCGGGCTGCTGGAAACGGCGATCGAAAACTTCGACCAGGCCATCGCATTGGACCCGGATTACGCTACCGCTTTTTTGAACAAAGCCATAGCGTATCATCTGCTGGACCTTCCGGAGGATGCCGAATACTACGCCAGCCGAGCCTTGCGCATGGTTAAGAAGCAGAACTTGCTGAAGCTTACCGCCGATGCCTGGACCCTGTTGGGTATCCTCGCCGCCACTCAGGCAGACGAACAAAAAGCTTTGGATAACTTTGGAAAAGCCCAAGCCCTGGGCAGCAGTCTCGCTGCGGAAAATATCCGCATTTTGAAAAGCGAAGCGAAACCCCTTCTCGCCCTCAGCCGCAGCGCAAAGGGGCTGGAAATGGTAGACTCTTTGCGTCCGGAGGCTTTTCTCTCCAATCCGGCAATCCATCGCGAAATACCGGTGAATGAATCTATTATCCTCGGTATCGCTGACAAGGAGCAGTCTTCTGTATTTTTCCATTTTGCCGATAATGGACGATCCTACGCATTCTTTCATCTGACCGGAGAAAACTATACCGGACAGACAACCCTCGGAATAAAAACCGGGGACGCGGAGCAGAAAGTGATTAAACACTACCAGAAACCTTACCGCAGGTTGGAACTTCGTTCCGGTTCGGTCTTAGTTTACCCGATACACAAATTGCTGTTTTTTCTGAACGAAGCCGGAAAAGTGCAGCAATGGGCTGTGGTTCGTGAAAAAAAGATGGCGGGCAAATAATTAAGAGCCAAGGAATTTACTACCTTATGATCTGATTGCTAAACCTCTAAAATGCATACCATGAAACTCTCTTCCAAGAATTCTACAAACCCTGGTGTAGTCACCTCTCTGACCGGAACGGTCCATGTCCATATCAAAGGCGAAGAGCCTGTTGTACTCACGGAAGGGATGAGTGTTTCTCCGGAAGGACAAATCGTGTTAGCCGATGAGGCAAGCGTCCGGGTATTCCACAATGGCAAATTTATCGTGTTCGATCAGCCGGGAAAGCAGGATTTAGAAGTGCTGTCCGAAAATAGTGAAGGACTCCTCAGGGGATTCGTCCATTATTTTGACGACGCCCTGCAGGCTGTTGCTAAAGAAAGAGGCATATCCCGCGACAAAGACAGCGGTGGCAGCGGCAGCATCGGCTGGGGCCGCGACAAAGACAGCGGTGGCAGCGGCAGCATCGGCTGGGGCCGCGACAAAGACAGCGGTGGCAGCGGCAGCATCGGCTGGGGCCGCGACAAAGAC